>NZ_JAWLKE010000021.1:0-2745 GCF_033042225.1 Rhodococcus cercidiphylli
CGTGTGTTGTTTCAGATATTGCACAGTGGACGCGTAGCTTCTTTGTGGTAAGTCCTCGGCCTATTAGTACCAGTCACCTGCATCGGTTACCCGACTTCCAGTTCTGGCCTATCAACCCGGTGGTCTGCCGGGGGCCTTACCCCCTCGAGGGGGTGAGAAACCTCATCTTGGAACAGGCTTCCCGCTTAGATGCTTTCAGCGGTTATCCCTTCCGAACGTAGCCAACCAGCGGTGCTCCTGGTGGAACAACTGGCACACCAGAGGTTCGTCCGTCCCGGTCCTCTCGTACTAGGGACAGCCTTCCTCAAGTTTCTTACGCGCGCGGCGGATAGAGACCGAACTGTCTCACGACGTTCTAAACCCAGCTCGCGTGCCGCTTTAATGGGCGAACAGCCCAACCCTTGGGACCTACTCCAGCCCCAGGATGCGACGAGCCGACATCGAGGTGCCAAACCATCCCGTCGATATGGACTCTTGGGGAAGATCAGCCTGTTATCCCCGGGGTACCTTTTATCCGTTGAGCGACACCGCTTCCACTTGCCGGTGCCGGATCACTAGTCCCGACTTTCGTCCCTGCTCGACTTGTCAGTCTCACAGTCAAGCTCCCTTGTGCACTTGCACTCGACACCTGATTGCCAACCAGGCTGAGGGAACCTTTGGGCGCCTCCGTTACATTTTAGGAGGCAACCGCCCCAGTTAAACTACCCACCAGGCACTGTCCCTGAACCAGATCATGGTCCGAGGTTGAGGTATCCAATACGATCAGAGTGGTATTTCAACAACGACTCCACAGTAACTGGCGTCACCGCTTCACAGTCTCCCACCTATCCTACACAAACCGAACCGAACACCAATACCAAGCTGTAGTGAAGGTCCCGGGGTCTTTTCGTCCTGCCGCGCGTAACGAGCATCTTTACTCGTAATGCAATTTCGCCGAGTCTATGGTTGAGACAGCTGAGAAGTCGTTACGCCATTCGTGCAGGTCGGAACTTACCCGACAAGGAATTTCGCTACCTTAGGATGGTTATAGTTACCACCGCCGTTTACTGGGGCTTAAATTCTCAGCTTCGCTCTTACGAGCTAACCGGTCCTCTTAACCTTCCAGCACCGGGCAGGCGTCAGTCCGTATACATCGTCTTACGACTTCGCACGGACCTGTGTTTTTAGTAAACAGTCGCTTCTCACTGGTCTCTGCGGCCCCACCCAGCTCACACTGCAAGAGTGATCACCGGACAGGGCCCCCCTTCTCCCGAAGTTACGGGGGCATTTTGCCGAGTTCCTTAACCATAGTTATCTCGATCGCCTTAGTATTCTCTACCTGACCACCTGTGTCGGTTTGGGGTACGGGCCGTGTAACAACTCACTAGAGGCTTTTCTCGGCAGCATAGGATCACTGAATTCGCCTCAATCGGCTACGCATCACCTCTCAGGCTCGATGAACGGCGGATTTGCCTACCGTTCGCCCTACAGGCTTACACCAGTACAACCACTGACTGGCCCAGCTACCTTCCTGCGTCACCCCATCGCTTGGCTACTACCAGATCAGGTCCCACGCATCCACCACACGCCGGCCACCCGAAGGCGGCAAGTCATATGGATTCAGGGTGGTTAGTGTCACTGATTCACCATGGGCGCGGTTACACGGGTACGGGAATATCAACCCGTTGTCCATCGGCTACGCCTGTCGGCCTCGTCTTAGGTCCCGACTCACCCTGGGCGGATTAACCTGGCCCAGGAACCCTTGGTCATTCGGCGGACGAGTTTCTCACTCGTCTTTCGCTACTCATGCCTGCATTCTCACTCGCGCAGCCTCCACACCTGGATCACTCCGATGCTTCCATGGCTGCACGACGCTCCCCTACCCACCCACACACCTGCACACAAATCCGCAGACTTGCATGGGGCTATTGTGTGAGTGCCGCAGCTTCGGTGGTGTACTTGAGCCCCGCTACATTGTCGGCGCAGGATCACTTGACCAGTGAGCTATTACGCACTCTTTCAAGGGTGGCTGCTTCTAAGCCAACCTCCTGGTTGTCTTCGCGACCCCACATCCTTTTCCACTTAGTACACGCTTAGGGACCTTAGCTGGCGATCTGGGCTGTTTCCCTCTCGACTACGAACCTTATCGCCCGCAGTCTCACTGCCACGCTCTCACTCACCGGCATTCGGAGTTTGGCTGATTTCGGTAAGCTTGTAGGCCCCCTAGACCATCCAGTAGCTCTACCTCCGGTGAGAAACACGTGACGCTGCACCTAAATGCATTTCGGGGAGAACCAGCTATCACGGAGTTTGATTGGCCTTTCACCCCTACCCACAACTCATCCCCTCAGTTTTCAACCTAAGTGGGTTCGGTCCTCCACGACGTCTTACCGTCGCTTCAACCTGGCCATGGGTAGATCACTCCGCTTCGGGTCTAGAACACGCCACTACACCACTCACGTGGATACGCCCTATTCGGACTCGCTTTCGCTACGGCTACCCCACACGGGTTAACCTCGCGACATGCCACTAACTCGCAGGCTCATTCTTCAAAAGGCACGCCATCACCAGCAACAGTAAACTGTTCACCAGCTTTGACGGATTGTAAGCGCACGGTTTCAGGTACTATTTCACTCCCCTCCCGGGGTACTTTTCACCTTTCCCTCACGGTACTAGTCCGCTATCGGTCACCAGGGAGTATTCAGGCTTATCGGGTGGTCCCGACAGATTCACAGCAGATTTCACGGGCCCGCTGCTACTTGGGTA
>NZ_JAWLKE010000010.1:0-172467 GCF_033042225.1 Rhodococcus cercidiphylli
AACCCGGAAGCTAAGCCCTCCAGCGCCGATGGTACTGCACTCGACAGGGTGTGGGAGAGTAGGACACCGCCGAACACCCGTTGTAAGAAGGGGACCCACTTGGTGGGTCCCCTTTTTGCGTTTGTACCGAAATCCGAAAGGACGCCCGTGTCGGAAGACAACAACGATCGTCGCCCGTCCCGTGGGGACGGCGGCAACCGCCCGAGCGAGTCCCGAGACCGCAACCCCCGCGCTCAGGACCGCCGCGGAGACCCGCGTCGTTCGGACGGTCCTCCCCGCAGACGTGGCGGTGAAGGTGGGTTCTCCGGCGATCGTCGCGGAAACAGCGCACCGTCCGACCGTCGACCACCACGTCCAGAAGAGCCGGATCTGCCCGACGAGGTCGAGGCCGGACAGCTCGAGCCAGCGGTGCGTCGGGACCTGTTGAGCTTGGACAAGAACAACGCAACCGCCGTCGCGCGTCACCTCGTGATGACCAGCAGGCTGCTGGACGACGATCCGCAGTTGGCGCTGCTGCATGCGCGCGCTGCTCGTCAGCGCGCCGGCCGCATCGCCGTAGTGCGTGAAACCGCAGGTATCGCGGCGTACCACGCCGGTGAGTGGGCCGAAGCGCTGTCCGAGCTTCGCGCCGCCCGACGCATGGCTGGCGGACCGGGCCTGATCGCTGTGATGGCCGACTGCGAGCGCGGACTCGGACGCCCCGAGCGCGCCATCGAGCTCGGTCGCAGTGACGAGGCTCGTGAGTTGACCGGCGAGGAAGCGTCGGAGCTTCGGATCGTCGTGGCAGGTGCCCGAATGGATCTGAACCAGTACGACCAGGCCGTCGTCACACTGCAGACCCCCGATCTCGACGCGTCGCGCTCGGGCACGGCTGCCGCTCGCCTGTTCTACGTCTACGCAGATGCGCTGGTTGCGGCAGGTCGCGTCGACGAAGGTGTGAAGTGGTTCCTCAATGCCGCTGCAGCCGATGTCGATGGTGAGACCGACGCAGAAGAGCGGGTCGAGGAGTTGTCCGGAGGCGGTCAGTGACCGCGCTGCGCGACCTCCATGACGTTCTGCTGCTCGACCTCGACGGCACCGTGTACGCAGGCAAGGACCCCATTCCCGGTGCAGTGGAGGCGTTGTCGGGTGGTACGGAAGAGCAGTACTTCGTCACCAACAATGCCAGTCGTGCCCCCGAGGACGTTGCCGAACATCTGCGTGGTCTCGGGTTCGACACCACGGCAGAGTTCGTCGTCACCAGTTCCGAGGCCGGCGCCCGTGTGTTGGCGGACAAGTTGGATCCAGGTTCCCGCGTGCTCGTCGTCGGTACCGACGCGTTGGCGAACGAGATCACCAAGGTAGGTCTCGAGCCGGTCAGATCTGCCGACGACCATCCGGTCGCGGTGGTGCAGGGGCATTCGGTCGATACAGGCTGGAAGATTCTTGCCGAGGCTGTCCTCGCCATCCGTGCAGGTGCACTGTGGGTGGCAACGAACATCGACGCAACCCTGCCGACCGAGCGGGGACTCGTTCTGGGGAACGGCTCGATGGTCGCAGCGGTTCGCAACGCCACCGAGATCGAGCCGATCGTGGCAGGCAAGCCCGCCGCCCCGATCATGCACGACGCCATCGAGCGCAGCGGAGCACGTTCGGCACTGGTCGTCGGAGACAGACTCGACACCGACATCGCCGGAGCGAACGAAATCGATCTGCCGTCGCTGCTGGTATTGACCGGCGTGAGTACCGCTGCGGAGTTGTTGCACGCTCCTCGGCATTTGCGCCCCACTCACATCGGCCCCGATCTCGGAGTCCTCAACAAGGACGAGATGTCGTCGAGCGTCGGCAGCAAGACCGGTTGGACGGTCGGCATCGAGAACGAGGTGCTGTCCGTGCAGTACAGCGGGGACGGTGTGCCGGATGCGTTCGAGGGGGCGCTCGCCACACTGCACGTCGCCTGGTCCGGTTCGACGTTCTCGGACGTTCACTTCGAGGGAGATCGACTCGGCGATCTGCGTTCGCTCCTCGGCTGTTGAGGCTGCGTTCGACAGCAGGGTTCGGCGATCGGGCGTTCGTCGGACCCATCCGATAGCGTGAGAGGCGATGAGCGCGCCTATTCCACTACCAGGACAGCACCGGCCGAGCGGTGTCGTCGACGAGTCGTCGGCAGATCCGGACACTATTCGCACCGAGGTCGGTTCGCTGCTGAATCAGCTCACCATCGAGTCGGCGGACGACGAGGGATCCGAAGCCGTGGACTCCGAGGCCTTGGCACGCGATGCGAGTCTGCTCGACCGAGCGCACGAGGTACTCGTTCGTGCCCTGAACACCGTCGACAAGACCTGACATGGCTCGTCGCGCACGTGTCGACGCCGAACTGGTTCGTCGTGGACTCGCCCGATCTCGCGAGCACGCTTCGGAGTTGATCGAAGCGGGCCGGGTGAAGATCGCCGGGACGGTGGCCTCGAAGCCCGCTACCGCGGTGGAGCCGGGCACACCGCTGTTGGTGGCCGAAGAAGACAACGAGATCTCGTGGGCCTCCCGCGGGGCGCACAAGTTGCTCGGTGCCCTCGACGCCTTCGAGCCGCTCGGGTTGACCGTCGAGCGGGCTCGTTGCCTGGACGCCGGTGCATCCACCGGCGGGTTCACCGACGTTCTTCTCAGTCGAGGAGTGCGTGAGGTGGTCGCCGTTGATGTGGGATACGGGCAGCTGGTGTGGCGTCTGCAGTCCGACGACCGCGTTCACGTCATCGACCGCACCAACGTCCGGTCGATCGACGCCGACACGATCGGTGGACCTGTCGACGTCATCGTCGCAGATCTGTCGTTCATCTCGTTGAAGCTGGTTCTTCCCGCATTCGTCGCATGCTCGAAGCCGGGTACCGACATGGTGTTGATGGTCAAACCGCAGTTCGAGGTTGGCAAGGATCGCGTGGGTTCCGGTGGCGTGGTGCGAGATCCAGCTTTGCGAGCCGAGGCAGTGGAGGATGTTGCGAACGCGGCCGTCGGCTTGGATCTGAGTGTTCGCGCGGTGGCGGCGAGCCCGCTGCCGGGGCCTTCGGGCAACGTCGAGTACTTTTTGTGGCTGAGGGCAGGTGCAGACGAGGACTCGCCTCGCGCAGACATCACGGAACTCGTCCGGCTCGCGATCGAGGAAGGACCACAGTGACTCCGTCCCACGCAGCACCGGAACGGGAGTCGACTCGAGAGATTCTTCTCGTCGCCCATCCTGGTCGACCGGACATCGCCGAAACCGCGCGCCGCGTGGGCAAGGTATTCGACGAAGCGGGCATCTGCCTTCGCGTGCTCGTGGACGAGGTCGAGCCGTCGAAGATCGAAGCCTCCGACACCGAGGAACACGACCACGTGTTCGTCGCGGACATGAAACTGAACGTCGTCGAGTTCGGACCGGACGCAGCCGCCGGTTGCGAAATGGTCCTGGTTCTCGGCGGTGACGGGACCTTCCTGCGCGCAGCCGAACTCGCGCGAGGAGCGTCCATACCGGTGCTCGGCATCAACCTCGGCCATGTCGGGTTCCTGGCGGAGGCCGAAGCCGACCATCTCGAAGATGCCCTGGCCCGCGTCATCGCCGGGGACTACCGCATCGAGCAACGCATGACACTGGACATTGCGATCCGCGTCGGCGACCAGGTGGTCGATCGTGGTTGGGCACTGAACGAGGCCAGCATCGAGAACGGGTCACGGCTCGGAGTGCTCGAGGTGGTCCTCGAAGTCGACGGTCGACCGGTGTCGGCTTTCGGATGCGACGGCGTCCTGGTCTCCACACCTACGGGCTCGACGGCCTACGCGTTCTCGGCCGGAGGGCCTGTGGTCTGGCCCGAGCTCGAAGCGATATTGGTCATTCCGAGCAACGCACATGCTCTGTTCGCACGTCCACTGGTCACCAGTCCCGAGTCGATCGTTGCGATCGAGATCGATGCCGGCGGTCACGCGGGATTCGTATTCTGCGATGGCAGGCGCACATTGAGCCTGCCTGCCGGCGCTCGCGTCGAGGTGGTTCGGGGAGCGTCACCGATCAAGTGGGTTCGGCTCGATTCGGCACCGTTCGCCGATCGCATGGTCAAGAAATTCGAACTGCCCGTGACCGGGTGGCGGGGGAGAGCGAGGTAGGGATGCTCGAAGAGATTCGGATCGACAGCCTCGGAGTCATATCCGGTGCCAGCGCACAGTTTCACGAGGGGCTGACCGTACTCACCGGCGAAACGGGTGCCGGAAAGACCATGGTGGTCACCAGTCTGCACCTGTTGTCGGGTGCCCGCGCCGACGCAGGCCGGGTTCGGCTCGGCGCTCAGCGTGCTGTGGTCGAGGGGCGATTCAGTACCGACACCGCGTCGGAGCAGGTGATCGACGACGTCGACAGGGTGCTCGAGTCCTCGGGAGGTCAACGGGACGAGGACAACTCGATCATCGCCGTGCGTACCGTCAACTCGGACGGTCGTTCTCGTGCGCACCTCGGTGGGCGCAGTGTGCCGGCATCGGTGCTGTCGAACTTCACCGACTCCTTGTTGACGGTGCACGGTCAGAACGATCAGCTGCGTCTGCTGCGTCCCGATCAGCAACTCGGCGCGCTGGACAGATTCGCCGGGGATGCGGTGGCGTCCCTCGTCTCGAAGTACCGCACCGCGCGCAAGACGTGGCTCGACGCGCGCAACGAGCTGATCGACCGGACCGAACGCAGTCGCGAGCTGGCGCAGGAAGCCGATCGACTGCAGTTCGGCCTCCAGGAGATCGACTCCCTGGCCCCCGAGCCGGGTGAGGATCGCTCCGTGGCCGAGGATGTGCGTCGGCTGGGGGATCTCGATTCACTGCGTGAGACCGCGGAAGGTGCCTCGGCGGCGCTCGTCGGGAGTACCGAGGAGGCGTCGGACACGGCGTCCGCGCTGTATCTGCTGGGCGAGGCTCGCTCTCGCCTCGAACATGCCGAGGACGCGGCACTGACCGAGCTGCTGCCGCGACTGAACGACGCGATGGCGATCGTGGGCGACATCGGGGCAGACCTCACCTCCTACCTGACGGATCTGCCGTCCGATCCGGGCGCGCTCGACTTGATCCTGAACCGGCAGGCCGAGCTGAAGTCGTTGACACGCAAGTACGCCGCCGATGTCGACGGCGTCATCGCCTGGGCGGAGGACGCCCGTGAGCGGCTCTCGCACATCGACACCTCGGCCGACGCGCTCGCCGAGTTGAGCGCCAAGGTCGACGCGGCTGCGGTCGACGTCGCGGCAGCTGCGTCGAAGCTCAGTGCGGCTCGGGCCAAGGCCGCTGTGAAGCTCTCGAAGGCGGTCAGCGTCGAGCTGGCGGGTTTGGCCATGGGAAAAGCCAAGCTGCAGATCGATGTTCGCGCACTTCCCGCCGGTCCGTCCGACACGGCTCCGATCGTCGTGGACGGGGCCGAACTGCATGCGGGCAGCAGTGGCGTCGACGAGGTCGAGTTCAGGCTGTCCGCGCACGACGGTGCCCAGGCTCTTCCGATCAGCAAGAGTGCGTCGGGCGGTGAGCTTTCGCGGGTGATGTTGGCACTCGAAGTGGTGCTGGCGGGCTCGGACAAGGGCGCGACAATGGTGTTCGACGAGGTCGACGCCGGAGTGGGTGGTCGCGCGGCCGTCGAGGTCGGGCGTCGACTCGGCCGGTTGGCGCGCACGCACCAGGTCATCGTGGTCACCCACTTGCCTCAGGTCGCAGCATTCGCCGACACACACCTGGTGGTCGACAAGACCGATGCGAAGAAGGGCGCGGCGAACAGTGGGGTTCGGACGCTGTCGTCGTCGGAACGCGTCGTCGAGCTCGCGAGAATGCTCGCGGGTCTGGACGACACGGAAACCGGTCGCGCGCACGCCGAGGAGCTGCTGGCCACCGCAAACGCCGATCGGGCAGCGTTGTAACTTTTGGTGCTGATGTGATCAGTGTGGTAGTTGTTTCGGCGCGCCTCCGTCGTCGGGCGTGTCGATCGGGTCATCATGGTCCTCATGAAGATGCCGGCTCTGCTGTCACGTAGTCAGGATTCGCTGCCCGGAATCACCGGGATCGCGCGAGTCGATCGCAACACGGCCAAGCTGCTCAAACGGGTCGGCCCCGGTGACATCGTCGTGCTCGACGAGCTCGACCTGGACCGCCTGACCGCTGATGCTCTCGTCGAGGCAGGGGTGCTCGCGGTCGTCAACGCGTCGCCCTCGATCTCCGGGCGCTACCCGAACCTGGGGCCCGAGGCCATCGTGGCCAACGGGATCACCTTGATCGACTCGGCCGGCACCGAGGTCTTCAAGAAGATCAAGGACGGAACCAAGGTTCGTCTCAACGACGGCGGTGTCTACACCGGTGATCGGCGCCTCGCGAAGGGCGACGAGCAGAGCGAAGCCGAGATCTCGGACAAGATGATCGAGGCCAAGACGGGTCTGGTCGACCATCTGGAAGCGTTCTCGGGCAACACGATCGAGTTCATCCGAACCGAAAGTCCGCTGCTCATCGACGGCGTCGGTGTGCCGGACATCGACATCGATCTCAAGGGTCGCCATGTCGTGATCGTCGCCGACGGTCCCGGGCATGCAGAGGATCTGAAGAACCTCAAGCCGTTCATCAAGGAGTACTCGCCCGTCATCATCGGTGTCGGCGCGGGTGCCGACACCGCCATGAAGGCAGGTCATCGCCCCGATCTGATCGTCGGCGATCCCGAGGACGTCACTGCGCAGACGCTCAAATGCGGTGCAGAGGTGGTGCTTCCGGCGGATTCCGACGGCCACGCGCAAGGACTCGAGCGCATTCAGGATCTCGGTATCGGTGCCATGACGTTCCCGGCCACCGGTGCCGCTGCCGATCTCGCGCTGTTGTTGGCCGATCATCACGGGGCGTCACTCATCGTGTCGGTCGGTAGCCCGGCCAGCCTGGACGAGTTCTTCGATCGCGGTCGACGCAACACTAATCCGGCCGCGTTCATGACGCGTCTGAAGGTCGGGGCCAAGCTGGTCGACGCCAAAGCTGTTGCGACGCTCTACCGCAGCCGCGTGTCCGGCGGTGCGATCGCGCTGTTGATTCTGGCTGCGCTCGTTGCCGTGATCGTGGCGCTGGCCGTGTCCAACATCGGCGGTGAAGCGTTGGATTGGGCAATCGATCTGTGGAACCGGTTCGCTCTGTGGTTCCAGGGGTTGCTTTCGTGATTTCGCTTCGCCAACATGCCATTTCGCTGGCCGCGGTCTTCGTGGCACTGGCCATCGGCATCGTGCTCGGCTCGGGTCTGCTCTCGAGCGGGCTGGTATCGGGCCTCCGAGACGACAAGACCGGTCTCGAAACTCAGGTGGACGATCTGCAGGCGACCAACAATCAGCTCGGTGAGCAGCTCAACTCGGCCGACGGATTCGACGCTGCGGTATCGGGCCGGGTGTTGCGAGACACGTTGGTCGATCGCAGCGTCGTGGTCATCACCACTCCGGATGCCGATCCCGGTGACGTGGACGGAGTCACGCGGTCGATCGGGGCTTCGGGTGCCACCGTCACCGGCAGGGTGTCGCTGACCGATTCCTTCGTCTCCGCTGCGAACGGCGACGATCTTCGTACCCGCCTGACCAATGTCATTCCGGCCGGCGTGCAGTTGCGCACCGGCGCGGTGGACCAAGGCAGTCTCGCCGGAGACCTGCTGGGTTCGGTTCTGCTGCTCAACGCCGAGACCGCCCAGCCGCAGTCGACTCCAGAGGAACTCTCGCTGGCGCTCGAGACACTGCGCAGCGGCGGCTTCATCGCGTACGACAACGGTGCCGTCGCGCCCGCTCAGTTGGCAGTGGTCGTCACCGGTTCCGGCACCTCGGACGTGGAGGACGGCAACCGCGGTGCCATCGTTGCGCGGTTCGCGGGCGCTCTCGATTCACGTGGTGCAGGCGCGGTACTGGCCGGCCGATCCGGCGCGGCAGAGGGCAACGGTTCCATCGCCGTCGTGCGAGCAGATTCGGCGCTGTCGTCCGCTCTCACCACAGTCGACAACGTCGACCGTGAAGCAGGGCGAATCACCACGGTTCTCGCTCTGGCGGAGCAACTGGACGGTGCCTCGGGCCGTTACGGCACCGGAGCGAACGCGAACGCCGTGACCGTCGGAGCGCCGGCGAGCTGATCGTCGTCGGAACGAGCGTGTCGTTGGCGGTGAGGTAGGTACTGGTGTTACCGTGAAGTCCCGTGGGTAGCAGGCCCAATTTCCACGCTTCACCTCTCTTATCAGCCCCCTGATAGGAGCAAGCCCTGCAGACTCGTCACGGGAGCCTCATTGTCACGCCTTCAGTCGCGTTCCGACACCAAGCACATTTTCGTCAGTGGGGGCGTCGCGTCCTCACTCGGAAAAGGCCTGACGGCATCCAGCCTCGGCCAGCTACTGACCGCACGCGGATTGCGCGTGACCATGCAGAAGCTCGATCCGTACCTCAATGTCGATCCCGGCACGATGAACCCGTTCCAGCACGGTGAGGTCTTCGTCACCGAGGACGGCTCCGAGACCGACCTCGACGTCGGACACTACGAGCGATTCCTCGACCGCGATCTGTCCGGGTTCGCCAATGTCACCACCGGCCAGGTCTACTCGACGGTCATCGCCAAGGAACGCCGCGGTGAATACCTGGGCGACACCGTTCAGGTGATCCCGCACATCACCGACGAGATCAAGCGTCGCATTCTCGCGATGAACGGCCCGGACCTGCAGGGTCATCAGCCGGACGTCGTGATCACCGAAATCGGCGGCACCGTCGGCGATATCGAGTCGCAGCCGTTCCTCGAAGCAGCGCGTCAGGTGCGCCACGACGTTGGCCGCAACAACGTGTTCTTCCTGCACGTGTCGTTGGTTCCGTTCCTGGCTCCGTCCGGTGAACTCAAGACCAAGCCCACCCAGCACTCCGTCGCAGCACTGCGCAGCATCGGTATCCAGCCCGACGCGTTGATCCTGCGTTGCGATCGCGACGTGCCGCCGGGGCTCAAGAACAAGATCGCGCTCATGTGCGACGTCGACGTCGACGGCTGCATCTCCACGCCCGACGCGCCGTCGATCTACGACATTCCCAAAGTGCTGCACAAGGAAGGCCTGGACGCGTACGTCGTCCGTCAGCTCGGTCTCCCGTTCCGCGATGTCGACTGGACCATCTGGGGTGGACTGCTCGAACGCGTCCACCAGCCGCGCGAAACCGTGCGCGTCGGCTTGGTCGGCAAGTACGTGGACCTGCCCGACGCGTACCTCTCGGTCACCGAGGCGCTGCGTGCCGGTGGCTTCGCCCATCGCGCGAAGGTCGAGATCAAGTGGGTTCCATCCGACGAGTGCTCGACGCCTGCGGGGGCGCAGGCCGCGTTGGGCGACGTCGATGCCGTGCTCATTCCCGGTGGCTTCGGCATCCGCGGTATCGAGGGCAAGCTCGGGGCCATCGAGTTTGCGCGTACACGCAAGATTCCGTTGCTGGGGTTGTGCCTCGGGTTGCAGTGTGTGGTCATCGAGGCGGCTCGTTCGGTCGGTCTGACCGATGCCAATTCCGCCGAGTTCGACCCGGACACCAAGGATCCGGTGATCTCCACGATGGCCGATCAGGAAGACGCCGTCGCCGGTGACGCCGATCTCGGCGGCACGATGCGCCTCGGTGCCTACCCGGCGACCCTGCAGAAGGGCTCGGTGGTCGCGGCGTCGTACGGCACCGAGACCGTCTCGGAGCGCCACCGTCATCGCTACGAGGTCAACAACGACTATCGGGACCGAATTGCCAAGAGCGGCTTGGTGTTCAGCGGTACTTCTCCGGACGGCCACCTGGTCGAGTTCGTCGAACTGCCCGCGTCGGTTCACCCGTTCTTCGTCGCCACGCAGGCGCATCCGGAGCTCAAGAGCCGGCCGACTCGTCCGCACCCGTTGTTCGCATCGTTGATCAATGCGGCATTGAAGTACAAGGCTGCAGAGCGGCTGCCGGTCGACATTCACGGTGACACCGTGGCGGCGGAGGAATCGGACGCCACTGCCGAGACCGTCGGATGACCGAGCCCCGGCACGAGTTCACCACCCTCGACTCGTCGGTGCCGTACTCCGGTGCCATTCTCGCGCTCCGGCTCGATCAGGTCGCGATGCCGAACGGTCGCAAGGCCGAGCGTGAGGTGATCGAGCATCACGGCGCGGTCGGGATTCTGGCCGTCGACGATCAGGATCGTGTGGCGATGATCGAGCAGTATCGGCATCCCATCGGGCGACGCCTGTGGGAATTGCCGGCCGGCCTGCTGGACGCGCCGGGGGAGCAGCCGGTACTGGCGGCTCAGCGTGAACTCGCCGAGGAAACCGGCCTTGCCGCCGGCACATGGTCGGTGCTGGTCGACGTGTTGGCCTCGCCCGGGTTCACCGACGAAGCCGTACGGATCTTTCTGGCACAGGACCTGACGGAAGTGGATCGGCCGGAGGCACACGACGAGGAAGCAGACATCGAACTCTCCTTCGTGCCGATGGACGAGGCCGTCCGGCGGGCGCTGTCGGGTGAGATCGTCAATGCGTCCGCTGTGGCGGGCGTGCTCGCGTTCGCTGCGGCGCGCGCTGCCGGCACCGAACTGCGCCCCGCCGATGCCCCGTGGCCCGATCTGCCGACAGCATTCGAGAAGCGGAAGAGTTCACGAAAGTAGTCACCGTGATCGGCCAGCAGATTCAGACCTACCTCGACCATCTGGTGGTCGAGCGTGGGTCGGCGCCGAACACGGTGTCGTCCTACCGTCGCGACCTGGTGCGGTACGAGCGGTTCCTCGGCGGCTACGGCATCACCGATCTGGCGAAGGTCTCGGAGAACGACATCACCGAGTTCGTGCTCTATCTGCGGCGCGGTGATGACGAATTCCCTGCTCTCGCAGCAAGTTCGGCAGCTCGGACGCTGATTGCTGTGCGCGGTCTGCACCGGTTCGCGCTCGCGGAAGGGATGGTCGAGCGCAACGTCGCGAGCGAGGTCAAGCCGCCCCAGCCGGCGAAGCGGTTGCCGAAGTCGCTGCCCGTCGATCAGGTGGTGGCGCTACTCGAATCGGCCTCGGTTGCCGGTCCCGATGCCCCGCGCGGACTGCGGGATCGAGCGTTGTTGGAGCTCCTGTATTCCACCGGGGCTCGAATTTCCGAGGCAGTGGGGCTCGACGTCGACGACATCGACACCGAAGCTCGCTCGGTGCTGCTGCGCGGCAAAGGCGGCAAGCATCGCATCGTCCCGGTCGGGCGACCCGCGATCGAGGCAGTCGACGCCTACCTGGTGCGTGGACGGCCGGGGCTGGTCTCGCGCTCGAATCCTGCGCTGTTCCTCAACGTCCGAGGCGGCAGGTTGTCTCGGCAGAGTGCGTGGCAGGTGTTGCAGGATTCGGCCGTGCGGGCCGGGATCACCGCGGGGGTCTCACCGCACGTTCTTCGGCATTCTTTCGCTACGCATCTGCTGGACGGTGGTGCCGACGTTCGCGTCGTGCAGGAGCTGTTGGGACATGCGTCGGTGACGACGACGCAGATCTACACCCTCGTCACCGTGAACACGATGCGCGAAGTGTGGGCCGGCGCGCATCCGCGGGCGAGATAGCACGAGGCCGGCGGCCGTGCGTCAGCGTGTCCGATGACGCTGCCGGCGCACCAAGCGGTAGCGTTCTCAGAACTACTCGAAGACGAACGGGACAGGGGAGCGCTGGAACGTGTCGACACCGCAGCCGCCAGCGGCGGAGTCAGCTTTGGATCATCCACATCTCGACGGTGGCCTGTTCCAGACGCGTCAACCGGAATCCAGTCGGGAGACACGCGACATCATTCCTGCTCCGAACGAGCTCGGGCCCACCGGTCGGATGACTCGGACCGTCCCGGATCCGCAACCGTTGGCCAATCACGGCCCGGCCAAGATCATCGCGATGTGCAACCAGAAGGGTGGCGTCGGCAAGACGACGTCGACCATCAATCTCGGTGCCTCGTTGGCCGGCTACGGCCGTCGCGTGCTGCTCGTGGACCTCGACCCACAGGGCGCACTGTCCGCGGGATTGGGCGTTGCACATCACGAGCTCGATCTGACGGTCTACAACCTCCTCGTCGAGGCGAAGGTCTCCGCCGACGACATCATCATGCGGACTCGTGTCGAGAATCTCGATCTGATGCCCAGCAACATCGACCTCTCGGCCGCTGAGATTCAGCTGGTCACCGAGGTGGGCCGCGAGCAGACGCTCGGTCGAGTGCTGCATCCGATTCTGGATCGCTACGACTACGTGCTCATCGACTGCCAGCCGTCCCTCGGTCTGTTGACGGTCAATGCGCTCACGTGTGCCGACGAAGTGTTGATCCCGATGGAGTGCGAGTACTTCAGCCTTCGTGGCCTGGCATTGCTCAACGACACCGTCGAGAAGGTGCGCGATCGTCTCAATCCGCGGCTGAAGTTGGCCGGCATCGTGGTGACGATGTTCGACGCCCGCACACTGCACTCGCGTGAGGTGATGACGCGAGTGGTCGAGGTGTTCGGCGACGTCGTCTACGACACGGTGATCACACGCACGGTTCGGTTCCCCGAGACCAGCGTTGCCGGTGAGCCGATCACCACGTGGGCTCCGAAATCCGGCGGCGCACAGGCGTACCGCGCCCTGGCGCGCGAGGTGATCTACCGGTCGGGTCCGTGACCGTCGACGCTGCTGACGAAGCCCCGATCGAGGTTCCCGCCGACGCGGATCCGTCGAAATTTCGGGTGCGTCTGCTCAACTTCGAGGGACCGTTCGATCTGCTGCTGTCGCTGATCAGTCAGCACCGCATGGACGTCACCGAAGTGGCGTTGCACACCGTCACCGACGATTTCATCTCGTTCACCAAGTCACTCGGTGCCGATGTCGGCCTCGACCAGACGACGGAATTCCTCGTCGTCGCCGCGACTCTGCTCGATCTCAAGGCGGCGCGGTTGCTGCCCTCGGGTGATGTGGAGGACGCCGAGGATCTCGCGCTACTCGAAGTGCGAGATCTCCTCTTCGCTCGGCTGCTCCAATACCGCGCCTACAAGCAGGTCGCTCTGCTGTTCGGTGAGCTGGAAGCTGCTGCGCTGCGGCGTTATCCGCGATCGGTGTCGGTGGAGGACAGGTACGCCGACCTGATTCCCGAGGTGCTGCTCGGCGTCGACCCGGCCACGTTCGCCGACATCGCCGCAGCGGCGTTCAGGCCCAAGCCGATTCCCCAGGTGGGACTCGATCACATTCATCAGCACGCTGTCTCGATTCCCGAGCAGGCGGAATGGCTGCTCGAGAATCTGCAGGGGCGAGGCCTGAACGAGTGGGCCTCGTTCTCGGAGTTGGTGCAGGACTGCGAGGTGCAGGTGGAAATAATCGCGCGATTCTTGGCGTTGCTGGAGCTGTTCCGGCAACAGGTGATCGCGTTCGAGCAGCCCGAGCCGCTCGGCGATCTTCGAGTGAGTTGGACCGGTAAGGACGAAGGACCCATCGTGGTCACGGAAGAGGACTACGCATGAGTGCCGACCCCGAACTCGAGCTCGAGGACGTCGACGATTCCGAGGAGCTCGACGACACCACTCTCGCGTCGGCTCTCGAAGCTGTGTTGCTGATCGTCGATACACCGGCCTCGGACGAGCAGCTCGCCTCGGCCGTGGGTGCCTCGGTGGCCCGCGTGCGCGCGACCTTGACGGCGATGGCCGCCGAACTGACCGAACGAACCAGCGGAATCGACCTTCGCTACGCCGGCGACGGATGGCGTTTCTACACCCGAACCGCCTATGCGCCGTACGTCGAACGGCTGCTTCTGGACGGCGCTCGGTCCAAGCTCACACGCGCGGCATTGGAAACCCTGGCCGTGATCGCATATCGTCAACCGTTGACCCGCGCACGAGTCAGCGCCGTGCGAGGAGTCAACGTCGATGGAGTGATGCGTACGTTGCTCGCCCGTGGACTGATCTCCGAAGCAGGAACGGACCCGGAGACGAACGGCACGATGTACTGCACCACCGAGCTGTTCCTCGAACGGCTCGGGCTCGCATCGCTCGGTGATCTACCCGAACTGGCACCGCTGTTGCCGGGTGTGGACCTGATCGACGAGATCAGTGACAGCATGGACACCGACCCGAGAATGACCCGCTCCACCAAGAACCGCGGATCGAAACCCGATCCGGCAGCCGAGCTCGACTCGGACGACTGATAGGTAAGACAAGTGAACAAGCCCGCTCGCCGTGATGGCACACCGGACCGTAACAAGAGACAAGACCCACGCAGGAAGCCGACCGCAGGTAGGTCGGACACTCCGCGTGACGCGCGCCGCGGAGATCGCACCCGCGACGCTGCGCCTCGTGACGGCGCTCCCCGCACCGGAGGACCTCGCGCCGGAACTCCTCGCACTGGAGGACCTCGCGCAGGCGCGCCCCGTACCGGAGCTCCTCGCACAGGAGCCCGACCTGCCCCTCGCCGTGGCGTCGAGCAGGACGAATCGACCGATTACACGCCCGTCGAGACCGGCGTCAACGACCGCAGCAACGACGCTGTTCCTCGCAAGAAGCCGTCGCGTCCCAAGCCGCCGAAGCCGCAGAAGAAGCAGGTTCCGTCGACCACGATCAGCAACGCCAAGCCGGCGAAGCATCAGCACACCGATTCCTCACCGCGCAAGCACGTACCCGCCGGTGAAGGTGTTCGGTTGCAGAAGGTGCTCGCACAGGCCGGCGTCGCATCGCGTCGCGCCGCCGAGGAACTGATCGCCGACGGCCGCGTCGAGGTCGACGGACGCATCGTCACCGAACAGGGCATCCGCATCGATCCCAACATCGCCGTGGTCCGTGTCGACGGCACCCGCGTGGTGGTGAAGGAAGAGCTGGTTCATCTCGCGATGAACAAGCCGCGTGGATGGCAGTGCACCATGTCCGACGATCTGGGACGCCCATGCGTCGGCGACATCGTCTCCGAGCGAGTCCAGGCGGGGCAGCGACTGTTCCACGTCGGCCGTCTCGATGCCGACACCGAGGGACTGTTGCTCTTCACCAACGACGGTGATCTTGCTCACCGCCTGATGCACCCGTCGTTCGAGGTTTCGAAGACCTACCTCGCGACGTTGTCGGGCACCATTCCCCGCACGCTCGGCAAGCAGCTGCGCGAGGGCGTCACTCTCGACGACGGCCCGGTGAAGGTCGACGGCTTCCAGCTGCTCGACATCTCGGACGGCAAGTCGCTCGTCAAGGTGACCCTGCACGAGGGCCGCAAGCACATCGTGCGTCGGTTGTTCGACAAGGTCGGATTCCCGGTCGGGCGCCTCGTGCGTACCGATGTCGGCAATATCGTGCTCGGCGATCAGCGTCCAGGAACACTGCGTGTTCTCGGTCGCGGCGAGATCGGCAAGCTCTACGAATCCGTAGGCCTGTGATGAGTGCGCTCGTCGTGGCGATGGACGGTCCCTCGGGCACCGGTAAGTCGTCGGTATCGCGCAGACTGGCGTCGGCACTGGAAGCCAGCTACCTCGACACCGGTGCGATGTACCGCGTCGCGACGGTATGGGTTCTCCGTTCGGGCGTCGAGCCCACCGATGCGGATGCGGTCGCGAAAGCCGTTGCGGCGCTTCCCCTCGAGATCGGCAAGGACCCGCTGTCCGAGACCGTGTTGCTCGACGGCGAGGACGTCAGCGGCGAAATCCGCGGCGACGCAGTCACCAAGGCCGTCTCTGCGGTGTCCGCAGTGCCTGCGGTGCGCGAGTTGTTGGTGCAGATGCAGCGCGACCTCGCGAGCTCGTCGACGCGAATCGTCGTGGAGGGCCGCGACATCGGCACCGTCGTTCTTCCCGACGCCGACGTGAAGGTGTTCCTGACTGCCTCACCGGAGGCGCGGGCAGAGCGTCGCAACAAACAGAACATCGAACAGGGTCGCGACGACGACTACGAATCCGTGCTCGCGGATGTGCAACGCCGCGATCATGCAGATTCGACGAGAGCAGTGTCACCGCTTCGTCCCGCCGAGGATTCGGTGATCGTCGATACCAGCGAGCTGGATCTCGACGGCGTGATCGAGCGTTTGCTGCTCGTGGTGAACGACAGAAGTGGAGCAGTGCAGTGAGTGAAGAATTCTTCTCCGGCGCAGCGGAAACCGCGGGCGACGGAATATGGAGTGACGAAGGCGAGTGGGAGTACGTCGACCTCAACGAGGGCGACGACGGCGAAGACGCCGTTGCCGTACCGACTCTCGCCGTGGTGGGTCGTCCGAACGTCGGTAAGTCGACGCTCGTCAACCGCATCATCGGACGCCGCGAAGCCGTCGTCGAGGACGTCCCCGGCGTCACCCGCGACCGGGTGTCGTACGAGGCCAACTGGAGTGGTCGACGCTTCCTGGTGCAGGACACCGGCGGTTGGGAGCCCGACGCCAAGGGTCTGCAGGCATCCGTTGCGCGCCAAGCCGAGTTGGCCATGCACACCGCCGACGCGATCCTGTTGGTCGTCGACGCGCGAGTCGGCTCGACGACGACGGACGAGGCTGTCGCACGAGTGCTGCGCCGGTCGAAGACTCCGGTTTTGTTGGTGGCCAACAAGGTCGACGACGGCCGCACCGAGTCCGAGGTCGCCGCACTGTGGTCGCTGGGTCTGGGGGAGCCGCTGTCGGTTTCCGCGACTCACGGCCGCGGTACCGGTGATCTGCTGGACCGGGTTCTCGAGGCGTTGCCCGAGACTCCGCGCGAAGGAATCCCCGGTGGGGGACCCAGGCGTGTTGCTCTGGTCGGTAAGCCGAACGTGGGCAAGTCCTCGCTGATCAACAAGCTCTCGGGTGACGAGCGCTCGGTGGTGCACGATGTTGCCGGCACCACCGTCGATCCCGTCGACTCGTTGGTCGAATTGGGCGGCAAGACATGGCGATTCGTCGATACCGCCGGACTGCGCAAGCGCGTCAGTCATGCCAGTGGTGCCGAGTTCTACGCATCGCTGCGCACCAAGTCCGCGATCGAGGCCGCCGAGGTCGCGATTCTGCTTCTCGATGCTTCCGAGGTGATCTCGGAACAGGACATGCGTGTGCTCAGCATGGTCGCCGATGCCGGCCGCGCTTTGGTGTTGGCGTTCAACAAGTGGGATCTGGTGGACGACGATCGTCGTCAGCAGCTCGAGAAGGAGATCGATCGCGATCTCGCTCGGGTGCCGTGGGCACAGCGAGTGAACATCTCGGCGCAGACGGGCCGTGCGGTCCAGAAACTCGTGCCCGCTCTCGAGACGGCTCTGGAGTCGTGGGACAAGCGTGTCCCCACCGGCAGGCTGAACACATGGCTCAAGGAGGTCGTGGCGGCCACTCCGCCGCCGATGCGAGGCGGACGCCTGCCGCGCATCATGTTCGCGACGCAGGCCAGCACCCGGCCGCCGACGTTCGTGCTGTTCACCACCGGCTTCCTCGAGGCCGGCTACCGCCGATTCATCGAGCGGCGTCTGCGTGAAGAGTTCAACTTCGACGGCAGCCCCGTCCGTGTTTCGGTACGTATCCGCGAGAAGCGGGAACGGCCGGGCAAGGGCAACAACCGCTGATGTAGCCCGACCCCGCCCCTGAGCAGGCGATTTCCTCTCAGGGGTAGGGCTGGGGTAATCTCAGCAAGCGCCTTTCGAGGTGCGGCGGGCTGTGGCGCAGCTTGGTAGCGCACTTGACTGGGGGTCAAGTGGTCGCAGGTTCAAATCCTGTCAGCCCGACACATTGCAGGTCGAAGACGGTTTCGGAGAAGTCCGGAGCCGTCTTTTTTGTCTGCGTTGCCGAGGCGCATCGACGCGTCACGAAGCACGAACTTGGAGAAACTCCGATGTCGGTGCCCTGTGCGATTCTGCACGGCATGGCGATCTGCATGGCGTGTGAACTGGAAATGCTCGATTCGGTGGGTTGCACATGGCGGCCCAGCCGAATACCCAATGGACGGACAAAGTGCCACGACTGCGCTGCACCGCCGGGAGCACTTCACCACCCGGGCTGTGACGGTGAGCAGTGCCGATGTGGCCAGATGCTCTCGTGCGGCAGCGGATGCGCAGTCGACGAATGCGAACGTGAAGACGGCCACGACTACGTCGGTGGAAGCTGCAGGTGGTGCGGGCAACCGTTCGGACAGCTCCGCCTCGTCAGTGGCCCATGACATTGCCGGCAGGCATCTGGTCTGTGTAGTCGGTCAGGTCGATCCCCGAGTTGTACAGGTGTCGATATCTTCCAGTCGGGTGCTGGTTCGAGAGATCACTGCTCTAGGGCATCATGGTTCTATGAGCGATCCCGAATACCTCGCCACATTGCTTTCTGCGATCGATGGGGAGATCGCGCGAATCTCTGCCGCCGAATCAGGCTCTGACGAACAGGCATCGGCTATCGACGATGCGGCCGATGCCGTCTTCCGGTTGCGCGAGAAGGTCAAGGCCGGCTACTCCGGCAAGAAGGCCTACTACCTCGCGGCGTCGACCGATCCGAAGGGGATCAGGGTCGAGGGAATTTCTGCCCTGCACGGTAAGCGTGCCCACGAACTGGTCCGAGACGGTGGTTGGATGCACGCGGATTCCACCACCGTCCTCGAGGCTCTCGATGACGACCGAATCAGTCGGTATCACGCCATTGCGGGACGTGGGGTCGCACAGACGTTTCGCGACTCACGTGAATACCTGGCGGCGGCAGTAGCTCTCGCCGATAAGTAGTCCGAAGTAGCACCACGTCGAGGCAGCCGAACCCGTCGACGGTAGAAGTCCGGGCCTCACATGCTGAATGCCCCGCTGAAGTCGAGGGGTGCCGCTTCGAGGTGTCGGCCGCGGGGAGTGGCGTCGACGAGTTCGCCGTCGCGGACGACAATCTCGCCGCCCACGATCACGGTGACCGGCTTTCCTCGAAGTCGGTATCCCTCGTAGGGGGTGTAGTCGGTCGCCATGTGCAGTGTTTCGGTGGTCACCGTCCATTCCAGTTCGGGATCCCAGATGGCGATGTCGGCGTCGGACCCCGGCATCAGTGATCCCTTGCGGGGAAACAAGCCGTTGGTGCGCGCTGGATTCGACGAGGTCAACTCCACGAATCTGCTTGCAGTCAGACCCAATCCGTCGACATAGTGCGAGTAGATCACCGGGAGACGCGTCTCGACTCCGGGCAGTCCGTTGGGCATGTGCCGCACGTCGTGGCTGTGCACCTGCTTCTGTGCGGTGTCGTAGCAGCAATGGTCGGAACCGATGGTGGTGATGTGCCCGGTGAACAGGTGACGCCCGAGTTCCTCGACCACCTCGGCCGAGCGCAGCGGTGGGCAGCAGACAAATCGTTCGGGTTGTTCACCCCCGTAGGCCGAGTCGTCGAGGATCAGATGGTGCGCAACCGATTCGGTGAAGGCGACGAGCCCTCGCTTGCGAGCGTCCGCGACCAGTTCGACGGCAGCCGGAGTCGACTGATGCACGAAATAGACCGGCGCATTCTGTGATTCGGCGATCGCGAGAATGGCGGCGACCGAGGCAGTCTCGGCGAGCTCCGGCCGCGTCTGCGACATGTGTGCGGCATCGACTCCGTCCGATGCGGCTGCGAGGTTCTGCGCGTCGGTGACGATCGCGTCGGACTCGCAGTGGATGATGACCATTCCGCCGAGATCGCGAGTGGCCTGCATCGTGTTGAGGATGGTGTGTTCGTTCGCCATCGTCTCACCGGCGTAGGTGGTGAACATCTTGACCGTCCGAATACCGCCGTCCGCCAGTGTTTTCAGTTGGTCGGCGGTGGTGTCGGTCCACTCGACGACGCAGGCGTGCAGAGCCGAATCGCACAGTCCGCTCGACGCTTTCGCTCGCTGCACCTCGGCAGCGTCGAGCGGCTCTTGACCGGGACGGGGGATAGCGAAGTCGATGATCGTGGTGGTACCGCCGAACACGGCCGCCGTCGTGCACTCGAGATACGAGTCGAGCGAGGTGAATTCGCCGGAGGTGAACCCGACGTGGCAGTGTGGATCGACTCCACCCGGCATGACGAGCTTGCCGGTTGCATCGATGACCTCCGCAGCCGCGTCGACCTCGCTCCCTGGGGTCAGCACCGCAACGACCCTGCCGTCGTCGATGAGCAGGTCTGCCGGAGCCGCCCAATGGGATTCGACGACCGTTCCGCCGCGCACGACCTTCATCGTGTGCTCGCGAGGTAGGTCAGCCATCCGCCGCGGTCACTGATGTCGGTGACGCCCGCGGCTGACAGGTAGCTCTCGCGCATTCGCATCGACAGGGAGCCCGAGCCATCCGCCAACTCGATGACCCCGAGTTCGAGTTCACTCGGCTCTCTGGGGAGGAGCTCGTCGCGCAATACGTCGTACTCGACCTCGTACAGCTCGCCCGGTACCACGAATCCATCGGTTGCGACCGGGTGCAAACCGGGGAATTCGTCGCGCACGGAAAAGAATCGGTATTTCGGTGCGGTATCGACTTTTCCCACGAATCGCGCCTTGTGCAACGCGTCGTTCAGGGTGCCGCCGGACATCGCCTGTCCGTTGACGAACATCGTGACCAGTGCCATGCGAAGCCTTCTTTCAGTGGGTAGGGAGGTGGACGAGGCGGTCGGGGGAGAACGCCGAGATATCGAGTTCTGGTTTTCTGCCGTGCACCAGCTCGGTGAGGATGTGTCCCCACAACGGTGCGAAGGTGAACGAGTACGTGCCGCCTGCCACGAAGAGTCCCGAGGCTGCGGCGAGTTCGCCGATGACCGGCATTTCGTCGGGCGTGGTGACCACGGGCCCGGTCCAGGTATCGAGAAGCGCATTGTCGCCCAGCGCAGGCAGAAGCCGTCGGATCTGCTCCAGGTTTCCTGTGGTGCTGTCGGATCTGCTCGGGGCCGTCTCGCTGTCGTGGAACGCACCTGCAGGCCAACCGCCGCCGAGGACGAGGCGTCCCGTTCGATTCTGCTTGATCGACATTCCCTCCCCGACGTGCTGCACCAGCACTTCGAGTGTCCGAGGTGCGGCATCGAGCGAGTGCATCTGCAACGAGGTCGGGACGAGATCGAGCGATACCCCTGCCAGAGCCGCGATCGGAGCCATCCACGGCCCTGCAACGTCTATCACCACGGGTGCAATCCACGTTCCACCGTTGGTGCTTACGGTCCAGGCGTCACCGTCGCGGGTCAATCCGGTGACCGGTGTCGACGGATGTACAGACGCTCCTTCGGCCGCGGCCTGCCGCAACAGGGCAGGACCGGCGAGGTCGGGTTCGGCGAATCCGTCCCACGGACACCAGGTTGCGGCCTGAACACTCGGGCCGAGCAGCGGTAGCGCCTGCCGAGCCTCGTCGCCGCTCAGTACCTCCGTCGGGATCCCCGCAGCGCGTTCCCATCGGTGCTTCGTGATGAGTGCGTGGACCTGCTCTTCGGTTTCGGCCACCATGAACCCGCCGCACCGGTTCAGCCCGAGACCGGGCACAGTCTCGTCCAGTGTGTTCCACAGCGAACTCGTCGACTTCTGAAATGGAAGCAGTTGTTCGACGTCGACGGCTGTGCCCTGCCCAGGCCTGCGCGTATGAATGGTCTGGATGTGCAGGTTGCCCGCGGTCGTACCGGAGCCGGCGGTGTTGGGTAGGGTTCGATCGAGCACAGCAACGCGGGATCCCGCGCGGGTGAGGGCGAGAGCCGTTGCTGCACCGACGATTCCGGCTCCGATGACAACGACGTCGACCTCAGACCGCATGAACAGCTCCTACGGTCGCGTAGGCATCGTCGATACCCGATTCGACGATGACGGATTTCAGCGCGGCAAGCGTGTCGGCGTCGGTGACCGGCAGTAATGGTTCGCGCACGGCACCTCCCGGTTGGCCGAGAAGGTTCATCACGGCCTTCAGCTGGGGGATGGGGGAGGCGTACACGCCGCTGTAGTCCGAGGCGATGAGCCGGCCCGAGAACGCGCGATAACGATCGACCCACATGCGTGCGGTGTCGGCGTCACGTGCAGCGACGGCCTCGTAGAACGGCACTGCGAAGGGCGCGCCCACCCCGCCGCCGTCGATATTGCCGTCCCCACCCAGCTCGAGCAGCGTGGCAAGGCCGCGTCGATGCAGAAAACTCCCGAAGACACGGACGCGGTCGGACACGGCCTCGACGGTGTCGAGCATGGCGAGCCAATCACCGGTGCTGTCTTTGATCGCGACGACGTTCTCCAGGTCGGCCAGTCGAGAGAACAGGTCGGGTGAGGTGCCCATGTCGACCGCAACGCCGCGTGGCCAGTTGTAGACCATGAACGGCAACGATGCTGCGGTACTGACGCTTCGGTAGTACTGGAATGTCTCTTCCGCCGAGGTGTGCACGTACGGCGGAGGGGTTGCCAGTACACCGTCGGCACCGGCGGAAGCAGCGTGCTTCGCCAGTGCCGACGACTGCGCAGCTGTGTACGCACTGACACCGATCACAACAGGGAAGCGGCCTACGACTGCATCGATCGATGCTTCCGCGACGGTCATTCGTTCGTTGTCGTTCTGGCTGAACCATTCGCCTGTGCTGCCGTTCACGAGTACACCGTGAACACCCATCTGCGCGTAAAGATTCATCAAGTCGAAAATTGCGTCGGTGTCGACGTCACCCGACTGCGTGAACGGTGTGGGAGCAGCGGGCCAGTAACCGGACCACGCGACATCATCGCGATTCATGGGAGTGCCTTTCGGGCTCGGGACGATCGACGACGCGTCGTACCCGCATTTGTGGGATCGATTGCATAGACTGCCTTCGGGGTGGTCGAGTCGTCAAGCCGGAAACGTACTCGTAACGCGACCACGGTCGAATATGTCTGTCCGAGGCGTGAAGCAAGAGAACGGAGAACCGATGGCGGTCACCTTGATCGACGTTGCGAGCGCTGCTGGGGTTTCGCGCAGCACGGCATCACGCGCATTGAGTGGATCGTCGCTGATCTCCGCGGAGACACGGGCAGCGGTGGAGGATGCGGCCCGGGTTCTCGGGTATCGGCCGAACAGGGCTGCGAGTGCGCTGCGCTCCAACAGGTCGCACTTGGTCGGTCTGGTCATGAACAACCTGCTCAACGCGACCTTTCACACGGTCGCCGAGGTCGTCCAGAAGAGAGCGGCAGCCAGCGGATTCCAGGTCCTGCTCTGCATCACCGATGCCGATCCGGCGCGCGAGGACGACGTACTGGCCATGCTGGGCGAGCACGGCGTCGACGGAACCATCGTGATCGGCAGCGGTCGAAGTGCGGCGGCGTCGAATGCGCTTCTGGAGCAGGGCCGCGCGGTGGTCAACCTGATTCGTTCGGTCAAGGGGAGCTCGGCGTCGACGGTGCTGGCAGACGACGTGACGGGTGCTCGCGATGCGACAGCGCATCTGATCGAGCTCGGGCACAGTCGTATCGGCTATATCGGTGGAAACGAGGATGCGACGTCCGGACGTGAGCGCTACGAGGGCTATCGACTGGCGCTGGCGGACGCAGGTATCCCGGTCGACGAGACGATCGTCCGGAAAGGCCCGTTCACCACGGAATTCGGTGCCGAAGCGATCAACTCGTTACTGGATGCACCCCACTCGATGACTGCCCTGTATGCGGCCAACCACGAGGCTGTCTTCGGCATCCTGCCCACGCTCGTCGGCAGAGGCGTGTCGGTACCGGACGCGTTGTCGCTGATCTGCCACGAGGACATGCCGTGGCTCGCGATGTGGCGGCCGGCAATCACAGTCGTCGACAACGGCGCGGCCCAATTGGCCAACGTGGCCATGGATCTGTTGTTCCAGCAGATCAAGGACTCACTCGAACCCGACGGGCGTACGTATCGAATCGGTGCTCGTCTGGTGGAGCGGGCGTCGTGTGCCGCACTGTGATCGACGTTATCGGATCACAGGAACGGCGACTGCGATCACGTGCGAACGGTTAACAGTTGATGTACCGCGTGTCGGCAGTGTTAACCGCGTTGACGCCTCCGAATTCGTCTGCGACGCTTGATGCAATCGATCCCAACGGATCGGCTCTTCTCGAATCACTCCGTCATCGTCGCTGCCGCCCCGTCCTCGAACGTGTAGTGCTGCAGTCGATATCGAAAGGCTCGCTCAATGCGCAAGTTAACAGGACTCGCCGCTATCGCTGTCGTGGTGGCCGGCCTCACTGCCTGTAGTTCCTCGGACGATTCCGCAGCCGCGCCTACGGACTGCACACCCACGCTCGGTGCTTCGGACCTCGCCGAAGAAGGCGTACTGACGATGGCCACCAACGCAACCCTTCCGCCCATGCAGTACGTCGATCCGAACGGGGACGTGATCGGCATGCGCGTCGACCTCGGCAAGGAGATCGCCAAGCGCCTGTGTCTGACGCCGAAGTTCGTCAACATCGAGTTCGAGGCGCAGATTCCCGGTGTGCAGGCCGGCCGCTGGGACATGATCGACACCGGCATGTTCTACACGCCTGCCCGTGCCGAGACCATCGATCTCGTTCCGTACGAGGTGCAGGCAGTCTCGATCTCGGTGCCGTCGGGCAACCCCGAATCGATCTCCAGCGTGGACGACCTGGCGGGCAAGACCATCGGAGTCGAAGCGCCCGGATACGAGTTCGACACGCTGACCGCCATGGCCGAGCAATTTGCGGCCGAAGGAAAGCCGGCGCTGACGGTGCAGACGTTCAAGACCAATGCCGATGCTTATCAAGCGCTTTCGGCGGGACAGCTCGACGGGACCTCCATCGTCGAGTCGGTCACGTCGTTCTACCAGGAAGACGGACGCTTCGAGACAGCCGTCGGTGGAATCAACGAGGCACCCCTGGCAATGGGATTCGCCAAGGGCAGCAAATCCTCCGCTGAGGTGGCGCGCGTGCTGTCGGAGATGAGGAGCGATGGATATCTGCCCGAGCTGTTCGAGCAGTACGACGTCACCGGATACGACGGCGACATTGCCGTCAGCACCGGTCCTCTCGACAGCTGATCCGACCAACGCAAGTCGAAAGGCACCCCCATGTGGTCCTGGGACGCATTTTTCTCCATCCTGACGAGCACTCAGCTGCTCGAAGGCGCGTGGGTCACGATCTGGCTCACCGTGGTCAGCATGATCCTCGGACTCGCTCTCGCCGTGGTGGTGGCCTCCGCGCGATCATCCAAGCTCGTGCCCCTGCGGATAGTCGCCGGGTTCTACGTGTGGCTGATGCGCGGCACGCCTCTACTGGTGCAGTTGGTGATCATCTACACCGGACTGCCTCAGGTCGGCATCAAACTGGGTGTGATCGAGGCGGCACTCGTGGGCCTGGTTCTCAACGAAGCCGCATACCTGTCGGAAATAGTCCGTTCCGGATTGCTGTCGGTTCCCACCGGACAGACGGAAGCGGCACGGGCCCTCGGCATGTCACCCACGAAGGTCTTCCGCGTGGTGGTTCTTCCACAGGCGCTGCGGGTGATGATTCCTCCACTCGGCAACAGCTTCAACGGATTGCTCAAGACCACAACGCTGGTATCGGTCATCTCGGTGCAGGAACTGCTGCGTCGGACGCAGTTCTTGGTGCAGGTGAATTTCCGAGTGCTGGAAGGGCTCTGCGCGGCAGCGTTGTACTTCCTGGTGCTGACAACTCTGTGGGGGTTGATTCAGAAGATGATCGAAGTACGAGTAGGACGTGGATACGACCGCAATTACCGCCGTAAGGGCGGCCCGTCGAGTCCGAAGCTCGACGACAGCGCGATGAAAGCCGAGGCTGTGAACCGATGACGAGTGCGACGTCTGCGACCACGAAGGCCACGACGATGGTCGAGGTCAAGAATATGACGAAGGCCTACAACGATCTCGTCGTCCTCGACGACATCGATTTCACGGTCGACAAAGGGGAAGTGGTCCTGCTCCTCGGGCCGTCGGGAAGTGGAAAGAGCACCCTGCTGCGCACGCTCAACTGTCTCGAGACGATCGAATCCGGGACCGTCCGAGTATGCGGCGAGATGATGGGCTTCTCGGAGGGGGTCAAGCGAACGCCGCTGTCGGAGGCGCAGATCGCCAAGCAGCGGCACCACACAGGAATGGTGTTCCAGAGCTTCAACCTGTTTCCCATGATGACAGCGCTGGACAACGTCGCATCGGGTCCGCGTCATGTCCTCGGTACGCAGAAGGACAAGGCGCGCAGACAAGCTCAGGAACTGCTCGACCTCGTCGGCCTGTCGGACAAGGGGGAGAACTACCCGTCACAACTGTCCGGTGGTCAGCAGCAACGCGTGGCGATCGCCCGAGCGTTGGCGATGAAGCCCGAAGTGATGCTGTTCGACGAGCCCACGTCTGCCCTCGATCCCGAGATGGTCAACGAGGTCCTCGACGTCATGCTTCGACTGCGCGACGAGGGCATGACGATGGTGGTGGTCAGCCACGAAATGGGCTTCGCGAAAGCGGCCGCAGACAGGGTCGTCTTCATGAGCGACGGGAAGATCGTTGAAGAGGCACCTCCCGGTGAGTTCTTCGACAATCCCAAAAGCGCTCGTACACAACAATTCTTGAGTCGCATTCTCTGACAAGCGTAAGTGGGGCCGACCATGCGTGCCGTAGGTCGAATGAATGAATGTCGAGCGAGGACGACTCACATTGCCACCCGGTGCATAGGGTGAGCAGTCGGAGTCCGTTTTGTCCGACAGGAGCGTGTCAGCGTGAGTTCACCCATCCTCGCCAAGGGCCAGAACATTTCCCTGCCGGACGAGGTGACCGAGCTGGATGTCATCGTGTCCTGGGTCGACCCGGAGCGAGATCTCGATGCGTCTGCGCTGCTGGTGAATTCGAGCGGGCACGTTCGGTCCGACGCAGACTTCGTCTTCTACAACCAGCCGGAGTCCGAGGACGCGACCGTACGATACCGCGGGAGCAGTAGCACCGACGAAGGCAAACAGGAACGAGTGTCGATTCACCTCGATTCTCTCGCAGCCGAAGTCGACAAGGTGGTCATCGCGGGTAGCTCCGACGACGTTCCGTTGGGTGAATTCGGAAAACTGTCGATGCAGGTGCGGGATCAAACCGGTTCTGTGCTCGGGGAGTTTCTCACCGCCGATGCGTCGTCGGAACGTGCGTTGGTGTTCGGCGAGGTGTATCGGCGGAACGGCGCATGGAAACTGCGGGCGGTCGGACAGGGCTGGGAAACCGGTCTCGGCGGTCTTGCGCAGGACTTCGGAGTCGACGTCGACGACAGCGAGCCCGAAACCTCGGAGAACGACGTGGTCGTGGTCGAGGTCGCTGACTCGCATGTTCAGGCCGTCGACACGACCGGTGAGATCGTCGACGTCTCGGTCGTCGATGTCGAACCGCCGAAACGTGGCGTCCGCACCAAGAAGCCCATTGCCAAGAAGGTCACGCCGCCTCGGTTCACCCTGGCCGGAGGAGAAGCGTGGCAGACGGCTCGCCTGTTCTCCGTTTCCGGTGTCGGATCCGGTGAGGAGCAGGAGAAGAGGGCCACCTCGGCACTGATCGCGACGATGCAGGCGGTTCGTCCGTTCGCTCGCGCAATCTGCGCACATGCCGGAGCGCCATCCGGTCCCTTCGAGGGCTATCTCGAAGTGCAGTTCGCCAAGGGCGAGGGAAAAGTCATCCCCGACGGTGTGTTCCGCGTATCGCGCGCGGGCCAAGTGTGGACCGCGTTGCTGGAAGTGAAGACCGGTACCGGCAAGCTGCAGAAAGAGCAGCTAGAGAATTACCTCGATGTCGCGAAGAGGCACAGGTACGAGACCGTTCTGAGTTTGTCCAACGACATACCTGCCTCCGCCGGTGAGCTTCCGGTCCAGGTGAACAAGACCAAGCTGAACAAGGTATCGCTGCGACATATTTCATGGTCCGAGGTCATTCACGAGGCTCGCATGCTGTTGTCGCACGGCGACCTTGCCGATTCTCTGCAGGTATGGATTCTGAGCGAATTCGTCCGGTACCTGACGCACCCGAAGTCCGGCGCGACGGAGTTCGTCGACATGGGTCGCCATTGGGTGGCAGTTCGTGACTCCGTCACCGCCGGGACCCTCCGCGCGAGTGATGTCAAAGCGTTGTCGGTCGCGAACACGTGGGCGTCGCTGTCCAGGCACCTGGCCCTGCGGATGACCGCCGATCTCGGCGTTCCGGTGAAGCACCACCTCCCGAGGAAATTCAGCGGAGATCCCCAGGCGCGCAACGAGTACATCGTCGAGCAGCTCGTTGTCTCCGGGTGTCTCTCGGCCACATTGCGCATTCCGGATGCCGCCGGGGATGTCACTGTCGAAGCGGATATGCGTACCAACAAGATTCAGTGCAGTACCGCAGTCGACGCGCCGACCGACGGAACCGCGCTCCGGCGAGCGTCGTGGCTACTCAAGCAACTGAAGAACGCTCCCGCCGATATCTTGGTCGAAGCCGTGTTCGCAGACGCAAGCGAAATATCGTGCGAGAACCTGGCGACCGTGCGAGCGGATGCCAAATCGTTGACCGCAGGCCGATCCAGCGAATTGCAGTACTTCACGCTGACGTCACCGACCAAGATGGGCAGCAAGCGCTCGGGATCCGCGGCCGGCTTCATCGGTAGCGTGACCGACGGTCTCGACGCCTTCTATCGCGATGTCGTCCAACCTCTGAAGCCATGGGTCCCGTCGGCACCGGGAACGTCATCGGTCGAGACCGTGGCCGACTGATCGGACCCACCAAGGCGAACCAACTGCACCGAACCCCCGTCGTGTTGGTTAGTCTATCCAAACACAGGCAACGTTTGCCTAACTTGGATGATGGGGAAAGAATGCGGACCTTGAGAATTTCAACGACTCGAACGCGGAGATCTCGGCGCACGCTGGCGACGACATTCGCAGTGCTCTCGATGGTGGGCGTCACCGCGTTGAGCGGATGTTCCTCTTCGGACAACGAGCCGGGGGAGTCGAACACGACCAGTTCGGAGTCCGGTTTCAGCTACGTGGACGGCCGCGGCGAAACCGTCGAACTAGACGCGGTGCCGTCGCGCATCGTGGCCAGCGAACAGGCTGCCGCAGCGTTGATCCCGCTGGGCATCAAGCCGGTCGGCATCTGGGGAGGGAGCTCCTTCGAGTCGTCGATCCCGCTGCGCGGACTCGATCTCGACGGCATCGAAAGCGTGGGACAGGCATACGGCGACATCGACGTCGAACAGGTCGCGGCCCTCGATCCCGATGTGCTCATCACCGGCTGGTACGCCGGGGACGCCTACGGCGGCCTCGGTCTCGAAACATCCGACCTCGCCAACCAACTCGAGCAGGTCGCACCGTTCCTTGCTGTCTCCGCGCAGAAGCCCTCCTCCGAGACCCTGCAGGACTACGAGACACTGGCCACCGAACTCGGTGCCGACGTCGATACCGACGCGAACCGGGCCGACCGTGAGGCCTACGACTCCGCTGTCGCCGACCTGAAGGAAGCAATTGCTGCCAAGCCGGGTCTGACCGCGATGGCCATCTCCCCGTCGGACCAGTACTACGTCGCGATCAACGACGAGTTTCCCGAACTGCGTGACTACCAGAACTGGGGTCTGACGCTTCTCGAGTCCGACGTTCCACGCGCCGCCGACTCGGGATCCTTCACGCCCGTGAGTTGGGAGAATGTCGGTCAGTATCAGCCGAATCTCATTCTGCTGGATACTCGTTCGTACTCGACCCCGCTGGCGGAACTGGAAGCCGACCGTCCGACCTGGGCCCTGGTCAACGCTGCGGAGGCCGGAAACATCGCCGACTGGACCACCGACGCGACCAACAACTATGCGAGCTACACCGCGCAGATCGTCGATCTGACGGCGGCGATCGACAAGACGACCGTCTAGATCCACAACTTCGGATCGAAGACCGAGCCGCTGCCCCCACCTCGGCAACCCCGAGGTGGGGGTACGTCATTCGATGCGAGCCCAGATGTAGTCGGCCACTCGTTGCCCGAACACCGACCAGTTGTGCGCCTGACCTAGCTGTGCATGCTCGAGGTCGACGGAGTGCACGTGGACGGTCCCGGTGATTCTGTCCTGCCACTGGCGGTCTCGGCGACGCTGCATCTCCAGGGGCGTTCCACGAGAAGCTCCGATCAGCAACGCGTCGCCCGCGTGGCGGCCGACCGTCGGTGGTATCGACAGAGCGAGGTGCCGACCGAGGGTGCGCACCAACCGGTCCTGTACCTCGGAAGCGAAGCTCGACAGCAGCGGATCCGTCTGCATGTGGCGCCGAAAATTGTTCTGCGCCTCCTCTATGCCGTTCTCAGACAGATCCTCACGTTCGGCCGTGTCTGCGCCGGCGACGTCTGCGTAGGAATCGAGCAAGACCAGCGACGCCACTTTTTCGCCCCGCTCGTGCAGACGCGCGGCGATCGCGTGTGCGAGCTGCCCGCCGAAAGACCATCCGAGCAGGTGGTACGGACCGTGTGGTCGGACGGCTCGGATCCGCTCGACATGGTCGTCGACCAAGGCCTCGATCGACGTCAACTCGATCGCGTCGTCGCCGCTCTGCAGCGCCGGGTCCTGGATGGCGTATACCGATATCGAGGGATCGAGGAACCGCAAGGCTCCGATGTAGGACCAACTGAGACCTCCGGCAGGCTGCAGACAGAACACAGCGGGATCGCCGGCTCGACGCAACTCCACCACCGGTGCGAGCATGCCGTCTCCGCCACCGTCGATGACCGCACGTGCCAGACCCGCGACTGTCGGTCGCGCGTAGATGTCGCGCACACCGAGCTCGAGATCCACCGCGCGCAGACGAGACGCCAACCGGACAGCAGCCAGTGAATGCCCACCCAACGCGAAGAAGTCGTCGTCTCTGCCGATCTCGGTCACGCCCAACACGTCGTGGACCGCATCGGCGATCAACGATTCGACATCGCCTCGCGGACGGTCCACCGGCTCGGCACTCTCCGACGGTGCAGGCAGCGCCGCGACGTCGAGCTTGCCGTTGACCGTCAGCGGCAGGCTGTCGACCACCTGCACCGATGCCGGGACCATGTAGCTCGGAATCAGTTCCCGTAGCCCGTCTTTGACCGATGACGCGGTGATGTCCGACGCTTCCGGGCCGTCGACGAGGACGTACGCGGCCAGTTCCGTACCGCCTGCCCGCTCGAACACGGTCACCGCGGCGCGCACGATGCCCGGGAGCCGCAGCAGCGCGTCCTGTATCTCCCCGGTCTCGACGCGATGGCCCCTGATCTTCACCTGATTATCGGCGCGGCCGTGATAGGAGATCAACCCGTCCGGGTCGCGCGATACCAGGTCACCGGTTCGATACATTCGAGAACCGTTGTCCGTGAAAGGGTTTGCCACGAAACGTTCCGCAGTCAACCCGGGCCGTCCGTCGTATCCACGCGCGAGGCCTGCACCCGACAGATAGAGCTCGCCGATGACGCCGGGTGCCGACAGCCGCAATGCGGTGTCGAGCACATGCGCGGTGGTGTTCAGAATGGGCCGACCCAGTGTCGGCGTCGATCGGTCCTGCACGTCGGCACCGAGCGCGTTGATCGTGTATTCGGTGGGCCCGTAGAGGTTGTACCCTCCCGTTCCTGGTGCGTCTCGTAGGTCGGACCACAGGCGGTCTCCGACCGCTTCGCCGCCGAGCGAGACGAAGACAAGACCCGCGGAGTCGTCGTCCCGCAGGGACGTGTTCAGGCACCGCGGGCGGGCCAGCAGGCCGGCGTCGACGAGATGTTCACCGTAGGTCGGTGTGACGTCGAAGGCATCGATTCTCTCCGCATCGAAGTAGTCGAGGAGAATCGCCGGATCGCGTCGCGTCTGCTCGTCGATCACGTGCACCGTGTGGCCCTCCAACAGCCAGAACAACTGCTCCCACGATGCGTCGAACGAGAACGACGTGGTGTGCGCGATCGCCAACTGTCTGTGCCCGGCCCGGGCGACGACGGGCTCGAAGATTTCCTTGCGATGGTTGACGAACATGTTCGTCAACCCGCTGTACGGGACTGCAACCCCTTTGGGACGCCCGGTCGATCCCGACGTGTAGATGATGTAGGCAAGCTGGTCGAGTCGCCGCGCGACATTGCCGGGTGCAGGCAGTCCTTTTCCGACACCGTCGACGTCGAGTTCGATGACGGCAGCGGACTGTTCGGTCGTGACGCTCTGCAGCTGTTCCGCCAGCGTGCTCGTCGTCAGAACGACGTGCGGGCGCGATTCGCGCACGATGTACTCGATGCGGTCGACGGGCATCTCGGTATCGACCGGAACGTAGGCAGCTCCTGCGGCGAAGACACCGAACAGCGCCTCGACCATGAGCTCGGTGCGGGGGAGGAAGAGCATGACCCGCGATTCCCCGACGACGCCGTTCGATCGCAGCAGCGCCCCGAGATTCAGTGCGCGTGAATGCAGTTCGGCAAAGCTCCACCGAACATCCCCGGCCACCAGTGCCAGCGCGTTCGGTCGGTCTGCAGCGCGTGCAGCGAACAGATCCCACACCGTGTGCTCGGGTACAGCCGAGCCGAGTGCGCCCGAGTGTTGCCGCGTCCACGCGAGCTCACGCGGGGTGAGCAGAGCGATGCTCGCCGCCGCCTCGTCCGGTGCCGCAGTCAGCGCGGCCAACGCCGCCCGATAGGTGTCGGCGATCGCTGCTGCCCGGGCATCGTCGAGAGCGTCCCGTCGATGCATCACTCGCACCCGGGCACCGGACTCCACCGGCGCGACAACCACCGTCAGTGCGTAATGCGTTGCATCACTGAGCTTCTGGTCGATCACCCGAAGTGCGCCATCGGGACCCAACCGCTCGTCGGGCGGGACGACCGGGATGTTCTGGAAGACGAACAACGTATCGAACAATCCACGGTGCCCGGCGCACTCCTCCAGGTCGGACAGCGCGAGATACGGATGGGTGAGCAGGGGGCGTCGCTCGTCCTGAATACGGGCCAGATGGTCACGGACGGCGAGAGCGGAATCGATGCGCACCCGCAGCGGGACCGTGTTGAACAGCAACCCCAGAAGCTCGTCGATACCGGGGATCTCGGCCGGCCGACCGGACACCACGGTACCGAACACCACATCGTCCTGGCCGGTGAACTTCTGCAGAGTCAGCGCCCACGCAAGTTCGTACACGATGCTCGTCGTCACGCCGGTCTGCGCAGCGAGTTCCTTCACCTCTCGGGTGAGTGAGCGATCGAGATGGAAGACCGTCTCCGCCGAACCGGCCGGATCGACCGATGCCGCGGTGCGCCGGGGAGCGAGCAGTGTCGGCCCCGGCGTGCCTGCGAGCTGGCGCCGCCACATCTGCAGGCCCGCATCACGATCACGAGTTCTCAGCCACATCATGTAGTCGTCGTACGACGCACGGTGACTCGACTCGGTGCGGCCGGGCCGGGTGTATTCGTCGAGAACGGCCCGTAGGAATCTCCAGATGGACCACCCGTCGAGAACGAGATGTTCGATGGTGAACACCAGTGCACTCCGGCCCTCGGGGAGCAGCGCCACGCCCAGTCGGACGAGCGGCGGCTGCACAGGGTCGAATCCCTGTGCAGCCTCGCGCCTTTCGAAACGTGTCAGCTCCACCTGAGCCGCATCTGCGTCGAGGTGTCGCAGATCCGTCGTCGCCCAGGGCATCCGGACCGTCCTCGGCACTGCGGCAACGGTGCGCTCACCGAGCTGGACATATCCTGCACCGACCTGCGGGTGCGCGGCGAGCACGGCGTCCGCGGCACGTCGCAACAGATCCGTGTCGAGCGAGCCGGACAGTCGCATCACCGTCTGCGACAGGTAGATCCCCTCGCCCTGTCCATCCAGCTGCTGATGGAAGAGAAGCCCGTCCTGCAACGACGTCGTCGGGTAGATCGCTCGCAGCGGGCCGAGAATCGACTCCACTGATCGACGCTCCCGCGGGTCGAGTCCGGCCATGTCGGTACTGCGATCGATGCCGTCTGCAAACGCGCTGGCCACCACTGGATTGACTCCGGAACCCACTGCGTTCAACCTGGTCGCGACAGCCGTCGCCAGGCGTGCGGCGACGTGGGCGACGTCGATGTCGGCGAGGGCGGACACCGAACACGCGCACGACCACGATCCGGTCTCGGTTCGGAGGAACCTGACGTCGATCTCGGGCGCGGAGGCGCTCTGTACGAGGTGCTGCCCTTCGGCACTCGAAATGTGGATGCGGACCTGCAGATCGGCAGGCGGTAGGTCGTCGAACACACCAGGGGTGTGTTCGCTGAGGTGCGCGGCCACCCCGAAGGATGCGGCGTGCTCGGGGTCGGCATCTGCGCCGAGGAGGGTGCCCGCGTCGATCACGACGGGTAGCCCGCGGCGCAGGCAACCCACCGTTCTGGAACCGTGTTCGACGTTTCGGTCTCGGTCGGATTCGTCGACCCACACCACCATCGACTCGTGTCCGGCGAGCTCGGTCATCACCTCGCGCACCGACTCGAGGACAGCCGTCCGAGTCTCGACGATGCCGGGAAGTCCGGTCGTGGTCAGTGGTGCAGAACTCTCGGCACCACCACTCGCGGGTGCTGTCGGCACGGAGAAGAGGGGCGACCCTGTTTCTCGCCGGTCGATCACATTCACGGCCGCATCCACGACGTCGAGCCACGTCTCGGCGTGGTCGACGATCGAGAGGTCCTCTGCCAGGTCCTGATCGAGGCGTGACCATCGTGCCGAGGAGCCGACCGCCACGTCGACCACCGATCGATCACTCGTCAACGCATCGAGAACGGACGGCCACGACTCCTCGTCGACCGCCGCGTGGGTCATCTCCAGTTGCAGTGCACCTTCGCCCGTCCAACCGGCTCGAAGACCCCCGTTCGCGACAGCCCCGAATTCCGTTTCTGCACTGTGGATCCGAGACCGCTCGAGAATCTCCGTTGCCGTCAGAGAGGTACGCACCGGCATGTCACCGTCGGTGTCGAGTCCGGTGGAGAGCATGTCGTGCCGAAGGTGGAGGCCGATGAGCGTCGCCTGGGCACGACGGATCTGCCTCTCGGACAAAGGGAGTGTGCGTGACCACTTGCCGGGAAGCGGCCGAGCGGGTATCGGGATCCGTTGCGGGGCCGAGTCGTTCGGACTGGTGGCCAGTTCGGAGATCCGCCGGTTCGGATCTGCGACGGCCTGAGCTGCGATCAGTGTCATGTCGTCCAGAATCGTTCGAATGGTTCTGTCCTCGAACAGTTCCCGGCGGTAGAGGATGTCGAATCCGAGTCGACCCGATTCACCTCGTGGACCGATGGCGGCGATCAGATCGAACTTTGCCGACGCGTCGTCCGGTGGGCGGAGGACTCCGTCTACGGGCCCCAGCGACACCGGTTTCGGTCGCGTGTCCACCTCGGCGATCATTACCTGGAACAGTGGATGCACTCCCGGGGTTCTCGCGGGCCGGATCCACTCGACGACGTCGTGGAACGGGGTGTCGCGACGGTCGACACAGTCGAGCGTCGAATTCCTGGTCCGCGCGGTCAATTCGGTCACTGTGGGGTCGCCGGTGAGGTCGGTGGGCAGCACGATGGTGTTGACATAGAGCCCCACCGCATCGGTCAGCGCGTCCGGTGGTCGAGTATCGACGGCCGTGCCCATCGGGATCAGGTCGCCGCCGCCGTGGGCACGCAGTGCGAGAGCAGTGACGATCTGGAGAAAGACCAGTCGGCTGATGCGGTTCGTCGTGCAGAACTGCTCGATGTCGTCGTCCAGGAACGTGGGCAGTACCGTTTCGATGATCCGCCCCGCGGTGGACGGCACTTCGCTGCGGGCGTGATCCAGCGGGAGAGCGACGGGCTCGACGTACGGTGCAAGAGTGGACGTCCAGAACGGTCGATCTGTCGTGACGTCGATGGAGCCTTCGTCCTCCGCATACTGCGCGTAGTCCACCGCCGACGCCGGCCAGATCGGTTCCTCGCCTCGAGCACGCGCGTCGTACGCGATCCGGATGTCTTCCAACAGGATCGGCACCGAACCGCCGTCGGCGGCGATGTGGTGCACCGTCAGGACCAAGCGAGACCGGTCGTAGAGATCTGCGGCGAAGGGGATCTCGGTGCCGAGGTCGAATGTGCGGGGGTTGTACGGTTCACCTCGACGGTCCGCTACCTCCACTGCGGCTGTGGGTTTCAGGTGGCGCAGCACCCTGCCGTCGTCGTTCGAGTACACACTGCGCAGCGACGCATGGCGTGTTGCCACATCTGCCAGTGCATCGGCCAGGACGTCCAGATCCGGATCCGACGTCAGATCGAGGTGGACCGGCATGGTGTACGCATGGCGGTCCGTTTCCATCTGATCGAGGAACAGCATCCGCTGCTGTGCAGTCGACGCCGGCCCGGTACGTGCGGACGTGTGGGTGTTCGTCATCGGTGAACTCCTGATGCGAGTGTGCCGAGAAAGTGTTCCGCCACTGTCGACGCGGTGAGAGTGTCCGAGAGCGCGAGGTGATGCACGGACAGCAAGGCGGACCATCCGTCGCTCTCGTGTTTTTCGACATGGATGTGGAGCAACGGGCCGGTGTCGACATCGATCCCGTTCGCGACGCTCGCCGAATTCTCTTCACCTGCAACGTGCACGACGGTCTCGATGTTCACCGCGTCGGGATGTATCTCGAAGGCTTTCCACAACCTGCGCCGGGAGCGGTCGATGCGGGTGCGCAGTGCCGGGAACGTCTTCATCAGCGCTGTTGTCGACCGGCGCACCTCCCTGTCGAGGTCTACTGCGGTCAGATCGGAGCGGACGTCGATCTCGACCCGAACCGTCTCGATACGGTCGTCGATGTCCAGGCCCGACTTCACCGCGGCCCTGGCGAGATCGGGCAGCGGCACAGCGACATCGGCACGGGAAACATGTTCGTGTGAAGCATCTTTCGTCGCCGCGTCGTGCACCGCGGCCTCGGCCAGTGCGGCTACCGTGCGGAGATCGAAGATCTGCATCTCGGTGATACGCCAGCCGCGTCTGCGCGCGAGGGTGACCGTGCGAATCGCGCTGATGCTGTCGCCGCCGACTCGAAAGAAGTCGTCGTCGATTCCCATGTCGTCGGCCTCGAGTCCCAGGGCTTCGGCGAAGGAGGCACGGATCGCGATCTCGCTGTCGGTTGTCGGTACTCGATCACTCGATGGCGAGACATGGAATTCGATGGGGGGAAGGCCGTTGCGGTCGAGCTTTCCGCTCGAGGTCAGCGGGATCTCGTCCAGGATTGCGATACGAGCCGGAACCCACGACGCGGGGAGGATACGGGTGACCGTGAGGCGAATATCGTCCTCGAGCAGAGCCGTTCCGGCATCTGCGACGACGTATCCGACGAGTCGCGGCCCGGCTGCCGTGATCTGTTGGGCCGCGGCGCTCGACCGGACGCCGGGATGGGCGCGAAGCGCGGCCTCCACCTCGGCCAATTCGATACGTTGGCCGGCCAGCTTGATCTGGCCGTCGGTCCGGCCGAGATACTCGATACTGCCGTCACGTCGTTGCCGCGCACGGTCGCCGGAGTGGTAGAGGCGGGCACCGGGGACGTCGGCCCGAGGGTCGGCCACGAACCTGCTCGCGGTCAGCGCGGCCTTGTCGTGGTACCCGCGGGCCAGTTGCGTTCCCCCGAGGTAGAGATCTCCCTCGGCACCGGGCAGCACCTCGGCGAGCGTGTGATCGAGTATGCGGCAGTAGGTGTTCCACACCGGCGTGCCGATCGCGACGGACAGCCCTGCGACCGGTCCGCGCGCCGAGACGTTCTCGGCGGTCACGTCGATTGCCGCTTCGGTGGGGCCGTACAGGTTCAGCAGGGTCGCCCGCGGGAAGACCGTGGCCACCGACTGCGCATGCTGCGCTGTCAACGGCTCGCCGCTGCAGACGATCAGCCGCAGCGCACTGGCGTCGAGGACAGGGTTCGCGGGTTCGGACGTCGCCGTGGTGAGGAATTCGCCGAGCATCGAGGGAACGAAGTGGACGATGCTCACTCCGTGCGTCGCGATGAGGTCCGCCAGCCGCCGTGGATCTCGGTGGCCGCCGTCTTCCACCACGACGACCGACGTTCCGGTGACGAACGGCAGAAAGATCTCCCAGCCCGAGACGTCGAACGACGCGGGGGTCTTCTGCAGGAACACGTCCGTATCGGTGATCTCGTGATGTTCTGCGGCCCAGAGGACGCGGTTCACGATGGCCGAATGGGACACCGCGACGCCCTTCGGTCGTCCGGTCGAACCCGAGGTGTAGAGAACGTACGCCGGATGATCACCGCGCAGCGGGCGTCGGCGTTCGTTGTCGACGACCGGATGCGTAGGAAGTTCGGCCAGCCGAGTGGCCACCGCTGGGTCGGCGAGGTCGATCAGGGGCACATCCGAATCGGAGAAACGTGCAGCGATATCGGCGGTGGTGACGATCGTGGCGGCACCGGAGTCTTCGAGCAGGTAGCGAAGCCGTGATTGGGGCAGTGCTGGATCGAGTGGCACGTAGGCGGCTCCCGAGAAGGTCACGGCGAGGATCGTGACGATCAGCGCGGGTGACCGATCGAGTGCGACCGCCACGACGTCCTCGGGTCCATGACCGGAGTCGATGATCAACCGTGCCAATGCGGACGCCTCGCCGAGGACTGTTCTCAGGTCTCGGCGACGATTTTCGAATATCAGCGCCGCGCCGTCCACCGGGGATGCGCGAGTGATGATTCGGTCGAGCGTCAGGCCGGGTTCGATGGCTCGTCGAGCGCCGGAGAGTCGCGACAGCGTGGCGTGGTCCTGGGCGTCGAGCAGATCCACCGCGTCGACCTGCAGGTCCAGCGAGGCCGGCATACGCTGCAACACCGTTTCGAGTCGCCTCATCAGTGCGTGGGCGGCGTCGGTGTCGACGACGTCGGTTGCGTACTCGACAGCAAGACCGACGGCCGAATCGTTCTCGTACAGAGTGATACTCACGTCGTACTTGGCCGTACCGGTGTCGACGGGCAGCCGTTCGGTGACCAGGTCGCCGAGAGTCAGAGTGCCCCCGCCGTCCCGGTGTGGTTGGTGGACCACCATCACGCGCACCGGAGGCTGCTCGCGCAGCGCCGGCACCGCGGCCACGACCTCCTCGTACGGTGCCCTCGAATGCGCGAGCGCGTGCAGCGTCTGGTCCCGGGTACGCGCGAACACTTCTCGTAGCGTGGGGTTTCCGCGTAGATCTGCTCGCAGCAGCACGGTGTTCAGGTGGAAACCCACTTCGTCGCTCGCGTCGTCGTGGCCTGTTTCCGGGGACCTGATCGACATCGGGGACGCCGTGAGGAACTGCTCACCCGATCCGCATGCGCGCAGTGCGATCGCCGTCGCAACCTGAGTGGCCATGTACATGCTCGCCCCGCACTCGCGCGCCGTGGACCGCACAGCCGCTGCGACGTCGTCGGCAACGACGCGTCTGATCGTCCGCCCGGTCCGTGCGCCGGTATGGCGGGCAGCGCGCCAGCCCGGTACGTCCAGGACCGGCGGTAGTGGAGTCAGATGTGCTCGCCACGAGGCGATCTCGGACTCATGATCCTCCTCGAACACCGCCGTCGGGGGCGGCGCGGTACCCAGGTCGAGTGGTGTCCGGCCGGCACCGCGCGCAGCGTAGGCACGCGAGAGGGTGCGCAGCAGAGCCGGTTCCGACCATTCGTCCGTCGCGATGTGATGCACGGCGAGAACGAGCGTCGTGCAGTCCTGCTCGTCGTCGTGAACGAACACGCCGGCGCGCAGCGCTATCGACTTCGAGGGATCGAATCGTTCCTGCAGGAACTGCTCGATCGCCTGCGCCAACTTCGAGGACGACAGGGCGTGACGTCGCAGGGCAGGGGCCGAGCGTTCGTCACTCGGGTCGAGGATCTCGACCGTCAGTGCTCCGTCGTTCTCGACGTACAACGACCGCAGAGATCGATGACGTGCGGTGACGTCGGCGAGTGCCTGTTCGAGAGCGGAGTGGTCGAGTGGACCGGCGACCCTGAACACCAGCGGTACCGTGTAGGTTCCGCCGTGTCCACTGAGTCTGTCCGCCAACCACATTCGTCGCTCTCCGGCGTTCATCGGCCGGGTGCGCGTATCGATGTCGACCGTCTCGTCGATATTCGTTTCACTGTCGGCGCACGGCGGCTGTTCCGCTGCGTCGATGTAGGCAGACAGAGTCGCGACCGTCGGGTGATCGAACACCGCTCGCACCGATATCCGTAGGTTCAGATCCCGATTGACCCGGGTCACCAGACGCATCGCGGCCAGCGAATCTCCGCCGAGGTCGAAGAAACCGCTGTCGGGTCCGATGGAATCCAAGAGCGCCTGCGAGCCGGCTTCGCGACCGAGCAAGGCCGCGATGTGTTCGGCCAATCGCCGTTGACCGTCGGTCAGCGGGCCCGCCGGCGCACCTCCGACATCCGGGACGGGCAGGGCGCGGCGGTCGACCTTACCGTTGACGGTCGTGGGAAACGCCTCGAGCACCATCAGATGCGCGGGAATCATGTGCTGGGGCAGCAACGTCGTCAGATGCGCGAGAACACTGCGAGAAAGGTTGTCCGAGTTCGGGTTCGCGTCGTCCGTGGGTACCACGTAGCCGCACAGAACGGGTGTTGCCGCTGCGTGCACGAGCACGACGGCAGCGCGAACCTGGGGATGAGTGGCCGCGGCGGCTTCGATCTCTTCGAGTTCCACCCGCATGCCGCGGATCTTGACCTGGTTGTCCGCTCGGCCGAGGAAGTCGAGTGTTCCACCTTCCGTCCAGCGAGCGCGGTCACCCGTTCGATAGGCGCGGCCGCCGACCTCGAGGGCGAAGGGGTCTGCGACGAATCTCGCGGCAGTCATGTCCGATGCGCCGACGTAGCCGCGCCCGAGCAGGTCACCTGCCGCGTAGAGCTCGCCGCCCATGCCCACGGGGAGTGGTCGCAGGCGGTCGTCGAGCACATACAACCGGCAACCCGGATTCGGTTGCCCGATCGAGGTGGAGATTCGGTCCGATCCGGTCCCGTCGTACACCACGTGCGAGACCCCGATCGTCGCCTCGGCCGGCCCGTACCCGTGATAGAGGGTCCCGGTCATGCGAGACCGGAACCGCGAGAACAACTCCGGAGTGAGAACTTCGCCGCCGCACCAGACGTGACGAATCCCTGCCATCGCGTCGGTCCCGGCGCTGGTCTCGAGGAGCACGTCGAGCATGGAGGCGACGAGATATACGAAGGTCACTCGCTCACGGGATATCAACTCCAGCAATCGCTGCGGGTCCCGATCCTCTCCCGGTCCCGCTACGACGACGGTTCCTCCCGAGCACAGCGGGAGCAGTAGCTCGTTGATCGAAATATCGAATGCGAGTGGAGCTTTGAAGAGGCTGGCATCACCCGGGCCCACCTTCAGGATGTGCTCGATCTGCCACTTCATCCGGCTGGCGATGGCCTCGTGCCGGATCATGGCCCCTTTCGGCCGACCCGTCGAGCCCGAGGTGAAGATGACGTATGCCAGGCCGGCTCCGTGACGGACCACTCCCGACGGCGGGGTGACCGGTCGGCTCTCGTGCTCCCATCGGTCGAGGGCCACCGCTATCGACAGCACCTCCGTGTCCTCGTTCGACTCCGAGCTTCCTGGGCCGCGCAATGCCACGCCGATGTTCGCGTCACGGACTACCGCAGCCCTGCGGGCCTGGGGCCACTGCGGGTCGAACGGGACGAACGCTGCTCCTGCCGCGAGAACGGCCATGACGGAGACGACCATCTCGGCCGACCGAGTCATGTCGATGGCCACACGTGCTTCCGGTCCGACTCCCGCCGCCACCAACGAGTGCGCGAGTTGGCTCGAGCGGTGGCTCAACTCGGCGTAGGTCAGACGGGTTGAGCCTGCAACGACGGCGGTCGCGTCACCTGTCCGCTCCGCCCACGCCTCGAACATCTGCACGACATCCTGCTCGGCGAGGCAGTGACCGGTCTCGTTGACGTCGGTTACGAGCGTCTGCAGCTGCTGCGAGGAGGCGAGGGGCAACGAGTCGATCGGAGCATCCGGTGCGGTGGTCGCGGCATCGAGAAAGACCGCAAGCGCGTGCGCATGGGCTCGGATCTCCGTCTCTGTGCCGGCACCTCGTAGCTCCATTGCCAGCCACGAGCTTCGAGGGTTCGCACGGTCGATGGTGCCCTCGACCACGAACTCGAGGTCCGTCACAGGCCCGAGCCAGTTCTGACGCAGTCGCGCGCGCTCGCCTCCGAACATCGAGTCACGTTCGGCCACCAGAACATTGATTCCCGGAGCGATCAGCGCAGAGTCTCCTCGCCGCAGCCGGAGCAGCTCGGTCACCACATCGGGTGCGACCGCGGTGTGAGGTCGCATCCGCGTCAAGGTGGAATCGACGTTCGCCAGCACGTCGACGACGGTCCTGCCCTCGTGTTCGAGCACGAACGGCACGACGGTCGAGGTCATTGCGATCGGAGATTCCGCCGGGGCACGGCCGGCGATCGCCAAGCGGATGGGTTGCCGCCCTGCGGGTCTCGTCGTTGCGGCGTATGCGCCGAGGAGACCGACGAGCGTGCGGCGCGGCGACGTGCGCGAGCGATCGGCCAACGCGAGCACGCGGTCGACGACGTTCTCCGGTAGCTCGACCGCGATGTGCGACACCGTCAGTCCTGTGTGCTCGAGCAGACCCTGATCTTCGGGCAGGCTCGCGACCACCGCATCCCAGTAGTCGCGGTCCTCGCTCGGTGAGGCGGTGTCGGTGCGAGGACGCGTGGATCGGTCCGTCCGAACATCGTTGTAGACGTCGGCGACCCGTTCTGTGAGTGCGGCGACCGAAAGGCCGTCGATCACGACGTGGTGGTAGGCCTGAATCCACCAGAGCCGCCCGTCTTCTGCGGCGGCGACGATGTGGTGATGCATCGGGCCGGTGTCCGACGACCCGATCCTGGACCGAGCCTCGGTGACGAGGGAATCGATGTGCGTGTCCGATCCGGACGTCGCATGTGTCTCGATGCGTCCGGGCACCGCGTCGACGATGTCGAGGTCACCGTTCGGGGACGGCGTGAATGCGCGATCGAGATGCGGCAACCCGGCGAGCGTGGCTGACACCGCACTGTGAAGACGCACGGGGTCGGTGGTCGTGGGGAGCTCGAGTCGCCACGCCAGCGAGTACGTGCCCTCGCCGGCGTCGATCTGCGCGGCGGTCCAGACGGCTCTCTGTGCGGGGGTGATTCGAGGTGCGTCGAGCATGGTCATCCAGGTCTCCTCGTCGTGGGTGCGTCTACTCGACATCTGTTCTGCCCGACCATGCCGACCAGAGACGCGCATACCGGCCGTCTGCTGTCACGAGATCGGAGTGGGTGCCTGATTCCACGACACGGCCGTGTTCGAGCACCACGACCGTGTCTGCTGCCACGGCCTGCGTCAGCCGGTGCGCCACGATCACCGTGGTCCGGCCCTCGGTCGCTGCCGATGCGGCTTCTTCGAGCAGGCGGGCTCCGCTACTGCCGGCCTCCGCGGTTGCTTCGTCGAGTATTGCGACCGGGGGATCGGACAGGATCAGTCTCGCCAGTGCGAGCTGCTGCCCTTGAGATGCACTGAGCGGATGCCCGTTCTCCCCGATGCGTGTGTCGAGGCCCTCCGGCAGAGCCCGGACCCAGTCGGCAGCTCGGACCCGATCGAGGGCGTCCCACAGAGCGGTGTCGTCGGCATCCGGGTCCGCGAGCCTCAGATCGTCGGCAAGAGGGCCGGCACTGACGTGGACGTCCTGCGAGAGGATCGCGATGTGCCGCCTGAGTCGGTCGGTACCGAGATCACGTAACGGAATGCCGCCCAACGTGACCGAGCCGCGGTCGGGCTCGAGGGACCCCGCTGCGAGAAGCGCGGCAGTCGTCTTTCCGGCACCGGTCGAGCCGACCACCGCCACCGTACTTCCGGCGGGAACGCTGAGCGAAATGCCGTGCAGAACGTCGCCCCCGGTGGCGTAGGCGTACGTGACGTCGGATAGTTCCAACGTCGCGTCGACAGGTTCGGCGTCGATCCCTGTCGTTCGCGTCGATGCCATGTCGACCACGCCGACGAGACGATCGAGGCTGGCACCGGCGGATTGGATATCGTCGAACAGGAACAGCACCGTACCGAGCGGGTTGAACAGTCGATGGAACATCAACGTTGCAGCGGTGACTGCGCCCAGAGTCACGAGATCGCCTCTGACCAAGAAGAACCCAGTACTCAGGATGATGGTGAGACCCACCAGTTCTGCGCGGTTCTCCTTGCCGACGAAGCGAGTCAGCAGTGTGAACGTGGCGATGGAAGAGTCCCTGGCCCGTTCGGATTCCGTCTCCACGGACGCGACAGCTGTGTCTTCGCGGCGGTACGCGCGCACCGTGCGCGCGCCTTGGATGTTGCTGATCAGCGCCTGCGAACGGTCGCCCATCGCGGCCCGTTCGGCTGCGTAGAGAGGGCCGCTGCGCGGCAGATACCACCGAAGAGCGGTGACGTACAACGGTAGTGCCAAACTGCCGGCCAGCCCGAGACGCCAGTCGATGCCGTACATCGTCACGACGGACACCCCGATCAACAACACCGCGTTCACCACGGCGGGGAGTACGCCGTTGACGGCGCGGGTCACCTGGGACACGTCATCGCTGATGCGCGAGAGCACATCTCCGCGTCCCGCCCGTTCCACCGTGCGGGTGGGGAGCGCGAGAACTCGGGTCACCACCTGCTCGCGCAGCTGTGCCACCACGCCTTCACCCAGCTTCGCCACGAGGTAAGCCATCAGTCCGGCGAACACCCCGTTGACGCCTGCGGCGATCATGACCAGAACCACCACCATCACGATCCGGCCCGGCGGCGCGCCCGCGACGACCTCGTCGACGAGGCGACCGAGAATCAGGATCGGTGCCAGAGCCGATACGGCGGAGACGATGCCGACGAACGGAGTGACTGCAACGAGCCCTGGCCTGGCCGCGAGCTGTCCGCGTAGCCACGACCACGATCGTCCGGCGGTTGCAATGGGCAGACGGGTGTCGTCGGTCATCGCAGCACCGCCTCCGAATAGCCCTCGGCCCGTTCGAGAAGAACGGAATGGGGTGCGTCCGCCGCGATTCGGCCGTCACGTATCACCACTACCCGGTGAGCCACGGACAGCAATGCAGGACTGCTGGTCACGATGATCGTCGTTTTCGGGGTCCGTACGTTCGGCCCGTGACGAAGAGTCGCGATGCCCCGAGCGATGGTGTGTTCGGTGACCGAATCGACTGCGGTGGTCGGTTCGTGCAGCACCAGTACGGGAGGCTCGGCGAACAGGGCCCGTGCCAGCGCGATGCGTTGTCGTTGTCCCCCGGACAGATTGGCGCCCCTCTCGGTCAGCCGCTGTTCGAGACCGTCGGTATGACTGTCGACGATCTGGTCTGCGCCCGAAGCGCGAAGCGCTCCATCGAGCTGTCGGTCGGTGTATTCGCGTCCGACAGTGATGTTGTTCTTCACCGTGTCGGCGAACAGGTCGGAGACGTGTGGTTCGACCACGATTGCCGCTCGGACCTGCGCGAGTTCGATGTCGCGGGTGGGCGTGCCTGCGAGCAGAACATCGCCGCTGACGTCGGCAGCCGAAACCTGCCCGGACAGAACGGCCACGATCGACTCGGCGTCCTCGGACCCGTACGCCAGGATTCCGACTGTCTCCCCAGCCGCGATGTCGAGGTCGATCTTCTGCAAGGACCGGTGCGTGACGCCGCGGAGTCCGAGATCGAGCCGCTTGCCGGTGATGTGCTGGTTGCCGTGGTGCAGAATTCGATCCGCTCCCAGTACCAGGGCGACGCGATCGGCGGACGCCCGCGCCCGCGCGATGATCGCCGGGGTGGAGGACAAGACACCCAGTGGTTCGATGAGGAATTGCGCCAGACCGACGACGGCAATCAATTCTCCGACGGTGATGCGTCCGATGAGAGCGAAGTAGCCGGCAAGCCCCGCGACGGATGCAGCAACCACCGCGCTCACGCCGGTGGTGATCCCCGATTGCGTCGCCAGCGATCTCGCCGTGAGCAGTGCTGCACCGAGGGCTTTCGCGCTCGCTTGTCGATAGCGCGTCGCCGCTACGGTTTCCGCGCCGATACCTTCGATCGACCGATGCCCGCTGACGAGGTCGGTGGCCAGCGCAGTCGCCTCGGCGACCGTTCGCTGCTGCTCGGCCGCCCGCCTGGTCACCCGCGGTGCGACGAGCTGAAGCACGGCGACGAAGATCGGGGTGCCGATGAAGATGGCGAGTCCCAACGGCACGTCGATGACCATCAACGCAATGGCCGTGGCGACGACGGCGGTGGCAGCGGCCGCGATGCGCGGGAACAGATCCAGGAACCATGCCGACTGTTCGGCGTCGGTACTGGAAATGGTCAGTAGCTCACCACCCCGCAGAGTTGTGTCCAGGCCACGCGGATCGAGAATTCGACCGGTGACCTCCATTCGTATGCGGTGCGCCTCGTGCTGCAGAGCGACGTTGAGGAACCGCATACCGAACTGGTAAGCCGTTGTCAGACAGAGAAACAACGCTGCAAGTCCGACGATCGAGAGGACGAACCAGGGGACGTCGCCCGAGGAGATCGCCGAGTCGATGATCCACCCCAACGCGATCGGAACTGCAGTCTCGGCAAGCTGGTGGATGCAGATGAGCAGTGTTCCGATGCTCACTCTGCGCTTGTTGCGCGTCAGTGTTCGACGGACGATTCGCCCGCCTGTGACGTCGTCCCTCATGCCGTGGGCGTGAGGTAGCCGCCGCCGGTCACGAAGTAATCGAGCGCATCGACATCGTCCCCACTTTCGGTGCGCACGCGATCTATGACGAGTCCGTGGTTGGTGCCGCGGTGGGCGTCGGGGCCGGACACGATCACCATTCCCGCGCCCTCCCTGATGAATATCCGACCGGGTGTTCCGCCGTAGATGCCGTCCGAGACGTGAGCGGTGATGATTCGAAGCTTTCGGCCTTTGTGGAAGGTGTAGGCGTTGGGATAGGGATCGGACATCGCACGAACCAATCTGTCCAGGTCCTCGGCAGGCCAGGTCCAGTCGATGCAGCTGTCCGACTCGTGTCGTTTGTGGAAGAACGTTCGTTTCGTCAGATCCTGCGGAGTCCATGTGGCCGTGCCGTTCTCGATACTCTCGAGTGCGTCCAGCAGCACCTCGGGGATCAAGTCGATCGTCGCCTCGACGAGATCGGTGGAGGTGTCCCTCGGTCCGATCGGAACCGCTCGTTGGGTGATGACATCGCCGGTGTCGAGTTCGCCGTCCATTCGGTGCGCCGTCAGTCCGGTCTCGGCGGCACCACTGATCAGCGCCCAGATCACCGGAGAGAATCCGGTGAAGGCGGGAAGCAATGAGTCGTGCAGGTTGACCGTGCCGTGCGGAGGCATCGCGAAAATCTCGGGAGGCAACCAGGTCCGCCAGTTGTTCGCAACGATGATGTCCGGTGCCCACAGCTGCAGACGTTCCTCCAGCGCTTTGTCGGGACGCTTCGCCAAGTACACCTCGATGCCGTGATTGCGTGCGAGATCTTCGACGGAATCGGACCAAATGCTCTCGTAGGCTTGCTCGCTGACCGGATGCGTCACTACCGCGACGACGTCGTGGCGTGAGTCCACGAGCGTCTGCAACGTCTTGTGACCCCAAGTCTGGAAACCGAACAGCACTACCCGCATTGGCTCATCTCCATGTCTCTGCTCCGACGAAGTGGCACAGTGCCTCGCCTTGTAGGTGGCCACCGAGGATTCACGTCGTACGCGATCGATCACCCCGAGCCGATAGTTAGGCTAGCCTACCATCAACTCAAGGGTCAGGTGGGTGGGCGAAGTGGCCCCGAACTGCAGAGACGTCGACGAAAAAGCCCAGTTGGGACGCGGTGTGACGACGGTTCGATCGAATCTTTCGGCGGTGCCGCGATTGAATGTGTCGAACTCTGGGCACAGAGGAAGAATGACCGACAACACGAAAGTCACAGTCGAACGAACCATAGAAGCTCCCGTCGACGCTGTTTTCGACGTGCTGACCAACCCCGAGCGGCATCAGGCGCTCGATGGATCAGGCTTCGTACGAAGTGTCGACCACGCCGACCGGATTCAGAAGGTCGGCGAGAAGTTCACGATGAACATGCAGGGCGATCACATGGGCGGCGAGTACCAGACCGACAACCATGTGACGGGCTACATCAAGGACAAGCTGGTCGCATGGACGACGGCACCCGCAGGCAACGAGCCTCCCGGCTGGGAGTGGCTGTGGGAGCTCGAGTCTCAGGGCCCGAACGAGACGCTGGTCCGTCACACCTACGACTGGTCCAAGGTCACCGACAAGAAGCTGCTCGAGCAGATCAAGTTCCCTCTGGTCACCGAGGATCAGCTGAACGACACACTGGGTCGCCTCGCGGTCGAAGCGACGTCCTGACCCAACGACTCTTCTGGGACGCACAGCCTCAGCTCAGCCGTAGAACGCTGTGGCGTCGGCACTCTCTATCGGCATCCAACGCCGCCGGGAGTCCGTCGACGTGGAAATGGCCGTGCGGTCGACTCCACGGCGAAGCTCGCGGGAACCGGCGGCAGCTTGTTCGCTACGAGTTCGGTGCGCGCCTCGTCGGGGAGGTCGGCGTCCGGTGAGTCTTCGCTGCATGCGATCTCGTGTGACAATTCCGAAAAATGCTGTCCTACAGCGTTATCGAGCTCGTCCCGCACGATGGATCGGATCAGGATTGTTCACGAGAACACCACCAGGTTGTGCGGCCACCCACCGTTCCGCGTGCCATCGGGGCACCACATCGCGGGCACGCCGCATCGGTTTTTCGGAACGGAATGATCTCCCCGGTGTGCACTCCACCTTTCTTCGTGGCTGATCGAACAGCGCGACGCAGAACAACGCGAAGCTCGTCGAGCTCCTCCGTCGTGAGCGTGTTGGCCCGCCTGGACGGTGATTGCTCGCTCTGCCACAGCACCTCGTCGGCCAGTAGATTGCCGACCCCCGCTATCGCCGCTTGATCGAGCAGTCGTGCCTTGAGAGGTGCACCGCTGGAACCGATTCGGTGGCGGAAATCGTCGCGCGTGATCTCCGCGGCATCGGGACCGAGAGCGTCGATGTCGGGTTCGAGTCGAACCCGGCCGAGTCGGCGCTTGTCGAAGAGTCGGAGCTGTCCACCGTCTTCGAACGTCATGGAGAACCGAGTCCACTCCGGCTTGTCGGTCGGGCGCTCGCCGACATGGGGATCGCCGCCTCCGTACTGCGACGTCCGCTCGCCGTCGGGAGCGGTGACGATGACGCGTCCGCCCATGCCCAGGTGTATGCCGAGGGTCGGCCCGCTCGAGCCGTCGGCCGTGACGGTCTCGCACCACATCGCCTTACCGCGTCGACGCGCCTCGGTGAGTTTCCCGCCGATCAGTGCGCCGGCAATATCGCCCGGCATATGAGGTCGGCACTCGAACGTATCGGTGTCATCGATGTCGACGATGACGCGACCGAGAGCTTTCTCGACGACCTGTCGGGCGTTTTCGACTTCGGGTAATTCCGGCATGCACCCGGTGTACCCACTTCGTCGACACTATGCGCGGGTGCCGCCGTCGATCATTCGGCTCGTTCGTCGTCCCTCGCGGGCACCAGCGGACCCAGTTCGGCATCGAGCACCATCTGCACGACGCGCATCGCAGCCAGCGCCGCAGGCGCACCGCAGTACCCCGCCGTGTGGACGACAGTTTCCGTGATTTCAGTTCGGGTGAGGCCGTTGCGGAGAGCTCCGCGTACGTGTCCTGCGAGTTCCTCGTGGGCGCGTAGCGCGATGAGGATGCCGAGGTTGAGCAGGCTCCGACTGCGGTTGTCAAGGCCGGGCCGCGTCCACACGCCGCCCCACACGGTGTCGGTGACGAAGTCCTGCAGGGCAGCGGAGTCGGTGTCGGCGGCACTGGCAAACGCCTTCTCGACGTACTCGTGGCCCATCACGTTTCGACGGACCTCGAGCCCGTCCTCGAAGCGCGGCCCCGTGTTTCGACTCGTGGCCTCGTCGTCGATCATGGTGGTTTCTCTCCTTCGTCTGCGTGTCGACAGATCATGGCAGGGGTTCCAGCGGAACCGCAGGCGGAAGCGAAGTCGGTCACGGCTCGCTCTGTTCGGCGTTCGTTCGTGGATCACCGTGATCAGGTGGAGTGATCCCCCGCTCGCGTGGCGCGCCCATGAAGGCCGATCCTCCGACAGCGCTTTCGATTCCGTGAAAACGGCCGCGCCGCATGCGCGAGCGAAGTATGCGTGCGATCAGTACGAAGGCACCCAGAACGACGGCGAAGCCTGCGACCACGGCAAAGACTGCCAACGATGTGTCCATGATGTCTCCGATCCTCATCTCCGAAACCCGACCGGCCTCTGTCGATTATGAGACCTGGGACCTGCTCGGGTGGTGGAACCGGGACGTAGGTGTCTTTCGCTCCGCTCAGCGCGGAGGAACTGTCCCTCCGTCACGGTCGTCCCGCGCAGGTTGTGTGTCGTCGGAGACTTGTTCTGCACGAGTTGCTTCGAGGAACAGCTGAAGAAAGGAAGAATGCTCGCCCCGTTCCTGCGAGGGCCTTCCCACTCGGGGGCCTTCCGATGCCTTCGACATATCGATTCGCGTTCCTCCCGTGTCGGCGATCAACAATCTCAGATTCTGAATAGTCAAGCAACTGAGATAGTAGATACAAAGCGCGGCACTAAGTGAACGATCGGCGAAATGCGGCGACCGAGCGACTCCTAACGGTGTGCGTGGGCGGCGAGGGTGCCCAAGAGCTGCAATGCATCGGCCGAGGGGCTGTTCGGTTCGGCGTGATAGGCAACCAGGGTCTGGCCATCGGTACCCGCAACGGTCAGTTTCTCGTGCCGAAGGTCGAGGGGTCCGACCTCGGGGTGATCGAGAAGGCTGGTGCCGCCCGTTCTCAGATGTACGTCATGGCGCGCCCACAGCTGCCTGAACACCGCGCTCGCGATCGACAGTTCGCCGACCAGTGCGGTGAGGACCTCGTCGTCGAGATGCGTCGCCGACACAGCCCGAATTCCAGCCACGGCGTCGGTGGTGACGCGGCTCCAGTCGCGGTGCAACTCTCGCTCGTCGGCATCGAGAAATACCGCACGGAGCAGGTTGATCCCAGGGGAGTTGTTGGGAGACAACGCCGTTGCCATTCGATTCGCGGCCAACACCGTGAAGCGGCGATCGTGAATCAACGCCGGCATCGGCAACGCGTCGAGAAACCGAAGAGTTCCGGCCGACACTCGCTCCCTCCTCCTCGCTGGACGGCGAGACGATGTAGGGGGAGTGCCCAGAGCGTGCAGGTATGCAATGCTGTCGGCGTCGAGACGCAACACCGCGGCCAGGGCGTCGAGCACCTGCGTCGACGGAGTCTGGTTGCGGCCTTGCTCGAGCCGAACGTAGTAATCGGTGCTGATTCCCGCGAGCATCGCGACCTCCTCACGGCGCAGACCGCGAACGCGACGCCTCCCACCACCGATGAGGCCCACATCCTCGGGTTCGAGCTGCTCGCGGCGCGCTCGAAGGTACCCACCGAGCGCCTCGTGGTTGTCCATCGCTCCACCGTAGATCCGGAACCTGGGTGATGAGTAGCCCGCACGAACCCAGGATGCCGCGGGCTCGTGATGGTTCCTGGGAGTACCTCACTCTGGGAGTACCGCACACAGCGGATTCACGAGAAGGAGTGCGAAATGACGAGAATCGTCACACCGTTCGGTGCCGACGCCACCGCCGACGAGGTCAGCGAAGGCATCGATCTGTCAGGCAATCGCGCCATCGTCACCGGGGGCGCGTCGGGCATCGGGATCGAGACCGCTCGGACGCTCGCTCGCCGCGGAGCACGGGTCACCCTCGCTGTCCGCGACGTCGTCGCCGCCAGGAGGGTTGCCGCGGAGATCGTCGCCGACACCGAATATTCCGAGATAGACGTACGCGAGCTCGACCTCACCGACACCGCATCGGTGAGAGCATTCGTCGACGCGTGGGACGAGCCCCTGGATCTGCTCGTCAACAACGCGGGTGTCATGGCCATCCAAGAGCTGACCCTGGTCGAGAACACGTGGGAAAGGCAGTTCGCGACCAATTTCCTCGGCCACTTCGCCCTCACGACAGGCCTTCACGACGCCCTGCGGCTCGCCGACGGCGCGCGCGTGGTGTCGGTGGCTTCCTCGGCTCACCTGTTCTCGCCGATAGTGTTCGACGACATCGACTTTCGCTTCCGGCCCTACGACCCGCTGCAGGCCTACGGTCAGTCCAAGACTGCCGTCGTTCTGTTCGGAGTGGCCGCGACCTCACGGTGGGCGGACGACGGAATCACGGTCAACTCTGTGAACCCGGGAGCAATCGCGACCTCTCTGCAACGCCATGTCGGTGGCACGCTCGCCACTCCCATCGAACTGCAGAAGACCCCGGCGCAAGGCGCGTCGACATCCGTGATGGTCGCTACCAGTGGACAACTGGATGGCATCGGTGGCCGCTACTTCAACGACAATCGGGAAGCGATCGCCGTCGATCACAGACCTACCGACATCACCGAACTGGCGAACTCCGTGGCCTCGTACGCCCTCGATCTCGATGTCGCCGAACGGCTCTGGGCCATTGCTGCCCGTGCCGTCGAATGACGATTACATCCCAGCGGCGGTAGGCGGCTCGATCAGCATCCTCTTCATCACCTTGCCGGTCGCGGTTCGGGGCAGTTCGTCGAGGAATGTGATGTCACGGGGAACGCAGAAGCGGCTCAAACGGTTTCGGATGTAGGCGCGCACCATGTCCGCATCGAGGCCCGCTGATCCGCGGCCGACGACGAATGCGGCCAAACGCTGCCCGTATTCGCTGTCGGGCACACCGACGACCGCGACCTCGCCGACCTGAGGAAGATTGGCGATGGCATCCTCGACGGGGCCGGGAAAGACGTTCTCGCCTCCGGAAATGATCATCTCGTCGTCCCTGCCGCAGACGAACAGCCGCCCGTTGCAGTCGATGTACCCCAGGTCGCCGGTATCCATCAGCGCAGCTCCGCGGGCGGACGCCGTCGACGGCGGTTGGGCGTTGGTGTACCCGTCGAAGAGCATGTCGTTGCCGACGAAGATTCGGCCGAGGGTTCCCACCGGAACGGCAGTACCGTCCGCGTCGAGTACCGCGACCGTCGTACCCAGCGGAGGGCGCCCGGCAGTGGCGGGGGCGGCGCGCAAGTCTTCGGGGGTGGCGATCGTTGCCCACGAGACCTCGGTGGAACCGTAGAAGTTGTAGAGGACGTCACCGAAGACGTCCATGAAGCGGCTCACGGTCGATCCGGTCAATGCCGACCCACTGCATGCGACGACGCGCAGGCTCGAAGTGTCGTAGCGTGATCGGACCTCGTCGGGCAGGTCGAGTATCCGCTGCAGCATGATCGGAACTGCGATCAGCGAGGTGCAACGGTGCGCCTCGATAGCCCGCAAGCAGTCCTCCGGATCGAATCGATCCTGAAGAACCACCGTGGCGCGCAGCGGCGTACTGATCTGAAGTGCCGCCAACCCCCAGCTGTGGAACATCGGTGCCGCGATCAACATCGTCTCGTTCATCCGGAGGGGCATGCGAGAGAGCATGGCTGCAACAGTTCCGAAGCCCTTCGGTGTGGGACGAACCGCACCCTTCGGTGACCCGCTGGTTCCCGAGGTCAACACGACCACCGATCCGGGTCTGTCCGGCCTCGTGAACGTCGCGGACGGTGCTGCGACGAAGTGTTCGAGGGTGCGTCGACGCGGAACGGCGGTATGAGACGACAGGCTCACACGAGTGACGGCGTCGGGCAGGTAGCGAACCATCGAGTCGAACTCGTCGTCGACGAACAGCACTCGGAGCTGGTGTCGGGCGGAAATGGTCTCGATCTGGCGGGCAGCGAGACCGGTGTTGAGAAGGACCACCTCGACCCCGAGCATGCCGCACGCGACGGTGCACTCGATCATCCCGGAGTGGTTTCGGGCCAGAATGCCGACGGTGCTACCGGGACTGATTCCGGCCGCATCGAGACCTGCGGCGATGCGGTGCGATCGCTGGTGGATCTCTGCGAAAGTGCGAGTCCCTCGGTCGTCGATCAAGGCAATCGCGTTCGGCGACTTCGCTGCTGCGGCCGCGAAGCCTCCGCCCAGAGTGAAGCCCCATTTCGCCAGTGAGTTCAGCTGCTTGTACGCGCGGTCGGGACGTGCAGCACGAATGACGCCGGTTCCCACCATCGTCTTCATGATTGCCAACGGGAGTGACCGAGAATCGCCGGTATTGGACACGATCGACGTCGAGGTGCCGGACAGGCAGTTGTCCAGTCGGCGTAGACCACCCATCACCCAATCGACCACCGCGCGGTTGTGCTCGGGTTGGGGCGAGTACGACCCGCCGAGGCCCGCTCTGAACACGGTGACATCGATCTTCGTCTCGCCTGCCGAGCGCGCAGTGAGGGTGAATCTGATGAATCCGCCGGACTCGACGTGCTCGATGGTGATGATCGGCCGGTTTCGTCTGTTCACCACCAGGTCGAGGGCGTGCTCGACACCGCCGACTCCGCACCGGTAGCCGGCCGTGGATTCACGGAGCACGCAGTAGTCGAGCCCGGGGAAGTAGCGTGGGAACAGCTCGACCGCGCTCAAGACCCCGCAGACCTGCTCGATGTCGTGTGCGAAGACCGTGCTGCAGTCGATGACGTCCGAGACCATGCCCCACCCCCCGTACCTTGCCGAGCCGGCAGGGACGCCGACTCAACACCGACCAGGGGATGGCGGCGCGCACCTGGAACGGGTCATCCGCCTGGATGAAGTCGTCATCGTAAACCCGAAGCACGCTTGTCTGGGCGAAATCAGCCGAAGTCGGTCTTCGATCGTTGATTTTTCCTGTCCAGCGCGTCAGAACTGGATGCCCAGCGACCATGCGAACACCGTGTACGCGGCGATGGTGATCAACGAGATGGCGATCAGATTGAGCCAGAAACCACCACGCATCATCTGACCGATCGTGATGTATCCACTGGCATAGGACACCGCATTCGGTGGAGTCGCGACCGGCAGCATGAACGCACAGGTCGCGGCCAGCGCTACGGGGACGGTCAGGACCAGAATATCGATGTTCATGCCCATCGCGACGCCCCCTGCTACCGGGAGGAAAGTCGCCGCTGTCGCGGTATTGCTCGTGATCTCGGTCAGGAAGATGATCGCGGCCGTGGCGACGACGACCAACATGACCACCGGAATCGTGTCGAGACCGCCTGCGACGCTACCTATCCACTCCGTCAGGCCGCTGGACTCGAACTGTGCCGACAGGGCGAGCCCGCCGCCGAACAGCAACAACACGCCCCACGGGAGTTTGACGGCGGTCTCCCAATCGATCAGACGCACACCCTTCTTGCTGCCGCTGGGAAGCAGGAACAGCAGGAGAGCTGCGGTCATGGCGATGCCGGTGTCGGATATCGGCGGGCTGTCGAAGAGCAACGGAACCCCCACCCAGGAAGCGGCCGCCAGGCAGAAGATGATCGCGACCCGAATCTCTCCCTGCGACATCCTGCCCAGGGCGTCCAGTTCACCTCTGATCAGCTGTTTGCCGCCGGGTATGTCGTCGATCTCCGGCTTGAACATCACGTGGGTCAACAGGAACCAGGCGATCACGAGCAGGATCACGGCGAGCGGAACGCCGGCGATCATCCACTGCAGGAATCCGATGGTGATTCCCTGCCCCTCCAGGTAGCCGACCAGCAAGGTGTTGGGCGGGGTGCCGATGATCGTTCCGAGTGAGCCGATCGATGCCGCATAGGCGATACCGAGCATCAGAGCGGTGCCGAAGTTGCTCTTGATGACGGCCTGTGTGATGGTCTCGGCGTCCGGGCTCGCTTCACCGTCGGAGCCGGGTACAGCTCCGGCCTTCCTGCCGATGTCGAGAACCAGAACGAGGACCGAGACACCGATCGGAATCATCATCACAGCGGTGGCCGTGTTGGAAACCCACATCGACAGAAAGCCGGTCGCGATCATGAACCCGGCGATCACCATGGTCGGTTTGGTGCCCATGGCGTTGACCGTCAGCAGCGCGATACGGCGATGCAGATTCCACCGTTGCATGGCCAGCGCCAGGAGGAAGCCGCCCATGAACAGAAAGATGATGTTGTTGCCGTACGAGGCACCCACGTCGTTGACGACGACGCCGGAGTCGAATACCGGAAAGATGACAAGGGGTAGCAGTGCGGTCGCCGGGATGGGCACCGCCTCGGTCATCCACCAGATGCCCATCAATACCGCGGTGGCTGCCGTCAGCCGTGCCGGGTGCGCCACGTCCTCCGGGAGAACCAGATAGACGAGAAGTGCCAACAGGACGCCTGCGCCGAGTCCGACCCATTGCCGCTTGCGGCGACCGGGCTGCACTTCGTCTTCGCGTTCTCCGGCCGATCTCCGATCCACTTCGTCGAAGTCGTGGCCTTCGGATGCGCGACCGGCCTTCTCGTCGTCGCCGACCTGCGTCATGGAACCTCCTCGGTGTGGACGTTTCATCACCCTAACGTGTGAATTGTCCGGAAGGTCCGAATCGAACAGTGTCGACGCTCGCTTCGACTACCGCGCGACGTCGGGCTTGTTCGCCGCCGGATCGTTGTCGAGCACCGGATCCCACACGTCGCCGGGTAGGTCGCCCGGCAGATGGCTGTTTCCGCGTCCGACGAATTTGTCGTCGCGACCTTCGCGCCGCATCGCCTCGAAGTCCGCCAGCGCACCGAAGGCCCATTTGCCCAGCAGCGCAATGGCTACCAGGTTCACGGTTGCCATTGCCGCCATGGCGACGTCCGCGAGTGCCCATACCGTCGTCAGCGCGGACAGGGAGCCGAAGCCGATGGCTGCAAGGACGATGGTGCGCAACAGGTTCAGCAGTTTGCCCTCGACTCCGAGGAAATTGAGATTGATCTCGGCGTACGAATAGTTGCCCAGGATCGAGGAGAACGCGAACGTGAAGATCAACAGTGTCATCGGAATCGTGGTCCACGTGCCCAGCTGAGCTGAGATCGAGTCCTGAGTCAGAACCGCGCCCGCCACTCCGCTCGGGTTGCTGATGTCGTACACGCCCGAGACCAGGATGATGAACGCTGTCGCACTGCAGATGACGATGGTGTCGAAGAAGACTCCGAGCGACTGGATCAGACCCTGCTTCACCGGATGGGACACCGTCGCGGTCGCTGCGGCGTTGGGCGCGCTGCCCATGCCTGCCTCGTTGGAGAACAGTCCGCGCTTGACGCCGTTGAGCATGGCGGCCAGGATTCCGCCCGTCGTGCCGCCGATCGCCTCGTTCAAACCGAATGCGCTGGAGACGATCTGACCGAAGACCGTCGGGATCTCGCCGATGTTCATCGCCACGATCACCAGTGCGAGCAAGACATACACCAAAGCCATGACGGGGAGCAGGTACTCGGCCACCCGCGCGATTCGCCGGACACCACCGAAGAGGATCGGAGCAGACAGCACCACCAGGAACACCGCGATCCACCCGGCATCGATGTTCATCGTGGACGAGAACGATTCGGTGATGGTGTTCGCCTGAACCATGTTGAATGCGAAGCCGAAAGCGAAGATCAGCAGGCACGCGAAGACGATTCCCCATCGACGCGAACCCAGACCCAATTGGATGTAGTAGGCAGGACCGCCCCGGAAGCTGCCGTCGGGATTGCGCACCTTGTACATCTGCGCCAGAGTCGCCTCGATGAACGCCGTCGCCATGCCGACCACCGCGACCAGCCACATCCAGAAGATTGCACCCGGTCCGCCGAGAGTGATCGCGATGGCAACACCTGCGATGTTTCCCGTACCCACCCGGGACGCCAGGCCGACACAGAAGGCCTGGAACGCCGAGATGCCGCCCTCGGCATTCGACCGAGATCCGCCGATTGCCTTGAACATCGACGGAAGAAGTCGAATCTGAACGAATTTGGTGCGAACGGTGAAGTACAGTCCGACGCCGATCAACAAGTAGATCAGGAAGACGCTGTAGAGACGATCTGCCAAGAAGTCGATTATCGAACTGACGGTATCCACGGTGCCATCCTGGAGTGCTCGGTGTGTGGGTGCGTCGACAGCACATTACTCGCAGATGGTCGAAAGTTTGCACCGAACAAAGACGCGCGTGGTGGGGTTCGGCGCGTGCTGTCAGCGCTTCGTAGGACTCCAGATGTCGCCGAACGGTATCGAACGCCCCAGAATACGTTCTGCTGCACGGTGTCCCGACTTCAACGCCGCTGTGACCGTTGCCGGATCATCGGTCCAGGTCGCTTCACCGGCGAGATGAAGTACATCGCCGATCGGAGTGGCCAGGTCGTCGTGATCGCGCGTACGTGAACCCACCGTCATGTACGAGTACGAACCGTACGAGAACGGATCGTCCTGCCAGCGAGTGACATACACGCGGTCCGGTGCAACGACCCGGTCGCCGTACAGGCCACGCAGCGCCTCGAGAACCGAGTCCGCGATGCGCGCGTCCGACCAGTGCCGAGTCTGCTGCGCACAGGTACCCGCTGCGAACGTCAGAAGCGTCGGACGTCCCTGGGGCATGGTCACGTCGTACCAGGAGTGCCACCAGCGCCCGGCTTCGCCCTGCTGCCGAACGGCATAGACGTTCTCGTCCCAGAACTTGGTGGGGAACCGAAGGAAGACCTTCTCGAATGCATTCATCTCGAGTCGTTCCAGTGCACCCGAAACAGGTTCCGGTAGAGGCGGTTCCACGGTGAACGTCGGCGACTTCAGTACTCCGATCGGCACCGTCACCACAGCGCGCTCTGCCGAGAACCCCCAGGATCCGGTGTCGACCCGAACCCCGTCTCGACCCCAACGGACCTGCCTCACCACGTGTTCGAGCCGGACGTCGAGCCCCACGGCCAATCGAACCGCCAGCTCGTCGTAACCGTCGGGGAACACGACTTCGTCGCCCTCGATGGCGTCGTCGTCCAAACCGTGCGCGTCGAGGAGGTCTTTTCCTACTCCCAACTGTTCCTCGGCTCGATGTCCGAGGAACTCGCGAACTCGTTCGAGTCGGTCGATGGTCCAATCCAGTTGCGTCAGAGTTGCTTCCACTGCGTCTCCGAACGATGTCCCCGGGGACGACTTTGCAACCGTCGCGGCGAACAGTTCGTCGAAGTGGTGAACGTCGGCGCCGAACTGCGCGGCGGACTCATCGCTCAACCTGGTCCCGGTGGGGGAGTAGTACGCGATGGGCCTGCCGTCGGGCTGGTAGCTACCGACGGTGAACTCGACGGTCCGCATTCCGAAGGCGTGTACGGCATCAGCGAGAGGGTTGTCGTCCGTTCCGTGAATCCAGGACGCTCCGACGTCGAGGATGCCGTCGGCGGTGCGCATCGTCCAGACCCGACCGCCCACGCGGTCTCTGGCCTCGAGAACGACGACTCGCTGACCGGCACGATGGAGGAGTCTCGCAACGACCAAGCCGGAAATACCTGCCCCGACCACGAGGGTATCGACGTGTGTCACCGTCACTCCTGTCCGCCGACGGCCGTGGGGTCAGTTCCCTCGGCCGGAATTGCCGTTTCCGTTCCCGCTGTTGCCGTTTCCTGAATTGCCGTTCCCGCTGGTGCCGTTGCCGCTTCCCGAATTGCCGTTCCCTGGATTTCCGTTGCCGTTTCCCGGCGGGAGCGGTGCAGGCGCGGCCGGTTCGATCGGATCCGGATTCGACGTGGGGACGGGTGCAGGCTCGGGCGGGTTCGAGAAGACCGGGATCGAGGTCGCAGGTGCGGGCTCAGGTGCAGGTGTTGTGGCCGCAACGGTCGGCGACTCCACGACTGTCGGAGTCGGTGTCGCAGGTGACATGGGCTCCGGCTCGTCACCCGTGCCCACTGCGACCCAGACGATCGCTGCGCCCAGCGAAACGAACAGAGCCGCTGCCGCCGGGATCATCCATCGGCGGCGGGGAGATTCGGTCGTAGCCGACGCGGGAAATGCTGAGGGCGCAGCCGTGTCGATGGGTTCGACTGGCATCACGGCAGTGTGAGCAAGAGGTGTTGTGCTGCGCGAGAGCCCGCGCAGTCGGTGGGCAACCGCAGCTGCGTCCGGTCGATCCTCCGGGCGTCTGGCTGTCATCTCCGTCAACAGCGCGTGCCAGTCCGGTCCGAGCCCCTCGGGGACGTCGGGATCGCGGTGCAGGCGCGCCACCGCTGCTGCCACGGCGCTTCCCTCGAATGCCATTGTGCCGGTAAGGCATTCGATGAGAACGAGACCCAGCGTATAGATGTCCGTCGGTGGGCCCGCAGACGTACCTGTTGCCTGCTCCGGGCTGAGGTAGTGCGCAGTACCGACTGTGGTGCCGTGCTCGGTGAGTCGTTCGGCGTCGACGATACGGGCGATGCCGAAATCGGCAAGTTTGGCGCATTGCCCCACGCCCACGTCCGGTGCCTGCGCGACGAGAATGTTGGCCGGCTTGATGTCCCGATGGACCACACCCCGGTCGTGAATGTAGGCGAGAGCTTCCGCCAACTCGTAACCGATCCGCGCGACGTGTGCGGCGTTCATCGATCGGCTCCGGCGATGCGCACTCAGAGTCGGACCGTCGATCAGCTCCATCACCAGGTACGGAACCGGCGCCCCGCTGTCGTCGAGTGCAGTGCCCGCGTCGTACAGCGTCACCAGACCCGGGTGCGACAGCGACGCGAGAGTACGAATTTCTGCATCGATGCGCTGTGCAGAGTCCGGCGGCTCACCGTGGCGAAATATCTTCACCGCTACGGACCGGCCGAGAACGTCGTCGTCGGCGTGCACGACGTCGGCCATTGCGCCGCGTCCCAACACGGTGCCCAGTCGGTATCGGTCCGCGAAGAGGCGGTCGTGAGGGGCAAGAGGACGAGAGTCCGCTCCCACTGTTGTCACCGCCGTTCGTCGAGTCCTTCGAGCACCTTATAACCAGTCGATCGACGTGCAGACCGCAGTCGGCTGTGGACATCACGGTGCAGTCGGGCAAGATGATGACCCGGGTGGGGACCGATCGATCAGTATCGAGGGAGGGTCCACCCATGCGTCGAGGCTCGACGAGTGCCGCAATTTCGCCGGTGTCGATCGACATCACGTCGGTCTATCAGCCGATCGTCTTGCTCGACGGGCGCGCCGTCGTAGGGTACGAAGCGTTGGTGCGGACCTGCGGAGAAGGTCCGCCGATCCCGCCACCGGAACTGTTGGGGGTGGCACGCGCGCAGGGCGTCACCGCCGATTTCGATTGGCGGTGCAGACTCAGCGCGCTCCGCGGTGCTGTCGAGTCCGGCTATCCCGATCAGCTCGCGCTGTTCGTCAATGCCGAACCTGTTGCCCTCGATGCACCTCCTCCTCGGGACTACCTACCGATGCTCGCCGACGCGTCGCGGCTGTCGATCATCGTCGAGATCACCGAGCGTGATCTGATGGGTGATCCGGCGGGTCTGCTGAGGGCGGCCGAGCACGCCAGAAATCTGGGGTGGCGAGTCGCCATCGACGATGTCGGGGCAGATTCCTCCAGCCTGGCGCTGATCCCGCTGCTGCGTCCCGACGTGATCAAGCTCGACATGGCTCTGGTGCAGGGGCGTTCGAGCAACGAGACCGCCGCCATCGTCGCTGCCGTTGCCGCCGAGGCCGAACGTACCGGTGCCCTGGTCCTGGCCGAGGGGATCGAAACCGAGCGGCACGAGAGCTATGCGCGCGCGATGGGGGCCGTTCTGGGGCAGGGATACCTCTACGGCACACCGGCCCCTCTCCCGGATTTCGGTGAGGTACCCGAACCCGTCCGTTCGCTCGACCTGGATGGAACGGTCACCGTGCGCGCCCCGGTGGCGGTCACGCCGTACGGGCTCACCCATTCGCTCGGCGCCCGCAGGCACGCGGATTCCACACTGCTCGACGCCATCGAGAACAGTTTGCTGCACAGTGCATACGGCACCGGTTCCTCGACCGTCGTACTGGCGACGGTGAGCGCGTCCACCGGCCTGACGCCTGCACGCGAGGCGATGTTCGAGGACCTCGCCACCCGGACCGCGCTGACGGCTGTCTTCGACTCGCATGCCGCGCCGCCTGCGCCCAGCTTCCGTGCTGTGGTGGTGGGCGCGGACGAACCGTTGGCGCTGGAGCGTTCGATCGTGATTCTGGCTCCGATGTCGAGTGTGGCGCTCATTGCGGTGGAGCGAGGCACGGCCGAGGACGGCACCCCGATGTACGACTACCGCCTCACCTACGACCGTCATGTCGTACTGGATGCTGCAACAGTGCTTTTGAGACGAATACCGGCCAGATCTGCGGTCTGAGCGCGCGAGCGTCTCGTCAAGATCGCGTAAATTATTGCTCGAAATTCGGTAAATGGCGTCTTCTGCGGTCAACGTGCTGTTCACTCGAAGCCATGAGCTCTCACCCCCTCGCAACCGATGTACTGGCCGCGGACGGAGGCACGATCAGCTCCATCGAGACGGCGATCAACAATGCCTTCGATCCGATCTCCGCTGCCGTGTCGAATCTCGTCTTCTTCACCGTGAACATCGGCGGAGCCGCTGTTCCACTGATCGTCCTCTGGCTCATCGTCGGTGCCGTCATCTTCACCGTGGCGTTCAAGTTCATCCAGGTCCGCGGAATCAAGCGTGCGTTGATTCTCGTCAGCGGCAAGGAGGACGAGGCGGACGCGCCCGGTGAAGTCAGCCACTTCAGAGCACTCACCGCCGCGGTGTCCGGAACCGTCGGGCTCGGCAACATCGCCGGTGTCGCCGTCGCCGTGACGCTCGGTGGACCCGGTGCCACACTCTGGATGATCCTCGCAGGCTTGCTCGGCATGGCGTCGAAGTTCGTCGAGTGCACGCTCGGCGTGAAGTACCGAGACATCAACGAGGACGGCACCGTCTCCGGTGGACCCATGAAATACCTGACCAAGGGTCTGGCAGAGCGGGGACTCGCCAAGGTCGGCAAGGTCATGGCCGTCTTCTACGCCATCGTCATCACGTTCTTCGCCATCAGCGGCGGCAACATGTTCCAGGCCAATCAGACGTACGCACAGGTCCGTTCGGTCACCGGCGGTGACGATGGATTCCTCGCTTCCGACGGAGCCAAAGCAGTGTTCGGCATCGTCGTCGCGCTGATCATCGGTCTGGTCATCATCGGCGGCATGAAGTCGATCTCGGCGGTGACCGCCAAGCTCGTACCGTCCATGGCGCTGATCTACATCGTCGCGTGCGGCGTCGTCATCGCCGTCAACTTCCGTTCCGTCCCCACGGCGTTCACGGCGATCTTCGAAGGTGCGTTCTCGCCCGAGGGTGTGGCCGGCGGCGTACTCGGCGTCATGATCATCGGATTCCAGCGCGCCGCGTTCTCGAACGAGGCAGGACTGGGTTCGGCAGCCATCGCGCACTCGGCCGTCAAGACCAGGCATCCGGTCACCGAGGGCTTCGTGGCCATGCTCGAGCCCTTCATCGACACGGTTGTCATCTGTACCGCGACTGCACTGACCATCGTGATCGCCAACACCGTCACCTGGCAGGATCAGCGCGCGATCGTCGCCGAAACCGGTGAGCTTCCCGCCGGCGGTGTCACCCTCACCTCCGACGCCTTCGAGACCGTGCTCCCGTGGTTCCCGTACGTGTTGACTCTCGCGGTGGCTCTGTTCGCGCTCTCGACAGCAATCACCTGGGCCTACTACGGACTGCAGGCGTGGACGTCGTTGTTCGGACGCAGCCGCTTCTCGCGGACCTTCTTCAACGTGATGTTCTGCATGTTCACCGTCATCGGAACCGTACTGTCCCTCGGCTCGGTGCTCGATTTCGCCGACGCCACCTTGTTCCTGCTGGCATTGGTGAACATCACCGGCCTGTACCTGCTGCTGCCCGTGGTCAAACGCGAACTCTCCGAGTACCTGGCGATGCGTCGAGGCGAGTCGGACAAGGTCGACGCCGAGGTGTGAGAAGGATCCGCAGACGGGTCAGCCGCCGGGGACGGTACAGCCCTGGCGGCGGGCCTGTTCGAGAAACACCGCAGTGGCGATCCCCGGGAATCGAGGGGAGCCTGCCGGTAGTGGACCGAGAACGTCGAACAGCCTGTCGAGCCGTTGATAGAGCGTCTGCCTCTGTATCCGAAGGCTTTTCGCGGTCTCGGTCTTGCTACCCCAGTGGGTGATGTAGGCCAGCAGGGTCGCGTACAACTCTCCGTGCCGCTCCCGATCGTGTGCAAGCAACGGTCCGATCTGATCGTGGACGAACTTCTCGACCGTGGATTTTCCCGACATCGACTCCACCAGTAGGGCAAGTGCGAAATTGCGGGCATCGCGGATGCGGTCGTGAGGGCCGAGGTCCAGCGCGAGCACTGCTGTGGCGGTGTCGAAACACCGGCGCAGACCGTGGCGATCGGAGGCTCCCGGACCGACACCTGCTCGCCTGATACGCAACTGCGTCGCCTGCAACCTCGACAGCAGAACCGGCCGTCGGGCATCGAGCATCTCCTGGTCGGCGAAACCGAGAACAGCGACGTGTCGGTCGCCGATCTTCTCGCACCAGTTGTGCGGCGACACCGACCCCACTGTGCGTTGCCACGTGCCGGCGGCCGGGTCGTGGTCGAATTCGACCGACACCGTCAGGTAGGCGTCGTGTTCGGGCATACCCATGCGCTCGGCGACGCCGTCGAGGTGGTCGGTGACATCGGAGGCGGGGTAATTCGTCGCCGACAACAGTGAGAAGAAGCGGGTACGCAGTCGGTCTTCCACCCTGGCCGGGCGTGAACTGAGCAATGCAATCGACAGGATTTCCGGAGCTCTCTCCAGTCCGGCGTTTATCGAATAGATGTCGGCATCCGGTCCAGGAGCCACGGTCAACACCGCCACGTCCCGACCACCACTGGTGACGGGCACCTCGAACGAGGTGAAATCCGATGGCTCGGTGACGAGCCCGGATTGCCCGATCAGATCTCCCGACGCCGAATGCAGCGTCACCGACGACCGAGTCTCGACACCGAGCACATCGAGAACGGCGTCCACCGCCCCGTCCGTTTCGATCGAGGCCGACAACAACCGAGACATACGGTTTGCCATCTGCAGCCGACGCAGAGCGGAGTCGGCAAGTTGGCTGTTGATGCTCTCGCATACCTGTACGAACGGCACACGGCGTCGGAGATGCACCACCGGAAAGCCGATCCGTTCGGCATGCTCGACCAGAAGCGGCGGAATGACGTCGAGGATTCCCCCCGTCTCCACCGCGATACCGACGACTCCCGCGGCATTCATCGACTCGAGGTACGTCACCAGATCGGCTTCGGAACACCCGCCGAAGTACACACCCTCCATCATAATCAGCTCCCCACCGCGCAAGAGAGGTGCGATGTCGAGTTGCTCGCTGGCATGAACCCACCGCAGAGACCGCGTCACAGAACGCCTTCCCGCGACGAGCTCGGGTCGCGCCGCAGAAAGATAGACGTCATCGAAGGCGTCGAGCACATTCATAGGTGACATTCTGTCCACCCGCTGTTACGAGTGGCTTACATTGCGTAAGGGTTCGGGAAACACACGGGCAGCAGGCTTCTCACGAGGCCGACCGAACCGCCGGTCGACCGCATACCGAGGAGTTCACGGTGACCACACATTCCCACGACGTCGAGGATTCGCTCCAGCCGATTCCCGAGAGCCAGAGAACCACCGCGCTGTCCGGTCAGTTCTGGATATGGGCGGGTGCGAACATCGCGCCGATCAACTGGGTGCTCGGCGCGCTCGGCATCAGCATGGGCCTCGGTCTGGCGGATACCCTGACTGTGCTCGTCCTCGGAAACGTCATCGGAATGGCGATCTTCGGATTCTTCGTTCTACTCGGACAACGAACGGGAACGACCGGAATGCTGTTGGGCCGTTCGGTCTTCGGTCGTCGAGGCAACTACGTTCCCTCCGCCGTCCAGGCCGTGGTGGTCGTCGGCTGGTGCGCGGTGAACACCTGGATCGTCCTCGACCTGGTGATGGCCCTGTTCGGCGAACTCGGCTGGGTCGACCCGGACGCCGGGAACGTCGGATGGAAGGTCGCGGTGGCCACAGTCATCATGGCGATTCAGGTCGGTATCTCCATGGCCGGATACCGGGCGATCGCGGCATTCGAGCGCTGGACCGTTCCGCCGACCGTCGTGGTGCTGGTTCTGATGTCGATCGTGGCCTGGTTCCACCTGGACATCGACTGGAGTTACTCCGGTCCGGACGGAGTTGCGCTGGCCGGCACCGAGCGCATCGTCGCCATGTCCGCCGTGATGACGGCCATCGGAATCGGCTGGGGACTGACGTGGTTGACCTACGCCGCCGACTACTCCCGCTTCGTGAGCACGCGTGTTCCGCGACGCAAGCTGTACCTGGTCAGTGCACTGGGACAGTTGATTCCCGTCGTGTGGCTCGGTGTGCTCGGCGCGACGTTGGCCACCACCAACGGTTCCGTCGATCCGGGCAAGCTCATCGTGGAGAACTTCGGTGCGCTCGCCATCCCGGTGCTGCTGTTGGTTCTGCACGGCCCCATCGCCACGAACGTTCTCAACGTCTACAGCTTCGGTGTGACGGCGCAGGCCCTCGATATCAAGTTGAGTCGGCGCACTTTGAACCTTGTCGTCGGCGTTCTCGCACTGGCCGCGAGCGTGTTCTTCGTCTTCCAGGAAGATGCGGCGCAGACCCTCGACGCCTGGCTCGTCGGTGTGGTGGGCTGGGTGGCGACGTGGGGCGCGATCATGCTGGTGCACTACTACGTCTTCGAGCGCGCCAGCACCCGCTACGGCCATCTGTTCGACGACGTGGGCTCGACGAGGATGCAGGACGTCAACTGGCGTGCACTCGCGGCGTTCGCCGTGGGAATTTTCGGCACCTGGATGTTTCTCAACGGCATGGTCCCGGCATTGCAGGGGTTCGGTTCGCAGGCGCTCGGCGGTCTCGACATCTCGTGGCTCGTCGGCGGTAGTGCTGCAGCATCGACGTACTACCTTCTCGCCCGAAAATCACATCGGCAGTGGATGATTCGTCAGCAACAGCCCGAAGAGCAGGCTCCGACACCACAGCCGGTCGAATAGCTCGTAGCCGTCATCGCACCGCGCAGTCAAGGAAGGAAACATGGGAATCTTCATCAGGAACGCGCACGTCATCACCATGGACGCATCCACCGGATCCGAACCGATCGTTCGCAGCATCCGGATCGAGAACGACGTCGTCACTGCAATCGCCGCCGATCTCGAACCCGGCGACGGCGATACGATCATCGACGGCCGCGACAGGCTGGTGACACCGGGATTCGTGAACGCACACACCCATTCGTGGGAGACGTTCTACAAGGGCAGATACGACAACATGCCCCTCGAGATGTGGATGGCCATGGCGTATCCGATCCTCGGCGACAGTCGCGTCGAACCCGATCTGGTTCGTCTGCGCAGCACGTTGTTCGCAATCGAGTCCCTCGAAGCGGGCGTGACGACGATCGTCGACGACGTTCTCGAGAACCCGACTCAGGATTGGGCGCAACTGTCGGCGGTGTTCGACGCCTACGAAGAGATCGGCATCCGAGCGAACATTTCCGGACACGTGATCAGCAAACCGTTCGTCGATACCGTGCCCTTCATCGCCGATCATCTGTCGCCGAAGGTCACGGCCGAGATTCGGTCGCATCCGGTTCCCACCACGCAGGAGTACCTCGCATTCAGCAGGAAAGCATTCGAGCAGTATCACGGTCGAGGCAACGGGCGTCTGCGATACATGGTCGCGCCGTCCGCACCGCAACGGTGCGGTGCGGAGCTTCTGGTCGGTGCCACGCAGTTGGCGATCGAATTCGACGCCGAATGCCATATTCACGTCCTCGAGACCAAGACTCAGTTGGTCACGGGAACGGAGATGTACGGCGGCTCCCTGGTGGAATATATGGGTCGGATCGGCGCACTGTCACCCAATACAACCCTGGCGCATGGCATTTGGCTGACCGAAGACGATATGTCGATGATCGCCGCGGCGGGTACGTCGATTTCGCACAATCCGATCTCGAATCTCAAGCTCGGATCGGGAATCGCCCCGTGGCATGCCCTGCGTACCGCGGGCGTGAACCTCGGACTGGGAACCGACGGATGCTCGAGCAGTGATTCTCCCCGGATGCTCGACGTCGTGAAAGCTGCTGCGCTGCTGCACAAGGTGACCAACCCGGACTTCACCACCTGGCCCACGGTGGACGCGGTACTACACGCAGGCACCGTCGGCGGGGCCCGCAGTGCGCTCCTTCAGGACACAGTGGGCACCGTGGAGGTGGGGATGCAGGCCGACCTGGTGATCTTCGACCTCGACACCATGGCTTTCACGCCTCGGCAGAAGCTCGACCGGCAACTGGTGTACTCCGAGAACGGCTCCTCGATCGATGTCGTGATCGTGGCGGGCCGGATCGTCGTCCAGGGCGGACGCGTCACCACGGTCGACCGGTCGGCGGTGCTGGCCGAACTTGCCGAGCGCCTCGACGAGATCGTGGCACGCCAGAATGCACTCGATTCGCTGAACAAGCCCCTACTGGATGCGCTGGCGGCCATGTACGACAGAGCGGTTGCGACCCGCGGCACCGTCAACCGATTCAGCGACGACGAACGCGCGTGGCTCGTCTGAACGGCGGTGCCGGAGCGGGTGTCATGAAGGTCGATTTCAAGAAGACGCTCGACGCATATTCGGCACGGCACAACATTTTTCGTACCCTCGTCGTTCCGCCGCTGACCTACCTGATGCTCGACGGACACGGCGATCCGAACACCGCGCCGGAGTATGCCGAAGCAATCGGGGCGCTCTACCCCGTGGCCTATGCAGTCAAGTTCGCGAGCAAGAACGATCTCGAACGGGACTACGTCGTCCCGCCGCTCGAGGCTCTGTGGTGGGCCGAGAACATGAACTCGTTCACCACCGAGAGGGACAAGAGCGAGTGGAGCTGGACCGCCATGATCATGGTGCCCGACTGGATCGACCGTCCGATGTTCGAGACGGCAGTGGCGACCGCCGCCTCGAAGAGCAACTCGGACGCGTCGAGCAGGGTTCGGTTGGAGACTCTCGACGAGGGACTGTGCGTACAGACACTGCACATCGGGTCCTACGACGACGAGACGTCGGTACTCGACGAGCTCCATCATCGATACATCCCCAGTTCTGGATTGACGATGACGGGCAGACATCACGAGATCTATCTGAGCGATCCGCGCCGGGTCGAACCTGCGAAGCTGCGCACCATCCTTCGCCAGCCGGTAGCGCATTCAGCGGAGTCGGCGTCGCTCTGACACGATGGCCGTCATGACCAACGCGGTGCGCCCGGCGTCGTTCACCGCCGGGACCCTCACTCTCCTGGGGGCGCTCTACTTCGCGCAGGGAGTGCCGTTCGGATTCTTCACCCAGGCCTTGCCGGTGGTGCTCCGGGAGTCGGGGTTCTCCTTGGTGAAGATCAGCGCAACCGGTGTGTTGTTCCTACCGTGGGCGCTCAAGTTTCTCTGGGCACCGTACGTCGATCGGTACGGATCCAGGAGGCGGTGGCTGCTGTCGCTGCAGTGTTCGGCCGCAGCGGTGGCACTGGCGTTGTCGTTCCTCGATCTGTCGTCGACGTTGCGCTGGCTGTTCGTCGGCATCTTCGTCATGAATGCTCTGTCGGCGACGCAGGACATCGCGACCGACGGCATCGCGGTGCGTACGCTCACCGCGGCGCAGCGCGGGTTGGGCAACGGACTCCAGGTCGGTGCCTACCGCATCGGCATGGTGTGCGGTGGCGGACTGCTGTTGTGGCTGTTCACCTTCGCCGGATGGCGGGCGCTGTTCGTTGCGATGGCACTACTGATCGTGCTGACGACGCTCCCCGTGTGGTGGATGCGCAGACAACTCGACGCGGCCGACGCGGACTCCGATCCGCACGCCGAGCGACCGAGGCCGGGGCGGCTGGCCGGTGCCTGGTGGTCGCGGCTTCGCAGACCCGGAATGGTGGCATTCATTCTGCTGATCATCGGGTTCAAGTTCGGCAACTCGATGGGATCGGCACTCGTGGGTCCGTTCCTGTCGGACAGCGGTCTGTCGCTGCCCCAGATAGCGCTGGTCGAGGGCGGTCTGTCTTCGGTGGCTGCGGTCGGGGGAGCCGTACTCGGGGCATGGCTGGCGTTTCGGTACGGACGTCGTCGGGCCCTGCTGGTGGGCGGAGTGAGCCAAACGCTGAGCCTTGCCCTGTATGTCGTCGCGTCGCTGGGCGTAGGCGGCTTTCCGCTTCTGGTCACCGCCAACATCACCGAACATGTGCTCGGTGGTGCGGCCACCGTGGCGGTGTTCGCGCTGATGATGGACGCGTCCGAGAAGCGCTTCGCGGGAAGCGATTACACGCTGATGGCGTGCGCGATCGTCTTCGCGCAGGGTGCCGCCGGGATCGCCGCCGGTGTGGTCGGCGATCTGTTCGGATACACGGCGATGTTCGGTTCCGCGCTCGTCCTGTCCGGTATCGGCTGTGCACTGTTGCTGCTGGCACTCGATCGGGGCTGGGGGCCCGAAGGTCTCCGACAGGTGATCCCGCCGAAGACCGTCGTCGTGTAGGAGCGGCTGCGTCGGCGCTCAGCTCCCAGTGTTGGATCCTGCGATGTTGACCATCCACTGAACTCCGAACTTGTCGGTCAACATTCCGAACGTGTCGCCCCACGGAGCTTTCTCGAGACCCATGGTGAACTGCGCGTCGACGGCCAACTTGTTCCAGTAACCCGTCAGTTCGTCCTCCTCGTCGCCGCTGAGCGAGACGCTCATGGTGTTGCCGGGGGTGTGCTCCATCGACGACGGCGTGTCGGCTCCCATCAGAGTGAAGCCGTTCGAGGTTGTCAGCTGGCCGTGCATGACCTTGTCCTGGTCGGCGGGATCCTCGCTGGCGTTGGCCTCGCCGAGCGTGGTGACGGTGAGCTCGCCACCGAAGACCGACCGATAGAACTCCATCGCCTCGCGGGCATTGTCTCGGAACGACAGGTAGGGATTGAGAATGGACATGATCGAAGTCTCCTTCTTCGCTGAACGAGCGGGCTGAACTACGTCGACGGCATCCGTCGAAACAGTAGACACGCACCACGACGGAAAGTCACCGCAGAAGATCAGATGGAGGCGTCGGTATCGGCCAGAATGGTGCGGAGTGCAGCCACATGGCGTCGATACGCCGTTCTACCGTCCTTCGTCAACGACAACCACAGTCGACGCGAGTCCGTGCGTGATCGCTGCTGCTCGACGTATCCCGCATCGACCAGAGCGGCGACCTGCTTGCTCAGCGCCGATGCGCTCAACCCGCTGTGTTCCTTGACGATCGAGAGTTCCACCGTCGTGGCCGCGGCCAGAAGGGCACAGATTCGGAGCCGGTGTGCGGGATGAATGATGGGATCGAGATCGCTCGTCATCGACGTGTGCTGCGGTAGTGCAGGATCGATCCGATCGAGTAGATCGACGCAGCTGCGATGGCGAGCAGAAGCACAGGCCAGGCCGGTCCGCCGGGATTCCCGACAGCCTGCGCCAGTGCGACGCAGAGCGCCGAGAGCGCCACGCAGGTGAGGAAGCCTCTGTTGGTGGGTAGTGCCCACGGCGTCCCCATCCGATATCCGGTGATGACGTTGACCGCGATGATCACCGCGGCGACCCCGAGGAACGCGGCCCGGCTGTCGACAAGGGCGGTCAGTGCGAAGACTGCGAGCAGCACGGCGTTGACCGGATACAGCCACACCGGCCACGGAGTGTCTCGTACCGCGCGCTGAACTCGGTCGATGTCGTCGAGAGCTGTTCGTGCTTCGGCAGGTGTGGGTCTTCCGATGCTTTCCATGGTGGAAACTGTATTGGATAGTTTCCATCATGGCAACCATCTGGCGAGGGTCAGGTGTCGGCAGGCCGCGATACTTCCGATTCCCAGCGGGCTCGTCGTTCGTCGTCGGACTGCTCCCACCACGGCGTTCCTCGCTCGCCGAGGGCGACTTTGGTGGCATGCACGCCTGCGCGAGATTCGGGTGCGCCCGACGTACGTTTGACCTCCCTGCGCCACGCCATCAGAATCGACCGCAGTTCGGTATTGCGATCCTCGGGGATGTCAGGATCCGTTGCGCGCCAACGTCTACCCTTGATGACGATGTAGCGACCGTCCTCGGTGCGTTCCGGTTCTTCGGCCATGGGTCCACACTGCCATGCGTCAGCTGCTCAGATACTGCGGTACTGCAATCCCGTCGAGCCCGAGCGCAACGGCGGCACGAGCGGTGACCGGGCCGACCAGATTGCCTGTCCCGTTGTAGCCGCCGAATGCGACCACGGTGTCGTCGACGACTGTGCACAGCGGGCGCCCGTCCGCGGTGAATCCCACGGATGCAGCCCAACGCGCAACAACCGAAAAAGATTCTCCTGCAAACGATGTCGCGACAGATTCGATGTAGTCCTGCACCTGGGCGGTCGGTTCGTCGGACGGTGTCCACTCGTCGTCTACGAAGAGGTCACGACCGCCCCCGACATACAGCCGTCCCGACGCGTCCTGCTGCGCGTAGTCGTATCCCCATCGTCCGTACACGGGGCAGGGCAGTCGTCTCGGCGTGACGGGCGAGGTGGCGAGCATCTGCAGACGCGCGGTCCGAACCCGGCCGTCGAGCTGGGGGAGTACCTGTTCGAGCCGACCGTCGACGGCAACGAGAACCAGGCCGCACCGAATCACCCCACTCGGCGTCGTGACTGCTCCTGGCCCGATGGCGGTTGCGGGCGTGTGCTCGTACAACCGGGCGCGGCCCGCGAGGATCGACGCCAACCCCAGCGCGCGACGCGCAGGATTCATCACCGCGTCGTCCGGTAGGAAGATCCCGCGCCCCAACTCGCCGGAATACTGCTCGACGGCAATGTCGTTCTCGCGCAGGCACTGTGCCAGCGCATCGCAATCCTCCGAATCGGCGAGCTCGACCGGCGCGCCGGGCACTCCCGCGAGCCTGATGGATCCGGTGCGGCGGACGACGTCGGATCCGAGAAGCCCTTCCAGGGAGTCGATCTCGGCCAGAGTCGCTCGATACAGATCCACCGCACACGGGCCCCAGGTTGCGAGCGCAGTGTGCAGAAAGGTCGCCGGACCACCGAGCAGGAAGCCGCCGTTGCGACCCGCGGCACCGGCAGCGATCCGTCCTGCGTCGATTCCGACCACATCGAGACCACGGTCTACGAGGTCGGCTGCAGCGGCCAGACCCGAGCCTCCCAGGCCGACGACGCAGACGTCCGCGGTACTCCCACGCTCCAGTGCGGGTAACCCCGCCCAGCCGGACACGACCGGGTCGTCGTCCCATGCCGGGCGGGACGTCGCGCTGACACTCATCGGTCGATCGTATCGACGGATTCGGCGGGCGGATGGTTTACGATTCCGGCACCCGCATCCCAGCACCGGTAAGGACCGTCCATGCGCACTGTGATCGTGACCGCGTTCGTTTCGCTCGACGGCGTCATGGAAGGACCCGGCGGCGAGGTGGGTTATCGCAACTCGGGGTGGACGTTTCAGGGCATAGAATTCGACCCGGCAGTGTACGAGATCAAGGGGCGCGAGCAGGAAGAGGCCACGGCGCTGCTGTTGGGCCGCACCTCGTACGAGGCATTTGCGCCGATCTGGCCCACCATGGACGATTTCGCCGGGTACAACGCGATGCCGAGGTACGTGGTGTCGACAACGCTCGAAAAGGACGACTCACGGTGGCCGGCAACCATTCTGCGTGGAATCGACGACGTCGCAGAGCTCAGGGACTCCGATGGTGGGCCGATCTCGATCCACGGCAGCGCCACTCTGGGGCGAAGTCTCGCCGACGCCGGACTCGTCGATCGGTACCACCTGCTCGTCTTTCCACTCCTGCTCGGGGCGGGAAAGCGACTGTTCAGTGAGGCCGACAAGGACACCACGCATCTCGAACTGGTCGAACACGAGGTCTACGGCAACGGAATTCAGAAGCAGGTGTTCGACGTACGTCGATGACCGGGCGGGGCAGGCCTCAGACGTCGTCGCTTCGGATGGTGCGCCGCCGCACGGAGACGAGTTGCAGCTCGGGACGTGAGGCCGCCACGCGCTCGATTCGGTCGAGAACATCGGTGACATGGTCGCGATCGCCTGCTACGACGGACGCGCCGACACCTGCTCGTCGGTGCAACTCGCGATGATCGGTCTCCGCGGCCGACACCGCGAACTTACGTTGCATTTCGGAGATCACCGGCCGGATCACGGAGCGCTTCTCTTTGAGTGAGTGAACATCTCCGAGAAGGAAGTCGAATTCTATCCATCCAATCCACATATGCCGACCATCCTAACGCTGGGGGATACCCGAGCACTCGGGATTCGACTCGGCGATGCTTCGGATGCGCACCATTCGCCGAACATGTTCGTACACTGGCGGCATGGCTGCACCGGCGGAACACGGCTCCTTGCCGCCCAGCCTTGTCGAAATGGCGACCCGTCAGGTCCGATCCGAGGTGCTCAGCGGTGCGCTCGAGCCCGGATCCCGAGTGGTCGAGGAAACCCTGTGCGCGCGCCTCGGGATCAGCCGAGCACCGGTACGTGAGGCGTTGCGCCTGTTGGCTCAGCAGGGTCTGGTCGAACATCTTCCACGTCGCGGGTTCCGAGTGACGGTGTGGTCGGCAGTGGACATTCTCGAACTCTTCGAGCTGCGTCAGGTCCTCGAACGGCATGCGCTCGAGCGCGCGCTCCCGCTCGGTTCGTCTCGCGACGGTGCGTTCGCGCCGGTACGAACGGCGCTCGACGAGATGCGTGACGCCGATGCGCGGGGCGACACCCTCGGAAAGGACGACGCCCACCGGCGTTTCCACGAAGCCATCGTGGCGTTGGCAGGCAGTCGCCAACTCGATGTGGCGTATGCACCGATCCTGCTGAAGTTGCAGCTACCGATGGCCCGCAATCTCAGGGAAGAAGCCCGAGTGGCCAATCCGGTCGACGGGATCCGGCGTCACGAATGGTTGCTCGACGCCATCGAATCGAACGATCTGTCGGTGGCGCTCGCTGCGTTGAAGCAGCACGGCGAGCTGACCTACCTGCATCTCGAGAGTACTTCCTAACAGACTCGAAACACGGCAACAACCTGCAGTAACAGAAAACTGTCGACAATCGACGGTATGAATTCAGACCTTGGACCGGTACCCGGCCCGACCGTTGCCGAGATGCTCGCGGCGTACCGAACCGGCGCCTCGACTCCCACGGCAACGGTGGAGGCCTTCTCGACCGCCGTGGCTGCGCGCGGCGACGACGGAACGTGGATCACCGTCGTGGCCCGTTCGGAACTGCTCGCGGCCGCCGCGGCTCTGGAAGCGCGACCCGATGCGGTGTCGCTACCCCTGTACGGAATTCCCTTCGGCGTCAAGGACAGCATCGACGTAGCCGGATACCCGACCACTCTCGCCTGTCCCGACTACGCGTACACGCCGGATTCGACGGCCCCTGCAGTGCAGGCGTTGGTCGACGCCGGAGCCATCTTCGTCGGCAAGACCAGCCTCGATCAGTTCGCGACCGGGCTGAACGGAACGCGCACGCCGCACCCGATTCCGAGGAGCGTCTACGGCAACGACATGATCTCGGGCGGCTCCAGCTCCGGTTCGGCACTGGCCGTCGCCCTCGGGCAGGTGCCGTTCTGCGTGGCCACCGACACCGCAGGATCGGGGCGAGTGCCCGCAGCGCTCAACGGCATCGTCGGGTACAAGCCGTCACGCGGCCTGATCAGCACCGTCGGACTCGTCCCCGCGTGCAAGTCGCTGGACTGCATCACCCTGATGGCGACGACGGTCGAGGATCTCGATCTCGTTTTCGACGTCATGTGCGCCGAGGATCCAGCGGACGGCTGGTCGCGTCGCCGCGGAGAGAAGTTCGACGGGCACGAGGTCACTGTGGGTCTACCGGACCTGCAGCAGTTGGATTTTTTCGGCGACGCAGCCATGTTCGATGCACATTCGGTCGCGCGCCGGTCGCTTCCCGAGCATGGATTACGGACCACCGCAGTCGATCTCACTCCGTTTCTCGATGCCGGTTCGCTGCTGTATCAGGGACCGTGGGTCGCCGAGCGGCTGGTCGAGTTCGACGAATTCCTCACCGACAAGCCCGATTCCATCGTTCCGGTCGTCCGCGAGATATTCCTGGGTGGACGGCGGTACAACGCCGTCGACGCCTTCCGTGCCTTGCAGACGCTGCAAGGCCTTCGCGCTCGCGTCGCGCAGCTCTGGACATCGATGGACGTGATGATCGTGCCGACCATCGGTACCACCTTCACCGTGCCCGAGGTACTCGCGGACCCCATCGCGTGCAATACGAAGCTCGGCCACTACACCCACTTCGGGAATCTTCTCGACCTGACGGCCGTAGCGGTTCCCGCCGGGCTCACCGAGGACGGTCGACCGGTCAGCCTCATGGTGATCGGGCCTGCGCTGGCCGACGATACGATTCTCGCAGTCGCGGCCCGGTTGCTCGGAGAGGGGCGCGCCGTCTCACCGCCTCTCGCAGTCGGAGGGTCGGCGGTCGAGACCATCGACATCGTCGTTGCCGGGCACCATCTGTCAGGAGAGCGCGCCAACCCGCAGCTCCTCGAGCTCGGCGGGTCCCTGGTCGAGGCCACGTGCACCGCGCCGACGTACACACTGCTTCGGATCGGAACCGCCGATCCGACTCCCGGCCTGCTGCGAGTTCCATTCGGCGGCAGCGCAATCGACGTGGAGAGGTGGCGACTGCCCGCTACTTCTCTTGCGGTACTCGCGGGCAGAATGCCAGCGGTGCTCGCTCTGGGACGAGTGCTGCTGGCCGACGGTTCCGACGTTCTCGGCTACGTCTGCGATGCCACTGTGCAGACCGGCGCGGAGGGACACACCGTCGACGACATCAGCGAGTTCGGTGGCTGGCGGGCATATTCCCGGGCGATCAATTCTGCTCACGACACTTCCATTGCAGCACAGGAGATCTCATGACCTCAGCACACACCCCGGTAGCGTCGATACCGTCGGCGTCGCCATCGGAGTTCACCCTCGACGCGTCGACGACGGCACTGCTCGTCATCGACATGCAGAGGGACTTTCTGCTTCCAGGGGGATTCGGTGAGAGCCTCGGCAACGATGTAGGCCAGCTCCGAACCGTGATCGAACCACTCGCGGGTCTCATCGCGGTGGCCAGGGATGCCGGGATACCGGTGATCCACACCAGGGAGGGGCATCTGCCGGACCTGTCGGACTGCCCGCCGGCGAAGTTGCGCCGCGGCGCGCCCTCTCAGCGTATCGGTGATCGGGGAGCGTTCGGCCGCATACTCGTTCGCGGTGAGTACGGCCACGACATCGTCGACGAGCTGGCACCACTCGAGGGCGAGACCGTCATAGACAAGCCCGGCAAAGGCGCGTTCTACGCCACCGAGCTCTCCGAGGTTCTCACGAGCGCCGGAATCACCACCCTGCTCGTCACCGGTGTGACGACGGAGGTGTGTGTGCACACCACGGTGCGGGAGGCCAACGATCGAGGATACGAATGCCTCGTGGTGACGGACTGTGTCGGTTCGTACTTCCCGGAGTTCCAGCGAGTGGGCCTCGAGATGATCTCGGCTCAAGGCGGGATTTTCGGGTGGACCGCGCCGTCGGAGGACGTCTTGGCCGCGTTGATTGCGTTCGTTCCCACTTCTGCGAGCCGATAGGACCAGAAATGACCATGGACGTCAAAGACTCACCCGCTGCAGGCTCGTCGCCCTCGTTCACCCTCTCGTGGTGGACGAAAGGCGACACCAACGCATTCTTCGGACTCGGCTTCAACATCCTCGTCAACGTTCTCACTCTGACCACATTGAGCATCGCGGTGGTCGGTATTCCGGGAAGCGACGTCCTCGGGACGCTGCTGCCTGCTCTAGGCATCGCACTGATCCTGGGAAACTTGTACTACATGGTTCTCGCTCGTCGACTTGCCAAGCGCGAGAACCGAACCGATGTGACTGCGCTACCGTACGGTCCGAGCGTGCCGCACATGTTCATCGTCGTGTTCGTGGTCATGCTCCCGGTCTACCTGGCGACGGGCGACGCGGTTCAGGCGTGGGCGGCGGGACTCGCCTGGGCCTTCATGATCGGCATCATCGTCATGATCGGAGCGTTCGTCGGGCCCTACATTCGCAGGATCACCCCGCGCGCGGCGATGCTCGGTACGTTGGCCGGCATCTCCATCACGTTCATCGCGATGCGCCCGGCGGCGCAGATGTGGGAGGCCGCCTGGATCGGGTTGCCCGTTCTCGCAATCATTCTCATCGGCTTCTTCACAGACGTGAAGTTGCCCGGCAACATTCCAGTCGGTCTCGCGGCGCTTCTGGTGGGCACGGCGATCGGCTGGATCGGCGGATACATGTCCGTGCCGGACGTGACCGAGGCCGCGAGCAATATCGCGCTCGGCCTTCCGGATCTGCGCCTCGATCTCCTGCTCGACGGTCTCGGTAACCTGGCACCGCTGCTCGCCACCGCAATTCCGTTGGGGGTCTACAACTTCACCGAGGCGATGAGCAACGTCGAAAGCGCGTCCGCTGCCGGAGACAACTACAACCTGCGCAGTGTGCTGCTCGCGGACGGCTTCGGTGCGGTCGTCGGCTCGGCGTTCGGATCGCCGTTCCCGCCCGCGGTCTACATCGGCCATCCCGGCTGGAAGGACGCAGGTGGCCGGACCGGATACTCGGTCGCATCGGGCGTCGCGATCGGGTTGATGTGTTTTCTCGGGTTGTTCGGATTGCTGGCGACGTTGCTGCCGATTCCCGCGATCGTTCCGATTCTGCTGTACATCGGACTGCTGATCGGTGCCCAGGCATTCCAGTCGGTGCCGAAGCTGCACGCCATCGCGGTGGTGGTGGCGCTGCTTCCCAACCTCGCGGAGTGGGCGGTGGGTCTGATCGACAACGCACTCAGCGCGGCAGGTACATCGGCTACCGAAGTGGGCAGCGAGGCACTGGGTCAGGCGGGTGTCGTCTACGACGGGCTGAAGACGTTCGGATCGGGAGCGGTACTCGCCGGACTGATGTTGGGCACCATCGTCACGTTCGTTCTCGACAAACGGTTTCTCGCCGCCGCAGCAGCGGGTGGGGTGGCCGCGGCACTGTCGTGGGTCGGTCTGATCCATTCACACGAGGTGGGGTGGGCAGCCAACCCCCAAGTGGCCCTGGGTTATCTGTTCTTCGGGCTCGTGTGTTTGGCGTACTCGCGGCTGATTCCCGCCCCGAAGCAGACGAGCGAACCACAACCGGTCGGGGAGTAGAGCGTCCCGATGCGGGCCGCCTGGCCCGCATCGGGAACTGCTCTAGCGCGCGTTCACGAGCTCGAGCGCCACGAGATCGGAGAGATACTTCTCGATCAACTCGCGCCCGAGGTGCGGAATGTCCCCGACGGCCGAGGCGAACTCGTCGGCGGGCAGCATCGCCCCGGACAACGGGTGTTGCGGGTGTGCGTACGAGTCGATCAGGGGGAGCAGCGAGTGCGAACGCTGCTTCTCCGGCAACGCCTCGACTGCGGCACCGAACCGTTCGAACCACTCGTCGTAGTTCTCGACGATCTCGATGTCGCGACCTGCGTCACGGATCCAATCGACGAACGTGTCCAGCGAGATGTCGTCGTCGTGTGGGTTGAGGATGTCGAACGTTCGGTAGCCAGAGGTGTCCCCGCCCGCGATCGACGTGATGGCCGAAGCACTGAAATCGGCAGGCAGACCGTCGTAGTGGGCCAGCGGTCGCCCTTTCTCGTCGGTCGGTGCCCCGGCGTCGGTGGCGTAGAACGTGTGAGGAGCCAGACCGGTTGCGACGACCGAGAGGATCAGGCGCGTGAACACGTCCGGAACGTTGAGCTGACCGGTCCATCTGCTGTGCGCCAGGATCATGTCCGAGCGAAAGACCGACACCGGTAGGCCGAACTCGTCGAACGCGTTGCGCAACAGCACTTCACCGGCCCACTTGGAGTTTCCGTAGCCGTTGGCGTAGGAATCGTCCACAGCTCGCGACGGGCTGTCCACACGGATGTCGCCGTTCTCCCGAAAGTTCTCGACGCCCGCTGCGACGGCCACCGTCGACAGGTAGGTCACCGGCTTGACATGGTCGGTGAGCGCCAGCCGAATCACCTCGGCGGTGCCGACGACGTTGGGGCCGAAGAGGTGCTCGTACGGCAGCGCGTGATTGACCAGCGCTGCGGGATGGACGATGCGATCCACCCGTTGGGCCAGCGTCTCGAACACGTCCTGGTCCACGCCGAACCCAGGTGACCCGAGATCGCCTGCCACGACCTCGAGCGCAGCGTCGGCCAAGGTTCGATAGCGCTCCGACAGGTCTGCATCGCCGCTGTCGAAGGCCGCATCGAGTCGAGCTCGCGCATCGGAATCGGAGCGTCCGCGCACCAGGCAGATCACCTTTCCGCCGATCTCGGCCATGCGCTCCAACCATTCCAGGCAGAGGAAGCGACCGAGGTATCCGTTTGCCCCGGTCAACAGAACCGTGCTCGTCTGTTCCCGCGGGCCTGGAATGTGGTGCGCGGCGTCGAGGAGGGTGTCGTCCAGAAATGCCGACAGTTGCAGGTCGGACGCCTCGGCGACTGTTGCGCCGCGACCGTGGATCGATTCGAAAGTGGCCGTGTCGGAATCGTTGTCGCGGGCAGACGTGATGTAATCGGCCAGCGCTGCCAGGTCCATGGCGGGCCCGGTGATCACACCGACCGGAACATCGACGTCGTAGATCTCACGGAGCAGCGTCGAGAACGTCAACGCCGACAACGAATCTCCGCCCAGGTCGCTGAAGTGGGCATCGGGGCGAACATCGGACCCGGCGCATCCGAGCAGGGCTTGGGCGGCATCGCCGACCGTGGTCAGGACAGGGGCATCGGCACCACTGCGCCTGAGCTCGCGCAGCCGGTCGTTCTGACCGGATTCGAGTTCTGCGTAGCGACGCTCGAGTTCGTCTCGGTAACGTTCGACGAGTTTGGGCCGCAGTTGTTTGCCCGCACCGGACAGCAGTCCGTTCTCCTGTGTGAACGGCTCGTGTTCGATGATGACCTCACGTGGAATCTCGTACGAGTTCAGCGCTTCCGTGCGTGCGATCCGTTGCAGCGATTCGATGACCGAACCCGCGGTGGTGTCCGGGTGGGCCGGAACGACGACCGCCAACAGATACGCCCGTTGGCCGTTGCCGTAGAGAAATATCTGATCGACCAGCTCACTGGTACCGAACAGGGATTCGAGGCGCGCCAGTGCGACGAACTCGCCCTGAGCCAGTTTCAGAACGTTCTTGCGTCGATCGACGTAGGCGAGTCGGTCGGGCTCGATCTCGGCGACGACGTCACCGGTGCGATAGAAGCCCTCGGAGTCGAAGACCTCGGCCGTGACGTCCGGGCGCTTGTAGTAACCGGGAATGATGGACGCGGTCTTGAGTAAGAGCTCACCGCGTGGATGCGGTGTGTCGGTGGAGAAGTAACCGAGTTCGGGCACATCGTCGAGCTTGTATTCGATCACCGGTGGACGTTGCACGACGCCGTCGTGCAACACCATCCCGGCTTCGGTGGAGCCGTAGTTGTCGCGGACCTCGATATCGAGCAGCTCCGTGACGAAGTCCTTGACCTCGGGAGCAATCGGTGCGGTGCCGACCATTGCGGCAAGGACACGACCGCCGAATTGCTCGATCCTGTTGCGCTCCAGAACCTCTCGACGCGTCCTGTCGGCATCGCCACCTGCAGAGCGTTCGACCTCTCGGTCGATCTCGGCGAGGACGTTGTGCCGAATCATCTCGCACACCCGCGGAATCAGCAGGGCCATCGTGGGCCGAGCGAGCGCGAAGTCCTCGAACAGGGTGGACAGGTCACTCGCCGCTGCGAAGTGGACGGTGCCGCCGGCCGCCAGCGTCGAGAAGACAAGACCACGCCCGGCCAGGTGACTCATCGGGAGATAGTCGACAGTGATGACAGGGAAGGCCGGCCGGTCCGCGGATTCGGAGGAAGCTCCGGTGTGGTGCCAGGCACCGGTCCAGGCTCCACACACGATTCGTTCGGTGTGCATCGCTCCCTTGGGAGTTCCGGTGCTGCCGGAGGTGTAGATCAGCGTCGCGAGTCGTTCGGGATCCTCGCCGTCGGGGAGCGGGATCTCCGGCAGTTGCGCGCCGTCGCGAACCAGCTCGGTGAGTGGCCGAATGACGACTCCCACCGGTTCGGCGTCGACCAGCGCGGATCTCATGGTCCGTGCATGCGCGTCGATCGCACCGTCGTAGTCGAGAACGACGATTCGACGAATGGACCGACAGTGCGTGGCAACCTGGACCGCGGCGGACAGGTTGTCGACATCGGCTGCCAGGACGACGGGTTCGACCTCGTCGGCGATGGCCGAGAGCTGGCCTGCGGTGGCACCGGCCTGCAGCGGAACGGCAATCGCGCCGAGTCGGATCGTGGCCAGTTCCGCAACGACGTACTCGGCACTCGCGAATCCCAGGGTTGCGAAGAAGTCTCCCGAAGAGATGCCGATCGCGTCGTGGGTCAGCGCCGAGGCCAGTGCGCCGGCGTCGCGCCATGCCTGGCCGTAGGTGATGGTGTCGAACCGGGGGAGAAGGTGAAACGTGTCGACGTCGTCGATCTTCACGATCTCTCGAGCTCGGCGGCCGAGGGCCGGCCGATCGGAGTAACGCGTCATGATCTCGGCGACCACTCGGGCCAGGTTGGGCGACAACTCCTGAGCGGCATCGGCCACGGCGCTGTCCGGTTCTGCGGCTCGAAACTCCCGGTCGGTCTCGTGCAACTCCTGAAATCGGCTGCGTTGCCTGCTCTGTCGATCCTGTCGGCTGTCGACGTCCAGTGTGTGCGTCATGCTCGACTCCCTCCGACGAAGCCCGCCTACTGTTCGGGGGACCTCGCGATTGTCGCTCAATATCGTTATCAAAGGTAAGTATATGCCGTCGGGCCTCTCGCCAATCGTGACGCTCCTCATAGTCCGATAAGTCGTAAAAGTCTGGCTCACTGCACTTTTGGGGCCCGGATCGGCGACGCTGATTTGGGGTGGCAGCTCCCGTGGGTACTCGGTGAAAGCGGGAGATCGAGACTTGTATGGTGAAACCACAGTCATGTGCGTCACAGTGCTAGTCACCGTCGCGCGCACGTGTCACCCCTCGCGATCGGAGAAGTGAATGTCGGACGTCCTCTCGCGACGCGACCTGGATTTTCTGCTGTACGAATGGCTGGACGTGGCGGCACTGACAGCTCGACCGCGCTTCGCGGAGCACTCGAAGGAGACCTTCGACGCGGTCCTCGGCCTCAGTGCGGACATCGCCCGCAAGCACTTCGCGCCGCACAACAAGAAAGCGGATGCGCAGGAGCCGACGATGAATGCGGACGGTTCGGTCGAGCTGATACCCGAAGTCAAGGAAGCGCTCGATGTCTATGCGTCCGCGGGTCTGATCGCCGGGCAGTTCGACGAGTCGATAGGCGGGATGCAACTGCCTGCGACCGTCTCTCGGGCAGCGATGGCGTTCTTCCAGGCCGCCAACGCCGGGACCTCCTCGTACCCTTTCCTCACCATGGCCAACGCCAACCTGATCGCGACGTACGGCACGCCGGATCAGGTGCAAGATTATGTCCGGCCCATGCTGGAAGGGCGCTGGTTCGGAACCATGTGTCTGTCGGAACCGCAGGCCGGATCGTCACTGGCGGACATCACGACGAAGGCAGTGCCGCAGGACGACGGTAGCTTCCGCATCACCGGTACCAAGATGTGGATTTCGGGTGGAGATCACGAACTCACCGAGAACATCGTCCACCTGGTGCTCGCCAAGACCCCGGGAGGACCGCCAGGAGTCAAGGGAATCTCCCTGTTCATCGTTCCCAAATTCCTCCCGAACGGCGACGGCGGTACGGGCGAGCGCAACGACATCGTGCTGACCGGCCTCAATCACAAGATGGGCAACCGCGGTACCACCAATACCCTGCTGGCGTTCGGCGACGGAACCCACTCTCCCGGTGGGCAATCCGGAGCTGTCGGCTACCTCGTCGCCGAGGAGAACCGCGGTTTGTCGTACATGTTCCACATGATGAACGAGGCCCGGATCGGCGTCGGATTCCTGGCCATCGCGCTCGGGTACGTCGGTTACCTGAAGTCGGTCGAGTACGCGAAGACGCGTACTCAGGGACGACCGCTCGGCGCGAAAGATCCGGCAGCACCCCCTGTCGCGCTGATCGAACACGCCGACGTTCGTCGAATGTTGTTGGCGCAGAAGTCGTACGTCGAAGGCGCGCTGGCCCTGGGACTCTATTGTTCGCGTCTGGTCGACCATCAGGATTCGGCATCCGACGATGCCGAAGCAGCACGATCGACACTGTTGCTCGACGTACTGACCCCCATCGCCAAGAGCTGGCCGTCTCAGTGGTGCCTCGAAGCCAACAGCCTGGCCATTCAGGTGCACGGCGGCTACGGATACACCCGCGACTACGACGTCGAGCAGCACTACCGCGACAATCGCCTCAACCCGATTCATGAAGGCACACACGGCATTCAGGGATTGGATCTGCTCGGGCGCAAGGTGATCATGCAGGGCGGCGCGGGATTGGCTCTGCTGGCCGAACACGTCGCGGAGACGGTGGAGCGGGCCCACGCAGCAGGCGGTGACGCTGCTCGATACGCCGCCGAACTGCACGCGCGCTTCGACAGAATCGTCGAGGTCACCGCGGCAGTGTGGGGTACCGGCGACGCCGCCGTGGCGCTGGCGAACTCCACGGCCTACCTCGAAGCGATGGGGCACACTGTCATCGCCTGGATGTGGCTCGAGCAGTTGCTGGCGGTCGGCACGAAAACCGGAGACTTCTACGACGGAAAGCGTTCTGCAGCTAAATACTTCTACGTCTACGAACTGCCGAAGGTGGACGTGCAGCTCGATCTGTTGGCGAGACTGGACCGCACCACCCTCGATATGTCACCCGCTTGGTTCTGAGTCGAAAACAAGGAGATTCATCGAACATGTCGATCTTGGAAAAATTTCGCCTGGACGGACGCGTCGTCATCGTCACCGGTGCATCCTCCGGACTGGGCGTGGCATTCGCCAAGGCAGCCGCCGAGGCAGGAGCGGACGTGGTGCTCGCCGCACGACGAGTGGACAAGTTGGCGCAGACCGCAGAGTTGATCGACAGCGTCGGAGGGCGTTCGATCACGGTCGCCACCGACGTGGTGGACCCGGACCAGTGCACCGCGATGGTCGAGGCCGCGGTGAAGGAGTTCGGAACAGTGGACATTCTGATCAACAACGCCGGGGTAGGCACGGCCTACCCCGCAACCCGTGAGACACCCGAGCAGTTCCGCTCGGTGATCGACATCAACTTGAACGGGTCGTACTGGGCAGCGCAGGCCTGCGGACGGGTGATGGCACCCGGCAGTTCGATCGTGAACATCTCCAGCATTCTGGGGCTGACCACCGCAGGCCTTCCGCAGGCGGCCTACAGCGCGAGCAAGGCAGCGATCATCGGCCTCACCCGCGATCTGGCGCAGCAGTGGGGCGCGCGAAAAGGCATCAGAGTCAACGCTATTGCGCCAGGTTTCTTCCAGAGCGAGATGACGGACTCGTACCAGCCGGGATACCTCGACTCGATGGCTCCGCGAATGATCCTCGGACGCAAAGGCGATCCCGAAGAACTGGCCGCAACTGCCATCTGGCTCGCCTCGGACGCCGGGGGATACGTGACGGGTCAGACCATCGCGGTGGACGGTGGAATCACGATCACCTGACGGCTATCGTTCGGCCGGCACGGCGATGCCCTCGCGGATCAGTCTGCGCGCAACCACCAACGCGTCGTCGGTGTCGAGTCCGGGCAGGGCATCGAGGCGGCACGGTGCGCCCTGGTTCAGCAGGTCGAGAGCGTCTGCGCACTGGGGCGGCATCGTCACGGTCTTGGTGCGCACGACCACGGACACTGCGTGGGCAGATCGCACGACACGGGCGAACACGCCGGGCCGTAGTCGGATCGAATCCTCGCCCCGCAACGCTCCCATCGCAGCGACGCTTGCCAGTGGGCGCACCGGTTCCGGTCGGACAAGCTCGTCGTGACGATCAGCGACGCGTTCGGCCAATCGACGTATCGCGTCGGGGTCTCGGTCGATCTCGTCGAGCGCGGCGCGCATGGCGTCCACGACTCGGTGTACATGCGCAGCGATGGACTCCGAGTCGGAGTGGTCGAGGCCGGCGGGAAGGGGAGCGCGCAGACTCTCGACGTCGCCCAGCGACTTCAGCACGTGGTGGGCGACGTCGTAGTCGTTGTACGACGCCACGCCGATGGTCAGGTGCACGGTTGTGTCACCGAGCGCTTGCGCCGAGTGGATCCACCCGCGCGGCAGGTAGAGCACATCGCCGGGCTCGAGGACAACGTCCAGTTCGGGAGTGTTCGATGCGTGGTCCTCGACGGCCGACCGTCGGTCCGACCACGGTTGATTGTTGAGCGGATGCACGTGCACCGGAGAGTGAATGCTCCACCGCTTGGTGCCCGCGATCTGCACGACGAACACATCGTGTACGTCGTAGTGCGGTGAAAAGCCTTGCGATGCGGCTGGTGTCACATACGAGTTCACTTGCACGGGGTGGCCCAGCTCGCGAACGAGATCACCGACGAAATGAATCAGCGGCGGCCACAGTCGATGCAGGCCCTGAAGTACCAGCGTGTTTCCGGCCGCGAAGGCTGCCAGCACCGCTGCGGAGTCGACCTGGTCCGTTACCTCGGCACCGAACCCGCCGGACGACGTGAACTGCGACTTGTCCAGCAACCGACCGTCTTTGGCCATCCGCACGAACGGAGTGCGTACTCCGCGTTCCGAGATCAGCTCGTCGACCGCGTCGAGTGTCATCAGATCGTCGAACGAGTCCGACAGCTCGGCGGATCGGGTCAGTTTGGGAGCTGTACCCCAGAACCGGTCTGCGAACGTCCTGAAGTCGGTACCGGTGAGACGACGGAGCGCGGACCGATTATCCGATCCGCGCTCGCCGCTCGACTCAGTGCTCAAGCGGTACCGTCCGCACCGCCGTCGTGTCCGTTGGGGTTCGATCCACCGTCGGCCGGGCCCTCGCCCGCTCCGGCGGGGCCGTCTGCTCCGCCGTCGTGACCGTCAGGGTTGGATCCGCCGTCGGCGGGTCCTTCACCGGCTCCGGCGGGGCCGTCTGCTCCGCCGTCATGGCCACCGGGGTTCGATCCGCCGTCGGCGGGTCCTTCGCCTGCGGCTCCGCCCGTGGTGGTGATGTCGTCGTCGTTGATGCTCATCGAAGTCCTTCCGGTCGTGGAGGTTCGTGTACCCGCGCAGCGCGAGAACATCGGAGGTATTGACGCAAACTCTGTTTCTCAAACAGCGGTGGTGTGGCGAATCTCAGGCAGAGTCCTCGGCGATCTCGGGTGCGTTCTCCCGGGTCGCCATTCCGCCTCCGCCGCCGCCGTCCACCGGTCCTGGTCGGCCGCCCTTCGGCGTGTCCGATGCCTTCTCGGAGTCTGTCGGGTTCTCGCTGTCGGTGTTCTCGTCACGTCCCATGGTTCGACAGTAGACCGCCGCGCAGGCCGTGGGACGATGGAACGATGGATCGATCCCGAGCGCAGCACGTGGTGCTGCTGGACGACGAAGGCCGCGCCGTCGGCACGCACGACAAGACCACCGTCCACACACTGGACACGCCACTGCACCTGGCATTTTCCAGCTACGTGGTGAGATCGGACGGCGCAGTTCTTCTCACACGCAGAGCGTCGAGCAAGACGACGTGGCCAGGGGTGCTGACCAATACGTGCTGTGGCCACCCGGCACCCGGTGAGAAGCTCGACGACGCCGTACTGCGCCGAATCGGTGAAGAATTGGGCCTGCATGCGGAATCCGCCGAGTTGGTGCTGCCGCACTTCCGGTACCGGGCCGTCATGGACAACGGAATCGTGGAGAACGAGATCTGTCCGGTGTACCGCGTGAGAGTCGACGAGCACGCGACACTCGATCCCGACCCGGCCGAGGTGGAGGAGACTCGATGGGTGTCGTGGCGTGAGTTCTCCGCGGGGGTGCGGGGCGGCACCATCGACGTATCACCCTGGTGCCGAACACAGGTGGAGCAGTTGACCGCTCTGGCCGACGAGCCACTCGGCTGGCCGGCATCGCCGGACGACATGCTTCCCCCCGCTGCCCGTCCTGCCGACACCCGCTGATCCTGCCCGGCCTCTAGGGTTCGTGCTGTGACCGTCGACAATTCCGACAGGCCGAACGAGGACCTGCTCGATCGTGCCTCCGTCGCGCGCGAACTCGCCCGCTTCTGCCACCGCACCGCCGAAACGGACGGACTCCGCGCCGCCGCCGTTGCCGTTGCGGTCGGTGGACCGCCGGGGGACAGGCGCATGCTTCTGACGAGGAGGCCGGATCGGTTGCGCGCACATCCGGGCCAATACGCGTTGCCCGGCGGAGGTGTGGACCCGGGCGAGTCCCGGATGCAGGCCTGTCTGCGGGAATTGGCCGAGGAGTTGGGGATTCGCGCCGACGAGACCGACGTGCTCGGTAGGTTGGACGACTACGTCACCCGATCCGGGTACGTCATCACTCCGTTCGTGGTGTGGGTCGGCGACTACTCGTCCACGTTGCTGCCCAGCGAGGACGAGGTGGCCGAAGTGTTCGAGGTGACGGTCGACGAACTCGACGTCGACGCCCAATTCGTGTCGATTCCCGAATCGACGCGTCCGGTTATCCGGTGGCCGTACCGAACGGGTGCCATCCATGCTCCGACCGGCGCGATCGTCCATCAGTTCCGTGAAGTGGCACTGCATGGTCGACACACCCGAGTCGCGGACTTCGAGCAGCCGGTGTTCGCGTGGCGCTAACGTGGCCGCAAGCCCGAGCGGGCAGAGCGAGACAAGCGGCACGAGAAGGAGGTGATCGCCGATGACGAACGACCGTGAGCTCGAGGTATCGGATCGCATCGCGACCATTCCCAACCTTCTCAGCGCAATCCGGCTGTTGGGTGTTCCGCTGTTTCTCTACCTCATGCTCGGCCCCGAGGCCGACGGTTGGGCGCTGGTGCTCCTGCTGGTCAGCGGTGGAACCGATTGGCTCGACGGCAAACTCGCTCGCATGCTCGGTCAGGCATCGAAGCTGGGTGCAGTTCTCGATCCGTTGGTCGATCGGCTCTACGTGGTCAGCACCCTGGTGGCGTTCGTGCTGCGCGGCATCATTCCGTGGTGGGTTGCCGCGATACTCATCGGTCGCGATGCCGTACTCGGATTGACGATGTTCGTCTATCGCCGCAGATCCCTCCCGCCTCCGGACGTCATCTATCTCGGTAAGGCCGCGACCTTCGTGGTGATGATCGCGCTGCCGGTCCTCCTGGTCTCTGCCGGCAGCAATTCGGTGGCCGATGCCGCAGGACCGCTCGGATACGCGTTGCTGATCTGGGGCACCGCGTTGTACATCTGGACCGGTCTGCTGTACCTCGGCAAGGCGATCGCCGTCGCCAGGGCAGTCGAGCCGACTGTGGCCGGCACCTGACGGTGGAGCCTGCGGAACGACCGGAGAAACAGGTCAAGAGGAATCCCGTCCCGTCGTTGCTGACGTCCTTGTTGACCGACCATCTGGACCCGGGATACGGGGCGGCGGCTGCCGAACGGACGGCGCAGCACACTCGCAAGCCGCGGGTACCTGCCGCGCTCTGGTTGTTGGGCGGTGCGGTCGTAGTCGGGGTGATCTTCGGTATCGCGTTCTCGCAGCTGGCTTCCGGCGGTGCCGACGTGGACCGTGCGGGCTCCGATGCGTCGGCTGCTGTCCGCGCCGCGCAGGATCGCAGTGCCGAATTGGAAGCGACACAACAGGCACTGGTCGAGCAGGTGTCCTCGGAGCGTGACAGAGCTCTGCAGTCCGATGTCTCGGGCAGTGCCCTGCTGGACCGGTTGAGTGCTGTCGAATCCGCCGCCGGCATCGATTCGGTGACCGGCCCCGGGCTCTCGGTCGTCGTCACCGAGCCGGTGGCCGAGGACGCCACGTCGGATCGGTCGATTCGTGTTGGTTCGGGCGCCGCCGTGCTGGATCGAGACATCGCTGCAATCGTCAATTCGTTGTGGGCGAGCGGTGCCGAGGCGGTGTCGGTCGACGGTATTCGCGTCGGACCCAACGTGACCATCCGGCAGGCAGGCGGGGCAATGCTGCTGGACAATCGCCCGATCGACTCGCCCTACGCCATCGACGCGATAGGGCCGCCCCAACGCATCCAGGTCCAGTTCGTCGTCAGCGACGCCTATCTGCGAATGAGCACGGTGGCGCAGTTGTACGGCGTCGGATTCACGGTACGCCCGGCAACCGATCTCGAACTCGGTCCCGCCGCTGTGAGAGAGTCGTTCGTGGCAGAGGAGGTAGGCCGACGATGACGGAGCACGATCCACCGAGTGCCCACCCGGCGGAGTCCGACGTGCACGAACCGTCCGACTCGCCGATCACCCCCACCCACGGGGTCTACGCTCTTGCCGCGATCGCCGCTCTGATCGTAGGCGTCGTCATCGGGACGGTTGCAGGCCCGCAGGTTCCCGCCGTGGTTGCGCCCTATCTGCCGATTGCCGTAGTCGCGGCGATCGACGCGGTGTTCGGCGGTGTACGGGCTTTCCTCGACGGCATCTTCGACGCCAAGGTGTTCGTGATCTCGTTCGTCTTCAACGTCCTCGTCGCGGCTCTGATCGTGTGGCTAGGCGATCAGCTCGGAGTGGGAACTCAGCTGTCCACGGCAATCGTCGTGGTCCTCGGAATCCGTATCTTCGGCAACGCCGCCGCCCTGCGCAGGCGTCTGTTCGGTGCCTAGATCATGACGGCAGGCGGCGGTCGGCACGGATGGCGCGCGCGACGTCCCGGTGCACAGGGACGAAGGCGCGGAGCGGCATTCGGTGTTCTCGCGCTCGCGCTGTTGTGCGTCCTGGGAATCGGCCTGGCCACGCAGGTACGAGAGACGAGCACCACCGACGGCCTGGAGAACTCTCGGCCCGAGGACCTGCTGGTCGTGCTGGACACCCTGACCCGACGCGAGGCGTCGATCCGGGACGAGATCAGCACTCTGCAGGCCACTCTGGCGACGCTGCGTCAGTCCGGATCGGGATCGGAGGCGGCGGTGGCGGAAGCGCAGGAACGATTGTCCGCGTTGTCGATTCAAGTCGGTACCGTCGCGGCACAGGGGCCGGGGGTGACACTGGTGATCGAGGACCCGAACTCGGGCGTGGGATCGGAGGTGCTGCTCGACGCCATGCAGGAGTTGCGTGCAGCAGGTGCCGAAGCGCTCCAGCTCGAGGGCGGCGGAAATGCCGTGCGCATCGGCGTCGATTCGTGGATCGCCGGTTCCGCGGGTCGGATCGTGGTCGACGGTAGAGAACTGCGTGCCCCGTACACCTTCACTGCCATCGGGGATTCGCCGACTCTCGCGTCGGCACTGAACATTCCCGGCGGGGTCGTCGACACGGTGACTCGCAACGGTGCGACGTCGAACATCGCGCAGTCGGACCAGGTCACGGTGTCCGCCTTGCGGGACCCGCGCCCGCGTCAATACGCTCAGCCCGGTAACTGACCGCCCGCTCGCCCCGGGCCACGATCGAAGGGAATGCCGCGTTGAGCGACATCGACACACCAGCTGATCTGTACTACACCCCCGAGCACGAGTGGGTGCAGCGCACGGGGCCTGCAACGGTGCGAATCGGTATCACCGATTTCGCGCAGGCGCAGTTGGGCGACGTGGTGTTCGTTCAACTTCCCTCGATCGGCGACACCGTGACCGCGGGCGCGTCTCTCGGCGAGGTCGAATCCACCAAGAGCGTGTCCGACGTGTTCAGCCCTCTGACCGCGAAAGTGGTTGCCGTGAACGAGGATCTGGACGGCGAACCGGAGAAGGTGAACTCGGGACCCTACACCGGAGGCTGGCTGATCGACCTCGAGGTTTCGACACCGGAGGAGTTGGACGCGGCACTGGCGCAGATGCTCGATGCCGCCGGATATGCTCTCATCACGGCCGAGTGATCGGCCGGCTGTCGACACCAGCCAACAGGCCACACGGCCACCACTGCGCAGGGTACGGTCGACACCGAGCGAATACCCTGTCGGGGCGAAGGTCCAGCAAGCTGTACGAAGCTACGCAACACCGAACGCCAAGCAACACCTGATGTGAAGACCATGTACTGCGTTACCCGCGGCGTTCTCTGCCCCGGGTGAACGGACTGAGAAGGAGTAACGGTGAGCCAGAACGACAACGACAGCAACTACGGGGAGTCACCGGCAGAGACCACCTCGGTCTTCCGTGCAGATTTCCTGCAGGAGCTGGACAACTCCGCGGCCGCCCAGAGCACCGAAGCTCCGGTATCGGGTGTCGAGGGGTTGCCTGTCGGTGCCGCGCTGCTCGTCGTCAAGCGAGGACCCAACGCCGGATCACGGTTCCTGCTCGACCAGCCCACCACCTCGGCCGGTCGGCACCCCGACAGTGACATATTCCTCGACGATGTCACCGTCAGCCGTCGGCATGCCGAGTTCCGGCAGGACGAGGACGACTTCCAGGTCGTCGACGTCGGCAGCCTCAACGGCACGTACGTCAACCGGGAGCCGGTCGACTCCGCTGTGTTGGCCAACGGCGACGAGGTCCAGATCGGCAAGTTCCGGCTGGTGTTCCTCACCGGACCGCGGGGCGGCAACGGATCTCAGGTCGGCGACGCGTCTGCGGGTGCAGGAAGCCAGTGACCGCCGTCGGGCAGCAGTCCAACGGGGGGATGTCGATTGGCTCCGTCCTCGATCGACTTCGGCCCGACTTTCCTGATGTCACCATCTCGAAGATCAGATTTCTCGAATCCGAGGGGCTGATCTCGCCGGAACGCACACCGTCGGGGTACCGGCGGTTCTCCATCGCCGATTGCGAGCGTCTGCGCTTCGTGCTGACCGCGCAGCGCGATCAGTACCTGCCGCTCAAGGTGATCAAGGAACAACTCGAAGCCATCGACCACGGGGTCGCGACCGTCGAACGGGCCGATGCGTCGGTCAAGCGTCCGCGGTCGCTGACAGTTGCCGCGGGTGAGGTCTCTCCGGAGGAGTTCCTGCCTGATCGTGAGGTTCGCATCGCCAAGGCAGATCTACTCGCTCAGGCGGGGATCGACGATGCGTTTCTGACCGAGCTGTTGCGAGCCGGCTTGATCACTCCGGGGCAGGCCGGTTTCTACGACGACGGAGCGGTGACGCTCGCCCGGACGGCGCACGCGATGTTGCAGTTCGGTCTCGAGGTGCGCCACCTCCGCGCCTTCAAGCTCGCGGCGGACCGCGAGGCCGGTCTGGTAGCGCAGATTGCCGGACCTGTGGCCAAGGGCCGAGACGCCGGTGCACGCGATCGCGCAGAAGAAATGATTCGCGAATTGGCTGCACTGTCCTTGACCTTGCACACCTGCCTGGTCAAAGCCGCGGTGCGCGGTGCACTCGACCGGTGACGCTCGCTCGCGTCGTTTCGACTTCCAATAGACTCGGCAGCGACGAGCTGAGCAAGTTTTCAGTGCAGCCCGGAATTTCTCGAGGTGAGAGGCAGACACGATGAGTGAGATGCGTGTGGTCGGTATTCGTGTCGAACAGCCGCAGAACCAGCCCGTGTTGCTGCTGCGTGAGGCTGACGGCGACCGGTACCTCCCGATCTGGATCGGCCAAACCGAGGCTGCCGCAATTGCTTTGGAGCAGCAGGGTGTGCAGCCGGCCCGTCCGCTCACCCACGATCTCGTCAAGAATCTGATCTCGGCGCTCGGGCACCAGCTCAAGGAGGTGCGCATCGTCGACCTGCAGGAGGGCACCTTCTACGCCGATCTGGTGTTCGACAAGGACATCAGGGTCTCCGCTCGGCCGTCGGACTCCGTTGCCATCGCGCTTCGGGCCGGGGTGCCGATCTTCGCCGAGGAGCCCGTGCTCGCCGAAGCCGGATTGATCATGCCCGACGAGCGCGAGGACGAGGTCGAGAAGTTCAAGGAGTTCCTCGACTCGGTTTCTCCGGACGACTTCAAAGCCACCGACGGGTAACAGAAGAGTCTCAACCTCAACTTTAGGTTCAGGTTTACGGCGCGTTGCGTTGAATCTGCACGAACGTCCCCATAACGTTCGTGCCAGTGAAGTTCATCGCCGTCGCTGGACCGATCCGGGTTCGGTTCACGCCTCTTCGATACCTGCCGAGGCGTACTCTGGCCTGGTACACGGTATGACTTCACGCGAGTACACCGAGGCATTTCCAGTGTCCCGGACGGATCGCAGTACTGACTCGATCCGAACGCAGTGAGACATCCGAGAGGGAGCAGTCAGTGGGAGATCAGCCGCAGCAGCATCACGGCCGTCGAGAGTCCGAAGCCGCAGGCCGGACCGAGGACACGCCGGTCGGTGCCGATGCTCGGGTCGACACCCCCGATCAGGCGTCGAGCGCCCGAATCGAATCGCCCCAGGACATTCAACCGGGATTGTTCCCCGACGACTCCGTGCCCGACGAACTCGTGGGCTACCGCGTGCCGAGTGCGTGCCAGATCGCCGGCATCACCTACCGTCAGCTCGATTACTGGGCCCGCACCGGGCTCGTCGTCCCGTCCATCCGCGGCGCAGCGGGATCGGGAAGCCAGCGGCTGTACTCGTTCAAGGACATGCTCGTCCTCAAGATCGTCAAGCGGCTGCTCGATACCGGTATCTCACTGCAGAACATCCGCGTCGCCGTCGATCACCTACGCCAGCGCGGGGTGGGAGATCTCGCCAACATCACGCTGTTCTCCGACGGCACCACCGTCTACGAGTGCACGTCGGCAGAAGAAGTGGTCGATCTGCTCCAAGGTGGGCAGGGTGTGTTCGGCATTGCCGTGAACGGTGCGATGCGCGAGCTCACCGGCACCATCGCCGACTTCCCGGCCGAACGAGCCGACGGCGGTGAAAGCCAGCCGAGCCCCGAGGACGAGTTGGCGTCGCGCCGCAAGAATCGCGCGAGCCGCAAGACCGGCTAGACTTTCTTTCGTCGCGCCCGCGCGGGAGAGTTCCGAGGCATCCAGTCTCGGACGCCGAAGGAGCAATACCTCCCCGTCAATCTCTCAGGCACACGGACCGTGTGGGCTTCGACAACTCTGGAAAGTGGTGGGAGCACCCACCCGCCCAAGGGGAAAGGTGCCGGCGCGCTTCACTGGCGCGCCGTGTCCGACCGAATCTCTCAGGCGCACGCGTCAGCGGGCACACGACAGAGGGGGAGGAGCGGCCGGAGCGCATGCCTCGGCCGTCCGACGCCTCGTCTTGGGAGCACATCGTGACCGACCGAACCGGCTCGCCCGCACACACTTTCGTCGACCGTCACATCGGCCCCGACGCCGCCGAGTTGGTCCGCATCCTCGACACCATCGGCGTCGACAGTCTCGACGAGCTGGCCCGCAAGGCCGTTCCTTCGTCGATCCTCGATACCGTGGTCGACGGCGTTCCCGACGGGTTGGTGACGCTACCGCCCGCGCTGAGCGAGCACGAGGTGCTCTCAGCACTGGCCGACCTCGCCGGGCAGAACACCGTGGCGACGTCGATGATCGGCCTGGGCTACTACGACACTCTCACACCGCCGGTGCTGACCCGAGGCATTCTGGAGAACCCGGCCTGGTACACCGCGTACACGCCGTATCAGCCGGAGATCAGCCAGGGGCGACTCGAAGCGTTGCTCAACTTCCAGACCATGGTTGCCGACCTCACCGGCATGGACGTGGCCAATGCGTCGATGCTCGACGAGTCGACGGCGGCCGCCGAATCCATGACCTTGATGCGGCGCGCGAACAGGGCGTCGAAGTCGCCTCGGCTACTGGTCGATTCCGATATCTTCCCGCAAACCGAGGCCGTGTTGGCCACTCGCGCCGAGCCGCTGGGCATCGAATTGGTCTACGCCGATCTGACCGACGGCCTGCCCGACGGAGAATTCTTCGGTGTGCTCGCGCAGCTGCCCGGCGCATCGGGCCGTCTTGTCGATCACACGGCGATCATCGAGGCCGCGCACGACCGCGGGGCTCTGGTTGCAGTGGGAGTGGACCTGCTGGCTGCCACCGTGGTGACCCCGCCCGGTGAGATCGGCGCAGACGTCTGCTTCGGAACCACCCAGCGGTTCGGTGTTCCGATGGGATACGGCGGACCGCACGCCGGCTACCTCGCAGTGCGGTCGGGTCATTCCCGTCAGCTGCCCGGTCGATTGGTCGGGGTCTCGCTCGATGCCGACGGCCACCGCGCCTACCGGCTGGCGCTGCAGACCCGTGAGCAGCACATCCGCCGTGAGAAGGCGACCTCCAACATCTGCACCGCTCAGGTCCTGCTGGCCATCGTCGCTGCGATGTATGCCAGCTACCACGGCGCGGACGGATTGCGTGCCATAGCAACTCGGGTGAATGCGCATGCTCGAACCGTGGCGGCAGGTCTGCGGGAGGCAGGTGTCGAGGTGGTGCACACGGACTTCTTCGACACCGTCCTGGCGTCCGTCCCGGGAATGGCTCAGGCCGTCGTCGACGCTGCCAAGCAGCGCGGGATCAATCTGCGGCTCGTCGACGCCGACCACGTGGCCGTCGCGTGCGACGAGGCGACGACGCCCGAGCACATCGCGAACGTGCTCGCCGCGTTCGGTGCAGAAACCGCAGGTTCCGGGGCCGAGTCGTTGCCGGCGAACATGACTCGAACCTCGGAGTACCTCACGCACCCGGCATTCACCAGGTACCGCACCGAGACGGCCATGCTGCGGTACCTGCGCGCGTTGTCCGACAAGGACATTGCGCTCGATCGCAGCATGATTCCGCTGGGTTCGTGCACGATGAAGCTGAACGCCACCGCGGAGATGGAGTCCATCACCTGGCCGCAGTTCGCCCGTCAGCACCCCTTCGCTCCGTCCTCGGACGTGCCCGGTCTGCTGAAAGTGATCGCCGACCTGGAACGGTGGCTCGTCGACATCACCGGCTACGACGCGGTCAGCCTGCAGCCCAATGCGGGAAGCCAGGGCGAGTACGCGGGGCTGCTCGCCATTCGCCGCTACCACCTCGGCAACGGCGATGCCGAACGCACCGTCTGCTTGATCCCGTCGAGCGCCCACGGCACCAACGCGGCCTCGGCAGTGATGGTCGGGATGCGCGTGGTGGTGGTGGCCTGCCGTCCCAACGGTGACGTCGACGTCGACGACCTGCGCGCCAAGATCGCCGAGCACGCCGACACCCTCGCGGCGATCATGATCACCTATCCCTCCACCCATGGCGTGTACGAGCACGAGATCTCCGAGATCTGTGCTGCGGTCCACGACGCGGGCGGTCAGGTGTACGTCGACGGTGCCAACCTCAACGCTCTCGTCGGTCTGGCGCGCCCGGGCCGATTCGGCGGCGATGTCAGCCACCTGAACCTGCACAAGACGTTCTGCATCCCGCACGGAGGCGGCGGGCCCGGTGTCGGACCCATCGGTGTGCGGTCGCACCTGCAGCCGTACCTGCCGGGTCACCCACTGGCCCCGCAGCTCGGTTCGGGACCGACGGTGTCCGGTGCCCCCTACGGCAGCGCCTCGATCCTGACGATCACGTGGGCCTACATCGCGATGATGGGTGCGACGGGGCTCCGGCAGGCGACGTTGACGGCGATCGCGTCGGCCAACTACATCGCCCGTCGCCTCGACGAGTACTTCCCGGTTCTGTACACCGGCGACAACGGCATGGTTGCCCACGAGTGCATTCTCGATCTTCGGGGCCTGACCAAGGACACCGGAGTCACCGTCGACGACGTCGCGAAGAGGTTGGCGGACTACGGCTTCCACGCGCCCACGATGAGCTTCCCGGTGCCGGGAACTCTGATGGTCGAGCCGACCGAGAGCGAGAACCTCGAGGAGATCGACGCATTCTGCGATGCGATGATCGCCATCAGGGGAGAGATCGATCGCGTCGGATCGGGCGAATGGACGGTCGACGACAACCCACTTCGAGGTGCACCGCACACCGCTCGGAGTCTGGTTGCCGAGTGGGATCACCCGTACTCACGGGAACTCGCTGCCTACCCGGCGGGCTACGACCGTCCGAAGGTGTGGCCGGCGGTGCGTCGCATCGACGGTGCCCACGGAGACCGCAATCTGGTGTGCTCGTGCCCACCGATCGAGGCGTTCGCCTGAGCCGAGAACAGAGCCCGCCACGGCGACGTGGCGGGCTCTGGTGTGGTGGTGTCGGAGGCTTCTAGCCCCGAGTCAGTTCGAGCATCGCGATCTCGGGCGGAGCGGCCACCCGCACCGGTGGACCCCACGCGCCGGCACCCCGGGTGGTGTAGAGCGTGGTGTTGCCGATCGTGTCCAGCCCTTCGACACTGGGCTGCTGCAGCGGAACCAGATAACGGATCGGCCAGATCTGACCCCCATGCGTGTGACCGGACACCTGCATGTCCACTCCGAAGTCCGATGCCTCCACCGCCTGCAACGGCTGATGTGCCATCAGCAGTACGAAGCGATCAGGATCGATCCCGTCCAATGCCGCGGCCAGATCGGGTTCGTACGGAGCCGGTGCGGTGGCGTCGTTGATGCCGGCGATATCGATGGCAGCGTCGCCACGAGTGATCGTCGTTCGCTCGTTTCGCAGCACGTCGATGCCGAGCGTCGACCAGAAGTCGAGCCATTCGCCGCCGTCGCCCGCGTAGAACTCGTGATTGCCGCTGACGGCGAACACACCCAGCGGCGCTTCGAGATCGCGTAGCGGCTCGAGATCTTCTCCCACCAGAGCAACCGTCCCATCGATGAGATCACCGTCGAGGAGCACGACATCGGGATTTTGGTCGTTGATCGAATCGACGACCTTCTGCACGAAATCCGCGCCGCGGGAGGGGCCGACATGGAGATCCGACACCAACGCCACTCGGACGCCGTCGAATTCGGCCGGTAGCCTGTCGAGCACGACGTCGGTGTTCGTCGCACGCGGAGTCGCCGCCTCGACGAGTCCGTATCCCACTGCAACCACGCTGACGAGTGCCACCGCCGCCGAGCCGATCCGCGACACCCGCAGTCGAACAGCGGACGAATCGCGTTCACGAGCCGCGAACACCACTCTCACGACGGTGCAGACCACGGCCACCAGAATCTTTCCCAGGAACAGGTACAGCACCACGGCGAGCCAACTGAGGCCGACGAAGGCGGGTCCTCGTGCCCAGGACGGATCGAACTCCACGCCGCTGCCGAAACCGATCACCGCACCCAGCCACAGCAGTGCCAGTGCAGCATCGACAGCTCGTTTGGGACGTGTCGGCATCCTGGTCACGGAGAGAAACCGCCAGTGCAGGAACAGGGTGATGAGGAGTAGAAAAACGCCGACAAAAATTACACGAGACATGTTCTAGTACAGCAACTTTCCGAGTAGATCGATGAATTCCGGTGAATCGGACGTCGGTACGGTCGTGGCAGTGCCGCCGGTACGGGCCGCGATGTCGGTGAACGCAGTCGCGTCGGGGTTGTCGCCGATCATCACCACGTTCACTGCGACCGGACGCGCGGCATCGGACGCCGAGTTCAGGTCGGTGAGCAGTTCTTCGGGGGACAGGGGTGAATCGTCCGGTCCATCGGTGACGAGGACCACCGAATTCACCCGGCCCGGAACGTATCCGGCCACAGCATCGGCGTACGCGACCAGTACGGATGCGAACGTGAACGACGCGCCCGCGGGCGTCGACGCGGCCGCGCTGGATTCCAGAGCAGCCCGCCTGGACGTCGGCCCGATCGCAGCCGACATCGGCCCGGTCGGAACGTCGACCCGGAAGGGGAGTGAATTGTCCAGATCCTCGCCGAAGCTCCACAGCCCCAGCTCGGTGGCGTCGGGCACTCGTTGGAACTGCTCGCTGAGAGCGCGAACCGTGTTCTGCAGCCGAGTCGCGCTGCCTTCGGACGTGCCCATCGACTCGGATACGTCGAGCAGCACCGTGGCGCGGCGCGGCAGGACCGGGCTTCGCAGCACGGCCAGCAGTGCGTCGGCCACCGATCCGGAGGGCGCAGCGAGGGCATCGGCGTCCTGGGTCTCGCCGACGCCGAAGCCCGCATCCGTGAGCAATTGCGCACCGTCCGGCTGCCGGACGAAATCGACGAACGCGGCGGCCGCCCGAGTCGATGTCTCGTCGCCGGAGAGTACGGCCGCGGGATGATCGGCAACGGGAGTGGGGCCCTGAGGTTCGACGGCGGTCAACGTCGACGAATCGGTCGATGCCAGTTGCTGCTCGGTGACCGGGACCGCGTGGACGGGGGCATCGGAGCCGGGCGCGTTCTCCAGTGCCGCGAGCGCGTCGTAGGTGGTGGATTCGGACGTCGCGGAGGCTCCGGTGTCGGTAACGGCCAGCTCCGACACGGCCGAGACCACTTCTCTGGACGAGGCCTGTTCCAGGGTCAATTCGCTGGTCGGATCTTCGCGTATCCCGGCAGCGATTGCGGCGAGCGCCAGTGTGGTTGCGCCGGAATCGGATCCGGTCGGTAGTGCGAGACGGAGTGCGCCCCACTCGCCGAGGCCGAATGCCTGCGGATCACGTTGCAGGCGGACCAGGTCGGCCCAACTTGCCGTGGCCAGAGCGTCGGCCACGGCAGACGGCACTGCGAGCACTACCGGACTCGACGCCAGTGGCCGCGGGGTGCCGTCGACTGCTCCGCGGTCGGTCACGGCCTCCACGTCACCCGACGATTGGGGTATCCACAGGCCCGGCCGTGCACCGAGTGCGCCGACGTCCCAGTTGTCGATACCGGCGTTCAATGCCGTCCGCACAGCATCGGAGGCGGTAGCTCGAACCTGCACCGTCACACAGTGATCTCGCACCACCGGTGCGGTGTCGTTGAACCGGGAAGCCAGTTGTTCGACAGGTCCGGAGATGTCGGGATCGGCGGCGACAGTGAGCACCGCCGATCCCTCCACACATGTGTCGGCAGCTTCGACCCCTTGGTCGAAGATACGATCCCGCAGTTGAAACCATCCGAAGACGGCCGCGACCAGCACCGCGATCGTGATCACGACGATCACGGGTCCGGCGGCTATCGAACGCCCGCGCCCTGTGTTCCGATGTTCACCCACGTGATCGACAAGTCCGTCAGGCGTTGACGGCCTTGTACTCCCGTCGGCGACGATGCAGGATCGGCTCGGTGTAGCCGTTGGGCTGGCTGGTGCCCTGGAAGATCAGGTCACTGGCAGCCTGGAAAGCGATGTTGGTGTCGAAGTCGGGAGCCAACGGCTTGTACGTCGGATCGGCTTCGTTCTGGCGGTCCACCACCGGTGCCATCCGCTTCAGCGACTCGCGCACCTGGTCTTCGGTGACGATGCCGTGGCGCAGCCAGTTCGCGATGAACTGACTCGAAATACGAAGCGTCGCACGGTCTTCCATGAGTGCGATGTCGTTGATGTCGGGCACCTTCGAGCAGCCGACGCCGTGGTCGATCCACCGCACCACGTAGCCCAGGATCGACTGCGAGTTGTTGTCGAGCTCGTTCTGCTTCTCCTCGTCGGTCCAGTCCGTGGACGGCGCGAGAGGAATTTCGAGAATGTCGTCGACGGTGGCGCGCTTGGCCTGTGCGATCTCGTGCTGGCGGGCGAAGACATCGACCTTGTGATAGTGCAGGGCGTGCAAGGTCGCTGCGGTAGGCGAGGGAACCCACGCGGTGTTGGCTCCGGCCTTGGGGTGGCCGATCTTCTGCTCGAGCATGTCGTGCATCAGATCGGGCATGGCCCACATGCCCTTACCGATCTGCGCCTTGCCTTCGAGGCCTGCAGCCAGACCGGTGTCGACGTTGAAGTCCTCGTAGGCCGCGATCCACTTCTCGCCCTTCATAGCACCCTTGCGCACGACGGGACCCGCCTCCATCGAGGTGTGGATCTCGTCGCCGGTGCGGTCGAGGAAGCCGGTGTTGATGAACACGACCCGCTCGGATGCGGCCTGGATGCACGCTTTGAGGTTGACCGTCGTGCGGCGTTCCTCGTCCATGATGCCGACCTTGAGTGTGTTGGTCGGAAGGCCGAGGACCTGCTCGACACGGCCGAACAGCTCCGCGGTGAACGCGACCTCGTCCGGTCCGTGCATCTTGGGCTTGACGATGTACAGCGAACCGGTGCGTGAGTTGGACAGCACGTTGTCCGAGGTCAGCGAGTGCATACCGGCGAGCGAGGTGAACAGCGCGTCGAGGATGCCCTCGGGCACCTCGTTGCCGTCGGCATCGAGGATCGCATCCGAGGTCATCAGGTGACCGACGTTGCGGACGAACAGCAGCGAGCGACCGTGCAGTGTCAGTTCGGAACCGTCGACCGAGGTGTAGGTGCGGTCCTTGTTCATCGCACGAGTGAAGCTCTTGCCGTCCTTGGAGACTTCCTCGGTCAAGTCGCCCTTCATCAGACCGAGCCAGTTGCGGTAGCCGAGGACCTTGTCGTCCGCATCGACGGCAGCGACGGAGTCCTCGAAGTCCATGATGGTGGTGACAGCGGACTCGAGCAGAACGTCCTTGACTCCCGCGCCGTCGGTCTTGCCGATCGGGCTCTCGGGGTCGATCTGGATCTCGAAGTGCAAGCCGTTGTGGACGAACAGGATCGCCGACGGCGCATCCGGGGTGCCCTGGTAGCCGAGCAGCTGTGACGGATCCTTCAGCCCGACGGTGCTTCCGTCGGCGAGAGTCACCGTCAGAGACGCTGCGTCGACGACGTATCCGGTGGTACCGACGTGCGAACCGGAGCTCAGGGGCAGCGCTTCGTCGAGGAAGTCGCGCGCGAAGGCGATGACCTTGTCGCCGCGGACCCTGTTGTAGCTGGTGCCCTTCTCGGCACCGTCGGTCTCGGGAATGGCATCGGTTCCGTAGAGAGCGTCGTACAGCGAGCCCCATCGTGCGTTGGACGCGTTGATCGCGAACCGGGCATTGAGCACCGGCACCACGAGCTGCGGTCCGGCCGTGGTGGTGATCTCGGTGTCGACACCGGAGGTGGTGATCTGGAAGTCGGCCGGCTCGTCGAGCAGGTAGCCGATCTCCTTCAGGAATGCCTTGTACGCGGCGCGGTCGTAGTTCGGCCCCGCGTGCTCACCGTGCCAGGCGTCGACCTTGCCCTGGATCTCGTCGCGGACAGCGAGCAACGACTTGTTCTTGGGAGCGAGATCGGCGATCAGCGACGCGGCACCGGTCCAGAAGGCATCCGAATCCACGTCGGTACCCGGCAGCGCCTCCTTCTCGACGAAATCGAATAGGACCTTGGCGACCTGAAGTCCACCAGCCTGCACACGATCGGTCATGAATTCCTCACTCTTTCCGGTCATGGACACCGGTGACCGGTGTCCCCACGACAACGCTGTCGATGTTACTCGGCGGTAGGTCCGACGCCGAACTCGCCGCCGATCAGTAAATTCTGGCATCGAGCGATCAACGCCGAGCGCAGAGGTGCCGCTTCGCTCGACAACTCTCCCTGCGCGCGCACATATTCCGCTCGTCCGGCCGCGGTCTCTATTCGAATGGGTTCGAGATCGTAGTCACTCAGGTCGTACGGGCTCGCGCGCATGTCGATCGTTCGCGCGTGCAGAGCCAGCTCGAAGCAGTCGGTGAGAAACTCGGAATCGATCAGCGGTCCGAGCTTGTAGCACCACTTGTACAGATCCATCGAGGCGTGAATGCACCCGGGTTGCTCGGATGTCAGACGCGACTCCGCTGACAGCGTAAGAGCATTGCGCGGCGCAGCATCGGGAGTGAAGAAGCGGAAGGCGTCGTAGTGCGTGCACCGCAACGTCATCGAATCGACCACGGCATCGGTTCCGTCGTGTCCCAGACGCAGTGGCACCTGCTCGTGACGCTGCGCCGACGTTCCCCCGCGGTAGACCATCGCCCACTCGTGCAGTCCGAAACATCCGAGCACCGGCGGCCTGTCTCGGGTGGCGGAGAGCAGGCCGAGGGTGAATTCGATGCTCGATCGTCGACGCTCGACCAGATCCGACCGCACCCGAAAACCCGGGCCGTCGGCGGTGTCCACCTGCTCGTAGGACGCGAACTCCGCGTAGTCACGCGCACGATCGCCGGTGAGTACGACGCCGTGACCTGGATTCCATCGGCGTAGCTGACCCGGGCGGTGACTGTAGTAGGTGAACAGAAAATCGAGCACCGGATGGACGCCGCCGTGGCCCCGGTCGGTCAGATAATCACCGACGAGGTTCTCCACCCGCGCCGTATGCGCAGCACGACGAGCGGTCCACTGCCCTTCGCTCACCAACGTCGAACTGGGCATTCACGCGTTCCGTGGGGGAGTAGTCGCAGGCTTGAAGTTGGACGACGATTGACCCGGACGGGGACCGGCCACCCGGTGTGTGCCGTCCCGAACCGTACCGACGAACTCCTCGACCAGGTCCTCGAGCGCGACGATACCGACCGTGGCACCGGTCGCGTCGTGCACGGCGCCGAGGTGGCTGCTGGCCCGACGCAACTTGGTCAACGCGTCGTCGAGCACCGTGTCGATGGAGACCACCGGCAGTGCTCGCACATCACTGCGGGGAATGACCGTGTCCGGTCCTGCCGACTCGTCGGCCATGTCGTCGAGTACGTCCTTGAGGTGCAGGTAGCCCACAAGTGCACCCGAGGCGTCGCGAACCGGATAGCGCGAGAATCCCGTTTCGATGACGGCTCGTTCGACCGAGCCCAGGGTGGGTCCGAGGGTGTGATCGGGACCGGACAACTCGATACTGCGAACCTGGTGCGAGGGAATCAGAACCTCACCCACCGTCCGGCCGGACGTTTCCAGGGCCTGCCGCAATCGTCGATGCTCCTCGGCGTCGATCAGTCCCTCGGATCGTGATTCGCCGATCATCTGCGACAACTCGACCGCCGAGACCGAGGAACTCAGCTCGTCCTTTGGCTCGATCCGCAGCAGTCGAAGGGTGAGGTTGGCGCACATGTTATAAAACGAGATCAGTGGCAGTGCCACCTTGATGAACAGCAGATGGATGGGCACCAGAACCATGGCGGTGCTCTCCGGGCCTGCGATCGCGATGTTCTTGGGCACCATCTCACCGATGAGAATGTGCAGAACGACCACGAGCGTCAACGCGATTGCGAAAGCGATCGGGTGCAGGAAGGACTCGGGAATGCCGACAGCCTCGAGCGGAACCTCGATCAGGTGTGCCACTGCAGGCTCTGCCACACGACCGAGAAGAATGGAGCAGATCGTGATGCCGAGCTGTGCAGCGGCGAGCATCTGCGAGAGGTTCTGACCGGCCTCGATCACGCTCTGAGCGCGCTTCTTGCCCTGTGCGAGCAGCGCTTCGAGGCGATCCCGCCGGGCCGAGATCAGTGCGAACTCGGCTCCGACGAAGAATGCGTTGCCGGCGAGCAGTAGAACGGCGAGACCGACTCCGAGGAAATCACCCATCGATCTCACCGTCCGATCTCATCCGAGCCACCGCTGCCGCGTCGACGGGCAGGAGCACCACCCGGTCGATGCGACGGCCGTCCATCCGAATCACCCGTGCCACCCAACCGCCGTCTCGTTCGAGCGGATCCTCGTTGGCCGGGGGAGGCAACATGACTGCGTCCCCCTCGGTCGGAATGCGACCCAACTCGGTCAGTACCAGACCGCCGATGGTTTCGTACTCGCCCTCCGGCGCGGAATACCCCGTGGCCGACGCGACCTCGTCGATACGCAGCAGGCCTGCGCAATCCCATCCGTCGCCCGACCTGGAGACGTCGAGCTCCGGCTCGTCGTGTTCGTCGCGCACGTCACCGACGATCTCCTCGATCAGATCCTCCATCGTGACCATGCCCGCGGTGCCGCCGTACTCGTCGACGACGAGCGCGACCTGCATACCGTCGGCGCGTACCCGTTCCATCACCGCGTCGCCGTCGAGGCTGGACGGTACGACAGGAACGTCGCGTGCCAGGGACTCGACCGTCGTCGAGCGACGGTGCGCTCCGGCGACGGTGAACGCATGCTTGATGTGAACGACGCCGATGGTGTCGTCCAGATCGCCGTCGACCACCGGAAAGCGCGAGAAGCCGGTCCGCGCAGCCGTTTCGATCAGATCGGCCACGGTCGCGTCGGTGGCGAGCGTTTCGATCTTGACTCGCGGCGTCATCAGTTCCTCGGCCGTACGATCGCCGAACTGCAACGACCGATCCACCAGCCGGGCAGTGTTCTCGTCGATCGATCCCTGCCGTGCCGACGTGCGAACCAGTGAACCCAGCTCCTGCGGCGACCGCGCGGATCTCAGTTCCTCGGCCGGCTCGATCCCGAGCCGGCGTACCAGCCAGTTCGCCGAGCCGTTGAGCCCGTTGATGGCCCATTTGAAGACCAGCGAGAACCCGGCCATCGCGCCGGCGGTGACCCGAGCGGTCGACATCGGTTTCGCGATGGCGATGTTCTTCGGAACCAGCTCGCCGAAGATCATCGAGAACGAGGTGGCCAGGATCAGCGCCACCGCGAGCGAGATGCCTGCGGAGAGGGTCTCGGATGCGCCCAGCGCGTCGGCCACGGGTCGGATGAAGCCGGCCAGTACCGGTTCGGCGAGGTAACCGGTGATCAGAGTCGTGATGGTGATGCCGAGTTGGGCACCGGACAGCTGAAAGGACAGTGTCTTGTGGGCGTGCAGAACTTGGCGGGAGCGCAGGTCGCCGTTCGCTGCCTGTGACTCGACGGCACTGCGTTCGAGAGCAGTGAGCGAGAACTCGGCCGCGACGAACAGCGCGGTGCCTGCCGTCAAGGCGACGAAACCGAGCAGGCTGACGATGGTGAGAAGAAGTGCCACGCGTCAACTCCGCCTGAGCCGTGACCGTCGAAGCTGGGACAGGAGCATCGCGCCGCCGGAGTGCACGTGGCTGCCGAAATCTGTGTCGCCGGGTTTCTCTCCCGGCTCGATAGAGGATCCCTCCGAAGTGGAACTCTCGTCGTGTTGTTCCGCAGTTGCCGCGACGGCAACCGAGATAGTGGGTGCCTCGGGCACCTGATTCCCTTCTGTCCGGTTCGCGCTGTGGTCCCACTCCGTGAGGAGCCGACCGTTCGGCCACCTGTCGAGAATCGAAAGCTCGAATGTCCGACGAGTGGCGAGCGCGAACTACTGTGTTTGCTGTTGGTGAGTCTAACCGTGCCCGACCGTCACCACCCGGAGGGCAGGGGCCGACCCTCGGCGAATCCGGCGGCGGACTGGACCCCCAGAACCGCTCGTTCGGCCAACTCCGGAAGCGAACGGGCTCCGGCATAGGTACAGGTACTGCGAACTCCGGCACAGATGTGATCGATCAGATCCTCGACACCCGGCCGATCGGGATCGAGGCGCATCCGCGAACTGGAAATGCCCTCCTCGAACAAGGCCTTGCGAGCCCGGTCGAATGCCCCGTCGGTAGCGGTACGGGCGGCGACGGCTCGCTTCGACGCCATACCGAAGCTCTCCTTGTACCGATTGCCGGATGCGTCCACCCGCAGGTCGCCCGGCGACTCGTACGTGCCGGCGAACCACGAGCCGATCATGACGTTCGCAGCGCCGGCAGCCAGTGCGAGAGCAACGTCACGTGGGTGGCGTACACCGCCGTCGGCCCACACCGAAGCCCCGAGTTCGGCTGCCGCAGCCGAACAATCGGCGACAGCCGAGAACTGGGGGCGTCCGACGCCGGTCATCATGCGTGTCGTGCACATCGCTCCCGGCCCGACACCGACCTTGACGATGTCCGCGCCCGCCTCCACCAGATCGCGCGTCCCCTGCGCGGACACCACATTGCCGGCCGCCAGGGGAACGCCGAGATCGAGGGAGCGCACGGCAGCGAGGGCTTCGAGCATCTTCTGCTGATGCCCGTGAGCGGTGTCCATCACGAGCACATCGGCCCCGGCCTCGACCAGTGCAGTCGCCTTCTCGGCCACGTTGCCGTTGATGCCGACGGCGGCAGCGATACGGAGGCGACCCGACGCGTCGACTGCAGGCGCGTAGATGCCGGTTCTGATCGCGCCGGTCCTGGTGACCACACCTGCCAGGGAGCCGTCGTTCTCGACGACGACGGCGAGGTGGGCGTGTGCCGCCTCCATCAGCTCGAAAACTTCCTTGGGCGACGCGTGGCGAGGGGCTCGCACGAAATCGGCCGACGCCACGGAGCTGAGCCGCGCGAATCGGTCGACGTCGGCGCAGGCACCCTCGGACACGACTCCGATCGGCTTGCGATGTTCGACGATCACGACCGAGCCGTGTGCACGCTTGTGCATCAGCGCCAATGCGTCGGACACGGATGCGTTGGGGCCGAGGACCACCGGTGTGTCCGCGATCAGGTCGCGACTCTTGACGAATGCGACCGTTTCGGCGACGGCCTCGGTGGGGAGATCCTGCGGGATCACTGCGATCGCTCCGCGACGTGCGACGGTTTCGGCCATACGCCGACCCGACACCGCAGTCATGTTCGACACGACGATCGGAATGGTCGTTCCCGAGCCGTCGACCGTACTGAGGTCGACATCGAATCGCGACGTGACGTCGGTTCGGTTGGGGACGAGGAAGACATCGTCGTAGGTGAGATCGTAGGGCGGCTGATGACCATCGAGGAACTGCACGTTGATCGAGACTACCGGTCGGGCGTGATCGGCGGGGTCGACGCCCCGTCCACCGTCTCTCTTTCGATGCGAGTCGACGCCTGGGTCTGCGACAGTCGAATCGTCGCGGCGATCATGACGGACACCGCTACGGCGATGACGGCGAGGGAAGCCCCGTCGGTTCTGATTCGCTCGTCCAGGACCGTGATGCCGATGAACGCAGCGCCGAGGGGCTCGCCGATCGTGACGGCAGGCATGGACGCGGACAGCGGACCGACTTGAAACGCGCGTTGTTGGAGGTAGAAGCCGAGAACTCCCGATCCGACGAGGGCGTAGGTCTGCCAGGCCGTCAACGCGCCGAACCTCTCGTTCTCCACGAGGTCGGTGACCAACTTCGTCAGAGCCGCGGCCAGACCGAACAGCAACCCTCCTGCGGCTCCGAGCAACAGGGCCCGCACACCGGGGGCGGTCAGGAGCAGACCTCCCACTGCTGCGCCGCCGATCACGACCGCGGCGACGATCAGAGGAACGATCCAGTCGGACAGAGGGGCGTCGGTGTCACCTTCGCTGGGGTCGCCGACCACGATGAACACCGCGAGGGCGGCGGCAAGCAGGAATGCGAGCACCCACGTCGAAGCAGGGAGAACCCGGCCCGCCAATTTCGCCGACATCGGGAGTGCGAACAGCAGGGCGGTGACGAGCAACGGCTGCACGACCAGGACCGAACCGACCCACAGTGCAGCGATCTGAACGGCGTAGCCGCCCCCGTCGCCGAGTACGCCCACCCACCATCTGGGGCTTCGGATCAGAGCCGAGAGCAGTGACGTTCCCTCGGGGACCGACGCCGCGGCGCTCTGCTGTGCCACCGACGCACAGGCGAACAGGAATGCCGAAACCAGGGCGAGTGCGATCGACAACCACGACGCGGTCACCCGCGTCGTCCTCTGTTGCCGCCCCGCCTGCCCCCGGCCCGCCCGCCTCGCTCGTGTCGGACGGGCGCAGCACCGCGCCGCGAGCCACGTTGTGCCGGCGCTTCGACCGCTTCGGCCGGGAGCGGCCTGCCGATGGGTGTACGCGCCCCGGTCAATCGACGCCACGAGGTGGGATCGCTCTCGGTGTCGACCACCGTTGCCGAGACACCGGCATCGCCCGCCATCGCGCACACGTGATCCACCTGTTCGGCCGTAGCCAACGTCACGACGGTTCCGCTGGAGCCGGCGCGGGCAGTGCGACCTGCGCGATGCACGTAGTCCTTGGAATCCAGTGGTGGGTCCACGTGGACCACGAGGCTGACGTCGTCGACGTGAACCCCACGTGCCGCGACATCGGTCGCGATCAGCGCGGTCGATGCGCCGTCGCCGAAAGCGGCCAGCGAACGTGTGCGGTGCGCCTGAGTCTTGTTGCCGTGCAACGACGATACCGGTACGCCCAGCCGGCGACAGTCGTCGGTGAGCCGGTCGACCGCGTGAGTGGTGCGGACGAACAGCAACGTGCGCCCGTCCCTGTTGGCAAGTGCGGCAGCTACTTCTGTCTTGCGGCCGGCATCGACCCTGAACACGTAATGCGCTATGTCCGGTTCGCTCACCGACTGCGCGGTGGAATGTTCGGCCGGATCGCTGAGGAACTTCTCGACCAGGCGGTCGACGTCTCCGTCCAGGGTCGCCGAGAACAGCAGCCGCTGGCCGCCGGTCGGTGTCGCAGCGAGAAGCGAATCGACCTGGGGCAGAAATCCCATGTCCACCATGCGATCTGCCTCGTCTATCACGGTGACCTCCACTCGATTCAACGTGATCGAACGACGCTCGAGGAGATCGTTGAGGCGACCGGGGGTGGCCACCACGATGTCGATTCCGCGCTGGATCTCTCGGACATTGCGCTCGAGCGGAACGCCGCCGACCACGCCGACGCTGCGCAGGCCGAACGTCGCACCGTGGACGTCGAGCACTTCCTGGATCTGGAGCGCGAGTTCGCGAGTGGGAGCCAGCACGAGTCCACGCGGTGCACCGGGCTCGCTGCGTCGGCCGGCAAGCCGCACGAGCAGCGGAAGCCCGAACGCGAGAGTCTTGCCGGATCCGGTCGGAGCACGGCCCAGCACATCGCGACCCGCGAGCGCATCGGGCAGGGCGGCGGACTGGATCGGAAACGGCTCGGAGACACCCGCTTTCCTGAGCGAGTGCACGAGAACCACGGGCAGTCCCAGTTCTGCGAACGATCGAACGGATTGACCCGGCATGGCTGTGACCATACCGCTGCGTCGGCCGTGCGTCGGAATCTTCTTGTCGGTGCCCCGCGCAATACTCGGGGCAGAACGCATGTTCGATCGGCGTTCGACACCGTGATTGCCGAGGGGGCGATCGCACGCAGAGTGTGGGGGAGCTATGTGCAAGATGTGTCAGGGCCACAGCGTCGACGAGTACATCGAGGGCGTGATACGCACCATCGACAGGTGTGGCTGGGCCCTGCAGTACGTCGAATCGGAAGTCGATCCCGACGGTATCCATCCGGCGTTCTGCTACACGGTCGGTCTCACGAATTTCGGCAGCCCGGAGATCGTCCTTACGGGGCGCGGGCCGCACGAGTCCTCGAGGATTCTCAATTCGCTCGGCGCATCGGTGGTCTCGGGAATGCTGGAGCTCGAGTCCGGAATCGGTTGCACTGCAGCCGGATTCGATCTGTTCACCATCGACGTACCGGACTGTGCGGATATTCTGTACACCGCATCCGACGTGTACGGCCAAGGGTGCTTCAGTGCGGTGCAGGCGGTGTGGAAGGACCTGGAAGGTGCACTGCCGTGGGAGGGCATCCCGTCGACGGTGGTCCAACCGATACTCGGGCCGGTGCCCGTCTGACCTTGTTCTCGGTACGTACCACCGGTGGCGCTGCGTGATGCACGCAGCGCCACCGGCGGGCGGTCGTCGGTCAGGCTTCGATCTCGGAACGATCGCCGCTCCACAGAGTGTGGAACTTTCCTTCCGAGTCGGTTCGCTCGTAGGTGTGCGCCCCGAAGAAATCTCGCTGTCCCTGTGTCAGAGCGGCAGGTAGACGCTCTGCCCGCAACGCGTCGTAGTAGGAGAGCGAGGACGCGAACGCGGGGACCGGAATACCCAACGAGGCCGCTGTGATGACGACCCGACGCCAGCTGTCGATGGCGTTCTCGATGGCATCACGGAAGTACGGGGCCAGGATCAAGCTCGGCAGTTCGGCGTTGTCGTCGTACGCGTCCTTGATGCGGTCGAGGAACCGCGCGCGAATGATGCAGCCACCGCGCCAGATCGTGGCGAGGTCACCGGGATGCAGATTCCAGTCGTATTCGGCACTGCCCGCGGCGATCTGGTCGAAGCCCTGTGCGTAGGCGACGATCTTCGACGCGTACAGAGCCCGACTGATGTCGTGTGTGAACTGCTCCGCGTCGGTCGGCTTGTCGGCCAGTGTTCCCGAGGCGAGTCCGACGGCTGCCTTGCGCTGAGCGCGTGACCCCGACAGAGCCCGAGCGAACACCGCCTCGGCGATACCGGTGACAGGAACCCCGAGGTCCAGGGCCGCCTTGACCGTCCAGCGACCGGTGCCCTTCTGTTCGGCAGCATCGACGATCACGTCGACGAGAGGCTGACCGGTCTTGGCGTCGACCTGTCGAAGAACCTCGGCGGTGATCTCGACGAGGTAGCTCTCCAGATCACCGTTGTTCCATTCGGTGAACACGTCCGCTACCTGAGCAGGCGTGTAGCCGAGAGCGTCGCGGAACAGGTTGTACGCCTCACCGATGAGCTGCATATCGGCGTATTCGATGCCGTTGTGGACCATCTTGACGAAGTGTCCGGAGCCGTCGGGTCCGATGTGGGTGCAGCACGGCGTGCCGTCGACCTGAGCTGCGATCGATTCCAGTAGCGGACCCAGGGCCTTGTAGGACTCGGCCGGACCACCCGGCATGATCGACGGTCCGTTGAGCGCGCCTTCTTCGCCGCCGGAGATGCCGGCACCGACGAAGAGCAGTCCGCGCTCCTTCATGGCCGCCTCGCGACGAATGGTGTCGGTGTAGAGGGCATTACCACCGTCGATGATGATGTCGCCCTCCTCCATCGCGCCTGCGAGCTCCTCGATCACAGCGTCGGTCGGGTCGCCTGCCTTGACCATGATGAGCACTCGGCGCGGCTTCGCGAGAGCGGCGACGAACTCCTCGATGGTTTCGGTGCGAACGAAGTTGCCCTCGGTGCCGTGCTCGGCGATCAGGGCATCGGTCTTGGCGACACTGCGGTTGTGCAATGCGACGGTGTGGCCGTGATGGGCGAAGTTGCGGGCGATGTTGGAGCCCATGACGGCGAGTCCGGTGACTCCGATCTGAGCCAGTTCTGTCGGTTCTGCTGCTGAGGTCATACAGACAGCTTTCCCTGCCGAGCGGCGTCGCGCGAGCCAACCCCCCCGGGAGAACTCAAACCTGGCCGTAGACAACGACAAAAGGTGCCGCATTCGCGAAGAATGCGACACCTCATGTCGTCGAAATATGCTCCGGTCGAGTTACGACCGCACGGTTACGAACCGATCAGTGGCTGCGAGCCGGACCGTCGAAACCGTCGTACGAACGGCGTTCCGTGCGGCTGCGGAAGCCTCCGGAGCGGTGCTCGTCCTGGCGGGGGCCGGACGCGGGACGACGGTTGTCGGAGCCACGGTTGTCGGATCCACGACCCTCGTAGCCGCGACCCTCGGAGCGACGCGGGCGGTCGCCCTGGTAGCCCTCGTTGCTGCGGGGGTTGGAGCCCTGGTATCCGCCGCTGCTGCGCGGGTTGGACCCCTGGTAGCCCTCGCTGCTGCGCGGGTTCGAACCCTGGTAGCCGGTGCGGGGACGGTCACCCTGGTAGCCCTCGCTGCTGCGGGGGTTCGAGCCCTGGTATCCGCCGCCACTGCGGGGGTTGGAGCCCTGGTATCCGCCGCCGCTGCGGGGGTTGGAGCCCTGGTATCCGCCGCTGCTGCGGGGGTTGGAGCCCTGGTAGCCGGGACGGCTGTTCCGGTCACGAGGAGCGGACTCGGCGCGCAGAGGCTCACCGGTCGGCTTCTTCGCCCCGGTGATGCTGTTCAGCTCGGCCGAACCGGGCGAGACGTTGACGGCAGTGGCCTTGACGCCGGCCATACCGGTCAGACGCAGAACCTGACGACGCTGGTTGGGGAGCACGATCGCGACGACGGTGCCCTTCTCGCCTGCGCGTGCCGTGCGTCCTGCGCGGTGCAGGTAGTCCTTGTGGTCTGCGGGCGGATCGACGTGGACGACCAGGTCGATACCGTCGACGTGGATTCCGCGAGCAGCAACGTCGGTAGCGACGAGGACGGGGGTGCGGCCGTTCTTGAAGCGCTCGAGAACGCGGGTGCGCTGGTTCTGAGCCTTGCCGCCGTGCAGCGACTCCGCGGCGATACCGAGCGCACGGAGGCGATCGGTGATCCCGTCGCAGCCCAGCTTGGTACGCGCGAACATGATGGTGCGACCGCCTTCGCGAGCGCCGATCTCGGAGAGAACGAGATCCTTCTGACCCCGGTCGACCATGAGGACGTAGTGATCCATGGTCCGGACACTGGCTTTGCCGTCCTGGGTGGAGTGCTCGACGTGATCGGGCAGGAACTGGCGAACCAGTGACTGAACCTCACGGTCGAGGGTGGCAGAGAACAGCATGCGCTGTCCGTCTGCCGGGGTGTCGGCGAGGACTGCACGCACCTCGGGCAGGAAGCCCATGTCGGCCATCTGATCGGCCTCGTCGAGCGCGGTGATCTCGATGGAGTCCAGGATGCAGGTGCCCTGGCGGAGGTGATCGGCGAGGCGGCCGGGAGTGGCGACGAGGACGTCGACTCCGCGTCGGAGCTGCTCGACCTGCTTGTTGAACGGGGTACCGCCGACGGCGGGCATGACTCGCAGGCCCTGAGCATTGGCGTAGGGAGCGAGGGACTCGACGACCTGGAAGGCGAGCTCGCGGGTGGGGACCAGCACGAGCGAACGCGGGCGCTTGGCGGCCGGGCGATCGGTGTGCAGCGACAGGCGCTGCAGGATCGGCAGGCCGAAGGCCAGGGTCTTACCCGAGCCGGTCTGCGCGCGACCGAGGACGTTCTTACCGGCGATCGCGTCGGGAAGCGCCTTCTCCTGGATGGGGGAGGGCACGGTGATCGAGTTGCGCGCCAATGCGGCGACGACAGCCTCGGGCAGTCCGAGATCGGCGAAGGTGAAGGCCGGTGCCGCTACGGGCGTCGGGACTGCCGTGGTGTCGGAAATGGTGGAAACGGGTGTGTTGGAAACAGCGTGGGTCACGCAGTAAAGCCTCTCCGGATTACGGGCACGCCAATAAGCCCGAAGCTGAGAGCACCCGAAGAACCGGGAAACACGAAAAACAGCCAGAACACATTGATACGAGCCAGGGCACTGTCACCTGGCCATCAGAATGCAGATGAGAACTGCATAAAGTGGGGCTGTTTGTGCCATTTCGATTGCTAAGTCGCGATGGCGACCGGTCTCTACTGTACGGGACGTACCGCCAATTGTTCGACTCGAGTCGATGTGACCTGTGCGACCCCGATCGCGTGCGAGCTCACCCGATGAGCTTGCTCAGCTCCTCCAGCCACGGCATGGCAACGTAGATCGTCGGAAGAACCAGGATCACCACGGCCGCCGCGTAGGCCGCCGCGGCGATGCGCACATCGCTGCCCGGGCCGCTCAAGCGCTGCACACGGATGAGGGTGTGCGGCCCTCCGGCGGCCATCGCGCCACGCGGTGCGGTGGACCCGGCGCACGTGACCAGTGCCCTGGCCAACGGAGTGGGTCCGGTGACCTTGACCGCCGAGTCGTCTGCGAGCAGCTCGACCAGCAGCTGCACGCTGCCGAGCGCCGACTTGCTACGGACGATCCGCGGGAAGGCTTCGTTGACGGCGGTGAACGCTTCGAGAACCAGATCGTGGCGGGCGCGTAGATGTGACCGCTCGTGGCTGAGGATCGCAGTGACCTCGGCCTCGGACAGGCTGGCCAACGTTCCCCGACTCAGGACCACCCGCTGACGCAGACCGGGTAGGCAGTACGCGATCGGTTCGGCCGCGTCGAGTACCCGGATGTCTGCGTCGCGAAGGCCGCGAAAAGGGTTCTCTCCCAAGTCGGTTCGATCCAGCAGATCGACGAGCACGCGATGCCTGGAACGTCGGCGACGGGTCCTGACCGCTACCCGAACGACGGAGAACATGAGCTTGGCACCGATGCCGAGCGTGATGGCGAGGACGACGACGTAGAGAGTCCACAGGGGCAGACCGAGCGCGTCGATCTCGTCGGTCGGTGCCGTCGTGGGACGACCGTCAGGTCCGGGGACGAGCAGCAGTCCGCCGATCGCGAGGCCGGAGCTGAAAGCCGAGAGCACCGCAGCGAGAGCAATTGCCTGCCAGAGAACCAAAGCGGCGCGCGGTGACCGGTACGGCCAGCTCGCGCGAGCGAGCACTGCCGGAACCGGCCCAGCCAGGATCAGCGCGAGTACTGCGAATACCAGCGCAGTCGTCGAGTTCATGTCCTCACCTACTGCCGCGAGCGTCAGTCCGTCGGACGGCGATCTCCAGCCGAAGGGGACTTCGATGTCGATTGTGCCACTTCCAACGCGGCAAGCGCCTCACGGAGGGCGTCGGCTTCGTCGGCCCCCACCTGACCGACGAAGTGCACGAGTGCCGCTGCGCGTCCACCCGACGCCGGTGCCTGCGACAGCGCATCGACCATAAGGCTTGCGACCAGCTCGTCGCGACCGTGCAACGGTGCGTAGCGGTGCGCTCTGTCGTCGCGTTGCTGGACGACCAACTTCTTCTTGGCCAGCCGCTGCAGCACCGTCATCACCGTCGTGTACGCGAGTTCGCGATGCGTCGCAAGTGCCTCGTGGACCTGTCGAACGGTCTGGGGATCGGACGACTCCCACAGATGGTCCATCACTGCGCGCTCTAGTTCACCAAGACCAGCCATTCGTCCGAGTCTACGGCTACTCCGACGTGGATGCGTACTACTCGTGGTAGTACCGACCGTTCAACTGATGTGGGATCGGTCATAGTCGCAGTCGCGACGAATCGGCGGGTCTCGACCGCAGGACTCCCGGGGCGAATAATCTGTGCTGTGATCGTGCCGCCTTTCGGCCCGACTTTCGAGAAGTGAGCGGAGACGAAAGCGTGGAGTGGTTCGATTCCCTGTCGTTGATCGATGGTCCGGTACCGGTGATCGTGTCCGTCCTCGGTGCCCTCGGTGGTCTGTGGCTGCTCGTCTCGAGGTCGCGGCGATACGCCACACGTGCAGTGCCGATCGTCGTCACGGCAGCGATCGTCGTCACGGCGATCGGCTACGTGGTGGTCGAGAAGGTGTGGCGACCGTTCCCGGATCCGATAGAGACCTCGATCTACGTGTGGATCGGAGTGGGCCTCGCTGCGCTGTTCGCGGTGATTCCCAGGGCGGTGACCGCCCGAGGGGTGCTGGGCACGCTGGCGTCGGTGCTGGCGATGGTGTTCGTGGTGGCGGCGTCGGCCCTGCACGTCAATCTCGAGTTCGACGCGTATCCCACCGTGGGCAATGCTCTCGGCGCCGAGTCGGCGGCGCGCATTCAGTTCTCGGATGTGCCCGCTGCGGTGGAACAGACCGTTACGGGAACACCTCTGGACTCGGTGTGGACAGCACCGGCAGATCTGGCAACCGCCGGAAAGATCACCTCGGCATCCATTCCGGCCACCGCGTCGAACTTCACCGCACGAGATGCGGAGATCTACCTGCCGCCCGCCTACTTCGCCGATCCTCGCCCGCTCCTTCCGGTTCTCGTGCTGCTCGCCGGCCAGCCGGGAGCACCCGAGGACTGGCTCAACGGCGGAAAACTCGCCGAGACGATGGACGATTTCGCTCGCGATCATGCCGGTCTCGCGCCGGTTGTCGTCGTCGCGGACGGAACCGGGTCGTCGATGGCGAATCCGCTCTGTGTCGACTCGCCGCTGGGCAACGTGGACACGTATCTCTCCCGCGACGTTCCCGACTGGATCGACTCGGCGCTGCAGGTGGACCGCAATCGCGCACACTGGGCGATCGGCGGATTGTCCTACGGCGGTACGTGCTCGATTCAGATGGCGACCAATCACCCCGATGTCTATCCCACGTTCCTCGACCTCTCCGGCCAGCGCGAGCCGACTCTCGGCGATCGAGACCGCACGGTGCAGCAGGCCTTCGGAGGAAACTCCGCGGCGTTCACCGCCATCAACCCACTCGACCTGCTGAAATCACGTCAGTACCCCGACTCCGCCGGTATTTTCGTCGTGGGGTCCGACGACAACGACTACAAACCGGGCCAACAGGAGATGTACGACGTGGCGAAGGCCGCCGGAATGGATGTGCAGTACGTGGAAGTACCGGGCGGACACAGCTTCGCGGTGTGGTCGGAAGGCCTCCGGCGCGAGCTGCCATGGTTGGCAACGAGAACAGGGTTGATTTCGTGAACGTGACCGATCCGGAACGACCGTCCGCGGCGGACTCCGAAGTATCGACACCCGCCGAACCGTCGTGGATGTCCGCGCGCACCGAATCCCTGAGGTCCGGTGCGTCTGCAGTGATGCGCCAGCTTCGGCGGGTGTGGGCGCTCATCGTGTTCGGTGCCGTGGGAGCACCGGTCAGTTTCACTTTGCTCGCCGTCGTCTGGGTGATGGGCATCGTCGCCGCGGTCGTGGACAACCGCGGCGAGATGGACAAGTACTTCGCCGTGGGCATCATGCCGTTCGAGCACTGGCACCTGTGGACCCCGCTCACCTCGGGTCTGGCGGCACCCAACATCGCCGGTTGTGTGGTGGCCACGGTCGGGGTGCTGCTGGCCGCCGCACCGATCGAGCGCCGTATCGGATCCCGTCGCTTCGCCGTCGCGGCGTTCGTGACGCAGGTGGCCGGTTCGTTGTTCGGCCTCGGTCTCGCGGTTCTGGCCAAGACCTTCGACGCGGACTGGGGATTCCGGTTGCACGTCGGAACAGCTGTGGGCCCGACGACCTGGATCTTCGGTGTGGTCCTGGTCGCGACCTCGCGAATGGATACGTTGTGGCGCAGGCGAATCCGCGTCGGCGTGCTGGCCTTGCTGGTGACGTTGGCATTGTTCGGCGGACACCTGCAGGACGTCGTTCGGCTCGCCGCGGCGGTGATCGGCCTGGTCGTGGGCCCGTGGATCGTCGGTCGATCGGCACGTGGCCCTCGATTGGCGGGTACCCGACGCGAAGGCCGGGTGCTGGTTGCGCTGATCGTCGCTGCGAGCGCCCTCGGCCCGGTACTGGCGGCCCTGAGCCCCAACGCTGTCGGGCCGTTCGCGGTACTTCGTGATGTGGTGCGGGGGGTTCCGTACACGGCGGCGGAGGTGCGCGAAATCTGCGCCGACGCGACCACCGACCCGGTCGAATGCCGTCGTGGTCTGCTCGATCTCAGACTCGGGGGGGTCGGTCCGACGATCCTGAGCATCATGCCGTCGTTGTTCCTGCTGGTGGTCAGTGACGGCCTGCGTCGAGGCAGGCGTTTCGCGTGGGCCATGGCGGTGGTCTCGCAGGGAATTCTGCTCGCACTGTCGGTGGCCAACTTCGCGATTCGATTCCTCGAGTCCGGTGACGACCAGTCCCTGTTCTACGGCTTGGAATCGCCGACGGCGTACCGCACTGCGGTGCCGTTCCTGCTGCCCCTGATCGTGTTGCTCGTTCTGATCGTCACGCGCAAGTTCTTCGACGTGTCGGCGCCTTCGGGTACCTACCGTCGATGGGCGGCCTCGGTGGTCGGGGTGGCGGCAGGACTCGCCCTGATCTACTCGCTCGGTGGGTATCTGGCCCGCGGTGGCTTCGCCGATTCGCCGTCCTTCGGCGGACTGCTGGTGGACTTCCCGCAACGATTGGTTCCCCCGGTCTACCTGCAATGGCTCGAACCTGCCCTGCTCCCGCAGAGCACGCCGACGACCCTGCTCTTCGAGTGGACCGGGGTGGTGTTCTGGGTGGTGGTCTGCGTGCTCGCTGCGAGTACTTTCCTCACCCCGGTGTACGGCACCGAGACCGACGCCGCCGAACGGGCGCGCGGATTGCTGATGTCGAGCAGCGGATCCGCTCTGTCGTGGATGACGACCTGGCGCGGCAACAAGTACTGGTTCGGTTCCGACGGTCGCAGCTACGTCGCCTACCGGGTCATCTCCGGCGTGGCACTGACCACCGGGGATCCCGTCGGTCCGCGGGAGTCCCTGCGGGACAACGTCGTCGAGTTCGCCGAGTTCGCGTCCGAGAACGGGTGGATCCCGTGCTTCTACTCCGTCACTCCCGACGTCCGCCGCATCACCGACTCCCTCGGTTGGGGAGGAATCCAGGTCGGTGAGGAAACGGTTCTGGACCTCGACGGCATTGCGTTCACCGGCAAGCGATTCCAGGACGTGCGGACTGCGCTGAACAGAGCGAAGAAAGCCGGCGTCGTCGCCGAGTGGATCCGCTTTCCTTCTGCCCCGCTGGCGATCACGGACCAGATCACTGCGATCTCGGAGGAATGGGTCGCGGACAAGGGTATGCCCGAGATGGGCTTCACCCTCGGCGGTCTCGAGGAGGTCGACGACGAGAACGTGCGGTGCCTGATCGCCGTCGACGAGAACCGGACCGTGCACGGCGTGACCTCGTGGATGCCGGTGTACGAGGACGGCGTCATCGTCGGATGGACGCTCGACTTCATGAGACGCCGGTCCGAGGGCTTTCGGCCCACGATGGAATTCCTCATCGCATCGGCGGCCCTGCTGCTCGAACAGGAAGGTGCCCGATTCCTCAGCCTCTCGGGCGCACCCCTGGCCAAGGTCGACGAGAAGCAACCCGAACACGTCTCCAGTGCCGAGCAGTCCACGCTGTCTGGGCTGCTCGAGCGATTGCTCGACGTCCTCGGACGCACCCTCGAACCCGTCTACGGATTCCGTTCCCTACTGGCGTTCAAGTCGAAGTTCCAGCCTCGCTACGAACCGATGCACATGACCTTCGCGGATCCGGCCGCACTGCCCAGCATCGGAAATGCGATCGGCCGGGCATATCTGCCCGACGTGTCGATCGGCCAGGGCGTCAAGCTGGTACGCACGATGATCGAGCGGTGAGACCCCGCGCTACCGCTCGGTGGAAGCACCTGCGGCGGCGTGACTCTCGGACCGGACGGGTCCACCGACCGACCCGTACACGTGGCGGGTGCCGATCGGAACGATGAGCGGACGGTCGGACATCGGATCGTCTATCACGGCGGCTTCGAGGCCGAACACGTCGAGCAGCAGCTGCTCGGAGATGACGTCCTGTGGCCTGCCCGAGGTGACGATCCGGCCCTGCTTCATCACGATCAACCGGTCGCTGTACCTGATTGCCAGGTTCAGATCGTGCAGGACCATGACGATGGTGCGGCCGAGTTCGTCGTGCAGGCGGTCGACGAGATCCAGGACCTCGATGGAGTGCGCCAGATCGAGATAGGTGGTCGGCTCGTCGAGCAGCAGGATATCGGTGCCCTGGGCCAGTGCCATCGAGATCCAGGCGCGTTGCCGTTGGCCACCTGACAATTCGTCGACGGGTCTGTCGGCGAGGTCGCTGATTCCGGTCAGTTCGAGTGCGTTCGCGACCTCTGCCTCGTCGTCCGAGCTCCACTGCCGGATCCACGATTGGTGGGGGTGACGACCGCGTGACACGAGATCTGCGACGGTCAGTCCTTCGGGAGCAGTGGGCGCCTGAGGCAGCATCCCGAGGGTGCGGGCCACCTCTTTGGTCTTCATCGACGAGATCGCCCGACCGTCGAGCATCACGCTGCCGGCCTTGGGCTTGAGCAGGCGGCCGAGCGAACGCAGCAGCGTCGACTTTCCGCAGCCGTTGGGTCCGATGACCGTGGTGATGACACCGGTGTGAATCTCGAGATCGAGGTGTTCGACGATGGTGCGGTCGCCGTACCCGAGGCTCAGATCGTTCGCGATCAGACGCGAGGTGTGGCTGGTGGTCATACGGAGGCCTTTCGGTTACTGCGAACGAGTAGGTAGAGCAGGAACGGTCCACCGAGGGCCGAGGTGACGATGCCGACCGGGAGTTCCACCGGCAGAATCGTGCGCGCGATCAGATCGCTTGCCACGACCAGCAATCCACCGAGAAGTGCCGACGCGATGATCGGCGGGCCGGGCGTTCGCAGCACCCTCAGCGCTATTTGGGGAGCGGCGAGCGCCACGAATCCGATGGGTCCCGCGGCGGCGGTGGCGATCGCGGCGAGTGCGACGGCCGCGAGCAGCATCATGGCCTGACTGTGTTGCAGACGGACCCCGAGCGATCGTGCGTTGTCGTCGCCGAGTCGCAGGGCACCCAGAGTGAACGTCGCGACGACTGTGCCGCCACCGACGAGGACGACCGCGATGGCGACCGGCCAGACCGCGGACCAGTCCGCTCCGTTGAGTGACCCGTTGAGCCAGACCTGAGCGCGGGAGACGTCGTTGATGTCGGCGCTGATCAGCAGCCAGCCGATCACCGCGGTGAGCATGGCGTTGACGGCGATGCCGACCAGAATGAGCCGGAATCCGTCGACGCCCTTGCGCCAGGCGAGGGTATAGATCGCGATGGCGGTGAGCAGGCCGCCGATCAAGGCCGCCAGAGGAAGGCCGAGGGTGGCGAGCAGCCCGCTGAAGCTGCTGCCACCGCCGAGCACGATCAACGCGACGGCCGCGGCACTGGAACCGGCCGTGATGCCCAGTATGTCGGGGCTGGCGAGGGCGTTGCGGGAGATCGACTGCGTGATCGCGCCGGATATACCGAGGGCGGCCCCGACCAGGAGCCCGGTCAGTGATCGGGGCAGCCGCAGGTCCATCACGATGAATCGTTCGATCCTCGAACCGCCGCCGAGCAGCACGTCGAGGACCTGCACGATCGACAGCGGGAAGTCGCCTCGGCCGATGTTCACACACATGACCAGCACCAGCGCCGCAGCCAGTAGGACGGTCGTCAGTACCATCAGTGGCCGTCGGACCATCGAGATCGGACCGAGGCGGAACGCAGGCCGGGTGCGAACGCCGCCGTGGCCGGGCGTCGGTGTGGGGGACTGCAGGTCGGCGGTCACAGGCCGACCAACTTCCGGCGTCGGACGAGAGCGATGAAGAACGGCGCTCCGATCAGTGCCAGAACGATGCCCACCTGAAGCTCGCCCGGGCGCACCACGACTCGGCCGATGACGTCGGCGATCATGAGCATCACTCCGCCCATGAGGCCTGCATACGGGACGAGCCAGCGGTAGTCGGGTCCGGTCACCGCGCGGGCGATGTGCGGGACGACGAGGCCGACGAACGCGATAGGCCCGCATGCTGCGGTCGCTGCACCGGTGAGCAGCGTGATGGCGAGGATGCCGACGGTTCGGGTGATCGCGATGTTGGTCCCGAGGGATCGTGCGACGTCCTCGCCGAGGCTCATGACGTTCAGGCCGGGGGTGCTCGCCAGTGCGATGAGGACGCCGATCACCAGGAACGGCAGGACCTGCCACAGTACGTCGAGGCCGCGTCCGGCAACGGATCCGACCACCCAGAAGCGGTAGCCGTCCAAGCTGGTCTGATCGAGCAACACAACGGCGTTGGTCATCGCCGAGAGAAAGAATGCGACGCCGGCTCCGGCCAGGGCGAGATTGACCGGACTCGATCTGCCCGACCCGATCGACGACAGTCCGAAGACGACGATGCTCGCCACCGCCGAACCGGCGAACGCGAACCACAGGTACTGACTCGGCGAGGTGAACCGAAACAGATAGATGGCCATGACGACGAAGAACGCCGCCCCGGAATTGAGGCCGAGCAGGCTGGCGTCTGCCAACGGGTTACGGGTGTGCCCCTGGATGAGAGCGCCTGCGATGCCGAGTGCGATGCCGACGACCAGTGCGAGCACCGTGCGTGGGATCCGCAACGTGCGCACGATGATGTCGGTGTCGGTGCCCGTCGAATTCAGCAGCGCATGGGCAATTTCGGCGAACGTCAGTGGCCGCGCGCCGATGGCGATACTGGCGAGGATGCCCGCCACGAGCGCGACGACCAAGACTGCCAGGCCGAGCAACCTGCGCTTTCGGATCGCCGCGACCGAGCCGTCCTTGGGAATGGGCTCGAATCCGTCTGCTGCCGCGGTCTTGTCGCGGACCACTTCCGACGACGACGTGTCGATCCGGAACTGACGACGCAGAGCCCGGCGTGCGCCGAGGGGGCCATGGGTCGAGGTGTCTCGCAGCGTGAGCCCCAGCCAGCGCTTGCCGGTGCTCTGGCCCTCGTTGCCGTCGCGGTATCCGCGGTTCCAGACGAACAGAGCCGCCGTGACGCACACCGCGATGGTGCCGAACACGAATCGGTCCGCTTGGCCGCCACCGTTGTCGTCACGAAGCGCGTCGACGATCGACCAGCCGACGAACAGGGGGATCAGCACGATCAGTGCGTCGATCGCGGCTGCAGCGAGGCGAGAGCTACGCGGCGGCGGCCCGGTGGGCACGTCCTCGGTCCCGTACGGCTCGTCGGAAGACCGGCGTGCGCCGTGGGGGCCGAGTAGCGGAGCTGTTGTCACAGTGCTCGTGACTCCTCGCTGTTTCGAAGGGACACGGTTTAGGTTACGGAACCCTTCCTCGGCGCGTGAGGTGAGGTAAGGGTAGCGGTGCCTGACCGCTTTACGATCTGGTTAGGCTAACCTACATTAAGTGGGTAGGGGTGCGACGCGTGCACCCGCCGGGAAACTGAGGAGCGATCAGGTGTCAGTTGCAGCAGCGTCGTATACGGGTTGGGCCGATGTGCATCGATTCTCGAGTCGATCCGGCGGGGCGGCGCTGTTGGCCGACTCGTGTGCGACCCTGCGTGCACTCAACTCCGATTACCCGCGGATGTACGCGGTGGCAGCGATGGCGAACGAGGGCAAGCGCCGTTGGTGGCAGTTGGCGGTGGGTCTCGACGACGGTCGCGTCGAGCAGATGTACCGGCGATCGCTCGAGGATCTCGACGTTCCCGAAGCTGCGGCAGTGCAGGTCGCTACGGCTCTGATCCATGCCGTCGTCGGGCGCGTGGCCGCGCTGCTGGTGTTGGAGGCACGAGCTTGGGATCCGGGCATCGAGAATCTGTGGATCCACATGGACAGTGATGGCGGGATCGATTGGGCGGGAGTGACATCGCCGATCCTGCGCGTGCTACCCGAGGATCCCGCTGCGGGTGAGCCCGGCACCGTCACACTTCCGTGCGAACAGGCTCTGTTGGTCTGGACTGCACACCGATGCACGACGTCGCTCGGCGCGGTGTTCCGCGCGATCGCCGAGCGCGCACCGCTGGATGCCCGGGTCTTCTGGGCTCTGGTCGGCGACGCCATCCTGGGGGCCTCGACGTATGTACCGATTCTGGCTGGGGCGAGCGCATCGGCAGGTGCGCGCCGGGGTCAGATGCTGCTCGACGCCATGGTCGCGGCCGGGGCACCCGTGCGGTCACGCGTCGGCGTTCCTGGCCGCGCGAGACTGCGGGCATCATGAAGGCCTTGCGCCGGAACTAAGGTTTGCCTATGCTGACTTCGTACCAACGGACCGCGCCGGAGTCCTGAGGGCTGCAGTGACTCCCGGTCCTTGCCACGGTGGGCCTCTCGTTCTTCGCGAACGAGAGGCCCACCGATTTTTGTGGGTCCATCGTCGTGTATCTCTGAACGGGAGCCGACTGCCGAGTCGGCCACCCTCTCGACGCAACCGGAAGGCACAGCAATGACGGACTCGAACGGCACCACGGGGGAGACCTCCTTCGACACCATGACGCCGGAACAGCTCACCGAATTGTGTGCACGGGGATTCGACGGGGTCGTGGGCCTGCGGTACCTCGAGGTGTCCGGCGACGAGGTGCGCGCGGAATGGACCGTCACTCCGCAGCTCCATCAGCCGGCCGGAATCATGCACGGTGGGGTTTTGTGCTCGGTGGTCGAGTCGGTGGCGAGTATCGGCGGATCGGCCTGGTTCGGCTCCCGGGGGCACGTGGTCGGAACCAACAACAACACCGACTTCCTGCGCGCGACTCGATCGGGAACCTTGGCCGCGCACGGACATCCGATTCATCGGGGCCGCACCCAGCAGCTCTGGCAGGTCGACATGACGGACGAGAGTGGACGCCTGGTTGCTCAGGGCAAGGTCCGGCTGGCGAATATCGAAAACACGGCGCATCTGGGACAGTGATGCCCATGACGGGACACAGCGACAGCGCCGACTCTTCCATCCGGCCGGGCGCAACTTCACTGACTGCCGACGCCTTCGATCGCCTCGAATCACTGTTCGGTCCCATCGACGACGAACTCGCGCAGCATTATCCGGGTGACCGAGTCGGTGGCCAGCCCTCTCACACCGTCTACGTATCGGCCTCGGATGCGTCGGCGGCTGTGCCCGCCGAATGGGGTGCTGCCGCTCTGGCAATCCTGGACGCCCACCCCGAGGCGTTCGCCGGACTCGACACCCAGAACGCCTTACCTCTCGTACGCGACCGACTCGGAAGTGCGCCCATCCAGGACCTCAGATTCGATTTCGAGGACGGTTACGGATGGCGATCCGACGCCGCCGAGGACCGCCACGCGACCGCAGTCGGGGCAGCACTGTCCACTTTGGCCGAAGATCCGGCCGGACCGACGTGGCTCGGGATCCGTGCCAAAGGGCTTGCCGCACATGAGCGTCGGCGTGGGATTCGAACCCTGGAGCTGGTCCTGGACGGAGCCGGGGGAGTGCCCGACGGCTTCGTGTTCACCGTACCCAAGCTCCGCGCCGTCGAGCAGGTAGCCGCCGTGGTCGCCCTGTGCGAGGAACTCGAACGTGCGCACGGCCTGACCGAGCGCGCCCTTCGCTTCGAGCTGCAGATCGAGAGCCCACAGGCGGTGATCGGTGCCGACGGAACGGCGACCCTCGCGAGGGCGATCACCAGGGCGGACGGCCGCTGCACCGCCCTGCACTACGGGACCTACGACTACAGCGCCGCCTGCGGAATCACCTCTGCACAGCAGTCACTGGCCCATCCGGTGGCGGACCATGCGAAGAACGTCATGCTGGCGGCAGCGGCGCAAACCGGGGTATGGGTGTGCGACGGTTCGACTCAGGTGGTGCCGACGGGCGATTCCGCGCAGGTGGCTGCGTCCGCGCGTCGACATTTCGAGCTGGTGACCAGATCCCTCGAGCGTGGTTTTTATCAGGGTTGGGACATGCATCCCGGCCACCTGGTGACGCGGTGGTCGGCGACATTCGGCTTCTTCCGTCAGGCCATGCCGGTCGCTGCTGCTCGGCTGGGCAGCTACCTCGATCGCCAGGGTGGTGAAGTGATGGACGAGCCGGCGACAGCGCAGGCGTTGGCAGGCGTTCTGGTGCGTGGCCTGGATTCGGGTGCGTTCGGCATCGCCGAGTTGCAGAACGTGGCTGCCGGCATCGACCGAAACGTGCTGCGGGGACTGCTCGATCGATCGGTGACCGTGCCGCTCGGATGAGGTGCGTCGGCGCGCTCCGCTGCCGGCGGGTCGTAAGCGTGTCAGAATTGCCGGGCACCATCACCGATCGGGACGGAGAACTCCAATGCGGTTGTCTCCGCACGAGCAGGACCGACTGCTCGTCAGCTACGCGGCCGAGCTCGCTCGGCGTCGCCAGGCACGCGGCCTCAAACTCAATCACCCCGAGGCGATCGCGGTCATCACCGATCATCTCCTCGAGGGTGCCCGCGACGGCCGGTCGGTCGCAGACCTGATGTCCTCGGGTCGCGAGATTCTCGGGGCCGACGACGTCATCGACGGCGTGCCCGAGTTGCTCCCCGAGGTGATGGTCGAAGCGACCTTCCCGGACGGCACGAAACTGATCACGGTGCACGAGCCGATCTCGCCGAAGCGGGGTGACGGTCACCTGATTCCGGGCGAGATCATCACCGTCGCAGGCGACATCGAGATCAACGACGGCGCCGAGGTGATCTCTATGGCCGTCGTCAACGCGGGAGATCGACCGGTACAGGTGGGTAGCCACGTGCATTTCCCGCAGTCGAACGCAGCTCTGCAGTTCGACCGCGAACGGGCGCACGGCTGCCGCCTCGACATCCCCGCGGGCACGGCGGTGCGTTTCGAGCCCGGCATAGAACAGACGATTCGGCTCGTGCCCCTCGGCGGCACGCGCGAGGTACACGGATTGAGCATGACACCTCCCGGAAAGTTGGACAGCTGATGGCGCGTATGAGTCGCAGTCGATACGCCCAGTTGTTCGGTCCCACCACGGGTGATCGAATCCGCTTGGCAGACACCGATCTTCTGATCGAGGTCACCGAGGACCGCAGTGGTGGCCCCGGCAACGCCGGTGAGGAGGCCGTGTTCGGCGGTGGCAAGGTGATCCGTGAATCGATGGGTCAGTCCAGGGCAACCCGCGCCGACGGCGCTCCCGATACGGTCATCACCGGGGTTGTCGTCGTCGACTACTGGGGAATCATCAAGGCCGATCTCGGTATTCGCGACGGACGCATCGTGGCGCTGGGCAAGGCGGGCAATCCCGACACCATGACCGGGGTGCATCCCGATCTCGTCATCGGCCCGTCCACCGAGATCATCGCGGGCAACGGAAAGATCGTCACCGCAGGCGGTATCGACTGCCACGTCCACCTGATCTGCCCGCAGATCAAGGAGGAGGCTCTCGGTGGCGGCATCACCACGGTGATCGCAGGCGGTACCGGTCCCGCCGAAGGGAGCAAGGCCACCACAGTCACCCCGGGCGCATGGCACCTGTCTCGGATGCTCGAGTCGCTGGACGACTGGCCGATGAACATCGTGCTCCTCGGCAAGGGCAACACGGTCAATCCCGACTCGATGTGGGAGCAATTGCGCGCAGGCGCATCGGGTTTCAAACTGCACGAGGACTGGGGATCGACCCCGGCCGCGATCGACGCGTGCCTGCGAGTGTGCGAGGACGCAGGCGTTCAGGCAGCGTTGCACTCGGACACTCTCAACGAGGCCGGATTCGTCGAGACCACCCTCGATGCGATCAGGGGACGCGGAATCCACGCGTATCACACCGAGGGTGCGGGCGGCGGGCACGCACCCGACATCATCACCGTGGCGGCGCAGCCGCACGTCCTCCCCAGCTCGACCAACCCGACGCGGCCCCACACCGTCAACACCCTGGACGAGCATCTCGACATGCTGATGGTGTGCCACCACCTCAGTCCATCGATTCCGGAGGATCTGGCCTTCGCCGAGAGCCGAATCCGGCCGTCGACGATCGCAGCCGAGGACCTGTTGCACGACATGGGTGCGATCTCGATGATCGGAAGCGACGCTCAGGCCATGGGCCGCATAGGGGAGGTGGTTCTGCGCACCTGGCAGACGGCCCACGTGATGAAGTCTCGTCGAGGCTTCCTGGCCGGCGACAACGGAGCCGACAACAACCGAGTGATGCGCTACGTCGCGAAATACACCATCTGCCCGGCCGTCGCACACGGCCTGGACGACGAGATCGGTTCGATCGAACCGGGGAAGCTCGCTGACCTCGTGCTGTGGGATCCGGCGTTCTTCGGCGTACGTCCCCACATGGTGATCAAAGGCGGCATGATCGCCTGGGCTGCCATGGGCGATGCCAACGCGTCCATCCCGACCCCGCAGCCCGAACTGCCGCGTCCGATGTTCGGGGCATCGCCGAAGGCGGCCGCTGCGACCTCACTGCATTTCGTTGCCCCACAGGCGATCGAGGACGGACTCGCTGGACGTCTGAACTGTGATCGACGGCTGGTTCCGGTCAAGAACGTGCGCGGTGTCAGGAAGTCGGACATGGCGCTCAACGACGCTCTGCCCGATATCCGAGTGGATCCCGACACCTTCACCGTGCGGATCGACGGTGACGTGTGGACGGAGCAGCCGGCAACCGAACTGCCGATGGCGCAGCGATACTTTCTGTTCTGATGCCCGATTCCCGATTGCAGGTGACGACGCTTCTCTCGCTTGCCGATTCCCGCCTGCCCACTGGTGGCCACGTGCACTCCGGCGGAGTGGAGGAAGCTATCGCCTCGGGCTTCGTTCGAGACATCACGACGCTCGAGGCCTTTCTACGACGACGCATCCGAACCTCCGGGGCCACAACGGCGTCCATTGCCGCATCGCTGGTGTACGGGTCGTCGAGCACGGACGAGGCAGATGCCGAATCCGACGCACGAACACCGTCCCCGGCCGCGAGGTCCGCTTCCCGTGCTCAGGGCCGCGGACTGCTTCGGCTGGCCAAATCTGCTTGGCCGCATCATGATTGGGCGGCCATCGGCCGCAAGCCGCATCTGGCCGTTGCCGCCGGACACGTCGGACTCGCGGCGGGCCTGTCGGTTACCGACACGGCCGCCGTGCAGGTGTACATCACCATGACCGGGTCGGCGATTGCCGCCCAGCGTCTGCTCGCGCTCGATCCGGCCGAGGTCGCGGCGTGCACCATCCGGTTGGGCGACTTCTGCGACGACGTGACCGCGGCGGTGTGCGAGTGCCTGCCCGAGCTGATGGAGTTGTCGGATCCGTTGCTGGACATGTTCGCCGAAGCCCACGCCGTCCGCGATCGGCCGTTGTTCGTATCCTGAGTACGGATCCATTTTTTCTCTAGCGACAAGGAGTTCGACATGCCCCCGCACCTGATCGACGGTGAGCCCCACGACCACGGTTTGGATCGGCCCAAGCGCGCACGGGTGGCAGGTGACGCGCTGCGCGTCGGCATCGGTGGACCCGTCGGTTCCGGGAAGACGGCGTTGGTTGCTGCACTGTGCCGCGAACTGCGCGACGAACTTTCGCTCGCCGTACTCACCAACGACATCTACACCACCGAGGATGCGGACTTCCTGCGTCGGCACGCCGTGTTGCCCGACGAGCGCATCACGGCGGTCCAGACCGGTGGATGCCCACACACCGCGATCCGAGACGACATCACGGCCAATCTCGACGCCATCGACGATCTGATCGAGAACAACCCGCCCCTGGATCTGATTCTCGTGGAATCCGGTGGCGACAATCTGACGGCGACGTTCTCGTCCGGTCTGATCGACGTGCAGATATTCGTCGTCGACGTTGCCGGGGGAGACAAGGTGCCGCGTAAGGGCGGTCCCGGTGTGACTTTCTCCGACCTGTTGGTCGTCAACAAGACCGACCTCGCTCCGTACGTCGGAGCTGATCTCGGTGTCATGGAACGGGACGCGGCTCAGGTACGCGAGGGGCGCCCGACTGCGCTGATCTCCCTCACCGACGATCCGGCGGCGACCATGGTGCTCGAGTGGGTGCGGGAGCAGCTGAAGGTGATCGCCGACGCCGACGCGCACGCCCACACACACTGAGCGTCGATGCACACAGAGCTCTGCATCGACGCGAGCCGCAGCCGCAGCCCACGCATCACCTCGGTGGGCGGACTCGCCGGCCGACAGACCGGACCGGACACGGTTCACCTGATCGGAACGGCGGCAACTCCTCTCGGCGGCGACACCATCGTGGTCAGAATCTCGGTGGCGGCCGGCGCGCACCTGGAGGTGCGTAGCGTCGCAGCCTCGTTGGCGATGCCCGGTGGGCTGCATCGTCACTCCTCCGCGCAGTGGCACTTCGAGGTCGGTGCAGGTGCGTCGCTGGTCTTCGACCCGGAACCGATGGTCGTCGTCTCCGACGCCTCGCACTCGGTGATCAACACCGTTGTGCTGGAACAGGATTCGACGTTGTGGTTGCGAGAGCGAACGCAGATCGGCCGCTTCGAGGAAGCGTCGGGACAGTGGAGCAGTGCGATGCGATGCGACGTCGGAGGCAGCCCGCTGCTGCGTCATCGAGTGGAACTGGGCGCGGGATCGGTTGCGTACGACGCATTGTCGACACCGCTGTCGATGTCCAGCACGCTGAGGTATCCCGATACCCGGGCGTCCGAGGTCGATCTCGCCGACGGGAGCGTCCGGCTGTCGCTGGCCGGAGGCGGTTCGCTGAGTACGTCGGTGGGGCGTCGTCTACAGCCCGTCGATTCGCTCGGCTGAGACAGAGCCCCGACAAACGAACGACGCACGGGCCGACGGTATGTCGTCGGCCCGTGCGTCGTAGTCGTAGCGACGGGTCAGCTGCTGATCAGCCTGCGGCCTTCTCGCGTTCCTGTTCCTGATCGGCTGCGTCCGTCTTGACGGCACCCGCACGTTCGAGAGAGTTGAGTTGCTCGATGGCCAATCGCGCGAACACCTGCTGTTCGGTCGACGCCATCTGCGCGCGGCCCTTGCCGAGGAACGTCACGAACCACGAGATGACAGTCGTGATGCGGCTGCGGTAGCCCACGAGGTAGTACAGGTGCAGAGCGAGCCACATGAGCCAGGCGATGAATCCACCGAACTCGAGCTTGCCGACCTTGGCGACGGCGTTGAATCGCGACACCGTCGCCATCGAACCCTTGTCGAAGTACTTGAACGGGGCCCGCTGCGCGGGATCGTCCTGGCCCTTGACCGATGCCTTGATCAGCTTGGCAGCGTAGGTCGCTCCCTGAATGGCACCCTGCGCCATGCCCGGAACGTCCTTGACCGACATCAGGTCGCCGACCACGAACACGTTCGGGTGACCCTTGACGGTGAGGTCCGGTTCGACCAGCACGCGTCCGGCGCGATCGGTCTCGGATCCGGACTGGTCGGCGAGCTGCTTGCCGAGTGGGCTGCCCTGCACGCCTGCGGACCAGACCTTGCACTGCGCCTCGATGCGACGCGTCGTGCCGTCCTTCTCCTTGACGGTCAGGCCGTCGTTGTCGACGTCGGTGACCATCGCGTTGAGCTGGATTTCCACGCCGAGCTTCTCGAGCCGCTCGGCGGCCTTGCGGCCGAGCTTCTCACCCATCGGCGGCAGCACGGCCGGCGCGGCGTCGAGCAGGATGACGCGGGCGTCACGCGGATCGATGTTGCGGAAAGCTCCGTCGAGGGTGCGATCGGCGAGCTCGGCGATCTGCCCGGCGAGCTCGACACCGGTGGGACCCGCGCCGACGACCACGAAGGTCATGAGGCGGTCCTTCTCCTCTTGATCGTCGGAGAGTTCGGCCTGCTCGAACGCTCCGAGGATGCGTCCGCGCAGTTCGAGTGCATCGTCGATGGTCTTCATGCCGGGCGCGAACTCGGCGAAGTGATCGTTGCCGAAGTAGGACTGCTGTGCGCCTGCCGCGACGATGAGGCTGTCGAACGGAGTGACGGTGATGCGTTCGAGGAGCTTGGACGTCACCGTCTTGGCCTCGAGATCGATGTTCAGCACGTCTCCGAGCAGCACCTCGGCGTTCTTCTGCTTGCGCAGGATGACGCGGGTGGTGGGAGCGATCTCGCCGACGGACAGGATGCCTGTCGCGACCTGATAGAGGAGAGGCTGGAAAAGGTGGTGTGTCGTCTTGGCGACGAGGGTGATGTCGACGTCGGCTTTCTTGAGCGCCTTGACGCCGAACAGACCTCCGAACCCGGAACCGATGACGACGACGCGGTGACGCTTCGATTCGAGCGGTTGGATGCTCATTACCTGCTCCCTAACGATTGCGGTGTGAGGTCAACGGTAGTCGCCATCGATCGCGACGTCTCGACAAGGTCGTCGTGTCTGTGGTGGCAGCGCGCACCTATCGGCCGGCTGCTGCGCGCTTCGCCAGTTCCACGGTCGCGGCTCGCAGTTCGGCAGCCGAGCCGATCGGAGTCGCATAACCGACCCTGGTGTACGCGATTCCGCGCGGCGTGTGCACCTTCAGATCCAGTCCGTAGCGGTCCGCTGCCGTGCACTCCGCGGACGTCGCATCGGGAAAGCCGCCCAGTTCGCGGGCCATCGCAGTCAGCGACGTCGAGTGGTCGGCGTTGAGGTGCTCGACCGCGTACGCGGAGGTCGGCGACACCGGATCGGGCGCGGCCTGGGAATACGCTTCGGCAGTTGCCGAATCCATCCGGCCGTATCCGCCGACCCACCGGACCCGATGCACGCGCATGACCCAGAGCGTGAAGTCGCTGTAGTCGAGGTAGTACTTCGCCGCCGGTACGCCGTCGAGGTGCGCCGCGCGTGCTGCGGCCAGCTCGTCGCCCTCCGGCCGCTCGACCACACCTGCCAGCGTGATTCGGCCCGACGCCAGCGGATCGGTCTGCGATTGCGGTGCCACGATCGACAGGCTCATCCGTTGATCGCCGGTGAGGTTGCGTCCATGTTCGGCCATTCGCGAGACACACAGAACGGGAGCGCCGTCGAGCAATCCGTACGTGACGAACGAAGCCCAGGGATCGCCGTCCGCGGTCAGGCTCGCAAGAGTTGCGGTGTTGGTGGACGCAGCGATCGTGCGTGCTTCCTCGGCCGCGGACGGCCGGCGGTCCTCGACGACGGGGGCCAGGGGAGGGGGAACGGACGGGGCGTCACCGGGATCGCCATGATCGAGTGCCATGCGCAGAAGCTTACGGCGACGACCTACAGGAGGTCTCGGGCATGAACGAGCGCGTCGGCGACGAGTGCGACACCGAGTACGACGAAGATGACGCGCACCGTCGGCGGGCCGTACCGCGTCAGAGCCCGCACGGTCGCGGTGAACGCCCGCCTGGAACGTCGACTCTTTCTCGAAGCCAGTATCAGAACGAGGATGGGCGGTAGCAGCCCGATCAGGCAGTACACGACGACGATGGCCGGCCACCACGGCGGACGGGGATCGTAGGTCGAGAGCATCGTCAACCCGGCGAGATACGGCACTGCCGTCGGGCCCTGCACCAGACCGATCGTCAGTCCGGTCAGGGCAACGACGGGAATGCTCGAGCCGGCTCGGGCTGCCCACGCCGGCGGGCGACGTTCGGTGGTGCGCAGTGCACCGAGACCGATCAGCACCAGCCCCACAACCAGTTCCGTGCGATACCGGAGCGTGGCAGTGATGGTGATGTCGAACAGATCGGTGAAGAAGTCGATGCCGAGAACGGTGAGGATGCCGAACGTGGTCGTGGCCGTGAACACTCCGCCGACGAACGCCAGCCCGGCTCGGAAAGGAGACCGGCGGGTGGTTCTCGAATGCACAGCGATGGCAGCGGTCACGCCGATCAGCAGCACGTCGAGTGAATCGAGTAGTGCAAATCCGACAAGCGCAAGCAGCAAGGTCACCATGGAGGGTCCAGGATATCGGTCAGTCGAAGGTGACCTTCTCGGTGACGACGGCCTCGGCGGTCCGGCCGGGAATCGGTTGCACGTCAGCTCCCCACGTACGCGGCCAAGTGCTTGCCCGTCAGGGTCGAACCGTCCGCCACCAGATCGGACGGCGTGCCCTCGAACACGACCAGTCCGCCGTCGTGTCCGGCACCGGGACCGAGATCGATGATCCAATCGGCGTGGGCCATGACGGCCTGATGATGCTCGATGACGATCACCGACTTGCCCGAGTCGACCAACCTGTCCAACAGCCCCAGGAGCTTGTCGACATCGGCGAGGTGCAGCCCGGTGGTGGGTTCGTCCAGCACGTAAATCCCGCCTTTGTCGGCCATGTGCGTCGCCAGCTTGAGGCGTTGGCGTTCTCCACCCGACAGCGTGGTCAACGGCTGGCCGATCTTCAGGTAGCCCAATCCGACGTCGTTCAAGCGTTGCAGAATCCTGTGTGCCGGGAGCAGTTTCGCCGGCCCGTCGGAGAAGAACTCCTCGGCCTCGGCGACCGACATCGACAGCACCTCGTCGATGTTGCGCCCGCCGTAGTGGTACTCGAGTACCGATGCCTGGAATCGCTTGCCCTCGCACTCCTCGCATACCGTGGCCACCCCGGCCATCATCGCGAGGTCGCTGTAGAGGACGCCAGCGCCGTTGCACGTCGGGCACGCGCCTTCGGAGTTCGAGCTGAACAACGCGGGTTTGACGGCGTTCTCCTTGGCGAACGCCTTGCGTATCGGTTCGAGCAACCCGGTGTACGTCGCGGGGTTGCTTCGCCGCGAGCCACGGATCGCCCCCTGATCGACCGACACCACATCGTCTGTCCCGGAAAGCGATCCGTGAATGAGCGAACTCTTGCCCGAGCCTGCGACGCCGGTGACGACGACCAGTACTCCGAGTGGAACGTCGACGTCCACGTCGCGCAGATTGTGGGAGTCCGCGCCGCGGATTTCGAGTACCTCGGAGAACTCGCGCACCGATTCCTTCAGTGATGCCCGATCGTCGAAATGCCGACCGGTGACGGTGTCGCTCTCTCGCAATCCGTCGACGGTGCCCTCGAAACAGACGTGCCCGCCCGCGCTTCCCGCACCGGGGCCCAGATCGACGACGTGGTCTGCGATGGAGATCGTCTCGGGCTTGTGCTCGACCACGAGTACGGTGTTTCCCTTGTCGCGCAACTGAAGCAGCAGGTTGTTCATCCGCTCGATGTCGTGGGGATGCAGACCGGTGGTCGGCTCGTCGAACACGTACGTCACGTCGGTCAACGAGGATCCGAGGTGGCGAATCATTTTGGTGCGCTGGGCCTCTCCACCGGACAACGTTCCCGACGGACGATCCAGGCTCAGGTAGCCGAGCCCGATCTCGACGAACGAGTCGAGGGTCTCGCCCAGTGTGGTCAGCAGCGGTGCCACCGACGGTTCCTTCAGGCCGCTCACCCACTTCGCCAGGTCGCTGATCTGCATCGAACATGCGTCGGCGATGTTGATGCCCTTGATCTTCGACGACCGAGCACCTTCGTTGAGCCTGGTTCCGAGGCAGTCCGGGCAGGTGGTGAAAGTGATCGCGCGTTCGACGAAGGCGCGGATGTGGGGCTGCATGGCGTCGACGTCCTTGGACAGGAACGACTTCTGAATCTGCGGCACGAGCCCCGAGTAGGTCAGATTGATTCCGTCGACCTTGATCTTCGTCGGTTCGCGATAGAGCAGGTCGTCGAGTTCCTTCCTGGTGTACTTCGCGATGGGCTTGTCCGGGTCGAAATACCCGCAGCCGCGAAATATTCGGCCGTACCAGCCCTCCATGCTGTAGCCGGGGATCGTGATCGCGCTCTCGTTGAGCGACTTGCTCGCGTCGTAGAGAGCGGTGAGATCGAAGTCGCTGACGGAGCCTCTGCCCTCACAGCGTGGGCACATGCCACCGGTCACGGTGAAGGACTTCTTCTCTGTGGTCTGCCTGCCGCCCTTGTCCACCTTGTACGCGCCTGCGCCGGACACCGATGCGACGTTGAACGAAAAGGCCTGTGCGGAGCCGATGTACGGCTTTCCGATTCGGCTGAACAGAATCCGCAGCATGGCGTTGGCATCGGTTGCGGTGCCGACGGTGGAGTGAGGATTGGTGCCCATGCGCTGTTGATCGACAATGATGGCCGTTGTGAGTCCGTCCATGACGTCGACATCCGGGCGGCCGAGCGTGGGCATGAATCCTTGTACGAAGGCACTGTAGGTCTCGTTGATCATGCGTTGTGATTCGGCCGCAATCGTACTGAAGACCAGCGAGCTCTTTCCTGACCCGGAGACCCCGGTGAACACGGTCAGTCGCCGCTTGGGTAGCTCCACATCGATGTCCTGGAGATTGTTCTGCCGCGCCCCCTGAACACGAATCGAATCGTGACTGTCGGCAGCATGCCGTGCCGAGCCCTCCGAGACCTTCTTCGTCGCCATGAGCAGTCACGCTAGTCGTACCGAAACGTGCTCGCTTCTCGATTCCTGATCGAATCCGGTGGCCGACAGGGCCGCGTCGAGTCGGCTCAGGTCGGCCGCCGAGGATGCGAGAAGTGGGCGTCGCACGGTCGCGTCGGAGATGACGCCGATCCTGGCGAGCGCGGCCTTGGCCATGATGGCCCCCTGCGTCGTGCGCATGACGGCGTCGGTCAACGGCAGGAGCGATCGCTGTACTGCGTTCGCTCGGTCCAGGTCGCCGACGCGGATTGCCGCGATCAGCTCGGCGTAGCGGTCTGCCACGACGTTTCCGGTGACGCTGACCAATCCTGTTGCACCGGAGGCGAGGTAGGGCAGTGCGAGTTCGTCGATTCCGCAGTAGTAGGCGAGATCCGTCGAGGACATGACGGTCATGGCCTCGTACAGATCACCCTTGGCGTCCTTGACGGCAGCGATGAGGGAGTGGTGAGAGAGCTCGACGAGCGTCGACGCCTCGATCGCCACACCTGTGCGCGCCGGGACGTCATACACCATGACCGGTAGCCCACCTGCCTCGGCGATGGCGACGATGTGTTCCGCAATGCCGGCCTGGGTGGGGCGCGAATAGTAGGGAGCGGTGATCAGCAGGGCGTCGGCACCGGCTGCCGCTGCGGACCGAGCCATCTCCATCCCCGTGGAGGTGTCGTTGGTGCCTATTCCAGCGATCACGCGAAGAGCGTGATCGCGATGCCTGCAGGCGCGAGCGATCAGCTGCGAGATCTCGTGGCCCGTCAAGGTCGGTGCTTCACCGGTTGTTCCGGCGATCACGACGCCATCGCATCGCCTGGCCGACAGGTGCGTGAGAAGGGCATCGACGCCGGCTCGGTCGAGTGAACCATCGGGGTGCATAGGGGTCGCCATGGCGACGAGGTTCGTACCGAAGATCGTCGAGGCCGGCGACCGATTGGTGTTCATGGTCCGAGTGTGAACCGCCCGATACCTGAGGTCCAGCGATGCATTTTCGGCATTACTGCGTACTGTTCCTTCATGATCGATACCAGCGCCCTGCACGCACTGCGCGCTGTGGCTGCACTCGGCACTCTTGCGCGGGCCGCCGACGAGCTCGGATACACCTCCTCGGCGATCTCCCAGCAGATCAAACGACTCGAACGGCAGATCGGCACCCCGGTACTGGCGCCGGCCGGCAGAGGTGTGGTGCTCACCCCCGCAGGTCGGGCGGTGGTCGAGTCAGCGGGGGAGGTGTTCGACGCTCTGGAACGTTGCGTCGAGGCCGCTCGATCCGCCGACGGGGGCGTCGCTCGTGGGGTCGTTCGGTTGGTCGGCTTCTCGACCGCGGTGCGTGGATTGGTGGCTCCCGCGCTGATCGAGCTGGATCGACGGTATCCCGATCTGACGGTGCACATCAGCGAGGAGGATCCGGATCGTGCACTGCACAGCGTCCATGCCGGGACCGCAGATTTGGCGCTGGTGCACGATGCAGACGGGGTATCGGCACCCGCTCCTCCCTCGGTCGTTCGCCAACCGATTCACCTGGACTTCGGCGACGTGATCATGAAGCGAACCCACCCTCTCGCCCGACGCGAGACCGCGTTGACCCATGCCGAACTCGCTCGGTACCCGTGGGTGACGAGCCCGGCCGGGACGGTCTGTCACCAGTGGTTTCGGCGGCTGTTCGCCGAGTCATCCGCCGAGATCGATGTTCGCCATCTCGTCGACGATTTCTCCACGCAACTCGCGCTGGTCGACGCGGACGACGTGCTCGCTCTCGTGCCTCGCCTCGCGCGTCCGGTGCTCGGTGCCGGTCTCGTCGCGGTTCCGCTCGAGCGCGCTCCCGCTCGTGAGGTGCAGGCCGCGTGGCGGCGCAGCGCCGATGCCAGCCCGGCGATTCATGCCGTGCTGGGCGTCCTCGGTGCGGCCTCGCGCTGAGCGGTCAGAACGACCAGCTGGCCGGTCGCTCGCGTCATGGCCACGTACCTGTCGACGGCACCGGCGATTCCTGATCCGAACGAATCCGGGTCGATGAGCACGACCAGATCGAATTCGAGGCCCTTCGACGACTGCGGTGTCAGCGAGCGGATGCGCTCCGACGGGACAAACGTGGGATCGCCGATGATGCAGGCGATTCCGTCGATGTTCGATTGCAGCCAGCGATCGAGGATCGACGCCAGCTGTGCCGCGTCTCCGTACTCGACGGGCACTCCGGTACTGCGGATGGAGACCGGGACGTTCGCGTCCGGCAGCGCTGCACGGATCACCGGCTCGGCTTCGGCCATGACTTCCTGCGGGGTGCGGTAATTGACACCGAGGGTTGCGATCCTGACCCTGTCGAGACCGACCCGTCCAAGTCGTTCGCGCCAGGACTCGGCGAATCCCAGACGCGCTTGCGCGCGGTCTCCGACGATGGTGATGCTGCCCGACGGGCACCGGCGCAGGACCATGTGCCATTGCGCGTCGGTCAATTCTTGCGCCTCGTCGACGACGGTGTGTGCGAACGGCCCCGCGAAGGGGTCCGACGGGATCTCCTCGAAGCCCGCCGAATCGACGAGCGCATCGCGAATTCCGTCCTGCCGCAACTGCGCAGCCATCATCTCGTCGTCGTCGGCGGCCATGAGTTCATCGACGACGCGGTCCATTCGCGCGCGTTCGTGTACAGCTGCCAGATCCCGACGCCGAGTGCGCCGTGCATGTTCAGGATCTCCCAGCCGCATTCGTGCGGCGTCGAGCAGCGGGAGATCGGCCACCGTCCATCGCGTCGGATCGGGTCGTTGTAGTGCGTGGACGTCCTCGGGGGCGAGCCAGGGTGCGCACGAGCGAAGGTACGCCGACACGCTCCACAGGTCTGCGACGAGGTCGGGAGCATCGATGATCGTCCAGGATCTTTCCAGCTCCGCGCGTAGAGACTCGTTGTTCTGCAGTGACTTTCGTATGTCGGTCGGGGGCCTCGTCGCCGTCGTAGCGGTCCATCAGAATCGTCAGCAGCAATTCCCAAACTTGTTCACGAGCCTCGTTGTGTGGAGTGCCGGGGTCGGGTGCCTCGAAGGCCTCGGCCCAATCGGCCGCAGTCAATGTCAGATCGGCCCATTCGGTCTCCACGATCATGGTCCGAGTCGGTGGCTGCTCGTAGAACGCAACGGCCGCGTCGATCGCCACGCTCATGCTCTCGGTCGCCTTCAATTGCGCCACAGAAGGATTCGTCTCGTCGATCGCGTTCGTTCCTTCGGCGACGAGATCTCGAAGAGTACAGGTCTGCACACCGTCCTCGCCCAGACTCGGTAGGACGTCGGAAACGTAGGCGAGGTACGGCTCGTGTGGGCCGATGAACAGCACGCCGCCGCGGCTGTGTCCCAGACTCGTCTCCGCATACAGCAGATACGCGGTGCGATGCAGTGCGACCACGGTTTTCCCGGTTCCAGGACCACCGTCGACGACCAGCGCGCCGCGGGCGTCCGCTCGAATGATCGCGTCTTGATCTGCCTGAACGGTGCTCAGCACGTCACGCATTCGCGGTGAACGTGCCGTACCCAGACTGGCGATGAAGGCGGACTGATCGTCCAGCGCAGCTTCGGTGATCGGTTCGGTCAGATCGAACACCTCGTCCCAGTAGTCGGTGATGGTGCCGTTCGTCCACCTGTATCGACGACGACTTCGCAGCCCCATGGGATTGGCGTGAGTGGCGCCGAAGAAGGGTTCGGCTGCGGGGGAGCGCCAGTCGACGAGGAGTTGCTCGCCTGCAGTTCCCAGCAGTCCGAGTCGTCCGATGTATACCGGCTCCTCCGCGTCGGTGGTCACGACGCGACCCAGGCACAGATCGACTCCGTACCGACGCAGTGAACGGAGACGGCCGCCCAAGCGGTGTATCTCGAAGTCGCGTTCCATCACTTCTCGGCCCATACGGCCCGACGACTTCTGCGCTGCCTCCAACCGTGCCGACGTGTCGAGACGAGACTTCTCGATACTCGAGCGAATAGCTGAAAAGTGTTGCTCGTCTTGGCCGATCAATGCCGAGTCACGCTTGCGCGCGAGATTGTCGGGTAGGTCGAAAACACTCGGGTACGCATGTTTCACGGGACTCCGATCGATTGCTACGTGGCTGCAGCGTGCAATTCTGAGCCCTGTACGGGGTCTTGCCGCAAGCCCCTGGGTGCGCTATACATTGAAAGGGGAAAAGAAGTAACAGTCGCTCTCGATCCCGTCCCCAGACTCCAATGCCGACGAAACCGGCTGTGCATCAAATGATTCGAAGTCAGGATCAGGCCACAGGTGCGCGGCCGGCGAACTGCCCGTCGCGGTCGGGGTTCATCGATCGCCGAGAAGCAGATCGGCGATTGCTCCGGCACCGACCGGCCGACCCAAGAGGTATCCCTGCGCGAAGTCGCAGCCGGTGGCGGCCAGTGCGTCGAGTTGCTCCTCGGTTTCGACACCCTCGCCGACGACGGTGACGTCGAACGCGCGGGCGAGCGAGACGATTGCCGAGACGATCGCACGTGCCCGAGGGGCCGGCAGCCGGGCTATGTACGACTTGTCGATCTTGAAGCACTCGAACATGGGGTAGCGGTCGAGATACGACATGGAGCTGTGGCCTTTGCCCATGTCGTCGAGTAGGAGAGCCACCCCCATGGCGTGCAGTGCGGAGACGGTGTCGGCGACCCGTTCGGTGTCGGCGACCCACACGGTTTCGGTCACCTCGAGGCCGAGAGCGAAGGCGGGCAGTCCCGTCTCTTTCAGTACCGAGGCGACCTCGGTGGGAAAATCGGGATCGCGGAGTTGAAGCGCGCTGACGTTGACGCGGACCACGATGTCGGAGAACGTTCGCCACCGCGCCGCGGCCGTGCATGCGGTACGCAGCGCCCACGCGCCCAAAGGAGTTGCAAGACCAGTTCTTTCGGCGACTCCGACGAACTCGCTGGGGTCGATGGGCCCGAGTTCGCGGTGATCCCAGCGGGCGAGCGCCTCCACGGCAACGATCTTCCGTGTGGCGATGTCCACCAACGGTTGGTAGGCGAGAGTGAGTTCATCGGCGAGCAGGGCCGCTCGGAGATCGATCGACAGTGACCTGATGCGATCCGCGTCGTAGAGATCGGTGGGATCGAACACTGCATGCCCACCGGTACCACTGTCCTTTGCGCGGTACATGGCCAAGTCAGCGCGGTGGATCAGCTCGTGCCGACTCGAATTCGGTTCGGACACCGCGATACCGATGCTGGCGCTCAAGGGGATGGGCACGTCTTCGGCGGAGAAGGGAACGGCGATGGAACTCGAGATGTGTCGAGCGAGTTCCTCCGCGTGAGCAACGCTGTCGACGCCTTCGCAGACGATCAAGAATTCGTCTCCGCCCAGGCGCGCGATGGTGTCGGCGTCTCTGATGGCCGAGGCGAGCCGTTCGACGAACTTGACCAACGCTCTGTCCCCGGCGTCGTGTCCCAGGCTGTCGTTGATGATCTTGAAGTCGTCGATGTCGAGGAGAAGCAGTGCTACGGTGCCTGCCTGTTGTCTGGCGCGGTCCAATGCCGAATCTATGACCTCGTACGCGAGGGTGCGGTTCGGCAGGCCGGTCAGGGCGTCGTGCGTGCTACGTCGTCGCAGTTGGAGTTCGAGGTCGATGCGTCGTATCGCCGCGGATACGATGCCGGCCACCGAACTGAGAAACGACACTTCTTCGTCACGATAGAGGCGGGCCTCGGCGCTGTGGATGGAGAGAACTCCCCATGCTTTTCCGGCGGCGGTGAAGATGGGGACTCCGACGCCGCTGCGGAGGCCGAGAGAGATCATCGTGTCGGTACGGAAACGCTTCTCGGCGTGACTGTCGTTGCACACGACAGGCTCCGAGAGCGTCAGGACGAATCCCACCAACGAACCGTTCCCGGACGGAACGTTCTGACGCACTCCGAGTGCACCGCTGGCCGCGTCCATGGTCAAGTACGGATCGCTCGGGTGCTCGAGATGGGCGATGGCGGAGTTGCCCACGCCGATCAAGGTGGCGGCGGTGTCGGTTGCTGCGGTGAGCAACCTGGGTAGCTCGGCGATGACGGCGAATCGGCTCAGATCGGCGAGAGCCTTCTGCTCCAGCGCGTGACGACCGGCGATCACCGCGTCGGCCGCCATCCTGGCACTGCGTTGTTCCACCGTGTGTCGGTGCCTGATGGTGGATGCGACCACGTCGGGGCCACCGTCGTCACGACTAATCACGTAGGAAGACACCACGACCGGCATGCCGGTACCGGTCACGTGGTGGCGCAGCTCGCAGTAGCCCTCCCACTTGCCTTCGGCGAGTAGACCGGCGGCGATGTCGTCGGTGAGATCGAGTCCGTCGGAAGTCAGCAGATCCAAGGCCGACAGTTGGCCGATATCGGCCACGTCCGTGACCCCGATCAGCTCCGAACCCGCAGGATTGATGTACAGAATCTTCCCCGTGAAATCGGACAGCGCAACGAAATCAGGGGAGCGTTCCAGAAAGGATCGAAGACTCACCGGATCGCCCGGGAGATCGAACATCGGCCCTCCGATCCGTGTCGCCCGGGATACGTGCGGCTCCGGGTCCATGTTATTCGTCGTTCGTGGCCAGTGTGCCCGAACAGCCCGTGCCGGGTATCAGTCTGTCCATTGTCGTGCCTCGATGGGATGTCGAGCGGCGAAGAGCGCCATATTTCCCACCATCGTGACCTCTACCTGCTCGAATCTGTCGGCCAGGACTTCTCGTTAGCCAGGCAGGTCGTCGCGCCGTTCACCGCACGCCTTGTACGTCTGTTCGACGCCGATCGCTGGCGATCCGAACAACCCGGGCACCGCACAACCGTCTGCAGTCCGGCACCAACGCTGTCCGGCACGAACGCGACCGACGAATGGATGCGACGTCGTCCTCGAAAATGGTTGTCGCCGTTGATGATTACGGTCATCTGATGGACGTGAGCGCAGAGTGCAGGGGAGTGGGGTCGATTCGTCGTTGTGCGGCCGACCCCAGCTGATGGCTGTGTCGGTCGGACAACGGGCAGTCTGTTGTCGCCGATGGCGGTGATCGGATTCAGGCTCGGCGTCGCCGGTACAGCGGCGGTTCGTTCGGATGCTGGGTGGTGGAAATTGCACCCGATGACATGCAGTTCAGCCTAATTCGGGTGTGGCACCGAAGGTCGGACTCCACGTCATGAGGGGTGGTCGCGACGGCGATGGTTCCGGGTGGCCGTGGGCGATGACATTGAGTTCGGCGATATGGGAATCGAACGCTTCCCGTCCGGCACCTGTCAGCTTCACCCACGTCACTCTCCTCGAGTCCGAACGTGACAGCGATGCAGTCTTGTTCATCGAGACGTAGCCCGCGTCGGAGAGCGCTTTGAGATGTTTCGACAGCGACGCGTCGCTGATCTCGAGTGTGTCGCGTATGACCGCGAAGTCGATTTCGTCGATTCGCCGCAGAATTCCGCAGACGCGCAAGCGGATTGGAGCATGGATGACGGAATCGAATTTCGGCCCGAAACCGGGATCTTCGGTCACGATCAGTTACTCCTGGACCGGCGGCCGGTGAGCTGCCGGACGCCTCCAGCGTGCAGATGGGTTCGGTACACGCCGTCGAACAGACGACCGCCGAACAGCACGACGACGAAGCACGCGGCCTGCGGCAGAAGTACCCACCACGCAGACAGTGACGCCACCACACCGTAGGACACGCTCAACAGGCCGAGCACGCTCACCAGGAGCCCGATGAGTACACCCCATCCCACCATGCCTACTGCCGCCGGTCGCACCCCGGATATGCGGGGGTAGAGCAGAGCCAATGTCGCGGCTGCCGCTACCGGGAGGGCGGCGAGTGCGGCACCCACGTTGCTGTCCGGCAATACCGGCGTTCCTACGTGCAGAGCGGTCACGGTGGCGAAGACCGGGTAGAACCAGGACGGTGCAGCGAGACGATCTGCGAGGGAGACGCGATCGGCGTGGAGCGCACCCAGAAGATCGCGCACGTCGTCCGGCGACTGATTGCTTTCCATGTTGGCAACTCTAACACTTTCCGTCTAGGCAAGTGTTACGTTGAATCCTGAAAGTACACCGCGCACATCCATGGAGGGTCATGAAGAAGCATCCGGTCGTCACTCGTTCACTCGTCCTCGCCAGCGCGCTCACAGCCGTGATCGGTACCAGCGCCGCGCAAGCCGGTGCCCAGGAGAGATACTTCTCGCCGCAACAACGGATTTACACGCTCGCCGAGGTTCCCCAATGTCTCGGCGGTACCGTCGATGTGAATGTCCAGAGCGGTTACGCGCCCAACGAGATTCGTGCGAATTTCACCACCCACCTGTACAGCCCGGCATGGGCCGGATCAGCCGACTACGAGTGTTATCTGAGCATCTATGCGGATTGGCGTAACCACGACACAGGACTCAGCGGAACCGCCGAGCAGCGGGTGGCGAGCTGGCGGTTCCAGGGCCCCAATGTGGCAAACCCTTACGTGGACATCGAGACAGGGGAGGGGCCGCTTACGGTCACCTTCAGAACGAGTGCCGCGCATACACCGAGCCCCACCTTCGAGGTGCCGGCCCGCTGAACAGCGCCGAACCGGCTTCCGGCGGGCGAGAGCCGTGACGTCTTCATGTCGACTCGAAAGAGAAAAGAGGAAACGTGACAATTGCTCGGAAGTCAGTTGTTCTGGTCGCGACTGTGTGCGGATTGGCCCTAGGTGGTTGTGCGAGTGGCGATTCGGACACCAGTGCCGCGCCGGACACGACACGTGTGCCCGCTGGGACGACGACGTCGCCCGCGGGGACGAGCACCGAGTCGTCGGTTGTGGCCGAGCCGCCGACTCGGCTCGAGGCCGAATCCCCACAGAAATCTGCAGTCGCTCCGTCGACGCGAACGCCGGAGGAAGCAGCGGACCTGGTGCCGGGTGGTGGTGGTGCGATCTTGCAGCCGTCGGGAGACGAAGCAGGCAACGTCGATCCCGTGACGTTCCGGACGGGGAGTGACAAATACAACTTCACGTCGCCTACGGGCAACATTCACTGCGGCATCTGGGACGCCGACGGGCCCGAGGGGCGAGTGGGATGTCAGGCCGTGGACGGCAGAAATCCTTTCGACGGACCGCAATGCTCGAACGCCGAGAACGACAAGGTCGCTGTTCGCGTAACCGCGGCGGGCTCGGAAAGCATGTGCACGACACAGGGCATCTACGTGGATGCGAACGCCCCAATACTCGAGTTCGGCCAGGTGCTGTCGGTCGAGGACGTGGTGTGCCGGTCCGGGCCCGACGACATAATCGGGTGTACCGCACCCACGGGCGGATTCACGTTCTCCCGAGGTATCAACTACACCTACTGATTCGGACGTTGCGGGGTGTGAGTCGACAGTCCACACTTGGACCCACCATGACGAACTACGATCTGCGCGCCAACCCACGGAAATTGCGGCCGCGGCCAGCGGTCCCGCGCGAGGTGGCGGTCGAGCTGACGTCCAGCGGGGTGCCTGTTGCCGAGCGTGACTTCTTCGTCGAGGAGTTCCGCGGGGTCACGATCGTGATCGCCCTTCCCATGGTGAGCGTCGCGGCTCTGGAAGCAGTGGAACGGACGGTCGGTGAGTTCGGCACTGGCGACACGCGATTCATATTCGTGGTTCCGGCCGACCATGCTCCGGAAGTCACCGCTGCAGTCGGTGGTGTGGCCATGGCCGGTGCGACTGTCTGGAACGACGAGTCCGTCGCCCGTCTGTGGCTCGCAATCGCGGACTCGGAATGCGTCGTGATCGGGGCGGAGGCGGCCGCTGTCGCGCGCACTGCCGGCACCGTGTCTGCGAGCGTGCGGGCATCGAAAATGGTCCTGACCGATCCGGGCGGGGGTTGGGGTAATCCTCCTCGTAGCTTCGCCGACATCGACCTGCACCGCGAGCGCCTGGTCGCCCACCTGGCCGAACGGGGGCTCGACGATTTCCCCCCAGCCGCCGAGGCAGCACTTGCCGGTGGTGCATACAGCGTAAACCTCTGTCGTGCTGAGGATCTCGAATTCGAGCTGTTCACATTCGACGGCCGAGGGACCGTCCTGACCCAAGGCCGCTACCTGCACTTGGCCTCGCTACAGGTGGACGACTTCCCGGCGATAGAGGCTTTGGTGGCACAGGGAGTGCGAGAAGGGGTTCTCAAGCAGCGCAGTCGGATCGAGATTGCCAGGATGGCTGTCGGTGGGCTCGGTGCTCGGGTACTGCGCACGGGGCACCTCGCCGGCATCGTCGGACTCGAGGTGGACCGTTACGCCGGAACCGGATTCGGCGAAGTGTCCGGCTTGATCACCGTTGCCGAGTTCTCCGGACTGGGAGCAGGCGGCTTGTTGATGGACGGATTGTTGGAGGTCTGCCGCACGAAAGGCATCTCGACCCTGTTCGCGGTCACGGTCAGCGGTGAGGCCGCGGAGTTCTTCGCCAAACGCAGTTTCGTCGAGGTCGGGCATCAGGATGTGCCTGCAGCGAAGTGGGAGGACTACGACGCCGATCGGCTCGAGTCTGCTCGCTGTTTTCTACGATCCGTCTGAATATTTGCGAGGAGTGTTTTACCCGGGTGGACCTGGTGTTGACACTCCCCTTGGGGGAGGCATCACCGTGGGGTCATGACCACACAATGGGATGGACTCCCGGACAACGTGAAGAAGTTCATGACCGCACTCGACTCCAAGCAAGGCGCTCGCGGGCTCTCCGTATTCACCGCGGATGCCGTGGTAACCGATGAGGGCCACGACTACTCGGGCCGAGACGAGATCGAGGCCTGGCTGATCGCCTCGGTCAGTGAGAGTGAGTACACCTACACGAGCAAGTTCACCGGAGCGACCACGTCCGGCACAACTGTCGACGTCGAGCAGCATCTGGAAGGCAACTTCCCCGGGGGAGTCGTCGACCTGCACTACCGCTTCACGCTCGACGGCGCGCTGATTCAGCGGCTGGTGATCGAGCCATGAGCAAGCGATGGTTCATCACCGGTGGCACACCCGGCGGTTTCGGCATGGCGTACGCCGAGGTGGCGCTGGAGGCGGGGGACCGCGTGGTACTCACCGCCCGGCGTCCGGAGGAATTGGTGTCGTGGGCCGATCGTTACGGTGACCGCGTTCTCGTCGTGCCCATGGATGTCACCGACGCGGCGCAGGTGCTCCGCGCGGTACACACGGCCGAGGAGCATTTCGGCGGTATCGACGTGCTGGTCAACAACGCCGGTCGCGGCTGGTACGGATCGATCGAGGGAATGAACGAGTCCTCGATACGGGCGATGTTCGAGCTGAACTTCTTCGCCGTGCTGTCCGTCACGCGCGCAGTGCTACCAGGCATGCGCACTCGTGGAAGCGGGTGGATCGTCAACGTGTCCTCGGTGGCCGGGCTTCTGGCGGCGGTCGGGTTCGGCTACTACAGCGCCACGAAATACGCGATCGAGGCCGTCACCGACGCGCTGCGCCAGGAAGTCGCCGAGCACGGCATCTCCGTGTTGGCAGTCGAACCGGGCGCTTTCCGCACGAACGCTTACGCCGGATTCGCCGACGAGCCCATCGCGGAGGCCATTCCGGAATACCGCGAGATGCTGGAACAGGTGCGGGCCGACTTCGTCGACATGAACGGGGTGCAACCGGGAGACCCGCATCGCGGTGCCCGTGCAGTGGTCGCAGCGATGGCCCAGAACCCACCGCCACACCGGCTGATCCTGGGCAACAGCGGATACGACGCCGTGATCGACGCGCTGGAACAAAATCTGAGCGACATCCGGTCAAACGAAACACTGTCTCGCAGCGTGGATTTCCCCGCCTAGCCAGGCCCGCTGAAACAGAGAGGTATTGCGCTGCAACTGACGTAGAGCCGGGGGTTCCGACTAGTTGACATAATGTTGATTATCGGCAAAACGGAGCCGCAGTTCAGGGGGTGTCGATGGACGCTGCGGCGGTTCGGTTCCTGTAGTCGACGCATTGACGGCGCTTCAGCGTCGAACGCTGTGTGCACGTCCCACTCGAACGCAGCGGCGGACACTCGACGCTGTTGTCCAACGGGCAGCTCCTCGCGGCTGTTGACTGAAATGTGTGGATCCGGATGAAATGTGCGATTCCGATCGAGCTTGCGCCACTCTCTTGCATTCCCCTCGCCCAGCTCCACCCTTCCGAATCGTCACTGTGACGATTCGGAAGGGTGGAGCTGGGACGAGCAGGCCGCGGTCCAGTCGCCGATTCGGTGTCTCTCCCATGGCCCTCGAATATCCCACGCGAATCGGTCAGGGATGCTCGTCGAGCGGTACCGGTTTCGTGGTCGGCCGAGGGATCTTTTCGGACTGTGAGGTACCGAGGTCGGAGTCGCTTTCGTTGCCGACGGGATCGGGCGATGTCGTGGCGACCTGATCCGCCAATTCCAACCCCGCACCTGCATAGACATTGAACGCGATGTCCACGCCGTGCTCCTTGGCCCACTGCACTTCGTCGTCGTAGCGGGCCACTGCCGCAACTGTTCCACTGAATCCGGATTCGCGCAGACAGGCGAGTGCTGTGACATTGGCACCGTGACGCGGCATCGCGAGCACGGCAATGCGTACCGACTCGGAATGCCGTAGTTGATGCCAGAAATCGAGATCGGTTGCGTCCCCTTCGATGACTCGTAGTCCCTGATCGGCCAGGCGACGAATGCGAGGCCCGTCGTAGTCGACTCCTACGGCATCGAGGCCGTAGTGATCGGTGAGCCGCTGATATGCCGCGAACCCGACACGCCCCATTCCGATCACGACCACCTCGGCGTCGCCGGCATCGCCGGAGCGTTCCTCGGGATGCAGGCTCGACTCGTCCTGCTCGGGTAGACGTGTCGCGATCTTCTCGACCATCAGGTGGCCACGGCCGTTCACCAGAGCCGACGCGACGAAACTCAAAGCCACGGCGATCGACATCTCGACCAGCCAGGCCGGTGCGAGTAGGCCGGTCGTCACTCCTACCGACACGACGATCAAGCCGAATTCGGAGTAGTTCATCAGGCTCAGTCCGGCCAGGAGCGCGGTCCGATACCGCAACTTCATCAGGGCGAACAGCGCCAGGTACAGGACGGATTTGAGTGGCAGCAGAAGCACCATGAGGAGGGCGACACCGAGACTGGGTAGGTCCGGCAGCCCGGACAAACCGATCGAGACGAAAAAGCCCACCAGGAGCAGTTCCTTGATGTGGAACAGCGATCGTGACAGTTCGGACGAGGCCGGATGCGATGCCAGCAACACGCCGATGACCAGTGCACCCAGATCCCCCTTGAGCCCCAGGGCGGAGAACAAGGCGTAACCCGGGACCAGCGCCATCACGATGCCGAAAAGTGACTGCATCTCGCCGTGGCCGAGTCCGCTCCAGATCCTCCGAAGGATCCGCGTCACCGGCCACAGCAGTACGAGCGTCACCGCCCATGGGCTCGGCAGCGAACCGCTGGTTATGGTGAGGAAAACCACGGCAACGATGTCCTGCATGACCAGGACGCCGATTGCCACCCGTCCGTAGAGGGCGTGCGACTCCCCTCGCTCTTCCAGAACCTTGACCACGAACACTGTGCTCGAGAACGACATCGCGAAGGCGAGCAACGCTATCGTCGTCAGGCTCTGGCCTGACAGCATGGCCAACCCGGCGACGGCGGCGAGCCACAGCAAGGTGGTACCGACCACGATGCTCGCCACCAGATGCACCGATGTCGTCAGCCACACTTCCCGGCGCAGAAGAATACGAACGTCGAGCTTGAGACCGATAGCGAACAACAGCAGTGTCACGCCCAGGTCGGCGATCAGCTCGAGCTGGGGCACCTCACCGACATCGAGCGCATTGATGACGAAACCGGCAGCGAGAAACCCGACCAAGGGAGGTAGCCGTACCACCATGGCAAGTCCGCCCAGACCGAAGGCGATGACGAGGTAGATCGCGGCAACTGTCATGCACGGTCCCTTTGCTGGTGGGCTGCAACCGGATCTCCAACGGATCGTTCGACGTCGGCACACGCCGTCGGAGTGCCCCTAGTATCCCGGCATTCGCCACATTTCACAGCGGACGACTGCCGACGAGAACGGCGATCGACGAAGTCGCCTGATGACTTCGTCGATCGCCGTCAGCACGATCGACTACCGCGGTCCTTCCGTACGGAAGGACTCAGAGCTCGAACTCGGCCGGATCGATTCCGACTGCGAAGCACGCATTGCGCACGGCAGCCTTCTCGTGATCGTCGAAGTGGCCGTCCGCGCCGCCGATGATGATGCCGATCTGGATGACGGCCCGTGCCTGGTCGGGCTTCGACTTCAGCTTGCCGATCGTGGCTGTCGCCTCGACCTTCCCGAAGTCGAAGTCTCCCTGCAGCTTGTCGCAGTACCAGTCGAACTTCTGCCGAAGCTCGTCGGGCTCGAACACTCTCAAAGCCTCGTTACCGGCGATCAGAGATGCCGTCTTCTGGCGCTCGGCAGGATCGATGGCGCCGTCCGCCGCCGCGATCAGGGCACACATGGCCATGCTGCCGTTGGCGAATTCCTTGTTCTTGAACTGGCTGGTCTTGGTCTGCAGCTGGCCGTTCAATTCCTGTGCCTTGGATTTGAGTTGATCCCAGAACGCCATGGAGCTCCTCACTAGGTCGTACCGCCTGCGCAGTCACGCGGGCGGTACGACCATTGTCCATGGAGTCGGTGAACGAGTAAGGAACCGCAGTTCAGCGCAGTCGCTCTGCGTCGTGAGCTTTGGCCAACAGCTCGGCGCACAGTCGGTGCAGTTCCGCAGCGTCGGCACCTTCCGCCACCGCCGTCCTGACGTCCTCGGCGGCACACCGAACCTCGAACGCTCTGTCTGCTACGGCCGACACTTCCTCCGCTGTCAGCACGACGGCGTCGTCGGGAATCGACGTCCCTTTCGTCGCGCTGCGCTGCTCGTAGGCTCGCTGACGGCACGATTGACGGCAGTACCGCCGCTTACGGCCGGTTCCTGTATCGGCGACCGGGCGCCCGCACCAGGCGCATGTCTGGTCGCGGCGGGTTCTGGCGGACATGGTCGTTCAGCCTACTGCGGCCGCGAGGTAAGATCGCCCGATAAGCTGCGCCGATGGGATCGCACCGGGACTCATCGGCCCGGGAACGAACCGACGCGCGGCGACGTTGTAGATCAGTGGGTAGACGGTGTAGTTCGATGTCGACGAATGGCTTCGACGCACGTACCTACTATCGATGGAGAGGACTTCACCATGGCAGATCGTGTACTTCGAGGTAGCCGACTGGGAGCGGTCAGCTACGAGACCGACCGTGATCACGACCTGGCACCCCGCCGCGTTGCGCGCTACCGGTGCGACAACGGCGAGGAGTTCGACGTACCGTTCGCCGACGATGCCGAGATTCCCGGAACCTGGGCTTGCCGCAACGGTCTGGAAGGGTCGCTGATCGAGGGAACCGCGCCGGAGGCCAAGAAAGTCAAGCCTCCCCGTACCCACTGGGACATGCTGCTCGAGCGTCGTTCGGTCGACGAGCTCGAAGAACTTCTCAAAGAGCGTTTGGACCTGCTGAAGGTCAAGCGCCGCGGCGCATGATGGTCGCCGTTCACTGCACCGCCTGATTGGAAACAATCCGGCGGTGCAGTTTTTTTATGTATATCGAACTTGTCGGATGTTTTCGCGGACCTTTGTTGCATTCATTGTCGCTTGACCAGGTATTCCAATACGATCGAGTGGCGAGGTGGCTGTCCGAGGTGCCATCATCGAGTATCGGTTGTCACACAAGTGGACGATTCGTGAACGGTCGCCGTAACAGTTGTCGGAGAATACCGATAAACAGCGGCATCGCACTCGAAAAATCAGGGGGCAATAACTCGTGAGCCAGGATTCTGATCAGCGCTCGACCGACGCTTTGCGCACGGCGGCCTCCGAAGCGGAATCGGAAGGTCATCGCGCAGTCGGCGAGCAGAAGCTTGCGGAGTTGAGGCGCGAGTTGGACGGAATCGACGAAGTTCTGCGCGCTGCAATTCGAGACCGCATCGATGTGTGTGTACGTGTTGCACACGTAAAACGAGAACACGCCATTCCGATGATGCAACCAGGCCGTGTCGGATTGGTGACAGAGCGAGCGAGAGAATTCGCGTCGGCGAATGGGATGTCCCCCGACTTTCTCGAAGATCTGTACCGAACGATGATCGCAGAGGCATGTCGCGTCGAGGATTCGATCATCGATTCTCCGACGCCCGGGCCGGGCCTCGACAGGAAACGGTAGAAGCACGCCGATGACGATTCATACGCTCCTGGTGGACAATTACGACTCGTTCACCTACAACCTGTACAGCCTTCTCACCGAGGTGAACGGACGGCCGCCGACGGTGGTCAAGAACGACGTCGAGTGGACGTCCTTGGATTTCGAGGCCTTCGACAACGTCGTGATCTCACCCGGTCCAGGGCGGCCCGATGTGGAGCAGGACTTCGGGATCAGTTCTCGCGTGATACTCGAGTCCGGTCTACCGATACTCGGCGTGTGCCTCGGGCATCAGGGTCTGTGCCATCTGTTCGGTGGCAGTGTCGATCTGGCGCCCGCGCCGATGCACGGCAGGATCACCGACATCACTCATTCCGGCGTTGACCTGTTCGCCGGAATCCCCTCGCCCTACTCGGTGGTGCGGTATCACTCGCTCGTGGTGACCCGCACCCCTGCCGACTTCGAGGAAGTCGCATGGACGCCCGACGGTCTCGTCATGGCCGTGCGGCACCGGAGCAAGCCCATGTGGGGCGTTCAGTTCCATCCCGAGTCGATCAGTACCGAATACGGCCGCGAACTACTCGCCAACTTCCGCGATCTGACACTGGCTCAATCGGCCGCATCGAGCGCCGCACGGACTCAGGATTCGATCTTCACCATCGAAACACGTTCGCTCGACGAGGCTTTCGACTCCGAGCAGGTATTCGAGGCTCTTTTCGCGGACGGCTCGAAGAGTTTCTGGCTTGACGGCAGCGCGGCTCTCGAACCGGACTGCAGATTCACCGTCATGGGCGACTGCTCGGGTCCCCACGCGGAGTACGTGACCTACTCGGTTGCCGAGACCACGGTGACCGTGCAAGGTGCCGACGGTACGACCGAGCGCATCCACTCGACATTCTTCGACTACATAGACGAGCGATTGCGAGAGCGGTCCACTCCCCCTCGACACGACCTACCGTTTGCTTTCGGACTCGGCTACGTGGGGTATCTGGGATACGAACTCAAGGCCGATACCGGTGGCCAACTGGTTCACACGGCCTCGACTCCCGACGCGTCGATGGTCTTCGCAGATCGCGCGCTGGTGTTCGACCACGAAGCCGGCACCCTGTATCTGATGGGGTTGGCCACCACCCCCGGGGATCCTGTGTTGGCGCAGTGGTTCGACTCTGTCACCGAGACCCTGCGTGGCTTGTCGCGAAAGGCCGTCCCGAACGACCGTGCGGGTGCGCCAGCATCGGGCACTCCCCTGCTCGGAGCCGATCGATCGCTCGAGCCCCGTCTACGCCACGACCGTGCCCACTACCTCGATCTGATCTCCCAGTGCCTCGCCGAGATTCGCTCCGGTGAGACGTACGAGGTCTGTTTGACCAACACGGCGACCGTAGCCGGTTCCATCGACGCGACCGCCACCTACTCGTACATGCGTGAAATCAACCCCACTCCGTACAGTGCGCTGCTGAAGTTTCCCGAGCTGTCGGTGTTGAGTGCGTCTCCGGAACGCTTCTTGCGCATCGACGCCGACCGCGTAGTCGAGTCCAAGCCGATCAAGGGGACGCGTCCCCGCGGAGCCACTGCGGAAGAAGACAACGCGCTCAAGGCCGATCTCGTCGCGAACGAGAAGGACAAGGCCGAGAATCTGATGATCGTGGATCTGGTGCGCAACGACCTCGCCCAGGTCTGCGTGCCGGGGTCGGTTCACGTACCGAAGCTGTTCGATGTCGAAACCTACGCTCCTGTGCACCAATTGGTCTCGACCGTTCGTGGCCGCCTGCGCGAAGACGCATCCGCGGCGGACTGTATCCGTGCCGCGTTTCCCGGTGGTTCGATGACAGGAGCCCCGAAGATCCGCACGATGGCGATCATCGACAAGCTCGAAGACGGACCGCGCGGGGTGTACTCGGGTGCCATCGGTTACTTCTCGATCACCGGCACCGCAGACTTCTCGATCGTCATTCGCACGATCGTGGCCACCGAGCACGAAGTGACGTACGGAGTGGGTGGTGCAATCGTGGCACTGTCGGATCCCGACGAGGAGTTCGAGGAGACGATGGTCAAGGCTGTGTCGATGCGCCGGGCGTTGACCGGGCGAACAGCGAACAGCGGGTAGAGCGCACGCGCTCCACCCGCTGTTCGGACCTCCGTCGGCTCGAGGCCGTTCTGCCTTACGGAGTGGTGAAGTACTCGAACACGGCAGGCTGAGCCTGCGGGTTTCCGTTGGACGTACCGATGACCGCGCCGGCAACCGTACCGATGACGGTTCCGATGATGCACCCGGAGATGAAGTTCGGGAAGATCGACACACAGCCGATGGCGAAACCGAGGCCTGCGCCGATCGCCGTGCCGACACCGCCACCGTTGTTCCAGCCGATTGCGAGCTGGTTGACCATGTTGTCGAATGCCTGCTGCTTGGTCCGCGGACCTGCGACCTCGGCGACGGGAACCGTCTGCGGAGTCAACGTCAGTTCGCGACCTTCGGCACCGATCAGCGGTGCGATCGAGTAGACGGTGCCGTTGATGGTGTATTCCAGCGGAACAGTTGCGAGCGTGGCACCGGCCTGGTCGATGACGGACACGTTCTCGCTCGTGGCGTCGACCCGGAACAGCCCGGCATCGAGGATGGTGGTGACCGTGCCGTCCGGGTTGACCGAAGTCTCGTAGTTCACCGGGTCCGACGACGGGTCTGCCACAGCATGGCCTGCTCCGGTGGCCACCGCAGCGGTCAACGCCACCGCTACCGTTGCTGTTCTGATCAGTTTCACTTCTGTCCCCTGATGGTAGTGATTCGTATTCGACGGCATTCGTCTCGAGTGCCGATGGTATTCGTAGATGTGCCCTGCGATGTGAAGAACACATCAATTGTTATTCAGGTGTATTCCCGAGATGAGAATCGACGACCGGGCCGATCACAGTGGCTGCATCTGCATTGGTCATCTCGTTGTGGAAAACGTCGACATCGTGGATGACGATATCTCCTGTCACATACGGCCGCCATTCCTGCGGGGATCGAACAATTCCATCGCTCGCACCCTTCGTTGCGGAGAAGAACAAAACATCTCCGTCGAACACGTCCGGGATGAACTCGGCCATTATTCGAGTCGAGTTCTCGAATCCCGCATTGATACGTCGCAGATGATCGGCGGAAACGCCGGTCGTCTGTCCCAACGACTCGTCGAGTAGTTCGACGCCCCGTTCGTAGGTCAACGGCTCGGTCGAGTGCTGAGCCGTCAGATCGAGCCCCAATCCCGCAAGCAGGTTCTCGACGCTCAACGCTCCCTCGACCGCTTCGCCGTCGTGGCCGTCGACGTAGCTGTCCAACAGTGCGAGGGTGCGAACATCGCTGCCGGTGCTGCGCAGTTCCACCGCTATCGCATGAGCGAGCGAGCCGCCGAGCGACCACCCGAGCAGGTGGTACGGACCCACCGGCTGGACAGCGCGAATCTCGTCGGCGTAGCGGTGCGCGAGATCACGAATGGACCCGAACGTCGACCCTTCGACGATGCTCGGCAGCTGCAGGCCGTACACGGGACGGTCGTCGCTCAGATGCGAGACGAGACCGGCGTAGCCCCACGACAACCCGATTCCCGGGTGAACGCAGAACAACGGTGCCTTGGACCCGCTGCCGCGCAGCGGAATCACGACCCCGAACACCGAATCGAGATCCGCGCCCCCGGTTTCGGCATCCGCGGCGACCCGCGCTGCCAACCCTGCCGGTGTCGGATCGACGAACAGCGCTTGCAGCGGGACCCGCACTCCGATGGCGTTCTCGATGGCAGGCACGATCTTCGTGGCCACCAGCGACGTCCCGCCCAGCTCGAAGAAGTTGTCGTCCATGCCGACCCGATCGACTCCGAGAACCTGCGCGAACGCATCGGCGATCGCAGCTTCCACGTCGGTGGCCGGTGCCCGGTACGGAGTTGTCGACGTCGTCAGCTCCGGAACCGGCAGGGCCCGCCGATCGAGCTTGCCCACAGGCGTCAGCGGAATGTCGTCCAGCTCGATGATCGCCGACGGAACCATATGGCGCGGAAGCACTTTGGCGACTCGGTCTCGAAGTGCTTCGGTGTCGACCGATTCGCCGTCGGCCGCGAGAACGTAGGACACGAGGACGGTGTCACCCGACGCCGCCGTGTGCCCGATCGTGGCGGCGAATCCGACCTGGTCGTTCTCGGTGAGGGCGGAGTCGATCTCACCGAGTTCGATGCGGAAACCGCGCACCTTGACCTGGAAGTCACTGCGTCCGACGAACTCGACGGCCCCGGCACTTCCCCATCGCACGACGTCACCGGTTCGATACATCCGGTCGCCAGGAGTGCCGAACGGATCGGCGACGAAACGCTCGGATGTCAGCCCGAAACGACCGAGGTATCCACGGGCGGTACCGGGACCGGCGATGTAGAGCTCGCCCGACACTCCGGCCGGAACCGGCCGCAGTCGTGCGTCGAGCACCTGGAACCGGAATCCGGTTCCAGGCCTGCCGACGTCCACTGTGCCACCGGGCACCAACGGTCCACCGACACTCGCCTGGATGGTGGTCTCGGTCGGACCGTAGCCGTTGAACATCTGGCGGCCCGGTGCCCATTTCGCCACCAACTCCGGAGTACAGGCCTCACCTCCGACGGCGAGGACCCGAACGTTGCCCAGACGTGTCTCGTCGATCGACGACAGCGCCGCGGGCGTCAGGAATGCATGCGTGACGTGTTCGGATTCGAGCAGGTCGGCCAAGTCGCCGCCGCCGAAGACTCCCGGCGGCACGATCACGACGGTGGCACCGACGCCGAACGCCATCGTCAGCTCGTAGATGGATGCGTCGAAACTCGGTGATGCGATGTGCGAAACACGCGAATCCCGAGTGGGGCGGAATCGCTCGAGCACCTCGGCCTGGAGGTTGGCCAAGCCACGGTGCCGCACTGCAACGCCCTTCGGGCGACCGGTCGAACCCGAGGTGTAGATCAGGTAGGCGGGGTGGTCGATGTGCAGGGTCGCCGTACGTTCGACATCGGTCACCGCGTCTGCCGGGTAGCGAGACAACTCCGCGGAAATTTCCGGATCGTCCAGAACCAGCCACGGGACGGTGTCGGGCAGCGATCCCCTGCTGTCGATGTCGGTCAGACCCATTGCGGCATGGGAATCTTCGAGCATGTGCGCGATTCGGTCTGCCGGGTAGTTCGGATCGACGGGCAGGAATGCGGCACCGGTCTTGGCCACGGCCCACACCGACAGCACCGACTCGATGGATCGAGGCAGAGCCAAGGCGACGAACGTCTCGGGCCCGACGCCGTAGTCGATCAGCATTCGAGCGATTCGGTTGGACCAGCTGTCCAGATCGGCGTAGGAAAGGCTGATGCCTCGGTAGGTGACGGCCACTGCGTACGGGTCGAGCGCGACCGCCGCCGCGAGCAACTCCGGCCATGTCCGGACTGCTGCGTCCGGGTTTCCTCGCGCCGGCACCAACGCGCGCTGCTCGTCGGCGCCCAGAATTTCGATGTCTCCGACCACCGCGTGCCGGTCGCGTCCGACGGCATCGAGAACTCGAATCAGTCGCGCCGCGATGGCCTCGACGCTGGCCGCGTCGAACAGCGAGGTGGCGTAGTCGAATGCGGCTTCGAAGCCGGACGGACGTCCCTGATCGTCGAAGGTCTCGGACAGCAGCAACTGAAGATCCTGCTTGGCTACCGGAACGTCGAAGTCGAAGCCTTCGACGCGGAGGTCCGGGAGCTCGAGCGAGGCCTTCTCGTTGTTCTGGAACGACAGCGCGACCTGTGACAGCGGAGCGTATGCCGTCGAACGGGTGGGATTGAGAACCTCGACGATTCTCTCGAAGGGCATCTCGGTGTGATCGAACGCGTCGAGATCGTGTGCCTTGACCTGGTTCAGTAGATCGTCGAACGTCGCGGACTCGTCGACTCGGCTGCGCAGCACGAGCGTGTTGACGAACATACCCACGAGGTCGTCGAGCGCCGCGTCCCCGCGCCCGGCCACCGGAGTGGTGATCGCGATGTCGTCGGTGCCGCTCAAACGAGCCAGAACGACCGCGTACGCCGCGTGCAGCACCATGAACATGCTGACGTTCTGTTCGCGAGTGATGTCGACGAGCGTCCGATGGATGTCGGCATCGACCGTGAAGCGAACTCGGCCACCGCGGAAGTCCTGAGTGGTCGGCCTCGGTCGGTCCGTCGGCAACGGCAACAGGTCGGGAAGACCCGCGAGCGCGGTGGACCAGTGCTCGAGCTGAGCCGCTGCCACGCTCGACGGGTCCTGCTCGTCTCCGAGCAGCGAACGCTGCCACATCGTGTAGTCGGCGTACTGGACGGGCAGCGGCTGCCAATTCGGTGCCTTGCCTGCACTGCGCGCCGAGTACGCGAGCACGACGTCGCGAGCGAGAGGTGCCATCGACGCGCCGTCGGCGGCGATGTGGTGCACCACCATGGCGAGTACGAAGACGGGATCCTCGGACGCGTCGACGCCGGCATCGAGCACCTCGAAAAGCTCGACGTGCACCGGGATCTCGGTGGTGACGTCGAATCCTCGACCGGCCAACAGGGCGACGCGATCGGTCAGAACTGCGGCATCGATCCGTTCGGATTCGACCGCAGGTGCGACCTCGGCAGCCGGGTGCACGAGCTGCACCGGGAATTCCGGGCCGTCGGGGAAGGTCGTGCGCAGAGACTCGTGACGTCCCAGAACATCGACCACCGCGGCGGCCAGAGCAGCGGTGTCGAGCCGCCCGGTCAGCTTGACGACCAACGGCACGTTGTATGCGGCCGACGAGGTGTCGAACTGGTTGATGAACCACATCCGCTGCTGAGCGAGCGAGAGCGGAATGTGCTCGGGACGCGCCGCCGCAACGAGAGCGGGGCGCTGCTCGCGAGTGTCGGCAGTGCCGACTGCGCTCGCCAGTCCCGACACCGTCGGGGTCTCGAAGATCGTGCGGACACCGATGGAGGTACCGAACTCGGCGTTGACGCGAGCGATCACCCGCGTTGCGCTGAGCGAGTCACCACCGAGCTCGAAGAATCCGTCGTCGGCACCGACTCGATCCACCTCGAGGATCTCGGCGAAGACCGCCGCGACCGTCAGCTCGGCAGGCGTGCTCGGCTCCCGGTACGAGGTGGCCGAGCCGAACTCCGGTACGGGCAGTGCGGCGCGATCGAGCTTGCCCACCGGAGTGAGCGGAATCGACTCGAGTACGACGATGGCGCTGGGCACCATGTGCGACGGCAGCGCGGCGGCGAGATGGTCACACAGAACCGCCGTGTCGAAGCTGTCGACCGCGTGTGCCGGGTCGTCCCCCGTCAGGCGCACGTACGCCACGAGAACAGTGGCACCGGACGGCCCGGGAGTTCCGAAGGTGGCTGCGAAATCCACCGCGGGATGTGCCGAGAGCGCGGCGTCGATCTCGCCGAGTTCGATGCGGAAGCCGCGGACCTTGACCTGCGAGTCGCTGCGACCGACATATTCGATGGTCAGATCCGGCGACCAGCGCACCACATCTCCGGTGCGGTACATGCGGGCACCGGGAGCACCGAACGGGTCGGCGACGAATCGTTCGGCCGTCAGCCCCATCCGATCGTGGTAGCCGCGAGCCAGGCCGACGCCTGCGAGATAGAGCTCACCCGCGACCCCGACGGGAACCGGCTGCAGTCGCGAGTCGAGAACCACCTCGTACACACCCCGCACCGGCCCACCGATCGACACCGGCTCGCCGGCGACCATCGGTGCACTGATGTTGGACATGATCGTGGCCTCGGTCGGTCCGTACCCGTTGAACAGGTTGCGACCGGGAGCCCACTTGGTGACCAACTCGGACGGAACGGCCTCGCCGCCGACCACGACATCGGCGAAGGTGTCGAGACCGGCCGGATCGACCGAGGCGAGGGCGGACGGGGTGATGAAGCCGTGAGTGACCGATTCCTCGGCCAGCAACGACGCCAGCTCGGCTCCGCCGTACACCGTGGGTGGAACGATGACCATCGTTGCACCGACGCCGAACGCGAGCAGGTACTCGAGTACGGACGCGTCGAAGCTGGGTGATGAAACATGAAGCGTGCGTGAGTCCTTCGTGACTCGATAGCGCTCGCGCTGCTCGGTCGCGAAGTTGTCGAGGCCGGAGTGGGTGACCACGACCCCCTTCGGTACACCCGTCGAACCCGACGTGTAGATCGTGTACGCCGCACTCGCGAGGGTGACGCGACCATGGCGTTCGTCGTCGGCGACGGGCTCGTCGCTCACCGCGCTCGGACCGTCGGTGGCGAGGTCGTCCAGGACGATCCACGGCACGGTCGACGGCAGGTCGTCGAGGTGAGAGCGGGTGGTGACACCGAAGGTTGCTCCGGAGTCGGCCAGCATGTGCTCGATGCGATCGGCCGGGTAGTTCGGATCGACCGGTACGAAGGCGGCACCGGACTTCGCGACGGCCCAGACGGTCAGCACCGACTCGACGGATCGTGCGATCCCGAGTGCGACGAACGTCTCGGTGCGGACACCGCGGCCGATCAGAATGCGAGCGAGCCGGTTCGACTGTCGATCCAGCTCTCGGTACGTCAACTCGCCGTCGACGCTGCGCACTGCGATGGCGTCCGGGTCGACGGCAGCTGCGTCGGAGAAGATCTCCGGTAGCAATCGAGTCGATCGGCCTTCGAGGCCGAATACCGGAGCCAGAGAAGCGAATTCGGTGTCGGCCAGCAATCGCAGCCGAGCCAGTGGCTGCTGCTCGTCGGCCAGCACTGCGTCGAGCACCCGCTCGACCCGATCGACGATGGCGTGCACGTCTTCGAGCTCGAAGAGTTCGGGCAGGTACTTGGCCTTGAGGTTCAGGCGCTCGTCGACCGACGACACCAGTGTCAGCGGATAGTGCGCCGCGTCGGTGCCGAGGATGTCCGTCACCTGCATACCTGCGAAATCCGTTGCAGCAGAGGCTCCGGCGCGATCGACCGGGTAGGACTCGAACACCGTCAGCGTGTCGAACGCGACGCCGGCTCCGGCCGCGCGCTGGATGTCGGTCAGACCGAGGTAATGGTGATCGAGCAGCGCTGCCTGTTCGGCCTGCACGCGATCGACCAGAGCGCCGAGTGTCTCGGCCCGATCCAGCGTGACCCGAACGGGAAGCGTGTTGATGAAGAGCCCGATCATGCCTTCGATGCCCGGAACCTCGGGTGGACGACCCGACACCGTGGCACCGAAGACGACGTCCTCGCGACCGGTCAGAGTGGCGAGCACGATGCCCCACGCGGTCTGAACGAGGGTGTTCAGAGTGGACCCGCGGCGCGCCGCGAAATCGCGCAACGCCGCTGTGGTCTCGATCGACAACGACCGCTCGGTCTCGCTCGAGACAGTGGACAACTGACGACCCCGGTCACCGGTGACGAGCAGTGTCGGCTCCTCGACGCCGGCCATCGCACTGACCCACTGCGCGGTGGAGATGGCGACGTCGCGTTGCCGCATCCACGCGAGGTAGTCCCGATACGCGGGAACTCGCGGCAGCATCGAATCGTCGGACTCGGTGACGTAGAGGGTGATCAGTTCCTTGACCACCAGCGGCGTCGACCAGCCGTCGAGCAGGATGTGGTGGTTGGTCAGCAACAGTCGCCAGTGATCGTCGGCGAGGGTGATCAGCGTGAACCGCAGCAGCGGTGCCGAGTCCATCTCGAATCGCACGCCGCGATCGGCCGCGAGGACCGCTTCCAGGGCCGCATCGACATCGGCCTCGCCGCGGAGATCGACCTCGGACCACGGAACCGTGACCGAACTCTGCACGATCTGCAGAGATTCGCCGGTGCTGTTGTGCACGAACGCTGCTCGCAAGTTCGGATGACGAGAGACGAGCTTGTTCACGGCGGAATGCATCCGCTCGGCATCGACGACGCCGCGCAGCTCGAGACCGAGCTGCACCATGTAGGCGTCGACTCCCGCACTGTCGCTGCCGACCTCGCCTGCGAGACGGGCGTGGAAGAGCAGTCCGGCCTGCAGCGGCGACATCGACCACACATCGTCGAGATCGGGGAACTTCTTCTCGAGCACCTCGATGGAACGCTGATCGATGTCCACCAGCTCGAGGTCGGACGGGGTGAAGCCGCCCGCGCCCTCGGTCGAGGCGTGCTCGGTGATCGCGGTCAGTGCCTGCGTCCACAGTTCGATCAACCGATCGACCTCGTCCGCATCCAGGATGCCGGCCGGGAACGCGAAGGTGGCGTCGAGCTGGGGCCCGTCGGGTGTCGAGGTGGTGACGGCGTTGATGTCCAGCGCGGCCGGTACCGGCATGTCCGGGTTCTGTGCGTCGCCCAGTTCGGCGTCGGCCACAGGAATCCAGCCCACGTCTTCCATGCCCTCGGACGATCCGGTCGAGAAGCGCCCGAGGTAGTTGAAGCTGACCTGCGGAGCGGCGTAACCGGACAGTGCCTCGGTCCCGTCGGAGTCCAGGTACCGCAGCATGCCGTAGCCGATTCCGTGATCGGGGATCTCGAGCAGCTGTTCCTTGACGGCCTTGATCAAGGCTCCAGCGGAGTCGCCACCGGACAACGCGTCGGCGATGTCCAGGGAGCCGAGATCGAGTCGAACCGGGAAGATCGTGGTGAACCAGCCGACGGTTCTGCCGAGATCGGCTCCGGGCACCACGGCGTCTTCACGGCCATGGCCTTCGAGTGTGATCAACGCACTGCGAACCGAGGCTCCCCGTTCGCGACGCCACGCCGTCAGTGCCAATGCCAGCCCGGCCAGGAGACCGTCGTTGACGCTGCCGCGGAAGGCATTCGGCACCGCTGTCAGCAGTCGCTCGGTCACCTGGACCGGGAGCGATGTGCGGAGGCGCTGGACGGTCGCGTCGACATCGACGCGCTTGTCCAGTGGTCGCGAACCGATCGTCGGATCGTCACCGTTCAGAATGCGCTGCCACAGGCCGATTTCGTCGGCGCGGCCCGCGGTGACCTCGGTCAAACCGGTGGACCACCGTCGCATCGATGTGCCGATCGGTGCCAGCGCAGGCGTGTCGCCCGCGACGATCTGGCTCCAGGCCGTCGCCAGATCCGGGACGAGGATGCGCCACGACACGCCGTCGATCACGAGGTGATGTGCGACGACGAGCAGTCGGCCGGACCCGTTCGGGGCCTGGAACCACACCATCTGCACCATGACCCCGTCGGCGGGGACCAGTCGATCTGCTGCAGCGTCGAGTTCCGTTGCGGCACGGGAGGAGAATTCGGGACCGTCCACGGAATCGACCGAGACCGCGTGGATCACCGACGCGGCGGACACAGTGCCGATCGGAGTTACTTCCTCGTGCCAGATTCCGTCCGTGTCCTGGAACAGTCGCGATCGCAGCATGTCGTGACGATCGAGCACGGCCTGCACGGTGCGCTCGAGCGTGACGCTCTCGATACCGACCGGGAGCTGAAGCAGTGCCGTCTGGGTGTAGCGCCCGAAGTCGGTGCTGCGCTCCAACATCCAACGCACGACCGGAGTGAGGGGCAGCGGGCCGACTCCCCCACCGTCGAGTTCTTCCAGTACGACGACGTCGCCTCCGAGGACCACGACCTCGGCCAATGCCGCGACGGTCTTGCGCTCGAAGATGTCGCGCGGAGCCAGGACCAGACCGGCCGCCTTGGCGCGTGAGACAAGCTGGATGGACATGATGCTGTCGCCGCCGAGCGCGAAGAACGAGTCGTCGACGCCGACGGTGTCGAGGCCGAGGACGTCGGCGAACAATCCGGCGAGAATGGACTCGACTTCGGTTGCCGGCAAACGGCTCTCGGTGACATTGGCGGAGAAGTCCGGAGCCGGCAATGCCCGGCGGTCGAGCTTTCCGTTGGCGGTGAGCGGCAGCTCGTCCAGCACGATCAAAGCGGCCGGAACCATGTACGACGTCAGTGAGTGTCCGACGAATTCGAGAACGGCGGAGTGGTCGAGTGTTCGGCCCGCCTCGGCGACGACGTATCCGATCAGTCGATCACCGAATCCGTCGTCTCGAACCGAGACCACGGACGCCGCGACACCGTCGAACGCCAACAGCGCGCTTTCGATCTCGCCGAGTTCGATACGGAAGCCGTGCAGCTGCACCTGCATGTCGCTGCGGCCCAGGTACTCGAGCGCGCCGTCACGATTCCACCGTGCGGTGTCACCGGTGCGGTACATCCGGGCACCGGCTTCTCCGGCCGGATCTGCCACGAAACGGGTGGCCGACAGGCCGGCCCGGCCCAGGTATCCGCGAGAGAGCTGTGCCCCGGAGACGTACATTTCACCGGTGACGCCGGGTGGTACCGGATTGAGACGCGTGTCGAGAACGGCGACGCGCAGTGCGGGGATGGCCTGACCGATGACGCTGGCCGAGGCCGATGCCGCGAACTGCTCGGTCAAGGCCAGGTGGCTCACGTGGACTGTCGTCTCGGTGATGCCGTACATGTTGACCAGAGTCGGGGCGGACTCGTCGTGCCGGGCGTACCAGCGAGCCAACTGCCCGAGATCGAGTGCCTCGCCGCCGAAGATCACGTAGCGCAGCGAGAGATCGGAGTCCGTGGTGCCGGCGAGGTTTCCGGTGGCCACACGATCGGCTTCCGCGAACTGGTAGAACGCCGTCGGTGTCTGGTTGAGCACCGTGACCCGCTCGCGAACCAGCAACTCGCGGAACAGCTCCGGAGAGCGTGCCGTGTAGTAGTCGACGACCACGAGTGTTCCACCGTGCAGCAGCGGTCCCCACAGCTCCCACACCGAGAAATCGAACGCGTACGAGTGGAACATCGTCCAGACGTCACGATCGTCGAAATCGAAGAGATCAGCGGTGTTCGCGAACAGCGTCGCCACGTTGCGGTGCGCGATCTGCACGCCCTTGGGGCGACCGGTGCTGCCCGAGGTGTAGATCACGTACGCGATGGAATCGGCGCTGGTTCCACCCGAACGGTCCGCGTCGGTCAGCGGGGCACCCGACATGCCGGCCAGCTCCGCGATCAGCTCGGGCGAATCGATCTCGAGGACATCGAGATCCGAGGCGGGCACCGCCGCACTGTCGGCAACAGTGGAGATCACACAGACGGGCGAGGCGTCTTCGAGCATGAACGCCAGCCGGTCCGCTGGGTAGGACACGTCGATCGGAAGGTAGCCGCCACCGGACTTGATCACCGCGAGCAGCGCGACGATCAGCTCCTCGTTGCGAGGCATCGCGACCGCTACCAGCGATTCCGACGTCACACCGCGCTGTACGAGAAGCCGTGCGAGGCGGCTGGAGCGGTCGTCGAGCTCGGCGTAGGTCAGCGTGTGATCTCCGAAGACGACGGCGCGCGAATCGGGGAATCGCGCAGCGGCAGCAGCGAAGCGATCGGCCAGCGTCGCATCGGATGCCACCCGGCCAGCGTGGTTCCAGTCATGCGTCATGGCGTCGAGCTCACCCGGCAGGAGCAGATCGATATCGCCGACTGCGCGCTCGGGATCGCTCGTCACGGAGGCGAGCACGGCACCGAATCGTGCCGAGAACTCCTCGACGGACGATTCCTCGAACAAGTCGGTCGCGTAGGTGATCGCGGCGGTCATCCCGGCCGGTGCACCGGCCTCGTCGAACTCCTCGGCGACGGTCAGTTGCAGGTCGAACTTCGCAATGTGAGCATCGATGTCGACGGCTTCGACCGTGAGGTCCGGCAGTTCGAGCGTCGCGGACGTGTTGTTCTGGAACTCGAGAAGCACCTGGAACAACGGCGAGCGGTCGGTCGAACGAGCGGGGTCGAGAACGTCGACCAACCGCTCGAACGGCACATCGGTGTTCTCGAACGCCGCGAGATCGGCTGTACGCGTGGCCCGAAGCAGATCGGTGAACGAAAGCTGCGGTGCCACCTCCGTGCGCAGAACCAGGGTGCCGACGAACATGCCGACCAGATCGTCGAGTGCAGCGTCACCTCGTCCGGCGATCGGCGTTCCGACAGCGATGTCCTCGGTGCCGCTGATGCGCGCCATCAGGATCGACCACGCCGCGTGGACGGCCATGAAGACGGTCGCCTCGTTGGCACGCGCGAGGTCGACCAGCCCGGCATGAGTGGTGCGGTCGATCTCGAACCGAACACTGTTGCCGCGCATGGACTGCCGAGCGGGCCGCGGGTGATCGAGCGGTAGCGGCAGAACATCGGGAAGATCCGCCAGGGCGGTCTTCCAGAAGTCCAACTGCTGCGCGGCGAGGGACGCGGGATCGGACTCGTCGCCGAGCACGGTGCGTTGCCAGAGTGCGAAGTCCGCGTACTGAACGTCGAGCGGTGTCCACATCGGCGCGCCGGCAGCCGCGCGAGAGCCGTAGGCGACCATGACATCTCGCGCCAGGGGTGCCATGGATGCGCCGTCGGCAGCAATGTGATGCACGACGATCGAGAGCACGAACTCGTCCGGTGCGATCCGGTACAGGACCGCGCGGAACGGTAGATCGGTCGAGACATCGAATCCTGTTGCAGCAGCGGCCGAGATGGCCGCAACGACCTCGGTGGCGTCCAGATCGACGACGACGAGTTCGGTTCTCGCCGCCTGCACGTCGAGGATCTTCTGCTCAGGACGATCCCCGCGGGTGGGGAACACCGTCCGCAGCGACTCGTGGCGTTCCAGGACGTCCCCGACGGCCGCGCTCATCGCGGCGATGTCGAGTCGACCCGTCAGTCTCACCGCAAGCGGGATGTTGTACGCCGCCGAGGTCACGTCGAACTGATTGATGAACCACATTCGTTGCTGCGCAAGCGACAACGGAATCGAATCCGGTCGCGGCTTCGCCACGAGTGCGGGACGGCGAAGGGTGCCGACCGGGTTGCTGAGCACTCGCACCGCAAGTGACTCGACGGTGGGAGCCTCGAACAATGCGCGGACGCTGATCGTGGTGCCGAGGGCGGAGTTGACGCGCGCAGTGAGTCTGGTGGCACTGAGCGAGTCGCCACCCAGATCGAAGAAGCTCGAATCGATTCCGACGCTGTCGATCCCCAGTACCTCGCCGAAGATATCGGCGATGACCTGCTCGGTGTCGTTCCGCGGTGCACGCGAGTCGCCCCCGAGATGGAGGTCGGGTGCAGGTAGGGCATTGCGGTCCAACTTGCCTGCCGGTGTCAGCGGAATCGACTCCAGTGCGACGAAGGCCGTCGGGATCATGTGGGTCGGTAGCGAACTCGAGACATGAGTGCGCAGAGCTGCTGCATCGACCTGCTCGCCGGACCTCGGGAGGACGTAGGCGACCAGAATGGTGTTGCCCGTCGGACCGTCGACACCCACGGTGGTGGCGAACTCGACCATCGGATGGTCGGTCAGGACGGCGTCGATCTCGCCCAGTTCGATGCGGAAGCCGCGCACCTTGACCTGGAAATCGCTGCGTCCGACGTACTCGAGCGTTCCCGACTCGGTCCACCGCACCACGTCGCCGGTGCGGTACATCCTGGCACCGCTCTCGCCGAATGGATTCGCGACGAAACGGTCTGCGGTCAGACCGAATCGGCAATGGTAGCCACGAGCCAGTGCCGGCCCGGCGAGATAGAGCTCACCCACGACCCCGACCGGAACGGGATGCAGTCGTGCGTCGAGGACCACCTCGCTGAAACCGATTGTCGGAGAACCGATGTCGATGGCGGAGTCGACGTCGAGTCGATCGCTGATGGACGAGAAGATCGTCGCCTCGGTGGGACCGTACGCGTTGAACATCCGACGGCCCGGTGCCCAGCGAGCCACGAGCTCGGGCGGACACACGTCGCCACCGGTGGCCACCACGGCCAACTCGGTCAGGCCGTCCGGATCCACCGATGCCAGCGCGGCGGGCGTGACGAACGCATGCGTGACGTGCTGTGCTGCAAGCAGTTCGGCCAACTCGGTGCCGCCGTAGACGGAGGTCGGCGCGATGACCATGGTCGCGGCACCGGAGAACACCATCAGCAGTTCCAGGATGGAGGCATCGAAGCTCGGGGACGCGAACGCGAGAACCCGAGCGCCCGGGGTCACCTCGAAACGAGTCCGCTCCTCCTCGGCCAGATTCGCCAGCCCGCGGTGGGTGACGGTGACGCCCTTGGGAACACCCGTCGAGCCCGAGGTGTAGATCAGGTACGCGAGCTGATCGATGTGCATCGGGCGAATTCGGTCGCCGTCGCGAACCGGGGCGGTCGAGTGACCGGCGAGTTCGGTGCGCGTGTCGTCGTGGTCGAGCACGGTCCACCGAGCAGAGCCGAGACCGGAGACCGCGGCCTCGTGCTCGGACAGGGTCAGACCGATCGACGCGTTCGAGTCGACGAGCATGTGTTCGACGCGATCGCGCGGGTAGCTCGGATCGATCGGCAGGAATGCCGCCCCGGTCTTGGCGACTGCCCAGATGCCGAGGACGGATTCGACGGACCGTGGCAGAGCCAGTGCAACGACAGTTTCCGGGCCGGCACCGCGAGCGATCAAAGTTCTTGCGAGAGCAGACGATTGCGCGTCCAGTTCGGCATAGTCCACGGTGCGGCCGTCGCTCCACAGAGCGGTGCCCTGCGGGTCGACTGCGGCAGCGTCGGTGAAGATATCGGGAAGCAGTCGAGCATCCGACGATGCCGGTCCACGAACCGGTGCCACCCGGCGCAATTCGTCCTCGGACAGCAACGAGAGCGATCCGACGCGTCGACCGGTGTCGGTTGCGATGGCCTCGAGAACACGCACGATTCTGTCGACCGTCGCCGCAACGACGCTGTGCTCGAACAACTCCGGCAGGTACTTCGCCTCGATGTGCAGCCGGTCGTCGACCATGGCGACCAAGGTCAGAGGATACTGCGCCGTGTCGCTTCCGTCGTGTACGTCGTGCACCCGCATTCCGGCGAGGTCGGTTTCCGCCGACAACCCCGCGCGGTCCATCGGGTACGACTCGAACACCGTCAGGGTGTCGAAGGAGACGGCCGGTCCGACTGCTCGCTGAATGTCGGTGAGGCCGAGGTAGTGGTGATCGAGTAGCGCGGCCTGTTCGGACTGCACCCGTTCGAGGTACTCACCGAGTGTCTCCGACGGATCGAGCACGATCCGGACCGGCAGAGTGTTGATGAACAACCCGACCATCGACTCGATGTCGGAGACCTCCGGCGGGCGTCCGGACACGGTGGCACCGAACACGACGTCGGAGCGTCCGGTCAGAGTGCCGAGAACCAGCGCCCAGGACGCCTGGACCATGGAGTTGATCGTCACGCCACGGGCGCGAGCGACGCTGCGCAAGCGGTTCGTCTGCTCCACATCGAGTGAGACCAACGAGCGGCCCGCCAACGTCGATTCCTGGCGTCGGCTCTCGACCGGCGTCAACAGCGTCGGCTCGGACAAACCGGCGAGAGCGTTCGTCCACGCTTCGAGAGCCGACGAGCGATCACGCTTGGCCAGCCACGACAGGTAGTCGCGGTAGGCCGGAACTCGTGGGAGCACGGTCTCGTCACCGTCGACCACGTAGAGCGTCAGCAGGTCCTTGAGCAACAGCGGCGTTGACCAGCCGTCGAGCAGGATGTGGTGGTTGGTCATCACCAGGCGCCACTCGCCCGGTGCCACGGTGATGAGCATGAAGCGCAACAGAGGTGCCTGTGCCATGTTGAATCGAGTGGCACGGTCCTCGTGTTCGATGCGATCGAGCTCGAGGGCTCGATCCTCCGGATCCAGTCCGGTCAGGTCGATCGACGACCAGGGGGCATCCACGTCGTGGTGGACGATCTGAATCGACTCGCCGTCGCTGTTGTGCACGAAAGCGGTCCGCAGGTTCGCGTGTCGACGCAGCAGCCCCCGAGCAGCACGCCGGAACCGCGCCTCGTCGACGCTTCCGCGCAACTCCAGCACCAGTTGGACGATGTAGGCGTCGACGGACTGATCCGACAGCTCGGCGTGGAAGAGCAATCCGGCCTGCAGCGGCGTCATGGACCAGATGTCGTCCAGCGTGGGATAGACCCGTTCGAGGTCGTCGATGGAACTCTGATCGAGCCGCACCAGATCGAGGTCGGAGGGCGTGAAGCCACCGGCCCCCGGTCGCTGGGCCAGCTGCGTCAGCGAGGTCAGGGCCTGACGCCACAGCTCCGCCAGCTCGGTGACCTCGTCCGCGTCGAGCACACCGGTGGGGAAAGCGAACGTCGCCTCGAGCCGCGGGCCGGTCGGCGTTGCGGTGGTGACGGCATTGATGTCGAGAACGGCTGCGACCGGCAGATCCTCGTCCTGCGAATCGCCGACACCGGAGTCGTCGACCGGAAGCCAGCCGTGTCCGCGAAGCTCGTCGGGAACATCGGTGCTGTAGCGCCCGAGATAATTGAAACTGATCTGGGGAGCCGGGAAGTCACGCAGTGCAGCGGCACCGTCCTCGTCCAGGTAGCGGAGCATGCCGTAGCCGATACCGTGGTCCGGAACGGCCAGCAGCTGCTCCTTGACCGACTTGATCAGACGCGCTGCGTCGACGCCGCCTGCGAGTGCGTCGTCCAGATCCAGATCGGCGAGGGTCAGCCTGAGCGGGTAGATCGTGGTGAACCAACCGACGGTCCGGCCGAGATCTGCACCGGGCACCACGTGGTCCTCGCGGCCGTGACCCTCGAGCGAGATGAGAGCGTCGTCGACGACCACTCCCCGACCACGTCGCCACACCGCCGTAGCGAGGGCGAGAGCCGCGAGCAGGCCGTCGTTGACGCTGCCGTGGAACGCGTCGGGCAGTGCCCTCAGTAGCCCCTCGGTGACGTCGGTGGACAGCGTCAACTCGACCTTGGCCACTGTTCGGTACACGTCGATCTCGCGATCGAGTGCTCGCGATCCGATGAGTGGATCCGGTTGTGCCAGAACGTCGCGCCAGATCGCCAGTTCGTCCCCGCGGGTGGCGGTGACCTCACGCAAACCGTGCGACCAACGACGCATGGAGGTGCCGACCGGAGCCAGCTCGGGAGTGCTTCCGCCGATGATCTGGGCCCACGCCGACGCGAGGTCGGGAACCAGGATTCTCCAGGACACGCCGTCGACGACCAGGTGGTGGGCGACGACGAGCAGACGGCTCCCCTCGGAGCCGGCGTCGAACCACACCATCTGGATCATGACACCGGCATCGGGTGCCAGCCGGCCGACTGCTGCTTCTGCCTCGGCGTTTGCCTGCTCCGAGAACTCCTGCCCCCGAACGGTTGTCGAGGTCACGCGGTGCACGACCGAGTTCGCCGAGACCGATCCGACGGGAAGAACCTCCATCGCGGGGTGCTCACCCCGGTGCAGGACACCGCGAAGCATGTCGTGGTGATCGAGGACCGTCTGGACGGTGGCTTCGAGCACATCGAGTTCGATGTCGACCGGAAGTGTGAGAACCGCCGTCTGCGTGTGCTTGTCGAGAACGTCCGTCCGATCGAGCATCCACGCCACGATCGGAGTCAGAGGTACATCGCCCACGCCGCCGCCGGGCAACTCTTCCAGTACGAGAGGTGCGGTGCCGTCCGAGGACGCGACCACCTCGGCGAGCGCCGCAACCGTCTTGTGCTCGAAGACATCTCGTGGCGACAGAGACAGTCCGGCCGCCTTGGCGCGCGAGACCAACTGAATCGACATGATGCTGTCGCCGCCGAGAGCGAAGAACGAATCGTCGACGCCGACACGGTCGAGTCGAAGCACCTCGGCGAACAGTCCGGCCAACGTCTTCTCGACCGCATTGTCCGCGTCGCGACCGGACGTGACCTGAGCGGACCAATCGGGTTCGGGGAGTGTGGTGCGGTCGAGTTTGCCTGCCGGAGTCAGAGGAATGGACTCCAACATCACGAACGCAGAGGGCACCATGTGCGCAG
>NZ_JAWLKE010000022.1:0-1799 GCF_033042225.1 Rhodococcus cercidiphylli
CATCGTCGATCCTTCCCACCAAGCTGAGCTCGGCGTGTCGAACCAAGGACCGGATCAACCGTTATTCAGACAGTCCCACGACGGCCAATGATCCGGTCGGTATAGCCGGTGACATGGACCCCGTCTTGAACATGATGAGGGTGATGTTGAAGGCGAAGGCACAGATGACCAGGGCTATGCAGACAACTCCGCCGACAGCCAAGATGTTCAAGAGCCAGTCGCCGGCCCTCGACCACACCGAAGGCTTCGCTTCGGCGGTTCCGTGTCGCGCTCGTGTCATGGTGTCTTTCCTATGAAGTGCCGACGAAAGCCCAGTCGGGGGTCGCAGTTTTTCCTTGCAGCGCTGGATTGGCCCAGTTGGCCGGACTGGCAGGCAAGCTGATCTCGAAGCACACGGTGATTGATGCACCCTCACTCGTCGGGGTGCCGGCAGGAAGTGTGAAAACGTTGGGGGCAGAGCCGGTCGTCACACTCACTGCACCGGCACTACCGACGACCCACGAGGGCAAACCCGTGAAAGCTGCACTACCACAGGGCGATGCTGGTGTAGCGAGCTTGACCGCGCGATACAAGAGTGCACCTCCGAGCCCTGCATCTCCCGTCAACTGTGCACCGTTGAGCTCGATCGTTGCAGCGAGTCAACCCACATCGGTTCGTAGCCGAATAGGCGCGTAGGAGACCGAACCAGGAACTACTGCATTCACGCTGGGGGCGAACGACAGCGGATTGTTGGTGCCGGTGACCGGGTTCGAGCTCCACGTCACCCCGTTGTCGACGCTGGACTGAATGCCGAACTGCCCCGACTGGAAGTTGGCGAAGCCGAGGACGTTGTCGGTCCAGCTGGCGGCAACGAGAACAGCCCCGAAACCTAGGACTATTCCCCCTGCCGCCAGTGCCCGCCGCTGTCGGGAGCGAACAGTTGTCACCGAAAATCTAGGCGATCGAAGTGCCGGCGAAGTCCCAGACGAGCTCGCCGGTGCTCTGGCCAGACACTGCGTTAGTCGTACCGGCAGGCAAGGTCACGACGAAACACAGTTCGACAGGCGTTCCAGCGTTGGCCGCTACTCCGCTGGGAATCTCGATCGGTGCCGTGGTGCCGGCACTCAACGGCGAGTTCGGTGCAACGACGGGTGTCGATCCCACAGTGCCTGCGACGCAGTCTGTCGCGGAAACGCCGGAGTACACCGTGTAGCGAAGTGCGGTGGCAAACGTGGTCGTTGCCGGAGGAACGGGCGCTGGAATGGTGGGTCCGGTCAATGTGATGCTCGCGCCGAGGTCTTGCCCGGGTTCGAGCCGCAAGCCAACGGGTGCACGAACCACGTCACCGGGGGTCATATTGTCCTTGAGCGGGATCTCGAACTGGAGACCTCCTGTCCGTGGCCATGAAAAAGTACCCACTGGTGGCCAGGTCGAGGTCCCCACTGGTGGCCAACTGAAAGTCCCCACCCCGTGTTCGTCGTGTCGATCAGGAACTCGAGGCCCGAGCGGTGACGGTGAAGGTGCCAACCACACACCGCACCGCCCGGGGAGTTCCATTGAAGTCTGCGAAGGAACGCATGGACATCATTTCCGCTTACCGCGAAGTCGGGTCGTACCGAGGAGCAGCTGAGCTCTGCGGCACCACCCACAAAACCGTCAAACGCACCATCGACAAATTCGAGGCCACCCAAGCCGGCGAGACACCGCCACCGCGGACCGACCGCGAACGCAACTACGCCGCGGTGAATCACCCTAGGTTTGATGCCGCTTCCTTCTGAGTCAGGAAGGATGAGCACATGCCCAAGAAAATCGATCCGGAG
>NZ_JAWLKE010000023.1:0-1552 GCF_033042225.1 Rhodococcus cercidiphylli
TAGACGGTATGGAGGTCTTGGCTGGGGCCCCTCCGCATGTAAGCGTGGGTTGCCGACAGGAGTGGGTCCTGGCCGGTAGAGCCACAGATGTGGGAGGCCCCAGTGAAGAATCATCGTACGAGTGTTGGTTTGGATGTGCACGCACGATCGGTGGTGGCGTGCGGTTTGGATGGCGAGACGGGCGAGTTGTTCGAGCGTCGCATGTCGCCTGATCACAAAGAAATCCTGGAGTGGATTCGTTCGCTGCCAGGACTGGTGCATGTCGTCTACGAGGCGGGCCCGACCGGTTTCGGTCTGGCCCGTTTTCTGTTGGCCGCCGGTGTCGATTGTGTGGTGGCGGCACCGTCGAAAATTCAGCGTCCCCCTGGTGACCGCATCAAGACCGATGCCCGTGATGCCCGGCATTTGGCTCGGTTGCTTCATTTGAGTTCTATTGTGCCGGTTCTGATTCCGAGTACCGAGCAGGAGTCCGCTCGTGATCTGGTGCGAGCAAGGGAGGACTGCCGCGGCGATCTGGTGTCCGCACAGCATCGCCTGACACATGTGCTGCTGCGTCAAGGGATCATCTACAGCGGCGGCAAACCCTGGACCGCAGCCCACGATCTGTGGTTACGTCGCCAGCGGTTCGATTCACGTGCACTGCAGATCACCTACGACACCGCCTACGAGACCGTCATCGCCACCACCGAACGCCGGAATCGTCTCGATACCGCCATCGCGGACATGGCTGCGCATTCGTCGTTCACTCCGGTGGTGACCCGGCTGGGGTGCCTTCGTGGGGTGGCGACGTTGACAGCGTTCGGTTTGGCGACGGAGATCGGTGAGTGGGACCGGTTGACCGGCCGCTCGATCGGTGCGTTCGTCGGGTTGATCCCGACCGAGCATTCTTCCGGTGAATCCCGGTCGCAGGGCGGTGTCAGCAAAACCGGCAATGCTCACGTACGCCGACTGCTGGTCGAGGCTGCCTGGCATCATCGCAAGCCGTATCGGCCGGGGCGTGAACTGGTGGCACGGTGGAAGGCGTCGACTCCCAAAGCCAAAGCGCGAGGACATCAAGCGAACCGGCGGCTGCACGCACGGTGGGAACATTTCGACGAACGCGGTAAACGTGCGGTGGTCGCCAATGCCGGGATCGCACGAGAGCTGGCCGGCTGGTGCTGGTCGTTGGCCACGCTCGAGGAATGACTGAAGCTCCGACGCCGAAGTAGCGATCTGCGTCGGGATAGATGTCCGGAATGAACGGTCGACGACGATGTGGGATGTGGCCGAGCGTCTGGGAGTGACCCGCTAGCCGCCTATGAGCAATCCTCAACTGCGCGTTGGGATCACGCTCGACTCATAGACTTGCGATCCACTCCAGCCGAAACAGTCCGTCCTGCGGTAACCAACCCGCGTATATGAGAGTTGACGACGCGTCGAACACTACGACACGCTCACCTCCCACTCGCATCGATCACCATCCCGGCAACAGGAAGCGGTGGCACACACGACGGTGCGTGCCACCGCTTCACCATGCCGTCGTTGACAGGCCGACCTCCATATGAGAGCGGCT
>NZ_JAWLKE010000024.1:0-1380 GCF_033042225.1 Rhodococcus cercidiphylli
GGGACTGTCTGAATAACGGTTGATCCGGTCCTTGGTTCGACACGCCGAGCTCAGCTTGGTGGGAAGGATCGACGATGACCGAAACACTGGATCCCATGGCAGCGACCGAGGTGGATCAGAAGCAGTTGGCCGAGCAGCTCCTGGCGCAAGCCAAGGAGCAGGGCGTGGAGTTGATGGGCCCGAACGGGCTCCTCAATCAGCTCACCAAGAATGTCCTCGAGACCGCGTTGGATGCGGAGATGACCGAGCACCTCGGCTACGAAAAACATGATGCTGCTGGCCGCGGCAGCGGCAACTCCCGTAACGGCACTCGCTCGAAGACGGTGCTTACCGAGATCGGGCCGGTGGAGATCGAAGTCCCGCGGGACATCGATTCCTCCTTCGCGCCGCAGATCGTGAAGAAGCGTCAACGCCGGCTGACTGGGATCGATGAGATCGTATTGTCGCTTACGGCAAAGGGTTTGACGACCGGTGAGGTGTCCGCGCATTTTCAGGACATCTATGGCGCGACGGTATCGAAGGACACCATCTCCCGCATCACCGACAAGGTCGTCGGGGAAATGACCGAATGGCAGAACCGGCCACTCGAGCGCGTGTATCCGGTGATGTTCATCGATGCTGTGCACGTCAAAGTCCGGGACGGTCAGGTCACGAACCGGCCGATGTATGTCGCGATCGGTGTCACCGTGAACGGTGAACGCGACATCTTGGGGATCTGGGCCGGCGAGGGTGGTGAGGGCGCGAAGTTCTGGCTCGCGGTTCTGACGGAAATCAAGAACCGCGGTGTCGCCGACGTCTGCATCGTGGTGTGCGATGGACTGAAGGGTTTGCCGGATGCCATCAACACCGTCTGGGAGCTGGCGGTGGTGCAAACGTGCATTATTCACCTGATACGCAACACCTTTCGGTTTGCATCGCGGAAGTATTGGGATGAGATGGCGCGTGATCTGCGGCCGGTCTACACCGCTCCGTCAGAGTCTGCGGCGAAGGAACGATTCACCGAGTTCACGAAGAAATGGGGTCAGCAATACCCGGCGATCATCAGGATGTGGGACAACGCGTGGAGTGAATTCGTTCCGTTCCTGGACTACGACGTCGAGATCAGGCGGGTGATCTGCTCGACGAATGCGATCGAGTCCGTCAACGCCCGCTACAGGCGCGCAGTGCGCGCTCGTGGACACTTCCCGACAGAGCAAGCGGCCCTCAAGTGCTTGTATCTCGCCACGCGGGCACTGGACCCCACCGGGAAAGGTAAGGCACGATGGGCGATGAGGTGGAAGCCAGCGCTCAACGCGTTCGCGATCACCTTCGAAGGACGCATCACCCCGAACGGAAACTAACCGACGCCAAGGTCGGATCCACCGTTAATCTGACACTCCC
>NZ_JAWLKE010000011.1:0-154223 GCF_033042225.1 Rhodococcus cercidiphylli
GGCTGGTCGTCGGGGACACGATCGCTGAGATCTATCACCGATCCGCCGGTGTCTACGGCATTCTCCGGGTCCGAGCTACATCGAGGGCTTCCGTCGGCGGCTGAATTGTTGTCGGCGTGGGGCAGGGATCAGGGTCTGTTGCCGAGCAACGACACGGCATCGATGCAGCGTCCACCGAGAGGCGTTCGACTGTTCCGTACGGCAACTTCGGTCGTTCGGTGCCTCCGCACGCCTGCGGCGATCCAACACCAGCGGCTGCAGCACAGTGCGATGCGCCGTTTACCGCGCGCCATCGAACGACGGTGCGCCTCATCCCGTGATGGCGGACAGCGAGCGTGAAGCAGACTCCAGGGACTCCACCAGGATCAGCTCGAGTGCAGGCAGTTTGGCAGCCGACACGGCCACCGCAGCTGCGCGTGTTCGCACACCGAGACCGCGTTCCATTCCGGCGCGGGCAGTTTCGGTCCAGGCCTGGGCGCAGTGATCGGCGGCCACCGCGAGGTCTGCGGTAGCGGGATCACCGGTCAGACGTGCAATCTCGGTACAGCCGTCGGCGAGAAGCCGACGAAAGAGCCCGCCTCCGGTTCCGGCCTTTTCGATGAAGATACCGAGACTGAACAGCAGCGTCTCGAGGTCATTGGGCGGAAGGTCGACCCAGCTCTTGACGTCGGTTGCCAGCTGGTCGACCGCGGCCAATCCTTCGGCACCGGCCGCTGGTACGTGGTCGGCTATTCCCGGTGTCGATGGGACGCGCATGCTGGCGGCGGATCGGGCAAAGGCCGCGGCCGCGGCAGTCGACACGGGCGGCAGTGTCTGTGGCCATGTGATTCGGTACGTGCAGTGACGTGTCGGTTGTGGGAACGAGGTGGAGGATCGCGCCCGAGCCAGCGCGTCGAGCGGGATCTCCTGCACGTCGGCCCGATCGTTGTCGACGACCGAGGCAGTCCCCCCGATCTCGTCGTAGCCGATCACCACGATGTCGTGGCGACTCATCTGCAGTTTCACCCGTAGGTAGGGCAGTTCAGCGATATCGGCCCAGACCAGGCTGGGTCGTCCCGCATCGATGTCGTCGCGAACCCATGACCATCCCTCAGCGGGATCGTCGGTCGTGAGAACCTCGACTTGTCCGCCGAGCCTGCGCGGCAAGTCGATCTCGAAGTCGGCACCGCGGCCGACCAGGTATATCGGTGGGACCAGGTCGGCCGATCGCAGGTAGGACAAACCGAGATCACCACCCAGTGCGAACACCAACCCCTCGTCGGGTGGTCCGTCCCATCCCAGACCGTGCCAATGGAGAAGGTCTCGCATTGCACCTGACCCGCAGTGCCCTCCCATCCGGTGGGGATAGTTCTCGATCAGAGTCGTGTGGGTCACTGTGGCTGCCTTTCGGGTGGCTGGTCGAGCGCGCGTGTCGGCACGCTCAGCTGTTCTGGATTCTGTCGAGATACGTTCGGCGAGCAGCCATGTCCACGTCCGCGAGGAACACCGAATCTGTGTTCAGGGCCGCACCCAGTCCGGTCGCCAACCGCCGGGGGACGAATTTCACCGCCGCGACCATTGCGCCTGCGAGACGGGTGACGCGGACGAAGGGGCGTGGATACTCGATCAGATCTGCTGTCGCGCGGGCGATCTCCTCCGGCTCGGCGTTGCGTAATCCCTTTGCGCCGGCGGTTCCGGCGACGAGTTCGGTGTTGGTGAACGTCGGGCGGACTGTGGACAGTCGAACCCCTGACTTGCGGTACTCCAGTCGTGCGGCCTCTGTGAATCCGATGACTGCGAACTTGGTAGCGCAGTAGGTCGCCAAACCAGGTACCGCGAGCTCGCCGGCCAATGACGCAGTGTTGATGATGTGTCCGGTGCGGCGCGGCAGCATTCGCTGAAGAGCCAGTTTGGTCCCGAAGATGACCCCCAGGACGTTGATCTCGACTTGCCGCCGGGTTACTGCATCGTCCTCTTCGTGGGCGTGGCCGGTAGGCATGATGCCCGCGTTGTTGATCAGGATGTCGAGGGGTCCGAGTTCACGTTCGACCAGGTCCAGAAACGTTGTGAACGAGTCAGGTTCGGTGACGTCGAGTCGGGTGACGACCTTCACCCCGAGTTCGGCGGCGGCCTCCTTCGCACGTGCCTCGTCGATGTCTCCGATGGCGACCCGGTGGCCTCGTCGAATCAACTCCTTCGCTGTCTGATAGCCGATGCCGCGAGCTCCACCTGTGATCGCCACGGTCCTGGCGGGGGTGTGAGGTGCGTTGTTCATCATGCTGCGCTCCTTGCATAGATATGCGACATCGGGACACGCCGTTCGACCCGCTCTCGCGGTAGCGGCTGCGCACACGGAAGAGGGATATGGGTATCGCGCGGCGTCTCGTGCCCGGGGAGGCGTTCGGATCGGTCGTTCATCGCGCGCAGCCGCAACCCCGGCGGCAGAACGGGTCTCGTCTGTTCGGTGCAACTTCCGGTGTCGGCCAGAACACGGCCACGCCGACGAGACAGTCGTGCGGCACAGCTCTGCCAGCAGGTATCGGCTCACCCGATTCGAAGGTGTCCGAGGCAGTCCGAGTGTTCACGACCGCGATTGTTCGCGGAGAGAACTCCGACCGATCGGCAGTCGGCCGCGATACGGGGTTCAGGGCGTATGTTCTCACCGCTTGTGTTCATCGAGACCCCCGCGGCGGGTTTCGATCCCCGGATTTTCGTACGGCCGGGTGCGGCGATCGGGTGTGCCGGTGAAAGCCTCGTCGAGTGGGTGAGCGCCCGTGAAGATCTTCGGTCCGTAGGCGTGCCGAAGCACCGTCAAGATCGCGTCCAAGGGTAGGTCGTCGAAGACTCCTCGCTCGCGGACATACTCCATGTGCTGGGCTCCGTCTGCGGTGAAGGCATGCATGAGAGCATCGCGATCGCCGTCGAATTCCACTGGTGGCACGCCGAAACGAGCGCACAACTCGACATTGAAAGCCGGCGTGGCCTTCAACCACCGGCCCTCGATGTAGAGACGACTGTAGCCGTGATAGACGAACAGGTCGGTGCCGCCCATCAGCGCGCGCAACGCCTCGGTCTGCAGGTGATTTCGGACGTCGGCGAAGCCGAGCAGTGCCGGAATACCCGCCGCCCGGCACACTGCGGTCAAGAGCACCGCCTTCGGGACGCAATAAGCGCGCCCGGTCTCGAGGACGAAGCTCGCTCGATAGTGGGCCGGATCGTCCGACACGGTGTACGGGTCGTACCAGATCTGGTCGCGGACGGCGGCGAAGAGGCGTCTGGCCTTGTCACGGTCGCTGCTCGCATCCCCGATTGCCGCGGCGGTGAACGCCCGCACGGATTCGTGCTCGATGTCGAGGAAGTCAGTTGCTCCCAGGTACGCGTGTGGTGGCTGCTTCGTATGTGCCCCGGGCGGGCGGTCTGTCATGGTCATCGCTGATGTTCCCTTTTCTGAGCAAGCCGGTTGCTGTGTGCACAACGACCAAAGGATCGGTCAGTTGCGCGCGAGTCCGCCGAGCATCAGGTCTTCGCGTTGGACGGGGAGTCGCTGGGCGATCACCCGTTTGCTGTACATGAACTCGCGCGGGCGACCTATGCAGTCGGCGGCAATGAGCTCACCGGCCTGGAGATAGAAGCAACTGAAATCACTGTCGCGGGTGGGGTCACCGCTGAGAACCACTTCGTCGTATCCGGTGTTGAGGCCGGCGATCTGCAGCTTGAAGTGATACTGATCTGACCAGAACCACGGCAACGCTTCGATTTTTCTGGACTTCCCGCAGGCGGTCGAGGCAGCGACTTTGGCCTGCTCTCCTGCGCTCGAGACGGACTCCAACCGTAGTCGACGGCCGTAACGGGCCATGTCGTGGCTCGCGCAGTCCCCCGCCGCCATGATGTCGGGGTCGTTGGTCCGAGTGTGATCGTCGATCACGATGCCGTTGTCGATGACAAGACCCGCATCGGCGGCGAGGTCGGTGTTCGGCTCGACGCCGACACCGACGATGACCAGATCTGCGGGGATCGATTCCCCGCTGGCCAAGGTGACTTCACGAACCTCACGGTCACCGGACAGGCCCTCGACCATCGCGTTCGTTCTGATGTCGACTCCCTGCTCGCGATGTATCCGCTCGAAGAACGTCGATACGTCGGGGGCAGTGACCCGCTCGAGCACACGCCCAGCTGCCTCGAGGACTGTGACCTGTACGCCCAGTACGCGCAGCGATGCCGCTGTCTCGAGTCCGATGTAGCCGCCTCCGACGATCACCACCCGCCGACCAGGGCTGGTGGCCATACGGATCCTCTCGACGTCCGCTGCGGTGCGCAGGTAGTACACCCCGTGGAGATCGGCCCCGGGAACGGTGAGCCGACGAGGACGGGCTCCCGTGCACAGCGCGAGCTTGTCGTAGGCCAGCTTCTCGCCGGTGTCGAGAACGACGTTGCCTTCCGACCGAGCGATGGCCTCCACCTGCGCGTTCAGAAGCTGAATACCTTGCTTGGAGTAGAAGTCCGTGCTGCGAATGGCGATGTCGTCGAGTACGCATTTGCCCGCCAGGTATGCCTTCGACAGCGGGGGGCGTTGATAGGGAGTGGCAGACTCGTTACCGATGAGGACGATGTCGCCTGTCCAACCCTCTTGGCGCAAACTTGCTGCCAGTTGTGCCCCAGCATGGCTTGCGCCGACGATGATCGCCCGTTGCGATGTCATGCGCTGGAAGTAGGCGTCAGGCGCACCATCATCTTGCTGATGCCCCGCACGAAATTCGACTGAACGTACTCGGGGTCGCCGACGACCTCGATGTTCTCGAAGCGGGGAAGCAACTCCTCCCACAGAATCCGCAGCTGCATTTCGGCCAGTCGATTGCCCATACACCGGTGTACACCGAATCCGAACGCGATGTGATTGCGCGCATTGGCGCGATCGATGATGAAATCATCAGGATTCTCGAAAACGCGTTCGTCGCGGTTACCCGAGGCGTACCACATCACCAGTTTGTCGCCCTTGCGGATGAATTGTCCGTTCAGAACGGTGTCGGCTTTGGCGATTCGGCGCATGTACGCCAATGGTGTTTGCCATCGGATGATTTCCGAGTTCATGTTGGGGATCAAATCGGGATTGGCCTTCAGTTTCTCGAACTGGTCGGGGAATTGGTTCAACGCAAGAACGCCACCGCTCATCGAGTTTCGCGTCGTGTCGTTGCCACCGACGATCAGCAGTACGAGGTTGCCCAGAAATTCCATCGGACGATCGATCAGATCCTTGGTGTCCTCGTTGCTCTGCAACATGGTGATCAGATCGAAACCGGACTCTTCCCCTACAGACCTCCTGGCTGCTTTGTCATGCCAGAGAGCGCTGAGGCCACGGGCCATGTCACGCATGCCTTCAAACACCTCGTCGTTGTCCGAGGGCCCACCGTTGGCTTGCTCCATCGAGGTTGCCAGATCAGACCAGTAGACGAGTTTGCGGCGTTGTTCGTAGGGGAAATCCAGAAGAGTTGCGAGCATCCGAGCTGTCAACTCGATCGAGACATTCTGGACCCAGTCGAACGGCTCGTTCAAGGGGAGGTCGTCCAGCACCTCCTGCACGCGTGATCGGATGAGTCCCTCCATCTCCCGGAGGTTCTTCGGTGCGACCACGCCTTGGACGGCAGCCCTCTGTCTGTCGTGGCGTGGTGGGTCCATCGCGATGAACATCTCGATATCGAGAAACCGGGGCGGGACGCCGATGACGATGAACGGCTCGGCGGAAAACAGCGCATGATTTTTGTCGACGGCCACGATATCGGCATGGCGCGTGACCGACCAGAACGGGCCGAACGGACTGTTGGGTTGGTAGTGAACCGGTGCCTCGTTGCGCACCCGTTCGAAGTACGACTGCCACCGCCCTTGTCTGTAAAGGAAGGGGTTACTGAGGTCGATGTCGGCGAGCTCGACATCCTCGACCGGTGGGATGGGACTTTCGACGAAGATCTTCTTGCCATTCGTTCCAGTCACCCACCGTCGGGTCTTGTCGTACAGATGAGCGCCCTGGATCTGCAGGCCTATCGGGATGGTCGACTGGACCTTGTCGGTGATCGACTCAGAAACTTTCATGCTGTCGTGCCTGCCTTTCGCATATCACAGTTGGAATTCAGGTGTTCGAACGATCAGGCCATCCCACGCTTCCGAGGCCACCATCTGGCACGACAACCGAGAAGTGGGTTCACGCTCGGGGTTCATCGCCAGCATCTCTTCCTCGTCGGCGCCGGACAGACCCACCTCTCCTGACCACTGCGGGTCGACGATCACATGGCAGGTGCCACAGGCCGTTTCGCCCCCACAGTCCCCATCGATCCCCGGCACAGCATTGTCGGTTGCAATCTGCATCAGCGATCGACCTTCGACCAGAGCCGCCTCGTGCTTCTGACCATCGTGGGCGACGAAAGTTACAGCTGCCATGTCAACTCCTCAATTTTCTTCCGCGATTGATAACAGTGTCGCCGCAAACGTGAATGGCGGCCATGTTCCGTAGACAAAAACTTGTGAACTCGGGTCAGACGGTTCGCCCTCAGAGATCCGACCTGAGTCCACTCCAGATATGAAGTGCGACAGCTCTGCGCTCTACATGAAGGCATCGAGCGGCTGAGTTCCCGTTTCGAAATGCGCGCTCACCAAGTACTTCTTTCACCGCGGAGCCGTCTCACCAGCGACTAGATGGCCATTTCGGATCTCGACGATCGGCAGTCGCAGACCACCCGGAGCGTCCACCGGGACGACCGGCGAGTTGGGGGCGATGGGATCGAGCCGCTGATACGGAAGCCCCTGTGCCGGGCGAAGATCCAGCTCACCCTTGTTGGGCCACAGCGCGGCGGACCGCTCGGCCTGCGCGCTGATGGTCAGCGACGGGTTCACACCGAGGTTGGCCGACACGGCCGCCCCGTCGACCACGCTCAGCGTCGGGTATCCGTGGACGCGGTGGTACGGATCGATGACGCCGTGCGCCGAATCCGAGGCGATCGCGCAGCCACCGAGGAAATGGGCCGTGAGCGGAATGTTGAACAGCTCTCCCCAGGTGCCACCTGCGACGCCGCCGATCTTCTTCGCAATGCGCCGGGTGGCGTCATTGCCCTCGGGGATCCACGTCGGATTCGGCTCACCGTGCCCCTGCCGGCTCGAGATCTTGCGGCCGAACGGCCCACGCTTGGTAAACGTGGTGATCGAGTTGTCCAAATTCTGCATCACCAGCGCAATGATCGTGCGCTCGCTCCAGCGCCGGACGTTGACCACACGGACGAACTGAACCGGGTGTGCGATCAACGCGAACACGAACTTGAGCCACCGCGGAATCTTCCCGCCGCCGTCGGTCATCAGGGTCTGCAGCATGCCCATCGCGTTGGAACCCTTGCCGTAGCGGCACGGCTCGATGTGCGTGTTCGGACTGGGATGGAACGAGGACGTGATGGCGACGCCGCGCGTGAGATCCATCGACGGGTCCACCACGTATTTGGCCGCTCCGACGATCGACTCGGAGTTGGTACGTGTCAGTTCCCCGAGCGTGTCCGACAATTCGGGCAGCGCGCCCGTGTCCTTCATCTTGTGCAGCAGATTCTGGGTGCCCCACGTGCCCGCCGCCAACACGACATTGGCAGCGCTGTACGTCTTCTTGCCCTTGCGGAGCCGAGCACCGGTGCGCTCGGTGTCGACGTCCCAGGTGCCGTCGGATTGGGGGCGAAGGCCGGACACCGTCGTCATCGGCACGATCTCGGCTCCCGCGCGCTCGGCCAAGCCGAGGTAGTTCTTCAGCAGGGTGTTCTTGGCGCCGTGACGACACCCCGTCATGCACTCACCACATTCGATGCATCCCGTGCGCTCGGGGCCTGCACCACCGAAGTACGGGTCCAAGACTGTCCTTCCCGGCTCGTCACCGAAGAACACGCCCACCGGTGTCTGAATGAAAGTATCGGCGACGCCCATGTCCTCGGCGACCGACTTCATCACCTCGTCGGCGGGGGTCATGTGCGGATTGCGCACCACGCCCAGCATGCGGGTGGCCTGGTCGTAGAACGGAGAAAGCTCACTGCTCCAGTCGGTGATGTGCGCCCACTGCTTGTCCTCGAAGAACGGTGCCTGCGGCTTGTACAGCGTGTTCGCGTAGTTCAGCGATCCACCGCCCACTCCGGCACCGGCGAGGATGAGGCAATCGCGCAACAGGTGCACGCGCTGGATTCCGTACAGGCCAAGCTTCGGTGCCCACAGAAAACGCTTGATATCCCAGCTGTTCTTCGCGAAGTCCTTGTCCTCGAAGCGTTGGCCGGCTTCCAGGATCCCGACTCGGTACCCCTTCTCCACCAACCGAAGCGCGGTCACGCTCCCGCCGAAGCCCGAACCGACGATCAAGACGTCGTAATCGATTGAACTGCTCGGTGGCGTTGCCATGGCGTCTCCTTCTGGTTCTTCAAACCGGATAACTGCTCCTCGACCCGGGGGCCTGGACCCCAGCGCGAGAGTGCACCCTCGAGGGTTTGACCAAAGCCGACGGCCTGCCTACCTGCCCACAGTACTATACATACGGTGACTTTTTGTCCAATTAATGGACAGATGCACGCTATATGTACAGATATTAGTGATGCAGCTCATCAACCACCAGCCGTTGACGCTTCCGTCACCGACAAGCCGAACCGAAAGGAGGCGGTGCGTCAGAAGCCAGCAATGAGCTCTCACGAGAAGCCGAGGTGCACAGGCGGCGGAGCAAGCCCCGACATCGACAAGCTAGATCCTCAGCGATCGTCACCGAAATGGCGCGCCGCTCCAGAATTGAACTACCAGGGAAGTATGACACTAAACGCTAGAGACTCATTTGATAGAAACACTTGTGGACGAGATAGAAAATAGAAAAGTAGAGTTGGCCGAGAATATCTCTTCATTCATAAGTGCATCAATCCATGAAATGAACGGCCACGCAGACATAACCGGTCTTCTACACACCAAGAAGAAAGGTTGAGTTGTGCATAAAGCACAAGGACTCCTTGCGACTTGGCCAACTTGGACATATCGCAGAACAGTGCCGATCCAGTACGATCGACACCACGACGATGGCTTTTACAGCCCTCCATGAATGCAGTGGAAATCGAGATATTGTGTTAAATTTTGCATTTTTCACATTGACACCGCTCCTACTGTTCATGTTGGCACCCGCGTGGATTCCGTTGACTTATCATGGGTGCGCGAGTCTGATCGAACGCCGAAATTTCACGACGCGAATACCAGCCAGATGTAGGTCGAGCTACGCAGACGAGGGGTGTGCGTAGCTCGACCTTTGCAATAGAGAGCGCTTTCTGACGCCACAGGCCGGTAGTTGTGCCGGTTTGCCACACTCTGTGTTCGCTGCATGTCGATCGGGAAACCTACCGAAAGAACAGGTGAGTGCTTCGTAGGTGTTCGGCTCAACGCTGCGCCTGATTCGTTCGCCCGCCAGTAACGCCACTCGTCGCATCACTGGCGGCATCGACGCGCTGGCGACAGCAACATCATCCCCCACCACCAATGTCCGAACGTGCCTAGACTTCTATTCATGAGTTCCGTCCACACTGCGCGCCCTGATGGTAGCTACCGGACAGCGGCAACCACTCTGCTTCGTGCGACCGCGTTAGACGCATTGAGCGCTCTCCTGCTGCGGCAAAGTTGGAAGTCGGTGACCATGTCCGAGGTCGCGAAGGAAGCCGGTTTGTCTCGACAGACCATCTATAACGAGTTCGGGTCCCGGCGCGGTGTGGCGGAGAGCTACGCGATACGATTGACCGATCGGCTGGTCAGTGTGGTGGACGATGGCCTCTACACTTGTGTTGGCGATATCAGGTCGGCGCTCGCCCGAGGTTTGGTTGCGTTTTTCGCCGTCTCCGAACGTGACCCATTGGTCAGATCGCTAAGAGAAGAAGACGCGTCCGCAGACCTCCTGCGGCTCATTACTGTTGACAGCACCCAGCTTGTCGAGCGAGCCGCAGATCACCTCTCTGCCACATTTCAGCGATGCTGGGTGCAAGCCCCGAAGCGCCAAGCCGATATCCTGAGCACGTCCATCGTTCAGATGGCCTTGGCGTATGTCTCACGGCCCCCGACTGACGGAGCCCAGACCGCCACCGATATCGCAGACCTACTCGCTCCGTACATCGAGGGGTTCCAAGATTCACAAGCCCATCCAGAGTTGAGCAAGACGACCCGTTTCGGTCGACAGTAGCGACAGCGGTGTACCGCCGGTCTGTGTCACGCAATACCCCATTCCCGAGAGACTCATAGCGCCCTTCCGGACAAGAATCCGTCCGGCGTGCCACCACCTCAGTTCCTGGCGTGATCGACAAAAGCGTCGTCGCAAACGCCAGCGACGGCTATGTTCGGTGGAGTCATAAACTTGTGAATTCGGGTCAAAGGGATCATCGTGAAGCTGAGCGACGAGGGTGTGCCACCGCTTGCGTTCGTTCAGTTGCTCGAACGCCGCGCACTCGACCCTGACGCCGCCGCGCGTCTTCGTGCGATCATGCACCGCGGAGGAACCAGTGAAGCGACGCTCATTCAGCATGACGTGCAGGCACCGATACGGTGGTTTCGGGAGGTCTACCCCGACTCGATATCGCCCAAGCCACTCGACTCGGATTTGCGTTTGCCGAGCAGGCCCAGTTGACATCGTTCGGGCCCCTGAGTTCACCTTTGATCAGCGCTGGTTCGGTCGCCGAGATCGTCGATCTCCTGACATACCTGCCATTGATCTCCACGGCGTTGAAGTCGCAGTTCCACGCTGGCGACTACGGTCTGATCGTCGGGCTCACTGCGCATACAGGGGATTCGGCACTGGACTGCTTGGTCATCACCTACGGTGGGCGGCGTTATTACGACTGCTGGTCATGCTCGCCGGTGGCACTCCATCTGAGCTGGCCGGAGCCGACCGAGGCGAGCCACGACAAAGGTCCGGGGTCGAATCGCCGTTTCTTCGACGCTCCGATTTCCTTCGTCCACGTACCCGAGGACACCCTCAACAAGGCTTGTCGGTTCTCGGACCCTCTCGCATATCGACTCGCTATCGCTGATCTGCAGCGAACGCTCGCCCATCGGAGTGGGTCCATGACATCCGCCGAGAAGGTGAGGCAACTGTTGGAAAAGGACCTCGGACAGCGGACCAACCATGATGTTGCACAAGCATTGCAATGTCCAGCAGCACGTTGAAACGGCGGCTTGCCGAAGAAGGAACCACCTACAGCAAGGTGCGCCAATCGCTGCTGTACGAGCGCGCGATGCTACGGCTCCTCGACCGCTCGGTTTCGGTCAGCGAGATCGCTACTGAACTCGGATACAGCGACCTCGCCAACTTCTCTCACGCCTTCAAACGCTGGACCGGACGCTCTCCGAAAGATTTCCGAAACCCACGACTCTCGGACGACCCGGATTCGACGTAGACCCCACAGAACGGGGTCGAGATCGATGCCTCGTTCGTCCGCGGCCTGGTCGATCTTCATCGCGGAGATTTCGGAGACGTCGCCGCCTCCCTGCCGTGAGAAAGACAAGTTTTTTGCAAACCCGAGTACGAACCACTTGTCACTCGACGGTATCGGCCGGCACGCGTGTGGTCTCCGATTCGAGAAAGTCGACGAGTGCTTCCAACAGGCTGTCCGCGCGGGTTTCGACATCGGCGAGGACAGAGTCCACGTCATCGAGAAGACCGTGGGCGTGTCTACGCGCAAGCGTTCCATGTTCGTAGTAGTCGGGGTCGAGCACGACCCGCGGTACTGGATCCGATGCCACGATCCGCTCCGGCTGTTGTGACCGCGCAGTGGGCTGCAGGTGGGTGCCCGTCCGTCAAATGCATTCGCACGATGCCCGCTACCGCACGCGAAGTGAGTGCAGTCGCAGCCAACGGGGTGTGGCCCCACCGGTCGATCGCAGTCGACAGCGGCTGTTGACCGGCCGGGTCGAAATACCGGTCGTATCCGCCGAGCCCGGTGCCGTCCACGGCATCGAGAGCGTCGGCGAGCATTCGGGTGCTCGGATACGCCCGGATGACAAACGTCAAACAGGATTGGCGACTCATGGAATCGCACAAGTGAAGATCTCAATTCGCCCACTGCCCCAACAGTGCCCCAACAGTGCCCCAACAGTATCGCATCGAACGCACCGCGATACAATCGAAACCTGTATCCCACTATGTATTACGCAACCGCCACGTCGGTCATGCAATACCTGAGCTACTTCCGTCCCACTCCTCCAATTATGAAGCATTCGATCCAAAGGAGCCAGGCTAAGACCTTTCGTGCCCCCACCTCACAAGTCGACTCCCATATTTCCGCAATCCCATTGGTGCGCAGCTATATCGCTCCATCAACATCATGATGCAGCCTTCCAAACATCTCACTCGGCCTCAACGAAACATGGCGCTGAGGCCCTCCTCGGAGGCACGCCCGAGTAGCCATAAAGGGACCTCGACGGCTAGCGTGCAGCTCCACATGCACAAGCCCCCTATCGACCGGCCTTTACCGCGGTAAAGATCACAAGGAAGCGGATCGGGTTGCCCAGCCTCTTCGTCATGCGGGGCCCGGCAGCCGGCAATCACATAGATCTTGCTCAACCACGGGGCCAATAGACGATGCCACTCCCCCAGCGCGGGCCAAGCCCGTCAGAGCGGATCCCATCGAATAGCGCCACTCGAAGGACTGCGCCCTCCAACTGGCCCCTGGAGAGGCACTGTGAGTTTTCAGGACATCGCCCCGGAAACAGTAAATCCCGAATTGAACTCGAGTCCTTTCGTCACAGTGACAAAAGACAGTAGGGTTCCGATATCCTCGATACTGGGTCACGAATGAGCGCACCAACCGCGATTGCACTTACAAAAGTGCACCGTACAAATTCAGGCCAAACCAGCATGCAACGGGATAGCTGAAATTGCCGGGATGGCAAATAGTGGAACGCGAACTCACTAGACCTCCCCCTTCCACGGCTCACCCGCATGAACAGCAATTAACATCCGGCGGTGCGAGGCCGCCCTTTACCGCGGTAAAGACATGGATTCAGCGGCCGCTCGGAAACATAGCGTAACGACCCGCCCATCGTGAATGGGCGTGTTAACCAACTTGGCACTGTCCGAAACCCGCCCGACAACGATTGCACACTAACTCCGACTTTGTCAGCAACTGCATCAGAATTCCTGGTCGCGAAAGATCGCAAAGCACTGCAACAACATGCAACCACACCTACACGAACTGCAATAGCTCTTGCCCAGCACTGCAGCTAGGTCAAAGTATCCGATCTTTACCGCGGTAAAGATCGCAACTTCGGACAGAACCTGGCCGCACCGAACCTTCCTGACAACTGCTCAACCGACCAGCGACCCAGCCTATGTTGGGAGACGGCCACCAGCCGCAGCACTCAGGCCGCTGCACCTATGGCAGAACCATCGCACGACTATGCAACGGCGTGTAGGTGTATCCGCTCAGACGCGGCAATCTGGCTTGCCCGTACCTAGATGGTGAATCAGACAGGCAGGGCACCGCCTTCTCTGCGATTTCGACGTTCACCGCGGTAAAGGCTCGACGGTAAGAAATGCTGCAGCGGTCACGAGCCGGTGAGCACCGAAGCCCGGCGGGAGGGCTATCCACCGGATCACATACATGCTCCGGCGAGTCGAAGCTCTAACCGAGGACTCAGCGCGCCTCGTGATGTACATTTTGAGGGCGCAAGCAACTCCAAGTGCTACGCGTTCTCGCGGATCTTTACCGCGGTAAAGATCATCGCAAGAACACCACACCGAAGTAGCCGCGACGCGGTGAAGCAAACGGAAGGTGGGCTCAATGCCCGTACACGTAATAATTAGCCAGAAGGGCGGAGTGGGGAAGAGTACCCTCACAATGAACCTGGCGGCAGTCAAAAATGACGTTCTGACTCGATCCGGATCCAAGCAAAGCGAATCGCCAGTTTTGGCAGCATCCATAGACCCTCAGGGCTCAGCAGTGTGGTGGGCCGAACGAGTGCAGGACCTTCCATTTCGGGTCACTCAGATCGACGACCCCGAGATGCTCCGGCATCTACCGAACTTGGATGGAATCAAGCACGTTTACGTTGACACTCCGGGCTGGATTGGCGATCGCCCCGGGGCGGTAGATAACGGCACTTCAGGGCAAGCGCTCGACACTGTACTTTCAGTAACCGATCTCGCGATTGTCCCGATCGTCCCGGAGCCACTCAGCTTCGACCCGACAGCCCGCACGATCTCCAAAGTGCTTGAGCCAAAGGGAATCCCGTTCATTGTCGTCATCAACAACTGGGATCCAAGAGACGGCCGAGTTGATCTCGAGCAGACCGAAGCTTTCGTCCAAGCGCAAGGTTGGCCACTCGCCAACACAGTTGTTCGGCACTATAAAGTGCACAGTCGAGCCGCAGCTCAAGGTCAAGTGGTTACCGAGTACCCGCCGAATCGGGCATCGCTGCAGGCACGCGAGGACTTCCAACGCCTATGCCTCGAGCTGGAAGTGGGTAAGTAAGTGGCTACTTCACAGAAGTCCCGAGGCGGCCGAGTCGATTTTTCTAGTCTTGTTGGTTCGGTAGGGGATAGGTCGCCTGTGGATGCAACCATCCCTGTGGATGGCCAATTTAGACCAGACGTGCCTTTGTCCGAACTAGTAGCCAACCCTCGGAATCCACGATCAGCGGTGGGGGACCTCGCCGATCTGGCCACGATCGCAGAGCGGCAGCTTCAACCTGGGACGGTTGTTACGAGCGCACGATGGCTCGATCTTTGGCCAGAGGATGTCGCCATCATCGGTTCTGCACGTTGGGTTGTGGTCAACGGCTGCCGCCGGCTTGCTGCGAGCGAGAAGTATGGCCGCAAGGGAATGGATGTAGTCGTTCAGGACAGCCTCGCATCATCCAAAGAGGCCATCCTGTGGGCATCAATAGTTGAAAACCTGGACAGGCAAGACTTTGACGTCATCGAAGAGGCAGAAGCTGTCAACCTCCTTGTTACTGAACTCGGAAGCGCCACCAAGGCCGCTCAAAAGTTGGGACGCTCAGAAGGCTGGATCTCGCAGCGGCGCGCCTTGCTCAAACTAGAGCCTGAGTTGCGGGAAAAACTGCGTTCGGGCGATCTCGCGATTCGAGACGCTCGAGCGCTGGCGCAGATTCCGTCTGCGGAGCAGGTTGCTAAGTGGGCCTCGCGCCAGCAGGACCCGCCATCGCCGAAAGCAGACGACAAGAAGCCACGCCGCCCCTCCGATGCTGACAAGCAGATAGCATCCCGCAGCGCCGCCGTCCGGGCACTGACGAAACTGAAAAGCGATCCCCAGTCAGTGGCAGAAGTGATCAGAGAAGCGCTCAGCGAGGAAGACATACGCGAGCTCGTGAATACGCTTCAGGACATCTGACGCACTTTTTCAAATCGACAGGGCCTCGGCGGAAGAAGTTCTTCCGCCGAGGCCCTGTTGCTAATCATCCGATTCGGACGATGGGGGAGTGGAGCGGCCACTTCCGCCCAGCTACGCCGGTGTGTGCCAGATGCGCAGTACGTCAGCTCGCGCCCCGGCGGGGCTGATAAAGGCGCTCTTGGCGTGTCCCCGGTAAACGGTGCCATCTTGTTTTAGAGTCTTGTTGCCCATGAGCTGGGCGGATAGGACGATGGAGATCATGGCTGGACGGAAACGGAACTCTGCCGAGGACATCGTGCGCAAACTGCGCCGTGCCGATGAGCTGACCGCTGCAGGCAAGACGCAAGAGGAGATCGCGGCGGAGCTCGAGGTGTCGGCGGCGACGTTGTACAACTGGCGGCGTCAGTACGGCGGGATGGACACCGATGCCGCGAAGGAACTCAAGGAGCTTCGCGAGCAGAACGGCAAGCTCAAACGCCTGCTCGCCGAGGCCGAGCTGGAGAAGGACGCACTGCGGGAGGTAGCGAAGGGAAAATTCTGAGCCCAGCTGCAAAGCGCCGCGCCGTCGACATGCTCGTGAACACCATGAGTCTGTCGAAACGTCTGGCGTGCAAAGCTGTTGGGCTTGCCCGCTCTGGCAGGTCCCCGATATTCGGGCCACCGTGTATCGGGGACCTGCCACTCTGATCAATGGTTATTACTAGTCACCCTTAGTTTCTAGGATTAAAGCAATGTAAATTGCATTTTCCGCACCGTCTACGGTGAAACGCCAGCTCAGCATAGTTTTGCGCTGAAGGCTTGTCGGTGACCTGCGCTAGGCTTCAGATATGGACTTCCGACCAAACCGAACACCGGCAGTGACCGCCGTTGCGGGCACTGCCGACGCTGGCAGGTCGGTCGCGGTGGAGCCGGAAATCCCACCCGCCGTCGCAAAACGGATCGCGGCCGCCGTCCAGTCCTCCCGCTCCGAGGGAACGCGCAAGACCTACGGCGCGGCGTGGAGACGCTTCACCAACTGGTGCGAGACGAATGATCACGTGACGCTACCGGCGCACCCGATCACCGTCGCCGCCTACCTCGTCGACGCCGCAGACACCCGAACCGAAACAGGAGAGCGGGCCTACGCCGTCGCCACTTTCGGCACTTGGATTGCGGCGATCAACCATCAGCACCGCACCACCGGACACCTGTCCCCGTCCGCCCACGAACTCGTCACCGCAACCCTGTCGGGGATCCGGCGGGAGTACGCCGCGGCAGGGGACCGCCCCCGCACGCCACGAGATCCGTTGCTGGTCGACGACATCAGGTTGCTCGTATCGACCGCCCGAGAACGGTGCAGAGGCTGGGCCTGCGATGTCCTTGAACGCCGCGATTCCGCGATCCTGCTCCTCGGGTTCGCCGGCGCTTACCGCCGCAGCGAGTTGTCCGAGATGGTATGTGGGGACGTCACCGTACACCGGCACGACGGCCTTCACATTCGGCTACGGAAGTCGAAAACAGACCAAGAGGGCAGGGGAGCGATGAAGGCTTTGCCGTACACCGAGTCTCACGAGACCTGTCCGCCGTGCGCGTACGTCCGATGGATCCAGGTCGTGGCCGCGTTCGACAATGGTGGCCGCCCGTCCGTGATCCGACTGCTCCGGAAGCGGGAACCGTTCGATGGGCACGTGTGCCGTGGGGGAGTACCCCGCACAGCCGCCCGCGCACCGCTACTTCGCGCGATTGCCAAGAATGGGAACCTGGGCAGCACCGCACTGTCCGGAGCTGCGATCCACCAGGCCATCCGCCGCCGCGCCGAACATGCCGGATTCGACCCCGCCTCGCTCGCCAAGCTCGGCGGGCACTCACTGCGCGCCGGGTTCGTCACCCAAGGCACCCGCAACGGTGCCGACGGCTCCGCCATCGCACGTCAGACCGGCCACGCCAGCCTTGACTCCGTCGAGGTGTACCGACGCGAACACGCACCACTCGTTGGAAACGCTGTCACGGACATCGGGCTTTAGCTCGATTCCGGAGTTGCGTCTGTATCGTTTGCTCCGCTTCACACAGCGCGCAAGTGACTCCAATTCGTCAGCTGCTGTAGGTGTTTGGGATTCACTCCGAGCCGACTGGCGACGTTGCTGCTTCCGCCGTTCACTTCGATCAGACGGGGCAGGAGCGCGCCCACCACCGGCTCGAATCGTCCCGGTTCGTTCCTGCGCCACTTCGACATCTGAATCTGTAGCGCACGAAAGCGTGCATCATCTACGTAATCCAGCTCGTGTGCCCGGTAGATGATCGCAGCCGCGGACATACCCCAATTACCTTTCAGATGAACGAAGTCCGACAGTTTGGGCCGGTCGGTCATGGCAGCGTCGAAGTCGTCCCGCGGAAACAGCAGTGCTCCAGCGAACTGGTTGGCCTCATTCTCGACCGCATCATGCCTTCGGTCATGAACCATCAGGTGTGCACATTCATGGGCCAGACTGAAGCGAAAACGATCGCCTGGGACCATTGGATTTAAGCCGATGACCGGAACACCGTCCACCCACGCTGAGATGCCATCGAGACCCGTCAGGCCGGAGATCGGAACAAGGCATATACCCGCCCGCTCAACCAATGCGGTCAGGTTGCGAATGGGCCCGGATTCCTCCTGTCCCAGTATCCCACGAAGTTCTTGAGCCAGGTCTTCCAGCTCATCGTCACCAGCCGCCATGGTGTGGCGGTGCAACAGAACTGCGGGCGCTTTGTCGGTCACATTCAGAAGCTCTCGGAACACCTCACCAGCGAGACGAAGTAGCTCTTTCGCCCTTTTCTTTGCCGCCACCGCTGTCGAAGCACGTGCGCGGTGAATGGGTTCGGACATGTCCGGTAGCAACAGTCGGTCGTCGCTGTACCCGAGGACCGCCAGATCCCCATTGAAGCTTCGTCGACCACTTTCGATGGCCGACACCATGGGTACTGAGATCCCGAGCATCTCAGCGAGATCGCTTTGATTCAGACCTTCGATATCTCTAAAAGATCGGAGCCGATTCACAACTGACCGGTCTCGCCAAGATCGGGGTTACCAAGATCTTCAAACGGATCGTCCGTGCCTTGGTCGAACCTTGTGCTCGCGCCGTCTTCACCATCGGGCGGAGTGGCCTCGTCGAACGCCCAGAATCCGAGATACTCAAGGTCCCCGGAAGGTGCCAACCGTTTACGGCCAAAAACTGTCTTCGTCTCACATACCCACAAGCTCATCCCGGTGGGTATGAATTTGTACGAAAGTAGGCTGGGCAATGACACGGCATCACCGGCTGACACACGGAACAGCTCAAGTTGCATTGCCGGTGACACTGCTGCGTCGATGGTCATGGCCGATTTGCTGCGGATTAAACAGGACCAATGACTGTTGTCGTCGGTAACTTGGACACGGCCAGATTCCACGTATTCGGGGTTGAGCGAGTACCGGTCGGACCTGTGGACCGCTGCTTGAACGGTCGAACGGAATCGATGCGCTTTATCGAGGGTAGTAGTCGGGAACCCGTGCTCAGCGGCGAACAACCGGGCATCGGCCGCTGTGTCCACGTATGCCGAAAGCATCATCCGTGCGAAGGGATCGATATCGTCTCTGTCTGCCGCCACACGTAAATGATACATCACTAGTAGAATTTCTACGCAATATGTAGCAAGAGCATTTTGGTAACCCCACCAACTCCGAGGCCGCATGCACTTCGCGCAGAGCGATCAAGAGCCAGCGAAGGTGTGGAGTGCTGAACCGCTACAGCGTCAACATCCCTTGACGGTGCGGTAACTTTGATTTGTCGAATCTCGCGTGATCTCCAGATGATGCCCGACGCCACGACGGTGGGCGTGAACGTGACATCGCATCCCCGATCAGCCGGCTGTCAGCTTCCTACTTATCGGTGCTGCGATGTCAGGGTCTGCAAGGTAGTCGATGATCGCATGCGGATTCGACGGATTGAAGGTGCGTTCGTCAACGATTTGGCCGTCCGCGTGCTCCGTGAATTCAGGAGCGAGCGGATGGACGAGGGCAACGATGTCCAGAGCGTCGTAAGCGTTGATCCATGAACCTCGGGTGTCGGGAAGCGTTGACGGCACGGCAGCGGGCTCACCGTCAACCTTGCCTAGGACGTTTGCTTTGACCAGCCCGAGGCCGAGAGGGCTTCCTGCAGTGACGAGTAGCTTCACATTGCGTTGTCCAAGTGAGTTATTGGGATCTGCCAACAGGTCGTAGGCGACAATGGAGCCGAGGCTATGGGAGACCACGACTAGGCCATCGTCGGGCCCCGCATACGCTTCGATCTCGTTGCGCACCACGTTCAGGACAGTGTTGCGCATGTCCGGTAAGCCGATGTAGTACGCAACATCTGCTAGGTGTCTGCGGATGATGGCACCGGGAATTCCGGTCTTGCGGCTCAGAAACTGAAGGGCCCCAGTGATGAACGGGATGCCGAGCACAGACGACGGTCCCAGTTCTTCTGCTGCACTACCTTGGTAAACGGCCTCGCGCGCGACATCGAAACCGAGATGTGACGTTAAGTCCTGGAGCAATCCCGCTTGCAAGCGCGACAAGGCTCGAATGTCCTCCGGTTCTCCACCGAGACTGGCCTCGACGGCTGCATCGGGAGTCGCAGCCTCAAGTTGCGGCGGGGTGCCCCCGCCGTCTTCGTAGTTGGTGATGGCGTCCTTGAAGATGTTGCCGTAGAACGGAAATATGACGTTCGACGCAGATACCGGCGGACAATTCGCCAACACCAGCCCCTTGGCTAGACCTGCCAGGAACTGGCGCTTCTTGCTGTCCACATACACGGCGAGCTTGTCCGGATCGCTGGCGGTCTGCTCGTCGCTTGCCTGATTTCGACCGTGAATCATCAAAATTTTAGTAGTCATGCGTTGCTCCTCGGGTCACCTGTGGCTTCTAATCTGATCGTCATGTGATTGCTGCCGAGATGAGACTGCGCCGCTTGGCAGTCATCTTCTTCTTCTCTAGGTCGGCGACGATTGCCGAGACCCGAGTACCTTCGTTGGCAACCCAGTAGCGCAGTAGATCTGAGTTTTTGCCCGACACCGGGTCACCGTTCAGATCGATCTTGTTGCCGTCCTGGTCGCGGAATTCCCGTGCGGAGTGATGTAGAGCCACCAACTCGAAATCGTCGTCCAGCACCGGCGAACCCGATGAGCCAGGGTTCGTATCGGTGAGGTAAACGGCGAGGGTCTCCGTTTCGGCATCGGTCATGAGATTGTTGCGGAAAGCGATCTGCTTATGGTGGCCGCCGGGGTGCTGAATGATGTTGAGAGGACTCCCGGGTAAAGCCTTGGATGGAGCTGCGACGAGTGGAAGGCGTCCGTATCTGTCGCCGGGGAGTTTGCGATCGCTGGTTCGCGCGAGGGCGACGATGGCGTAGTCGAGCCTTTTGCTCGCAATGAAGAAAGCCGATGGATCTAGGGCCACTATTTCAGCGTCGGCCAGAGGCCTGTTGTCGACACTCTTCTCGTACCCGAAGGTTACATACACCGACTTATCTGCTGCTTGCGCGGCCGTCTTCAGCACGTGATAGTTGGTCATCATCAATTGTGTCGATATCATGAAACCAGTTGCAGTAGACTCTTTTTCGCCTGGCAACGACAGCGAAATCATGGCTACGGCGTCAGCTGCAGCCTTGGCCTTGCCCAGCCACGCTATTGGCCGAAGATCGTCGGTGCCGAAGACGCGTTCTACAGCCAGATCCATCCTTTTGTTGCTCGCGCGCGCTGGAAGCATGACCCCCTTGGCGCGTAGGTGTTCGAGCTTTTTCTCACGAGAGACCCCGCGGTAATTGCCCTGGCGATCGCGTGAGACGCGTTTCGCGAACTCAGCAGGGTTGCTAACAATGATCCGTGAAGCGGCCGGGCGAATGTTGGGATCCAGCATCGCAGTTCCTTCGCGGTGCATATTGATCGATTCGAAAGCGGGTCGAATTTTCCCAGTGGAGTGCCTACGTGAGCCTTTACCAGACATCCACGCCTGTCTCCGTGAACAAACCGCAGCGGGTCCGGTGATCCGATCACAGATTATCCCGACACCGCGATGTACAGGTTGGTTTCGGAGATGGTCATCCGAACGGATGAATTGGTTCGGCGGCGAGGATGAACCGTGGGTGCATCACGCCGATGCGCCGGTGACGTCGAGTAGATAGAGTCCGTCACGGGCGCATGCCAGGTAAGGACCAGGCGATCTTCCCAAGTGCTTCTTCTGGGCACAGTCGATCGTCAAGCTCGCCGGATAGTTCCTACCAAGTTCAACAAGAGCAACATGGCCGCACGGGTCCCACAGCGATCGTTGTCGATCGGCAATTGGGTCCTTTTGGTCGCTGGATCTACAGGTTCCAACCCGGACTTGTCAGCCCAAGCAAGTACCGTCGCACCTGTGACCCCGAGACAGGGCAGCACGGTGAGCGGTTACAGCTATCAGTGGTCGCTGTTCGCCGATTGGTGCGCCGCGGCCGACGTCGAGGCGATGCCCGCGTCGCCGATAACGCTGGCGGAGTTTCTCGCCGAGAACCCCGCCGACGACGCGGTTCAGCTGCGCCGGGTTTCCGCGATCAATCGCGCTCACCTCGACGCTGGCCAGCCCGCTCCCGGGCGAGCCACCTCGGTTCGGATCGCACTGGACTCGGCCCGCAGCGACCGAACGCTACGTCGTGCCGAGCAGTACCAGGTGATCTCGGCCGGACTGCCGACCTTCGGATCAACGGCTGCACTGTTCGGCCGCCGCGACGCAGTTCTTCTCGTTCTCGCCGGAACGGGCTTGTCCTACAGGGCTATTGCCGGGCTCGACCGCACAGACGTCACCATCGACGGCGACAGTGTGTGGATCGAGGGCCGCCACCGAATCCGCATCGTCCCCAACTGCGCCACTGATTTCGAGCCGGCCACGATATGGCACCGGTGGCACACGGTCCTGCAGTTCTCCGAGCGCTACCCATCGACGACACTGCTGGCGGAACATCTGCAGCGCAACACCTTTCCCGATAGGTCCGGGTTGCCGCAGCGCCGCGGTCCGGTCGCGGTGCCGATCGACCGGTGGGGCCACCTGCCCTTGCCGGTCACGGCGATGACCGCGGCCGAGGTCGGAGCGGTGATCGCCAGGCACCGCACCGGCGTTTCTCCGCTGCACACCCCACGTCGCCCCATCATCAGACCGTCCGGCGGTGCCGATCGGGGTGAGCCGATCACCGCTTCGGAGCCGGTCGCCGCGGAGCTCGACTCCGGGTACTACCGCTCGGGTGTCGAGGCACGTCGCCGCGCCCACACGGCACTGGCCGATGTGCCGGACATGGTCGACGACGTCGAGGATCGCATCGAGCAACTCCTCGAACGCACCCTCCAACTCCTCGACTCATCCGCCAGCGGTGGTAGCACCTGACACGTTGGGCTCGGGATGTAGCGCACCGAGACCCCACCGTCGTACACCTCATCGAGCACAGAAGCCGGACACCATCTTTGTTGCCGCAACGTGGGCTGTCACCTGAATTCATGACGGCGACGAATGACGTGTGGCCTGCAGGCCCAGCTCTGGCATCCCCGCACACTGTCAACATTTCTTGACGGTGCGGCAGACACTTCCCGCCCATCCGCCGACAGCGACACCGCAAAGGCGTCGCAGTACTTGCTTCCGCGCCGGGTGCGGCTTGTCGACGTAGTGCGCCTAGATTTGCGCCGAGCCGTTCGCTATATCAGATTGTATACGTAAATATAGGTTTTAATCTAATACATCTGCATACGATCCGATAGTCTGAGTGCATGGAGTACGGACTGAACCCCTTCACACCAGGATCTGGCACCCGACCACCCGAGCTCGTCGGACGTACCGCCGAACTCGAACGATTCGACCTGTTGATCGCGCGGACGAAACGGCGGCGCTACGACCGCGGGCTCATGCTGCAGGGACTCCGAGGGGTAGGCAAGACCACGCTCCTGGCGACCATGGCGGACCAAGCTCGCCGCCACAACTGGGTGGTGGTCGAGGTCGAAGCCCAGACCAGCGTGGAAGGTGCCGAAGCCCTGAGACGGCGTATCGCCAAAGATATCTCTCGCGCTGTACGTCGTCGTCAGTTCGCCGGCCCGGTAGCGAACAAGATCCGGCAGTTGACCGAAGAGTTCTCGGTGTCCGCCACTGCGTTCGGGGTAGGCGTCGAACTTGCTCGCTCATCCGGTACCGAGAAGCCGACCCTGGGGGTCGAATTCGAGGACCTCGTCGAAGATCTCACCGAGGAACTCCGCAAGGACGGCACCGCGCTGGGGCTGTTCATCGACGAGATGCAAGAACTCGAGCCGGCGCTACTGCAAGTGATCCTGGCAACCCAGCACCGTGCAGCCCAGCGTGAATGGCCATTTTTCGTGTGTGGCGCAGGCCTGCCGAACCTCGCGCAAGCATTGGCCGACGCACGATCGTACGCCGAGCGCCAGTTCGACTACAGGACCATCGGTCCGCTCGCCGACGATCAGGCCCGCGATGCGATCGTCACCCCCATCACCCGGCTGAACCAGGCCATCGACGCCGAGGCGACCGACTACATCGTCGCGGCGAGCGATGGATACCCGTACTTCCTTCAGGTGTTCGGTCACGAGCTCTGGCAGGCAGCCCAGCAATCCCCCTTCACACTGGCCGACGCTGAGGACGCTGTCGACACCGGCCACGCCTCACTTGATTCCGGGTTCTACAGCTCAAGGTGGCTACGGGCCACCGAGGCAGAGAAACGCTATCTGGTTGCCATCGCACGCAGCGGAACCGACACTCCGAGGACGGCCGCCCTCGCCGAGGCCCTCGGATCGAACCCGCAATCGATGGCACCGCACCGAGACTCCTGCATACGCAAAGGACTGATCTGGTCTCCCACCCGCGGCCTGGTTGCTTTCACCGTCCCCGGGATGGCGGACTTCATCCGCCGCCAGCCCAACGCACCGATTATCTGAGCTCGACAGCCAACGTCGACCGAGTCGAATCGAGCACGTCGACAGATCGTGCAGCACCGGCATCACACAGCGACGTCGGTGTAAGAATCCAGTTCGATCCGGCGTTGCCGCGTCCAGCCGCGCGGTGGGCGCGGCGAGAGCGAGAAATGCGAACAAAACCGGCGCTCGCGTCTGCTCTCGGTTCATGGCCGGTACACAGTGCGTCAGAACGGATCTGGTGGGCCGGTGTTCATCACCGCCATGATGTACTCGTGGTCGGGCGGGTCGGCCGGGTGATCGTCGGCGATCGCGAACAACGACCGATCCGGTTCCTTCGGGGTACGTGACTCGTCGCGGGCTGCGAGCCATTCTCGCCAGACGATGCGTTCGGCGCGGTGGCGCACGATGCGGGCACGAACGGCCGAGGTGAGGCCGTGGCGATTGCCGATGTCGTCGAGTTCGACGGACCCGACGCCGATGTGGGCGTTCTCGACCGTGAGGAGACCGGCGACGCGCAGATCCAGCAGAGCCTCGTACCCGCTGGTGCGTCCGACCCCGATGGCTGTGAACAATTCGTCCGGGGTCTGAGGTTCTGCTGCGGCGACTACCGCGTCGTAGAGGATGCGGTGACGCCATCCGATGACACTCCATGCCGGGTGTACCGACTCCACCTGCACTGACTCGGGCAAAGCGTCGGTCATCGCGCGTCCCGCGTGTGTGGGCACCAGCGCGTACCGGTCGGGGTTCTGACCCACCCCACGCTCGATCAGCAACAGCGGTGAGCCTTCCATGTCCCGCAACCGCTCCAGAACTGACCACACCGTCGATTCTGGGAGCATGCCGGCGGCAATAGACAGTGACCGCCCACCGACACCGACAGTGGGAACACCTTCAACTATCTGTCCCGACACCGCAGCAGCCCACGCCAGTGCTTGAACAACTGCATGAGTCGTCCACCGATCTCGCCGATGTAAGAACTCCGTAGAGACCCAAGTTTGGGCGTGGGTAAGCCATAAACGAAATACCGGATCGTAGGTACCCCCTGTGTGCTTTTGCTTGTGCCCGGTATCCCGGACTATTTCCGGGAGTGTGGAGGCGGCCCATTCGAGGGCACGCACAGTGTCGCGGCGGATGGCGCGTTCGGGTTCGGCGTAGCGGGCGTACGCGGCACGCACACCCGCCCACGCTGGTTCGGTGACACGGGTGAGAATGTCGGCGGTGCTGGCACCGGAGAGGACGGCGTGGGTGATGACGGACTGGCGTGCTTCCGAGCGTGACGGCCAGCGGCGGGTGTCGAGGCGGCCGGTGCTGGCGAAGTCGAGGACGCAGCGCGGCGGAGGGGTGGAGCGGCAGAAACGCGGATGCAACCGGGCGTCATCGCTGCTGCCGAGGACTCGTTCAGCGGACGCTTCGGCGCGAATGTGGGCGGCGATCGGGCTTATGGCCGCTCCGCCCGTTCCTCCGAGCAGGGCTTCGAGCCGCTGGAGTGTGCCGGCATCCGACCCGACGGTCAGGATGTCGGACGCTGCCGCCGGGTCGAGATCGACGAGGGTGCGGTAGCCACCTTCTTTGCACTGCGAGCCCGGCACGGTGATGCAGCCGGTGGCATCGTTGGTCATCGGTGTGATGTCCAACGTGGGAAGTCGCGCTGAGAGAAGGCGCAACAACGGCCGGACCTCGTCAGCAGTAACTGTTCTTCCCGGTGCCAGCGGTATCAGCACGTGTCTGCCGCCGCTGGTCGATTCGTCGACTACTGCGCGGCCACCGCATTCGGTCAACCAGGCCAGCAGACGCGTCACGTCGGCGACAACGGAGGCGTGGCCGTGGTGTTTGGTGTCGAAGTCCAGGGCAACGACGCCGGCGCGCCCGCGTGAGAACAGCGGCACAGCCGATGGCAATGCCGGTCTTTTGACCGTCAACGGCCCCGCGGACACGTATTTACGCGTCGTCGGGTCGTACAGCCTCATCGACCGGCGCGCAGCAATGGCCGGCGCGAATCGATGCCACAACCGGTCCGCAGTCGCATCCGGATGGACGACACGAGCATTCAATCTTGTACCTACTTCAGGGCACGATGTACCCTGAGACATGTCACGCAAGACAAGTCCCTTCGGGGAGTAGCAACACCCGAGTCGCGAGCTAGTCACTCGCTTCTCTGATTTCGAGAACCCTCGGCCCGCCCGCCGGGGGTTTTTCGTTATCTGTGCTGCGCTAATTCAGTTGAACATATGTCCCGAATGTCGATTCGGAACTAAACGATCACGCAGTCAGGGGCAACACTCCTTGGTTCTGCGGTCGGTTGAGTTCAAGTGCGAGGTCCTCGCGGTCATTCACGATCGCGATGAGGTCGGCCAGGTATTGACCCAAAGACGTCACACCTGCTGAACTCTGTTGTTCTTCGAGCGTCTTGATCAGCTCTAGCGGGATTCGGACAGTCAACGGCTTCCGGTCACCCTTACTGGGCATCGGCATCGCGTGGCCTCCTTCATCTGCATCATCGGTCCCAACCAGTGCCTATCCTGATGCAGAATCATGTTCGGCGGGCTCAGACACGCCGAAAGCGTCGAAGGAAATTACATCGATGTGAGTCGCCCGCGTCTTTGGGGCTAAGAGGCAGAGCGATTCCCGGTCTCGCGACTGGAAGCGGTGGACCGCCCAGCGGCCCTTTGTGGCGCGAGGGTGTGGAGAACTGCTGCTCGGAGAGCCTCACAGCGATGCAGTACCCTGGCACCGCAATCTGAAGACGGCAGCTGGGGGGCTCCTATGAGAGATTCGATGGCAAATGTCTTCGAGGCGCGCGCAACTATTGAAGCGATGATTCCCTCCCCGTGGAACCGCGACGCGTTCATCGACGCCCTCTCGCAATACCGCGGCCGGCCAATCGAACTTCGTGGGGTGCGGTCATCGGATAGCAGCGAGCTGTACAGCGATCTCCAGTCATCACCATGCGGCGTGTGGTGTGACTGCACGGACAAAGACATCATCCTGTACGACCTGGGGATGACAGAGCGCCATCTAATTCAGGTGCTGTGCCACGAGGCAGCACACATGGTCCTCGGTCACTCCTCCGACCAGGAGCCGAACGAAGACTGGTTGCGGCTACTACTTTCCGATGTCCCGCCGGACGCCCTGCGCAGCGCTCTAGGTCGCAACCTCGTTTCAAACGAGCAGGAGAGCGAGGCCGAACTCTTGGCAGACTTAGTGATGACGAAGGTCTCGCATTTCCGCGATTCGGCCGCTATGCGATCGTTGTGGGGGACGGCATGACCAGCTCCGTTCCGGGACTCATCAGTTGGACAATCATCCTGATGTCGGTCGCAACATTCGTAGCGCGAATGATCCTGCTGTTCGGGCGTTCCGGTTCACACACAGAGCGGCTGGTGACGTACGCACTCGGTTTTGCAATCCTGGCTGCTGCCTTCCGCGAAGAAGAGGCCCAGAACTTCCTGGCAGTCCACGTCGGGCTATCCGTCGGGTTCACCCGCCAACTCGGTACGACCATGATTGTCATGGCTTACGTGCCGTTGGTCCTAGTGCTGGTGTCGTCGTGGGCACGATCTCGATTCTCCGACCGGTGGATCACGGACAAGCCAGTATGGCTAGCTGGCTACATATCCGTCCCGCTCATGCTCGTGTTCGGCACCCACGCTCGGGTGCTCGACCAATACGTCGACCGAACCGAAGGTTGGCAAACGGTCGCATACTTCTCGATCTTTTCCGCCTGGTGCGCCGCCGTAAGCGTCCCTCTCGTCTACGTCAGCGTGCGCGATCTCGTCCGGGGACAACTTCGAGGAAAACACATCGCAACATACCTAGTTCTTCTGGTCGCTGGTGCATGGGCGACGGAAGAGGCAATCTCCATCTTCGCGAGCTCGGTATTTGCCGCAACCGGAACTGGCACGTCGTTTGTCGAGTTCAGATTCGCAGCAAATGAGAATAACTTTGTTTATATTCTACTTCTGGGTGCAATTGTCGCCATTATTCGGCCCATCTACCTACTGCTCGAACTCGCAGAACTAGACCCGGCAACCCGGTCCATTCGAAAGCTCCAGCCACTTCGCGAGGACCTAGTCGCCACCTGCAAGGACGATATTCCCGGTTTGGATAAGAAGTACCACGCAGCCGCCGGATCAGGACGTATAGAGGCCTTACAACGGATGACGGTCGAGATCCGCGACTGCTTACTGGTGCTCGGACGGTTCGCGACCCCCATTGACGACCACACTGACCCCGCTACGGCTTCCGCGTTCCAAGTCGCGGCTGCTCTGGAACGAAAACGTTCCGGCGGTGCCCCGGGCGACTACATACGACTACACGCCGCTGACAGAGATCGAGACCTCATTGAGCCCAGGCTTCCGCTGATGCGCGCGAGAAGGTCGCCGACGCGACCCGCGCGGCCGAACGTGCGAACGCCGAACACGCCGCCGCCTACAAAGAAGCGATCGAGGCCGGATGGACGGCCGCCGAACTCACCGCCCTGCCGCTGCCCGCACCGGCCCCGGTCGGCAAGAAATCACCCAAGACCTCCAGGCGCACGACCGGTCGCAGTACGCCGCGCCGCCGAGTCGGTGCCGAGAACACCGCCGGCCCCGACCGCCGACCCGACGACGCCTCGTCGACGACACCCGGCACGCCGTCCGAACCGCAGCCCTCGCCTGCGGACGCGCACTGACACTCTGTCGCTCTCACTCCATCTGCGACCGGTACTGGTCGCGCCACTCCCCTGCCATCCGCCCGCTCGCGACCTCTTCTCGCGGACGAGCGCACCGCGATACATATCCAGCGGTGACCCCGATGCGCCGTATCTGGCCGACTACGACATCGACTTCGGCGACGAGGTCCGGATCGGCGATCGCCACTGACACCGCTCGCCTGGCTCAGCCCGTCCGCGCACGCGAGAAAGGCACCCACACACCCGGTTGTGGGTGCCTTTGTCGTTCGGGCCGGGTTGGGCGCGCGGTCAGCGCTGCGGGTGCGGCGCGGCGCAGGGTGCACCGAAGATTCCGGACGCCAGTGCCCACGCCGTCAGAGTGCGGCGTTCGGCGTCGGTCGTCTCGTCGGAGTGGAGGTAGTCCCACTCCTGCAGCGCATCGAGGTCGTGTGCGTCGGCTCCGACGTGTCCGCACCACCACAGGTACGCCCCGATCGGGGACTCCACCTCGTGCCCGTGGGAGTCGACACCGCGGGTGTCTCGTTCGTTACGGGGTCCGGTGCGGGTGTGGGGACTGTCGAGGGTCACGGCCCTGCCCGAAACGTGTTGAGCCGCCGCCACAGTGCGCGTTGAGCACGCCCGTGCTCCACGAGGTGATCGAATAATTGCTCCTCCGGCAGCTCTTCTGCGGCGTGGACGATGGCCGCTGCAACGGTCCGGTAACTGCGCCGGTAGGACTGCGAGAGCACGATGTCGGCGTAGTGGACGGCGGTGAAGCCGTCTGCCCCGGCGGTGATGACCTCGTTCAAGCGACGACGCAGGGGCGCGTCCTTGGCTCCGCCGGATCCGGATCGCATGAAGGCTGCGGTGACACTCGCCGGGTCGTAGGGTTCGCCGGCCGCGACGAGACCGGCGATCACGACGAACATTCGCCGGTACGCGACGTCGTCGAAGTCGTCGGCGGTCACGATCGCGGTGATGCGCAGATCTTCGGCGGACACTCCCCCGGTGTGGGCACTCCACATCAGGGCGCACAGCAGCAGTGCCTCGGGGTCGGTGGACGGCTCGTGAGCTGTCTCGTTGTCGACGGCAGTGTCGTCGTCGACAGCGGCGAGGCTGCGAACGACACGCTCGGGCTCGTCGGGCGGTGGAACTGCGCTCAGTGGCGTCATCGTCGGGCTCGTTCTCGCAGGTGAATCTCGGTCAACGGAGTGGTCGGTCAGGCGGCGGCGAGCTTATCGAGGGCGTCGATCCGAAAGCCGGACCAGTGGGTGTTCTCGTCGACGACCACGACGGGCATCTGCCGGTAGCCCAGTCCGTCGGTGACGAACTCGGCTGCCGCTGCATCTTCGGTGACGTCAACGGTCTCGTATTCGATGCCGCGCTTGTCCAGCCGTCGCTTCGTTTGATCGCAGCTGTTGCATTCCGGCTTCGTGTACACGGTGATCGACATGGATAGCTCCTCGGCGGAATTATTTCGGTACCTCAATTCTATATCGATGCCCTCGAAATAGCCATAGATAAAGATGGTCGCAATTCGGTTAATTCGTTGCAGTGAAGGATTTTACAAGCTCTGACCCTGACGCCCAGTAGTGCCGAATATCGAATTGCCAATGTCGGCAAAAGGAAGCTACGCGTGACCAATTCCATTTGCACATGGGGGCATACGACCGATTTCGGAGACAGCTTCGACAAAGCAAATGTGACAGAAAGCAGAACGCCGCCGGAGCAAGGGTGCTCGACGGCGGCGTTGCGAGGAACGGCTGGCGGGGGCGTGCGGGAGCGATGGAGGATGACGCGGCTCGTCAGTGGTCGAGTTCGTAGCGTCGGTTGCGGTGCGGGATCGGGGACCAACGGATACCCAGTGGGCCTCTTACGACTATCTGCTTCCGCAAGTGCACCCAACGGCGTAGGAGCTCTGGTGTGGATTCCCGTAGTGCCGTGAGAGAGAGGTCGTACAGTGCGTCCCTCCATTCCCGGACGTGTTTGTTTCTCGTACCTGCGGGGTCCAGTTCACGACGAGAGATAGGCAGGATCGAGTGGGTGCCCTGGAGCAGGTAGTTGTCGAGCAGGCGGCGGTCTCTGTCGATGAGGTCGGCCAGTTGGATCGGGCTGACTACTTTCGGCTTCTGTTCTGGGCTGGTCATGTCAATGGTCGGACGCGCTCGCTCGGCGTTGATCGCCGATGAATTTGGCCCTGTTCGCGGTGGCGACGATCTCTTTCGTGCCTTTCGAGCCCAGGTCGTTGCCGATACGGACAAGAGCGAACACCAATGCCACTGCAAGAGCGGGAAATAAGAGTTCGATGACGCTGACGTCAGATCCGTCGAAGCCCATCTTGACGTTGTACGCGGCAGCGGCGATCCCGAGGATGCCCACCACAACAGCGGCAAATCTGTTGAGCCCGATCCGAAGCCCGTCCATCGCGTCCGCTGATTCGAAGTAGCGTTCGGCGTTGTCTGCGCTGTCGTCGAAGAGGAATTCGTGGCGGATCCGGGCGTGGTCACGGAAGGTGGTGAACGGGTTCATCGGTTGGTCCTGTCTTCTTCGACGGTGGCTTCGGCGAAGCTGTTCCGCTGGTCGGCTTCGTACTGGGCGCGGATGGTGTTCAGTACATGAATATTGAGGTAAGCGACTGCAATCGTTCCTGCGACGGTCACGACCTTCCACCCCCACGGCATTTCGGGGAAGGTGACGACGAAGACGATGGAGGCGAGTGCAGCGACGCCGTTGAGTGCGAGTGTGTTGCTGTGCAGTCTCACTCGGGAGGGCCTGCGCGCGTACGCCGAACCGACGGCAAGGGCGCCGGTTATGAGGGCTACGAACACGATCAGTGCTGTGGCGTTGACGAGATTCATGAACGTTTCTCCATTCGCGTCCTGATCGACAGGTGTGTCTGTCGTTGTGTCGTTGGTGGGTCATGCTGCCAGGTGGTGCCGACATATTGCTGGGTGTCGGCTACCGCCAGGGCTGTGGTGGGTCAGCTGGTGAGTTGTTTGCGTGTGGTGGTTTCTATGGCGATCTTGGCGCTGTCGTAGATGCGGTCGTGGATGGTGAGGACGCCGGCCGCGAGTTCCTCGACGGTGCGTAGCGCTGTCTCGCGTTCCTGCCCGGTGGCCGAGGGGTCGAGGGCGATACCGAGTGCGCTGCGGATACGCCGGACGGTGCGGTGGTCTTCGGTACTGGTCACGCCCATGCCGATGGCGCGGGCGTAGCCGTCGGCCTTCCGCCAGGCAGTGTGCGCCTTCTGAGCGGCCACGGCGAAGGCCTGGACACGCTCGAGGGTGTCGGGGCACTGCTCAGGCCGGACATCGTTCATGGCGGCGAAGGCGTCGATGAACGCTACCGTTCGGGGCTCGTCGAGGTTGTCGAGCAGGGGCCTGACGAAGATGGAGTACGGGTCGGCCAGGTAGGCGGCGTAGGAGTCCGCGACCTCGCTGTAAACGGCGTGGGCGGCGGCGTAGTCGGCTGCGAGCGCATTCTTCGCCGTGCGGCGGTCTGTGACGTGGCTGCGGGTCCTGATGATCAGGTACGCAGCCAGTGCAACCGAGACCACGACTGCGGCGATGCCGCCGAACCAGATGACCGGTGTCCAGTCCACCGGAACGTCGGGTGCGGCATCGACCACCGGTGGTGGTGCCGGGGCGTCCAGTGTTGCGGGCGGGTCGGCGGGAGGAAGGTCAGTCGTCTCCTCGGTCGACACCGGCAGGAGGAGCGCTCGGACTGCGGTGGCGGCGATGGCAACGAGGAGCCCTCCCCCGCATATCTGCGGGGCGGTCCTGGCGTCTCCACCTGACATGCGGGACCGGTAGAGCGTGGCTGCGCCGAAGATCATGCCAGCGATACCGAGCGCGGTGCATCCCCACAAGACGTACGACAGGAACACTTCCAGATCGGCGGTAGAGGTGGGCGTTGGTTGGGGTATCGGGTTGTTCACTGGTGATGGGCCTTTCCTGCTCGGGTGGGGTAGCAAGGTCACGGTTTGCGGGCGAGGTGTGCGGCTGCGGTGGTGGCGGCGACGTCGTAGCCACCCCACGGTGAGCGGTTCGGGACCGAGCGCAGGCCGATGGTGTCTCCACGTCGGGTGATGACGGGCCATCCGGCGGGGCGTTCCCCGACGATGTCGATGACCTTCGCTGTCCACACCTGGTCCTTCTGCGACGGTCTGCGTTCGGGGATCACGATCGGGAAGTCGTCGATCCAGCCGGGGTGGGCGTGATCGAGGGCGTCGCAGACCGCGTCGGCCTCGTCGGCGCGGTTCTCCCCTTCCCACGGGCAGCCGGTGCACGCGCCGCGGTAGACATCGCCACCGACGCACTGACATGGAGCGTCCCTGCTCGTGTCCGGGCACTGGCAGTCGAGGTCCGCTGCGATGCAGGTTGGTTGGCAGGTGTCGGTGGGTGTGGTGGGGTCGCAGATCCCCGGTGCGAACGCGTGGGAGGCGGCGCTCGAGCCGTGCCGTCCCCAGGTGGTCGCCCAGGTCTCGAATTCGGCAATGCGAGCTGCCACCCCTCGGGTGGGGCTGGCGAACAGGATCGGGATGCCATACCGCTGGACGCGGATGTCCTGCTCGTCGGCTTCGGCGGCGGCAAGCACCTCGAATATGTCGATCTGGCCTGCGGTCTCGGCTATCACCGCACGCCCAGCTCGGGGCGGGTGATGGACTGCACGGCGAGGGAGAGTCGTACGTCGCTGGCGTCGACGACGACGGGGTGGGTGCGGCTGTACCAGGCACCGGGTGCGTCGAGGAGGGCGGTGACCTCGACGCCGCCTGCGGGTGCGGTGCGGTAGCCGAGAATGTCGATGATCGTTCCGTCGAACTGGGTGTCGAGCGAAATCAGTTTCATTCCAACTCCTTTGAGGCGGCGGCGCGCGGGCGTGGTGGGCGCGGTGAGGGTGGCGGTCATGAGTACTCCTAAGGTCGGGCGGAGAAGGACTTCAGCGACGACGGTCGCGGGCCGTGCGCAGGCGCTCAGGACGGCAAGGTCTAGCAGTCGGCGCATTCCCAGCGCCCGGCGGTCGAGGTGCAGGTCCGTCGCTCTTCACAGAGCCAGCAGATCTGGTTGCGCTTGCGGGTCGACACCTGCTGCGCGGCAGCCACGGTGGCGGCCTGTGCGCGGTACTGGTCGCGGGTGCTCGCGTCGCGGGCAGCGAGGTCGGCGCGGACCTGCTCTGGGTCGAGGTCAGGTCCATCGGTTCGCACGGTCAGCATGTCCCCGAAAGCCACGCGACAGGACTGGCACACGTCGCCCGGCGTAACGACTGGAGCGCCACAACCCGGCAAAGCGCAGTCATCGAACAGCGTTGACTGCCAGTCACATTGGTGTGATTCGGTGCGTGTCAGGGCCATACCCTAACCTTACAGTCTCACCCTGTAAGGTGCAAGACGTGGAGTCAGAATCCTTACAGTCGGAGCCTGTAAGGTCAGGGCATCAACCACTGCAACCCCAGGAAGCACCCGATGTCCGACGAACTCACCACCGCCGACGTGCTGGCACTGATCGAAGACAAGACCGGCAAGGCCATATCGACCAAGACATGGTCCTCGTACGTCGCACGCGGACAGGCCCCCAAACCGGCCCGCCACCTCTCCCGCACCCCGCTGTACGCGCGGGGCGACATCGAGCAGTGGATCACCGACCGGCCGGGGAGCGGTGCGCGAACCGACCTCCGACCGTGACGAGCGAACCCACCGACCCCTCGATCGTCAACATCTCTTGACGAACAGGAAGGGCCCCGGCCATCGGGTGATGGTCGGGGCCCTTCCTTTTGTCGCGGTTCGATCAGGCGTCGTCGTCGACGGCTACGTAGGCGGCGTCGACGGTGATGTTGCCGATCGCGGCCTGTTCCACCGGGGTCAGGGCGTGGCCGCTGTCGGCGAGGAAGGTCAGGTAGCTGTCGATGCCGACCATGCCCCGGTAGTGCTTGACGGAGAAGCGCCAGTAGTCCTTGGCGTCCTGGGGGCCGGTGAGTCGGGCCTCGAACGCGGTGAGCACGCGGGCGAGCAGCAGCACCTCGGCGCGAGCGGGCGTGGCAGCGGTGGCCTTGCGGTCGACCTCGTGCAGCGGTGAGCCCATGATCTCGGCGTACCGCTCCGAGCACTTTGATTCGGTGAACACATCACCGTGCGTGGCCAGGGTGGTCACCATCCACTTGGTGGCGTTCTTCGGCGCGGCCTTGCCCGACAGAAGCCCGGTGAGGAACGCGCGCCGGGCTTCGGTCGCGGTCGCTCCGGCGCGGTTGAGGGCCTTGACCTTTCGGCGCTCTGCACGTTCGGTCTCGATGCGTTCGGCCTCGGCGCGGGCCGCTTTGCGCTGTGCCGGGGTCAGCCCGTCCTCGGTGTCGCCATCCTCTGCGGTGGCGATTTTCCTGGGGGCGAGTTCGAGACCGGACGCCGCGCGGTGGTCCCGGTGCAGGAAGAATTCGTATCCCCAGGTGGGTACTTTCTCGACCGTGTCGGCGTGCCGTAGCTCGCCGTAGCGTTCTACGTCGTCGTCCTCGGTGTCGAAGTCGGTGTCGTCTTCGGCGACTTCCTCACGGGTGGTCTTGTCAACCCAGATGTCGCCGGTCTCGTGGACGTAGACGTGCCACAAGTGCGGTGCCTGCTCGGGTGCATCGGCCGGGACCGCATTGCCAGCGGCGGTGCGGAGGTCAGCGAGGGAGAACCACTCCCCCCTCGCTGGTGGACGGTTCATCGTGAAGCAACGTGAAGCCGCGCGCGACATGGGCGGCGGCGGCAACTCGCGTGGCGGATCGTTCGTCGACTCGACGTTTGATGGTCGAGAGGCGGTTCTCGATGCCTAATCCGATCTCGAAGACCTTCTCGACGGCGTCGGTAACACACGGCTCTGCCTCGACTGCTTCTTCGAGGTCCGCGATCAGAGCGGCAGCATTGAGCGTCAGCTGGCTCTGGTCGAGCCGCTGGCGGGCGCGCTCCGATCGTCCTGCGCGACCGGCCTTCTCGACATACTCCTTCGGGACGTGCAGTTGCGCGCTGACCTTGCGGACACTCAGGCCCAGATCGAGCAGGCCCGTAACGGCGGCAGCGCGTTGCCCCCTGGTGAGGTCTTCGCGCTGATCGTTGGACACGACCTGCTCGGTGATGCGTTCGATCCCTGCGGCCTTCTCGTCTGCGTTCTGCTCACGCACCAGCACCGGGATGGAGGAAAGGCCGGCTTCTCGGGCCGCGAGAGTGCGGCGCTGCCCGTCGTGGACAGCGAGGGTTCCGTCGGCACGGCGGACCGCCGAGACGGCCTGCAGGACGCCGTGAGCGGCGATAGAGGCAACGAACTCCGAATCCTCGGTGATGTCGACGCAGTCGCGGACGTTGGCGGCGATGTCGAGTTCGTTCGGGTCGGCGGCGGCGAGGGTGTAGCCGGTCGAGGTCGGTGCCGATTGTGCAGCCGTGGCGGTGGTCATGATGGGCGGTCTCCCTGGTTAGTGTGTGCAGGTGAGGCACCGGGCAGATATCAGCTGCCCGATGCCCGTTCGCAGGTCAAGGGTCGAGCGAGGGTCAGCGGTCGGCCGTCTTCGCGATGGGTAGTTCCCAGATCGGGTCTTCTGCACAGGGGTCACTGATATCGACCCAGCGACCGGTGACCTCGTATCCGCGACGGCCGAGCAGCATCTGCGCCATGTCCGGTGTCCAGGCCATCGGTGCGTGCTCCTCGATGCCGGTCACGTCGATGTACTCGACCTCGATGCCGCCCCGTCGGATGGACACTCCCAGGCCGTGTTCGGGGCGTTCGCCGCCGTATTCGGAGGTGACTGCCGTGAGGTCTCGCTGCGTTTCTCCCATGCCCCTAACCTTACAGTCTCAAACTGTATAGTCAAGTCCTGCAACGTATTTCGATGCCTATGCACAGGGGAGCCGATTCGTTGCGGGTACCGAGAGGCGGTACTGCAAACACTCGGATCGCCTACAGCGCAGGATGATCGAGCCCGCGGCTCACGCTGAGTCGGTGCGCCGGGTGGGGTTCTCGATGCGGGGGCGCAGATTGTAGGTGTCATACCACTGCTGTGCGGCTTGCTTGCTCATGCCGAGGATCTCGCCGATCTTCGACCACGGCACGGGTCGCTCCTGACTGCGGAGGCGTCCGATGATGGCGTAGCGGTCGGCGATCATCGTCGAGGCGAGGAAGGCGTTGATCTCGAGTGCGTCGACATCGGAGACCGCGTCATCCATGCGTCGTTGGGCGTTCGCGGTCCACGTCCCGGCGTCCTTGCGCCCCTGCTCTCGCACCATATCGGCCAGGTCGACGTCGACGAGAGCGTCCTTGTATTGGACGTAGAGTTCGGTCAGCTCGGTCGGGGTGAGGACCTTCTCTGATTCCATAACGTCAAGATATCTTGACGCATTCCGTCCGTCAACATATCTTGACGATGAGCATGTTTCAGCTGACGGGGGTTGCAGCTTCTGCGGGGCACCACTGTTGATGGAGGCGAAGGAATCCCTTGCCGTTCCCGATCGGTATGTCGAAGCTCAGACAGCAAATCCACTGTCCGCGAGCAGTTTTCGCCCACGCATGGAGCAGCCCGGGCGATTTTGTATCCATCGCGAGCCCCTCCGAGCGGACCTTGAGAGGCGTCCCGTCGCGGAAGGATACTCCGGACGAGCCTGCCACGGTCAGCGCTATGTTGACCAGGACTCTCCGAGGTGGATCGACGATGCGGCGCGTGGGGGGATCGAAGCTCACGGGCCAGTTCTCGTACAGGTCGGGGGTCATTGTGCGACCGCCAATCGGTGCGGCCCATGTTCGGCGACTGCGTCGGTGACCGCGGGGGCCCAGCGCAAGCCGTGTTTGCCGAACATGGGTGCGGTGAGGGTGTAACGGCCTGTGCGCTGGGTGATTCCGCGTCCGTGGACGGTGGTCTCGAGTGTGATCGAGCGGATGCGGCCCCTGCCTTGCTCGATGCCGCCGTAGCCGACCGGCCGAGAGGAAATCGTCAGATCGAGACCAGGCATTCGACCGTCCGTGATTGCGAATATCCCTGCGTGAGTACGGTTTCGGGCCAGCAGGGCACGTGCGCGGGTCGGCGGTACGTCGCGACCGTGGACGGTACTGATGACCAGATCGATCCCATCGATGCAGATATTGGCGGCGTCGAGAGGGTCTGCTTGACCGGGGTCGATCAGGGCGACCTTCGACAAGTCCCCGCCGTGTTCGTGGACGGCGAGGAGCCCGAACTTGGGTTGACCGATCAGTGCGACGTGGTGGCCGGCCACGGTGGCGGTGGCGACGAGTCCGACGAGAATCGATCCGGCACCGGTGATCGACAGGGCCGTTCCACGGGCCAGTGCGCCGCGCGGGAGCAGTTCCGACAGCGGCATGGGTACCGGCAGGTTTTTGAGGGTTCGCGAGCGCACGGGGCCGCTCAGGGCCCGTTCATCGCCGTCGGTCGCGGCGGCCTGCGCGTTCGGCTGCGAGGGGGCGAATGCGGGCGAGTCGTCGGAGTCGGTGGGTGCGTGGTCGCGGCGTCCGGGGATCGCGGCCATGCTGCGGCGAAGAGCGGCGAGCTGCGCAGCCTTGTCCAGGTTGGTCAGGTCGGGGATCGTGTCGGCGGTACCGGCCATGAGTGCGACCTTTCGCCGAACGGATCAGTGCCCTCAATCTATGCGAACATACGTTCGATGTCGAACTACCTGCGTACGCCCGTAGCTGGCCCTGGTTCGCGAACCCTGGCGGCGTTCACGAGGTGGTCGAGGGAGAGTTCGGGGTCGGCTGTCAGGTGGCGATGTTCGGCGAGCAGACGCCTGACGCGATCGAGGTCCGCGCGCACGGTCGGGTCGTCGGGGTCGTAGCCCTCGTCGATGATGGCGGCGCGTTCGTCTGGGTCCATGTCTAGTTCGACGCGGCGGCGTCGGGTGCGGTTCCCGTGTCGTAGATCAGGTCGTCAGAGCCGTCGTAGCGGTAGGCGCGCTGTCCGCTCGGCAGTGTCACCCATCCGGCCTGTCCGTGATCGGGAGTCGGATCGAAACTGCGGTCGCTGGTCATGGGATTAGTATCTCGTTCGCCGCGCCTGCACGGTCGGGTGGTCAGCTGTTGACGAGTTGGCTGGCTCGCTGAAAAGTCACTCCGAGAAGCGCTCCGATGTCGCGCACGGGTACATGAGCGGTGGCGAGCTTCTTCGCGAAGGCCTCGGTGCTGGCTTTGACGCGGGCTTCGTCCTCGGCCAGACGTGCTCGCTGTGTCGCGATCTCGGCGATGCGGACTGCCAGGTCCTCTCCCCCGGGCTCGAGTTCGATGTGCTGCTCGATCTCGACATCGGCGAGGGCCACTCCGGTTTCGAGGGCGATCAGCTCTTTCGCCGCGGTGGGGACATCGTCGATGCGACGGGCCTGAGTGAGGGCGTCGAGTTCGGGGACGGCGATCATCCACCACTTGCCGTCTCGGGTCACCGACACCGTGTAGGTCTTGTTCACTGCTGCGCCTCCTTCATGGCTGCGAGGATCTTGCGGTAGACGCCGGGCGAGATCGTCCGGTGCCCATCGGGCACAGTCACTTTGACTGCGCCATCGGCCGAGACCCACGTACTGTGCGAGCCGACCGTGCGGACCGAAGTGAACCCAGCCGCCTTGAGGGCCTTGACCACTTTCCGCGTGGGCTGCTCGGTAACCATGACTTTAGTCTAGTTCATTGGACACTTTCTAGTCAAGTCGACTAGACGAAATATGGCGAGTAGCGGTGCTGTGGTCGACACGGAGGAAGTGCCTATTCCATATTTCCTCATCTGGTGTATCTGCCTGCGAATTCGGTCCGGTTAGGGTGGTCATCGACAGCAATGTGTTTCCATTCGAGAGAGGCCGCATCGAACCGTGGCGAAAAAAGTATTCACTCAATTGGTCGACGATATCGACGGCTCGGTCATCGACGACGAATCAGGCGAGACGATCGAATTCTCCGTCAGTGGTGTCGACTACCTCGTTGATCTGAAGGCGAAGAACGCCAGCGAGTTTCACCGGAAGATCGGCTACTACATCGAGCACGCAACCCGGGTCGGCGGGCGTAAGCGTCGACACTCCCCCACCGCCACGCCTCCATCTGCTGCACCCTCGAACAGCGGGGCCACACGTGATCCGGCTCAGACCAGAGCGATCCGGCAATGGGCCGCAGACAATGGTTACGAAATCAACGATCGCGGCCGCATTCCCGCTGCGATCGAAGAAGCGTTCAACGCTGCACACTGACGTATTCGGCCTCGTCGGTCGGTTTTCTCCTCTGCCCTACACCAACCGGCCTCCCGATTTGCTCACGAAACGACTGCGCGAGATCAAAGCCAGGCCGTGCGTGCGCTTCGGGCATGTGTGCCGGGATCCTGTTCTGCGCAGGCAAGACTCTCTGATCTTTGGTTCGAGTTCGAGTTAGCGGACGGCAGTGGTAACCGGATCGAGAAGGAACAGGCACTGCTGCTCCACGTAGCGGTCGACCTCCGCCGTGACGCCAAGGTTCGTCCCGACGCCAATAGTGTCTGGCACCGAGCCGACCCAGTTGAGGTCGTAGCTGGTGTTCTCATCACGGAACTGGAAACTTGGCCCGGGCTGCGAGAAGGTTTCGCTGAAGTCGCCGGCGTTGATGAGGATGTCGTATCTGGTACTCGCGCCCTCGTGAGGTCCCATCGCGACGATGCTGCCCGGGAACGAGATTGTCTGACCTCGATGAGCCGCAGCGAACGCTGCGATGTCAGGCGAGCAAGTGTCGGTCAATGCGAGCAGGGCCGCGAACTCCGGACTGTTCTCCGACGTGAGAACCACGTCGTCAGGCAACGGCGATGGTGTAGGCGTCGCCGTGGCCATCGATTCCGGGGACGGTTGCTCGTTCGGGGCCGCTACCTCACTGGGCGCAGGACTGGCAGTTTCCGCAGGGCCGGTATCTCTTTCGCCGATAATGCCGATGGTGAAGATGACCGCGAGCGCAAGCGCGAACACGCCGCCACCGACAATCAAAAGGCCCCGGCGAGACTTGGGTGCCGGGCGTCGGAACGTGATCTCCGTCCGGATCTTCGCGGGTACCTGAGAGACAACCTCCCAGCCTTCACTTTCCCACTTTTCGATGGTCCGCGACTCCATGCCGCGAACCGCGCGGACCGTCTTAGTCTCATAAGTGATTTCGGTGTCCGTTGTCATGCGTCAGCTCCAAGATCTTCGCCGGAACGTCACCGGACTCGCGAGGACCCTACCGAACGACAACGCTGAAGTGACCGGCGGCACTGAGGACTCGGTGCAACCGTGTCGAGTGGAATAGGTTTCAGCTTCGCCAGCAGAAGTGTGCGCGTCGCAGTGGCTCGATTCTCGGTCAGCGACTTGAACCTACGAAGTCACGACCGGTGTCCATCGGGGCGTACTCGTCGTCGACTCGGTCGTCCGTGCCCGCTTCATCAATGCCTGGGCTCTGGTCGTGGCCGGGGTCGGTGGTGTGCGTGTGGTTGGCGGCGAGGGGGGTTGCGGTGCTGCGTTCGCTGGCGATGTTCTGCTGGACCTGTGTCCAGGTCTTGATGTGTCGAGAGACGGTCGAGGTGTGCAGCTCGAGGTGGCGGGCGATGTCACTCAACGACCAGTCGGGGTGCGCGAGGTAGAGGTCGACGCTGGTCCACACGGCGGGCTTGAGCAGGCCGTTATCGAGGTCCTCGTCTATCCCGGCGAGCGCCGATCCTGCTGTTGCGCTGTACTGTTCGCTCTCCACGCGATCGATTGGGTATTCGATGCGAACTGTCTCGGTGGCCGTATCGAAGGATTGGGAGGTCTCGATCGTGGTTGCGGCACGGCGGCGGGGTGCGCGGAGCACGACAGCGACGATCTCGCTCATCGTGAGGACCATCGCGGGCGCTAATGCTGCTATTGCCGCTGCGACGGCGGCGTTGAGGACGGTTGCGGTCAGGACGGCGTGATAGGCGTTGCCTGCGATGGACAGGATCGCCGAGACGGTCAGCACTGCCACGACGAGTCGCCGGCCTCTTTTGGTGGCGGCGTCGGTGTGTTGAGAGAGGGCGATCCGGATGACGGCGGCGGCGAGGATCGGGCCGTCGAGAGCGACGGGGATGACCCAGGCATCGGCCGGGTGGATGCCGGCCATGACGGCGAGGTCGAGCAGGGTGGAGAAGGAGAGCTTGAAGGATGCTGCGCCGACGACGATGGCGATGGCCAGGCCGGTGATCAGGGCACCGGTCAGGACGCGGGGGTGGATGTCGAGGGTGTCCTCGCTGGTGGGGTCGTGGTCGGGGGTATTAGCGTTGTTCATTGATCGCAGGTCCGTTCTGTGATCGACCGGCCCCGGCGGTGTTGGAGCACCGTCGGGGCCTTCGCGGTCGGATGATGTAATTCGGTGTGGCCACAGGTGCGCGAGGAGATCGCAGATCTCTGCGCTTCTGTTGCGCGGTCGGGGAAATGGACGTCGCGGCCGAAGTCATTGCATTACAACCGCTTCGGCGGGTGGGGTCTACCGCCTGGGCCGAGCAGGGCCAGCAGCCTTGGCATCGGCGGCGGTCCAGCCGTGCACGCCGGCTGGGCGGCACTCGTCGTGATAGACCGGATCGGCCGGCACCGAATTCGCTGGAGTCTCGGAGTGCCACTGGTCGCACCAGGCGCACTGTGCGACCACCCGTTCGGCGGTCATGAAGTCGCCTCGGCGGCAAGGCCGAACTGAGCGCCACCGGTCGTGTCGGTGGTGTGGCGATTGGCGTGGGTGCTCATTGTGTGTCAGCTCCTGGCGGTTGTGGCGCGGGGTGTGGGTGCTCCGTCGCGTTGCTCGCGGGCCCGAATGAGGGCGGCGTAGACTGCTGATCGGCTCAGGCCGTACAGCTCCATGAGTTTCACGGCACCGAACTCGCCGGATTCGTAGTCCTTGAGGATGCGTTCGTGTTGCAGTGCAGTGAGTTTGGGCTTGCGTCCGGTCATCCGGCCCTGCTCTTTAGCGATCGCGACGCCCTCACGGGTGCGTGCGCGAGTCAGGTCGGCCTCGAACTCGGCCATCGCGCCGAGAACAGTGAAGAACATCTTGCTCGACGGATCACCTGGACTGTAGACCTGGCCACCGTAGATCAACCGTGCACCTTTGGCATCGAGCTCGGTGACGATCGCATTGAGGTCGGTCACCGACCGACCGAGTCTGTCGAGCTTGGTGACCACCAAAGTGTCCCCCTCCCCCACTGCCGCGAGAGCTTCGGTGAGACCGGGCCGCTCGCGATTGCGCCCGGTGTATCCGCGGTCGGTGTAGATGTTGCCGGTGTCGACGCCCATCTTGCGAAGGGCTGTGCGCTGCGCTCGTAGATCCTGTCCTCGTGTGGAGCACCGGGCGTACCCGATCAGGTTTTCGTCCACCTGGAGCCCTTCGTCTCGGAATCTGCGATCAAACTGGGATTACTTGCAACACTATCTATCAAGACACCGACAGGCTGGTCCGAGCGTCGACCGATTCGGCTGTCAGTTTCAGAAGACGACTGCACTGTTTCAGAAGTGGACTGCACTACTCACCTCTCGCGACTGCTAGAGCGTCTCGTTCTTCCCTGGCGAGGGTGAGGTTGCTGTAGAGGGCGGATCGTTTCAATCCGGTGTTCTTGCAGAGTGTTTCGATCTTGAACTGACGAGTTTCGTACACCTGAAGCAGGTAGGCCCGCTCTTCCTGGGTAAGCGTATGGGGCCGTCCTTTCATCTTGCCGGCGGCTGCGGCTGCGGCGATGGCGTCGCGCGTGCGGGCTCGGATCAGGTCGGACTCGAATTCGGCCATCAGACCGAGCATGCCGATGAACATTTTGCCCATGGGATCCGCTGGGTCGTAAACCTTGCCGTCGATCAATAGTGCTACTCCCCTAGCGGCGAGGCGGTTCACGGTTTCGTGGAGGTCTCCGGCTGATCGGGAGAGTCTGTCGAGTTTGGTGACGCAGAATTCGTCGCCTTCGCGGCTGGCGTTGATGGCATTTTCGAGTCCGGGGCGTTTTGCCTGACGGCCGCTGACGGCATGGTCGATATAGACCCGGTCGCGTTCGACACCGATCTTGGCGAGCAGTCCAATTTGGACGGAGGTGTCCTGTCTGGCGGTGCTGCACCGCGCGTACCCGATTTTCATTCCCCTCCGGCCTGCTGAACTCGATCTGTCCAGTAGAGACTACGGGAAGCTGGACCAATCAAGTGGACACTTCCAGTGGACGGTTTGGCCGAGAGAACGTCGTGGTCAATCACTCCCAGTGGCCCGTTCGCACTCGTCCGGTATGACGATGGTCTAAACGCACACCCAAACCCGCAGGAAGCTTCTCAACCCGGACCCGCGAGACAAATCGCGATGAGCCTGCCGAGGTGATCTCAAGAAGCCCGAGCCGTGCGAGAGACCGTGGAGTGTAATTTCCGAGGCGGACGATTGACGGCACGCCACCGACGCGGCCTGTTTATGCACAACCCGACCAGTGCCCCCCGACGTCGATGACTGCCACGCTTCTGCTGTTGGCCGCCATTGGCAGAGTTGCAGCGGTCCGCGAGTAATCTGCAACGGAAATCCCGTGAGGAGAGGAAGCCCTATAAATGGAACCGCCACCAGGGTCGGGTTCGTTAAACCCCAAAACCGGTCGATACGAATCAGGCGAATGCTACTGGGACGGTCGAACCTGGCGGCGGATAGACGACCAGAAACATAAGAAGCCGCACAAGTGGCCGTTGACGACGCCTCAGTCAGTGGTTGCAGGTGCTGCGTTGGTAAGCGTGCTCCTCCTAGGAGTCGCTCTCGGCAACGCCGACAATAATGAGAACTCTACGCGCGCCATTCAGACGACCACACGCACGCTTCCGCCTTCGCCCCCGGGAGGTTCGGCTCCGAGTGGTGCCGAACGAGCGACCACCGTCCCAACCGTATCGCCCTCACCGGCCGCTGCGGTAACGACAGATCCGAACGCGGCTGCAATCGAAGCAAATCGCGTTGCTATGGATTCTCAACAGGCAGCGGCCGACGCTCAAGCAACACGGCTGGACCGACAAACTTACCCAGCAATCGGCGAACGCGAATTCGGCGTGTTGGTCCGCGATCCAGATGCCGAACGGGGAAGAAGAGTTGTCGTGTACGGGTATGTGACCCAGTTTGACTCGGTCACCGGGACCTCTATGTTTCGGGCAGACACCTCTGCAGTGGAAGGCAACCAGTGGTACGAGTTCGACCACAACACCATAGTGAACTTCGATCCGGTCATTGGACGCGAAATCATTGATGGCGATGTGGTGACGCTCTACGCAGAGGTCGCCGGAAGTCGGAGCTATGAAACCACATTGGGCACGAGCGAAACCGCGTTAGTACTCAAGGCCAACATGATTGACATCACGGGATAGCAACGGCCTCTCCGACTGGACGATTGATTACGAAGATGAGCGGCATGTCGGGGCGTGTTGCGCAGGACTCGACCGCAAAAGTGTCGTCGAGCCGCGCGATCAGGTTGGGCGCGATGCGAGAGTGCCAATTGTTGATGGCGTTGGCGATTCGATCCCACAATCCGTTCGCCGAGGGACCGATGTGCTCTCGGTCAGAGTAGCTGTCCGATGCACCCATTCGGTCGCGTGCGGTTGTCACGATGCCGAGCTCGATATGGACGCGGTGCGCACTCGCGTTCGGCGATGGTTGTCAGGGCAACGCACACCCACCACAGTTGCCCCTGACGTGTGTCGTCGTCACTCGCAGCCGACGCCGTCTCCGTCACCGTCGAACTCGGTACTGAATCCGGGGTCTCCAACTCGGATGGGGGCTGCACCGGCGGCGCGAACTGCGGCGCAGTTCGCGTAGATCACGCTCGCCAGCGCCGGTGCCATACCCACCGGCGCTGGCGCAGCGGGTTGCTGAGCTGGTGTCAGCGCGGGCGCTGACTCGGCGGGGCGGATTGAGGCGGTAGCGCCGCACTCCCCGAGTATGCGAACGATGGCATCGTATTCGGGCGGGGTGACCCAAAGTCCGTACGCGGCTTTGACCTCGACCTGCCGTGAGACGTAGGTACACCGGTACGGCTTGTTGCTCGGCAGCCATGTCGCGGCATCGCCGTCGCCTTTCTGCTGATTCGCCGGGCCGTCCACGGCCTGCAGATTGCGCGGGTCGTTCGCCAGATTCCGCAACGTGAGCTCGTCAAGCTGCTGCGCACCTGTCTGCCAGGCGTTGCTCAGAGCAACGACGTGATCGACCTGCACGGTCATCGAGGTATCGGCACCACGGATGAAGTCGATGGTGGCCCCGGTGTATTCGTCAACCAGGGTGCCTGTTTGTATTGCGCATCCGTTGGATCCCGGTTTCACAGTGATTGCGGTGAGATCCCGTCGAAGTACGTCGTTGCGGGTGTCGCAGCCGTTGCGGCCGTACTCAACGGTTACGTTGTCGGTCCAGGCCTGCCCGAACAGGTCGCGGTCGTAGCCGGTCTTCGGGGCTCGCCCCTTGATCGGCACGGTTGCCAGCATAGTCAGGGCTGTTTGTGCGCTGTCCGCGTTGGTGACCACCGCCGCGGCAGGTACGGATGGATCCACCGGTTCGGGTATGGCCGGCGGATCGACCGGAAGCGTGGGCGTGGCCTCGGTAGTAGCCGCTTCGCGTGAGGTGTCGATTGTCGTATCGGCGGCCGACGACGCAGCATCGGTTTGCGACGTTGCGTCCCTCTCCCCCGACGGATCCACGCAACCGACGACGAGCAGACCGGACAATGCCACTCCGGCGATCCACGGCCACGTCCGCACACTCTTCGATGCGGATGACATAGGCGGCGAACAGCCGGAAAAAGACACAGTGGTGCTCCAGGATCGTTGATGAACGAGTCGGGCGACATCGTAGTTGGGCAGCTGATCAGCAACCGACGCAGTGGAAGTATTCGGCGACGGCTACCGTTTCGCAGTTTCGAGTGCGATTAGCGAAGAACATCACTGCCAAGGAGGTAGCGGTTTCACCCGGAATGAGCCCACATCAGGCGGCCGTAGTCGGCAACAGACGAAAAAGCAGGGTATAGGACCTGGTCATCGACACGTCCCGATGCAAGCCGTTGTCCCACATGCACAGGCCCGAGAGTTGACAGGTCAGATATCGCCCGAGGCTGCTGCCCTGCAGAGTACCGTTACGCGCATGGGGAACAACTTTTACGGCGGCGTTCACCACCATTACCATGGTGGGACGAGAGGTGTTGAACGTCAACCCGATCCGCCGCCCGTCGACACGCGCTCTGTGTGGCGCCAACACCCTATCGTCGGGACGCTGACCTTCGCGATCATGGCCTTCATCGCCCTCGGTGTTGTCATCAACTTCTGGTATGTGTTCGTGCCGCTCGCCGTTGTCGGTGTCGGCGGCTATTTCGGAATCCAGCGGGCCAAGGCGCAGCGCGCAGAGAACGCGGCACTGTCGGCACGGGCACAGGCCGAGCACGAGGCGTACATGCGAGGGTCAGAGGTGGGAATGTTCGGACGGTTCCCGCCGGAGGTGTAACCGATTTGAGAATTCTCGGCGTCGCCTCCGGGGGAGCGGCTGAAACTTTAGCGTAGGTTGTCGTCGGGTTTTCTGTTGATCGTTTACCCGGTCAGTTGTCTTCAGTCCACGTGGTCACCAACTGGGTGGGCAATGGGGTGCTGCTCCCCGGTCGGAGTGCGCATTGTCGCTATGAGCACCGACTGTGTCCGGAGACTTCAGACCACCGATCGAACACGCCTGAACGAAGCCGTGCCGGGAGGACGCGTGCGGTTTCTAACTGGGTGCGCTGGCAACGTAATGGGATGGCATCTCGGTAGGTTGGCGTCGCGGCGGGTCCGGCGCACTCTGTCAGCTATCTGGAGGGGTGGGAGTATCCCAGATTCCCGCATACATCTCGGCTACCAACGGCCACACCTGGCGAAGACCGTCCTCGACGGAGTCGACGACGGTGGCGAGGTCGCCGAAGATCACGAACTCGTGGGGAATCACACGGCCAGCCGAGTCTCGGCGTCCGAGCGGATCCTCGATGCGAAGCGCAACATGTCCATCCTGGCGGTGCCACGCAGTCAGCGCGTCTCCAGCGTCGTCGAAAGCACGTTCGTAGTCCGGGAGCGGGTCGCCGAGTCCGGCGTCGAGAAGAAAACGAAAACCCCAATTACGGCCCCGAGTGGACCAGATGATGTCCGAGGGTCCGGAACTGGTGCTCACTTCGGGTTCCTGATCACCTTGTCGTCGACGCCCTGCTCGAGGTCCAACTTGAACTGCGTCAGTGTCGCTCGCAGGTAGTCGTGCTGAGCGCGGGCCTGCGCGTTCATCTCCCTGAGTTTCGGTCCCACCAACCGCGCCGCGTCCGCCAGGATGGGCAGCGCGACGGCGGCGATCTTTCTTGCCTTTCCGCCCTTACCTGGGTTGACCAGTGCTAGAAGCTTTTCGATCGCCGCAAATTTTTCACCCGTCAGGCCTGCTGCCAGCAACTCTGCGCCGTCGGCGAGCGAGTCGAGCACTTTGCCAGGAATGTCGTGCTTCTCCTGCCATTGCACACGACGCTGAAGCGGAAGAATCGACGCCACCGGAAGGACGAGATCGAGACCGATACGCCGGGTCAAGTCGATGTCGAGCGTCTGTGGACCAGTGGACTCGCGCTCGAACTTGGCGGAGGACAGCAGCAAGAAGTCTTCCCCGATGGACAGGGCAGCGGGGGTGTCGATGAGTTCGGCGATGGTCGATCGGAGCTGTTCGATGTCTGCTGCTGCATTGACGATGATCAGATCGCGGGAAGTGTCGACGTCCCAGTCCGGGAACAGATCGGCTTTCGAGAGCGCCAGGATCCACACCCGAGGGAACTCGACGATAGGCCCGTCCTCGAGCAAGTCGTCCTTGATTCGTAAGAGCCCCTGACGAAAGCTGAACATCAACGACTTCAGGTACAGCTCTTCGTCGCCTCGGTGGTCGAGTAATTTCTGTCCGTCGACCAGCAGGAAAGCGACGTCGGACCGAAGTAGAGAACGGAAGGTGTCGGTGCGCCGCTCGCGCTCCGTCGCGCTGCTGGGCTCGGTTTCGAACCATTCGCCTGGATAGTCGTGCCATGCGAGTCGGAGGACGTCGAAGGGCCGCTTCTTGGCTGCGTCGGTGTCTGCGCCTTTGAGTTTCACCGAGAAGTAATGAGTCGTCGCCTTGTATCGGTCTTGTTTCGGTGCCGTCGCGAGGTCCCGCATGCGGAGGTAGTTCCTGTAGAGCCGATGCCCTTGGCCGATGTCGTCGGCAACAAGGTCCCAGAGATCGTTCGCGTATCCCCCATCCTGCGTCGGTCCGAAAAAAGACGACAACAAAACAGTCTTGCCCGAACCACTCTCGCCGAACACGGCGATGTGTTGCTCTCGAACCCTGGGAAATTTGGCCATGGCAGGGAAGGTACAACACACGGCGTGAGCGCCTCCGCTGCGACAAGAGACCGCAGGTGAAACGTGCAAGCAGTGCCGTCACCTTCGAACCCAGAGCTGCACCTCCTCGGCCGCAACCTACCGGTCTCAGGCACATCGACGACTTTGAAAATCGATGGACGCATGATCAGCCAAGAGGGTTCATCTGCTTCAATTCCGTCATGACCGATCCGGTAGACATCACAACGACAACACCCACCGTTGGTGACACAGTCCAAGTGCGACGCCTAGAAGGCGGCTTCGTTACCGGGACCGTAGTCGAGGACTTCGCCGACTACTTGCTGACCGTCCCCGTCGCCGGCCGAGACTGGGCGATGCCCCATCGATGGGCCGTCGCAACGAACAGCGGAACGCTGATCTTCGCCGACGACGCCGACATCATCGAGCACCACAAATCCGAACCGTCGACGACAACGGCGACACCGAACGACGTAAGCCACAAGACCTGACCGGTGGACATCTACCCAATTCTGGTTGCCTCGGTCATCGGGTCCGCGGCCGTACTGGGCATTGTCATACCAGTCCTGCTGGTCATGACGATCATCGACATCACGCGGGCGCTGCGAAACCGCACCGAAGGTTCCCCAAGCCAACCCCCGGCGTCAGCACGAAGAGCAGCCGACTTCTGACACTGACAAACGTCATCGACACTACTGATCCTCGCGTTGATCGCCCTCGCTGGCGGGAAGTCGATTCACGTCGCGATCACCGTAGGAATCACCCCATTCCCACACGCCACTGAGGGCATCGCGAACTTCGCTACAGCCCGGACGACGGTGTAGGCGCGTGGTAAGCGTGGGCGTACTCACGGAGTCGATCACGGACATCGTCGTCCAGGTCCGGGCCGCCCGGCAGATTCAAGGCCCACCACAACCGGCGCCGATACTCCGCACCCGAAATTCCGAACGCGACGAAGATGTCTTCATCGTCGGCACCACCGTACGGTTCCCAGCGCACCGCGAACCCCACAAAAGTCTCTGCCGACCGCTCGTCCGTCATGCCGACAATTCTCGCCGACCTATCGACCGTCCACACACTCCCACCGCAGCCCCGACAACCCGAGACCTGCGATGCCCCGATTGTGCACTCCACTTCTGCACTCAGATTGTCAGAAGACGGCTGCAATCACTGGTGAAATCCCAGCAAATCGTGCAGCCCACTTCTGAAACTGACACCTGTCAGTTTCAGGAGTCGCGTTCACTGTGTCAGAAGTCGAATGCACTGAGCGCCAGCAATTGATGTGGGTTCGGCTCCTACTCCGGCTCGTCGGCGTTAGTGTTGCCTATGGGCATGTCGAAAGTGGTACCTGCGCTGCCGGTACGAGACATCGACACCGCTGTAGAGATATACGTCCGCGCGTTCGGCTTCACGACCCGGTACACCGACCCGACTTTCGCGAGACTTACCCGCGACGACGTCGAGATCCACTTGTGGGCCGCCGACGACGACAGCTGGAATACCCGTTCAGACCCTGCGGCATGGCCGGTATGCAGCGGAGCCGAGACGTTCCTTGCCGGCACAGCCAGCTGCCGCATCGCCGTGGACGAGATCAACGACCTTTACGCCGAGATGTCCCGCGCGGGAGTGCTCCATCCCGCAGACGCGGGTCGTCCCGTCTCGACGGACTGGGGAACGACGGAGTTCGCAGCTGTCGACACCGACGGCAATCTGATCACTTTCCATACCGATGAAAAAAGCCAACACGAGCCCACCACGGCAGGCAACGGCGCACCCTGACCGCACCCTCGAGCAGAAACTCGATGACCCGGACGTCCGTCGACGCGCTACGCGTGGTCATCGTCCTGAAATAAGCGCATGCTGGACTTGTCCACCCGCGCGCAGTCAGGCGACGGTCAGATAGATCAACGCGACATTGAGTGCGACGACGATTCCCGCGATGAGCCATGCCGCGTATGCCGTGATCCGGTGATTGACATCGCCGCCCATCAGGATGCGGTCCGAGGTGAACCGCACCAAGGGAATGAGCGCGAACGGAATACCGAAGGACAGGACGACTTGTGAGACGACCAGTGCCCGACTGGGGTCGACCCCCGCGGCCAGAATTGCCAGTGCGGGAACAAGTGTCACCAGTCGTCGCACCAGAATCGGAATGCGCTGACGTAGTAGGCCGTCCATGATCATCGCGCCGGCGTATGCCCCGACCGATGTCGATGCCAGGCCCGAGGCCAGCAGGCCCACCGCGAACAGCAGCGCTACCACCGGCCCCAGAGTGTCTCCTACTGCTGTGTGAGCTCCTTCGATGGAATCGACGCCCTCTCGGCCTCCCAGCGTCGAGGCCGCCAACAGCAGCATCGACATGTTCACTGCACCGGCCAGCAGCATCGCCAACCCGACATCGATCCGGGTGATCCGCAACAACCGCTGCCGGACAGGCCCTGCCTCGGGGTGTCCGTGCCGGTCACGTGCAAGGCCGGAGTGCAGATAGACCGCGTGCGGCATGATCGTCGCACCGAGCATAGCGGCGGCTATCAATACGCTTTCCGCGCCGTCGAACCGCGGAATCAACCCGGCGGCAGCGGCGGTGAACGATGGCGGTTCCACGACGACGCTGGCAAGAAATCCGACGGCGATGACACCGAGTAGACCGAGAATCACGAACTCGAACGGGCGCTGGCCCCGGCGATCCTGGACCAGCAACAAGATCATCGATACGGCTCCGGTGATGAGGCCGCCGATCAGGAGCGGCAGGTCGAAGAGCAAGTAAAGAGCGATCGCACCGCCGACGATCTCTGCGAGGTCGGTCGCCATGGCGACCACTTCTGCTTGCCCCCAATATGCCAGTCGCACACTCTTGCTCGACTTCTCGCGGACCACTTCGGGCAGTGTCATTCCGGTGACGATGCCGAGTTTGGCGGAGAGGAACTGCACGAGGCCGGCCATCACGTTCGCGGCGACGATCACCCAGACCAGCAGGTACCCGAACTGCGCGCCGGCGCTGACGTTGGAGGCGACATTGCCGGGGTCGACGTAGGCGATCGCGGCGACGAAAGCAGGACCGAGCAGAACGAGGCCAGACCGAAACCTCGAGGGCGGCCGAGACGATCGGCGCTGCAGCACAGACATGACCACACCCTCCGGCACCAACAATATGTCAGAACCCTGAAAATATAGTTCGGCCTCCCGAACAATGCAATGCGGCGTGGCGGTTCGGCGACATCACGATCAGATGGGCAGGATCACTGCACTGACGAATTCGTTGCGGATCCAGGCGATGAACAACCCCCACACCCCGGTCAGCAGTGCGATGCCGACGGCGATCATGATGACACCGCCCGCCACCTTGATCCTCTGAGAGTTCCTCCGAAGCCACCCCACACCGCGCATCGCCGAACTCGAACCGAACGCAAGAACGACGAACGGTAGGCCGAGTCCCAGGCAGTACGCGACGATGAGAGTGACCCCGCGGGCTGCGGTTGCACCTTCGGTGCCTGCCGCCACGGACAGCACGCCGGCAAGGGTCGGACCCAGGCACGGCGTCCAGCCGAGCGCGAACACCCCACCGAGCAGCGGCGCTCCTGCAAGGGACGAGATCTGCCGGGGTGCGAATCGGGTGTCGCGTTGCAGTGCGGGTATCAACCCGATGAACGCCGCACCCATGATGATCGTGATGACCCCGCCCACGCGTTGGAGTACTTGCTCGTTGATGCGCAAGGTGCCGATGACTCCGAAGACCGAGGCTGTGGCGAGGACGAAGACGATGGTGAACCCGGCGACGAACAACGACGCTGCACCGGCCACACGCCAGCGATTCACGAGACCCGTCGACGACGTACCGGCGGTCGCGGTGCTGGGTGTCCGGGCATCGGCTGACTGAGCCTCGCAGGCCGATTGGGTGCCGCGGGCTGATTGGGCGTCGCGGGCTGATTGGGCGTCGGCGCCGGCGATGCCTGCCAGGTAGGACAGGTATCCCGGCACCAGCGGCACCACGCACGGTGAGGCGAACGAGACCAACCCGGCGAGCATGCATGCCGCGATCGCCAGCAGTAGGGGCCCACTCGATGCCGCGTTCTGGAACGTCGACCCGATGTCTTGGGCGAGAAGAGTCGTCATTCCGCGGCTATCCGTTCGACGACGGGAAGCAGGTCTTCGGTGAGCAGGGCTCGCATGAAGACCGCGGCCACCCGGTGCTGGCGATCGAGTACCAGCGTCGAGGGAATGACGCTGGTCGGATAGTTCCCGCCGAGGGCGATCAGCGTCCGCATCGAGGGGTCGTAGATCGAAGGGTAAGTGACGTTGTTGTCGACCACGAAGTCCTGCGCTTTGTCCTTCTGCGGATCTCGGACATTGATACCGAGGAACTGCACACCGCGCTCACGGGTGGCCTCGTAGACCTCTTCGAGGTCGTCGGCTTCGCCGCGGCAGGGGCCACACCATTGACCCCAGAGATTGATCACGACGACCTTTCCGTCGTAGTCCGCCAGAGCGGTCGTCTTGCCCTCCTCCATCAGATCGGGGCCGGCGAGCTCGCCTATGGTTCCGCGTGTTTCGGGAGGGTCGTAGACGATGTCGGTTCGGCCACCGGGCGCGACGAAGTCGAAGCTCCCGCCGGACGGTGCAGCGTCGGCACCAGCGGAGCATCCGGAGATCAGTAGTACGACGGCAAGAATCGATCCGATTGCCGCGGTGGGCGTGCCGCCTTGTCGTCGAGTACCGACCCACACGGGTAGGAAACGTGTCATGAGGTGAAGTCCTTTATTGCAGTGCGGATCTGGTCTGTCGTCTCGAACACTGTCGGGTCGGTGATGCGCTCGATCGTTCCGTCCGGGCGGACGAGAAAACTCAGGGGAAGGACCGGCGGTGCCGAGAGCGCGTCCTGGACGCTGCCGCCGTCGATGTAGTTCGGATAGCGGATGCCCAGTTGCGTGAGCAGCGCGGCCGCGTCCGCGGGTCGGTCCTCGACGTTGATTCCGATGACTGGGATCGCGTCGGGTTCTGCGGCGTAGGCATCGACTACGGGCATCTCGGTGCGGCACGGGCCGCACCAGGATGCCCACAGGTTGATCAGCGTCACCTCGCTGCCGAGAACGTCGACGAGATCGACATCGTCGGCACTGCCGATGCAGCGCGCCATCACTCCCGCCAGCGGCCCACCTTCGTGTGGCACCGGCTGCGGACACAGCGGTAGCGCTGTTGCTCGTGCCGCGTCATCCGGCGGGCGGGACAGTGTGGGTTCGGGTCCGACCGGCGCGACATTGTTGGCGATGACGTCGGATGGGCCGCCCTCGACGCCACCGGAGCGGGGCCACAGTGCGACGATCGATGCAACGACAACGACGAGCATGACGATCGACCAGCCGCGCGTCATCGCCGTGACCTTCTTTCTCGAGAGATCGGCAGAGGGGCGAACGGTACGTCGCGGATCATAGGAGCGTGGACCAGTACGACCAGAAACGCTGCGCGATCAGGGCGATGAGGACGAGAAACCACACGGTCAGCGCAATCGAGTGATTGCGCATCAACACTCCCGCCCACTGCCGCCGGCCCGCACTCGGAGCCCCGCGGTCGAGGTTGCGCAGCGTGACGTACCAGAAGATCGGTACGGTGACCGCCCACACCGCCATGCAGTACGGGCACAGCGCGCCGATGTCGTAGAGGCTCTGCACGATCAGCCAGTGCACGAAGACCGCAGCAGCAGTGACACCGACCTGCAGTGCACTCCAGAACCACTGCGCGAACACGGCTCCGGCGAGCAGGGCGGCACCCACTGCCGCCACGACGGCGAAGCCCGCGATCCCGAGAAGGGAATTGGGAAATCCGAACGCAGACGCCTGCGGGGTGTCCATCACCGATCCGCAGTTGAGTACCGGATTGATACTGCAGGTCGGGGCGTAGGCGGGATCGAGCGCAAGGGCGAACTTCTCTACCGTGAGTACGAACGCGGCGGCCAGTCCGATCACGCCTCCTACCAGCAGCAGCCAGGGCAGGCTTCGGGCGAACGGTCCGCTGCGTCGGGTGAGAGCGGCTGCGCGGTCAGCCGAGTGCAGCGTCGAGGGCATCGGTGAGGTCTCCGTAGGTGGTGGGTTCGATCTTGGTGCCGTTGAGGAAGAACGTCGGGGTGCCCTGGACGCCGAGCGCGATCCCGTCGGCGACGTCGGCCTCGATGCGTTCGAGCGTCGCAGGGTCGGTGTAAGCGGCATCGAAGGCGCTCATGTCGAGTCCTTGCTCGACGGCGAAGCTCCGAAACAACTCGTCCTGCGGAACCTGCTGTTCGCCCCACTGCGCCTGCGTCTCGTACATGCGCTGATACATGTCCTCGAAGCCGCCCTGCTGTGCTGCGGCTTCGACAGCGCGTGCGGCGCGTTCGGCATTGAAGTGCGAGGCGATGGGAAAGTAGCGGGCCACGAAGCTCACCCGGTCGCCGTACTCCTCACGCAATTGTTCGATCGCTGGGTAGACAGACCGGCAGGCCTCGCACTCGAAGTCGAGGAACTCCACGAACGTGACCCGGCCGTCGGGCACCGAGTTCAACCGATGACTGTTCTCGCGCACCGCGATCGAGGCAGGGTCGGCGGCGGCCTGCTCGGCGGCGGCAGCATCCGGCGTGCCCGATCGGTCCACCACCAGAAATACAGCCAACGCGGCGGCGAACACGACCACCAGGGACAGGGAAATCTTCAACGCTCGGCTCATACAACTACCTTCTCGACTCGTTCGGACTGATCAACGGGCCCGATATGGGCGTTTCGACCCGTTGTGAGACTAACAATCGTACGAACGTCGACCGAAAGGTCTTCCCTGACGATCGCATGATTGTTAGATTGTGCCCATGGCCTTGGAACCTTTGGACTCGTGCGATCTGTTGTGTATGGACCTCCCTCACGCCGAGAGGGTGCGCGCAGCCTTGCCTGCTCTCGGCGATATCGAACCGGTCGCCGACGCTGCCCGAGCTTTCGGTGACCCCACCCGACTGACCATCGCGCTCGCGTTGAACGCCGGCGGGCAGATGTGCGGCTGCGATGTTGCGTGGATCGTGGGACAGAGCCAGAAGCTGGTCTCCCACCATCTCCGCAAACTCAAAGCCGCGGACGCCGTCACATCGAACAGAGAGGGAAAGTTGGTCATGTATTCGCTCACCGATCGCGGCGCCCGACTGCTCTCGATACTGACCGAGCCACTGGCCACCGCCTCGGCCACCGCTGATCTCACCGGGGTCGATCATGGCTGACGCGTGCTGCGGACCGACCCCCGCTGCGCCGACCACCGAACCGGCCGCCGACGGTACGGGCACGGCAGGTCCGGCTCCGACCGACGTACCCCAGAGGTTGTGGCAGGTCCGCGAGCTGCAACTCGCATCGGTAGCCGCGATCATCCTCGCCGCATCGTGGTTGCTCGGTCGAACGGGTGCCGATGCGGTCGCGACCGTCGGCGGTCTGATCGCTGCCGCGATCGCGGCCGTCACCTTCGTTCCCGCGACGGTGAGAAATCTGCGACACGGCCGCATCGGTGTCGGCACGCTGATGACGATCGCGCTCCTCGGTGCCATCGCATTGGGCCAGATCCCCGAGGCCGCGATGCTCGGCATCCTGTTTTCCGTCGCCGAGGGACTCGAGGAGTACGCGGTCACCAAGACCCGCCGCGGACTACGCGCACTTCTGTCCTTGGTGCCGCCGACAGTGTCGGTCCTGCGCGGTGGAACCGAGCAGGCCCTGCCCCCCGACGATGTCGTGATCGGGGACACCATGGTGCTGCGACCGGGCGAGCGAGCTGCCACGGACGGCACCATCGCACGCGGTTCGACGAATCTGGACGTGTCCGCGATCACCGGCGAGTCCGTGCCCATCGAAGCCGGTGTCGGCGACGAGGTGCATGCCGGTGCCATCAACGGCGGCGGAGCCATCGAGATCACCGTCACCGCGCCGGCATCGGAGAGTTCGCTTGCGCGCATCGTCCGCATCGTCGAACAGGCCCAGGACCGCAAAGGGGCCGGCCAGCGGCTCGCGGACCGGATCGCACGTCCCCTCGTGCCTTCGATCATGATTCTCGCCGCCCTCGTCGCCGGCGTCGGTGCGGTGCTCGGTGACCCCATGTTGTGGCTCGAACGCGCACTGGTGGTCCTGGTCGCGGCATCACCGTGCGCGTTGGCCATCTCGGTGCCGCTGTCGGTGGTGGCGGCGATCGGGGCTGCGAGCCGCAACGGGGCATTGATCAAAGGCGGTGCAGCAGTAGAAGAGCTGGGCCGCATCCGCGTCGTCGCCGTGGACAAGACCGGCACCCTCACCGCAGGACGACCGGAGGTCGTCGACGTCGTCACCGCTGCGGGAATCGGCCGCGACGCCGCGCTGGCCGTTGCTGCTGCGCTCGAAGCGCGCAGCGAGCATCCACTCGCCCGCGCCATCCTCGCTTCCGTATCGACCGTCGCGGCAGCCGATGATGTCACTGCCATCGCCGGACACGGCCTGACCGGCACCCTCGACGGAGCCGCGATCAGGCTCGGGAAACCGAGCTGGTTCGACACCCACCCCAGCTCCGAGGAGTTCCGCGCCGACGTCGCTCGTCTCCAAAGCAGCGGTGCCACAGTCGTTCTCGTCGAACGCGCCGGAGTCCTGATCGCTGCGATCGCCGTCCGCGACGAACTGCGGCCCGAGGCCGCCGAGGCTGTCCGCCAACTCACCGCGCTCGGTATCGACACTGCGATGCTCACCGGCGACAACGCACTCACTGCGCAGGCCCTGGCGACCCAGGCGGGTATCACCGCCGTCCACGCCGAACTACTGCCCGAGGACAAAGCGGCCCTGCTCGCCGACATCGCGGCCGGACGCAAGATTGCCATGGTCGGCGACGGCATCAACGACGCTCCCGCCTTGGCGACCGCAGATGTCGGTATCGCCATGGGCGCAATGGGAACCGACGTTGCCATCGAGACCGCCGATGTTGCCCTCATGGGGGAAGACCTCCGGCATCTACCGCAGGTGCTGGCCCACGCTCGGCATGCCCGCGGCATCATGGTCCAGAACATCGCCCTGTCGATCGCGATCATCGGCGTGCTCGTCCCACTGGCTGCCACCGGCGTCCTCGGTTTGGCGACTGTGGTGCTCGTCCACGAACTCGCCGAAGTCCTGGTGATCGCCAATGCGATTCGTGCCGCCCGCACCACACCGTTGGACGGGTTCGTCCCACCGCCTACGGCATCCGGTGCCCTCAATGTCACGATCGCACCCGCAGCGGCCTTCGAGGATGCCTGCTGCGCTCCGGCCCCGACGCCGAGGAACGCTGCGCCTCTCGCATCTGGGAACCTACTGGCCGCCACCACCGCACCGTCACCCTCGGCGATCGGAGCAGACGACGGCAGCAGCTCCGGGTGCTCGGATGGATGTACCTGCTGCACATCGACTCCCGCGCGAAGCGAACTCGGTCAGGGAAGGTAGAGACCTGCGGGCGGTGATCGGACTGCATGCAGGCTCTACGGGATCGACATGACCCCAGCAGCAGCGGCATCGACAACAGAGGTGCGCTGGCACCACCTCGAACGAACACACATCCTCTCGCAGCACTATCCGTGATTGCATGCTCTCAACCACGCCGCGATGGTGAAAGCTGCGGCGGTAGAACATGATCGGCGCGAATCCTGGGGTCAGGTGATCCGGATCGTGATCGCTGCTCCAGGATCGTGGTCGGGGCGATACCCGGCCGGTAACACCGGCCGGGTCGAGGCGGGACCGATGTCGCCGATGCCCATTCCGCAGGACCGTACGGACGCGCTGAGAGGCAGATAGCGGTCATCAGTTCAGGCCTGCGTAGGAGTGCAGGCCGGAGACGACCATGTTGATGATGAACAGATTGAACAGCATCGCCACGAATCCGGCGATGTTGATCCATGCTGCGCGGGTGTTGCGCCACCCGCTGGTGGCGCGGGCGTGCAGGTAGGAGGCGTAGACGATCCAGGTGATGAAGGAGACCGTTTCTTTCGGATCCCAGCCCCAGAACCGGCCCCACGCGGCTTCGGCCCAGATAGCGCCGAGGATGACGCCGACGCCGAAGAGCGGGAAGGCGAAGATCGTGGTCTTGTAGGCCACGATGTCCAGTGTCTGCGCGGAGGGCAGGCGGGCTGCGATCCGGCTCACGCGGCTGCCCGAGTCCTCGGGATGCTTCATGCGGATCAGGAACAGTATGCTCGCAACCCCGGAGATCAGGAACACCCCGCTGCCGAGCGAGACGATGGAGACGTGCACCGGCAGCCAGTACGACTGCAGTGCCGGTACCACCGGTGCTGCGTCGGCGTACAGCACGGTGCCGGCGACGAACAGCAGGATCAACGTCGGCACCAGAACGAACAACCACAGGGTGCGTAGCTGCGTCGAGCGCAGCACCACCAGTGCAGCGACTACACCTGCTGCGCAGGTGACCGAGACGAATTCGTACATGTTGCCCCACGGCGGCCTGCCGGTGGCGATCCCGCGAAGGATGATCGACCCGATATGCAGGGTCAGTGCCACCATCACCAGCCCGAGTCCGCTACGCCCGAAACGTTCGGATGGAACTCGCCGGGGTGCGTCGGGAATGCGTCCGGGCGTCGTCGACGTGGCAGCAATGATCCGAGCACGAAGTCGCTCCGTATTGTGCAGTTCCGCGCTACGGGTCGTTGCGAGCTGTGCGAGGAATGCGATCGCGGCGAGGAGATAGACCACGAAGGCGGTCTCGAAGCTGATGTCGCTCCACCGGGCGAGGGTGTCGTCGATCGGCATGGTGCTACACCGTTTCTCTGTCGTGGTTCTCGGACGGGCTCTGCGTGTGCGGCCAGATCTTCAACCGAAGGGTCTGGAATTCCGGTCCCCAGCCGGCGTGATCGGTGCGAGCCAGGCCACCCATGTCCACTGGCGAGAGACCGCGCTCGCCGGGGTGGACCCGGAACCAGACACGGCGACGTGTGATGACCAGGGACACCAGTAGTCCGGTCATCATCGTGACCGCGAACACGAGCACCCACCGCTGCGCGGGGTCGTATCCGACCTGGAGGTTCGCGAATTCCTTGGCACCGTCGAACCGGACGACGGTGCCGTCGGAGAGGGTCGTCGATTCTCCGGGCCGCAGGTTGACCCGGTCCTGCTTGACCAGCCGGCCCTGGTTGATCATCTCCTGGTCCAGGGAGAAGATCGACTGCGGGATGCCGGTGTCGAGACCGGTGTCGCCTTTGTAGATGTCCACTGCCACCGCGGGATCGACCAGTTCCGGGAAGCGGGAGGAGAGCAGGTTGCCGTTGAATTGCGCGGTGGGCGCGAAGAGTCCTTCGATGGCGATCTGCCCTCGGCGGCGCTCCTCGGCGGTGGCGTAGGTCCCCCCGGGTGGGTCGAATCGCAGCGCGCCGCTGCTGAGGAACGTGGTGGCGTCGTCGGGGCGGAACTGCAGCGCTTCGGTGCGGGTCTGGCCGTCGGGGAAGGTGACGGTGAACTCGGGGGCGTAGCCGTGTCCGGTGAGGTAGATGCGTTCGTCGCCGAGCCGGAGGGGTTCGTTGACTTTGAGTTGATAGTCGCGCCAGGTGTCGGCGGCGATGTCGTCGGCGCTCTGGTAGGAGATGTTCGAGGTGAACATCTCGGCCTGACCGTTCTCGAGGTAGTCGGCGGTGAAATCTCTGACCCGGATACAGAACGGCTCGAGTCCGGTGCCGTCGGTGCTGTTGCCGGCGCGAAAGGAGTCGTAGATCGCGGGCGAGGTGTTGCAGAAACCGGGCCCGTTGTCGGCGATGACGATGACCGAGCCTTCGTAGCCGAACAGTTTGCCGATCGCGATGGCCGCGAGCAGACCGATCAGCGAGAAGTGAAACAGCAGGTTCCCGGCCTCGCGGGTGTAGCCCTTCTCCGCCGAGAGAGTCAGTGCCCCATCGGGCTCGGGTCGAACGGCGGTACGCCACCCTTTCAAGTGCCGCGCGATGTCGGCGATCACCTTCTCGGGGTCACCGGCGAGGGTGCCCGAATGATGCAACGGTAGTCGAGTGAGGTTTCGCGGTACTCGAACAGGTTGTGCGCGAAGAGCTTTGCCGTGCTCGATCAACCGGGGAGTCAGACAGCCGATCAGCGACACGAACAACAGGACGTAGATCGCGGTGAACCAGGAACTCGCGAACACGTCGAACAATTCCAGCGTGTCCATCACCGGCCCGAGAACCGGACGCGCGGCAATGAAAGAATCGACGGCCTGGGTATTGAGATTGCGCTGCGGCAGCAAAGCGCCGGGGACAGCTGCGGCGGCGAGGAGGAACAGCAGCACCAACGCTGTCCGCATCGACGTCAGTTGTCGCCACCGGTTGCGCAGCATCGCCACTGTTCTGCGCACCAGTCCCGGCGAGTGCGCACGGGGGTGTTCGTCGATCGTCATCTCCGCACGCCCTTCACCGACCACCATCTAAATACTACGCGACATAGTAGTTTGCGGGGTTCGGTGTGATGGAGCGTGGTCGGCGCAGCAGCGAGAACGCCAGTGCTGCACCAGCGCCGGTGGCGGCAATCCATTCCGGAACGCTGCCGGTGATCGTCGCCGGGGTGAGGGTGGTGCTCAGTGACACCTCGGTGACGACAGCTGCGGGGGTGAACAGCTCCGTGCGCTCGACGACCTCCCCGCGTGCATCGATGACGGCGCTGACGCCGCTGGTGGCCGACACGACGACGCTGCGCCCGTGTTCGACCGCTCGTACCCGCGACATGGCGAGTTGTTGATAGGTCATGTTCGTCCGACCGAAAGTGGCGTTGTTGGTGGGCACTGCGATCAGCTGGGCACCGGCGCGCACGGAGTCGGTGAGCAACGAGTCGAAGGCGACCTCGTAGCAGGTGGCCACCGCGACGTGCACTCCGGCGAGGTCGAGGACGCCGTTGCCCTGGCCCGGGGTGAAGTTTCCTGCCTGGGCGGCATAGGGAGAGAGTGCGGTGACGATCGTGCGCATCGGCAGGTACTCCCCGAACGGCACCAGTTGCCGCTTGTCGTGCCTCTGCCCGGGCCCGGTGACGGGATCCCACACGATCGAGGTGTTGCTCGTGGTGCCGTCGTCTCGGCGGAGAACCGTGCCGACGAGTACGGGGACTCCGACGGCGCGGGCCGCGGCGTCGATACGTGCGGCGGCGTCGGGGTTGCGCAGGGGATCGATGTCGGAGGAGTTCTCCGGCCAGATGACCAGGTCGGGTGCGCGTACGCGGCCGGAGTCGATGTCGGCGGCGAGCTCGATGGTGCGCTGAACATGGTTGTCGAGAACCGCGCGTCGTTGGGCGTTGAAGTCGAGACCGAGACGCGGGACGTTGCCTTGCACCAAGGCGACGGTGACCGTGTCCTGCTGCGGCGGAGCGAACAGTGGAGCCACCATCGTGAGCGCCCCTACAGCAGTGGCCACACCGATGCACGACGCTGCTGCAGTTCTGCGGGTGATGCGACCGGAGGCAACGACGCCGGCCAGAGCGGACCCGATCAGCACCACGACGAACGACAACCCCGGCGCGCCGATCACCGCAGCCAGAGGCAGCAGCGGCCCGTCGGATTGACCGAATGCGATGCGGCCCCAAGGGAAGCCGCCGAACGGGACCCGAGATCGTGCCGCTTCCATCGCCACCCAGGCGCTCGCCACCCAGACCGGCGCCCACGGCAGTCGGGACATCCGATCCGCTACCGCACCGAACAGTGCCACGAAGAGTGCTTGAACGACGGACAGCGCCAGCCACGGCACCGATCCGACGTACTCCCCCACCCACGGCAGCAGAGGCACGAAGAACGCCGAGCCGGCGACGAAGCCGTAGCCGGCCCCCGCACGCGCCCCTCGCCCGCGCACAGCCAACAGCAGCATTGCAAGTGCTACCGGAGCGAGAAACCACAGATCGATGGGCGGGAATGTGGCATACAACATCAGCCCGGATGAGGCGGCGGCGAGGAGCCGGATCCACGCGCGGACTCCGTTGCTGCCGGTCACCCACCGCGCCCGGCTCGGGTCGTAGACGAGAGGTCGAGGCCCGGGCTCGATGCCGGGAGCCGATCTCATGACGGCACGCGCGTGCAGCCGGTACCGGAGGAGCCTCTGCCGTTCATCAACTACTATGGTGCATAGTATTTTATGTGATGGCAACTCTGCGGCGGTGACCGATCCCCTTCCGTCGACACCCAGCACCTGTCCGAGATACACACCCGAGAACGAGGATCCGTGAACCGCTCGCCCACCACGTCTCCCACGCGGCTGCGTGCTTACGCAGTGACTCTCGTGCTGACATTGGTCGCTACCGCGCTGACCGTCGACTACTGGGCGCAAGAAGCATTGGTCGGCTCTCCGATCCCACTACCGATCCTCGAATTGCGGCTCGCCTTCAACCGCGGAATGGCCTTCAGTCTGGGCAATTCGCTGCCCCTATGGGTGATCGTGTCGGTCACGGCGACGATCACCGCCGGGGTCGCGGCCTACGGATGGCACAGCGCTCGGCACGGGGAGCAGTGGACCACGGTGGCGCTGGCGTTGATCCTCGCCGGCGCGCTGTCCAACGTTCTGGACCGGCTTGTCGACGGTGCGGTCACGGACTACTTTCACACCGGTTGGTGGCCGACATTCAACCTCGCCGACATCTACATCACCTGCGGGGTGGTGCTGATGATCGGGGCGGCACTGGCACGCGAGAGGGCACAAGGGTTGCCCCTCTGCCCGCAGTGCCCGACAGCGCCGGATCGTGAACGTGCATGAGATATCTCGGCGTTCGAATCGAATGCCCTGCAGTGCACATACATTCGCGACAGGACAATCATGCTGATCCGCTCGAACAGTGAGGGTGATCGACACCGGAACTGCTCGAAACATAGTCGACTACAACCACCGACACGCGATCGTCGCCTCTCGCTCACCGAGGCGTACCGAGGGGAGCCTGCTGTATGAGCGAGGACATCCCGGCGCTACCGCGCCGTATTTTTCTCGCTACGAGCTGCGCTACAGCGTGCCTGACTGCCGCCGGATGCAGCGTCGGCGAAGCCCCGTCCGGTGAGGACACCGCTTCCGACGGTCCCGTCACCTTGTCGGTGAACGATGTTCCTGTCGGCGGTGGAATCGTGCTCGCCGACCGGCAGGTCGTCGTCACCCAACCGGAACCCGGTATCTTCCGGGCCTTCTCGGCTATCTGTTCTCACCGAGGGTGCACAGTGAACCGAGTTCGCAACGGCACGATCGAGTGCCCCTGCCACAACAGTGCGTTCTCGATCACCGACGGGGCGGTCATGCGCAGCCCCGCCACCGAGCCACTGCCGAACCGTGCCGTGACCAGAACCGTCGATACCCTCACCGTCGACTGATCCATCACCGGGCGCGAACATGCGAGGTGGACGGGTTCGGGGTGAACGGTCTCGACCGGGCCGATGTGCGGCACTCGAGGACCCACTCTGTGCCCCCACCCGACGGGTGCCGGTTCGGTACATCGCTGCCGTGTCGACGACAGCACAGCGTGCCGATCGCGCACCGGGTCGAGACCTGCCTACCAATTGACCTCTCGGCACCGGCCTTCGCCTTCCCGGGGTTCGACCTGCACAGTGGCGTGTTCGAGACCGAACTCGTTGCGGAGAACCTGCTGCGCTGCAGCGAGCACCCGCGGTGTCTCGGCCTCCGGGGCGACCGTCAGATGCGCCGACGCGACCTCCATCCCCGACGTCAGTGTCCATATGTGCAGATCGTGCACCTCTTCGACATCGTCGACATCGGTCAGGGCCCTTTCCACGGCGGCGACATCGATGCCCGCCGGAGCATGTTGCAGCAGAATTCGTACGGCGTGACGGCCCAGGTTGAACGCGCGTGGCAGGACGAACACGCCGATGGCGACCGCGATGACCGGGTCGGCGTACCGCCACCCGAACAGGACGGTGACCAGTCCGCTGACCAGTACGCCGATCGAGCCGAGCATGTCCGCCATCACCTCGAGATACGCACCCCGAACATTGAGGCTGTCCTTGGCGCCGCTGCGCAGCAGGACGAACGCGATGAGGTTCATCACGAGCCCGAGGGTGGCCACCGCCATCACCGGGACGCCGGGGACCTCGGGCGGATTCGTGATGCGTTGCGCGGCTTCGTAGAGAATCCAACCGGCCACACCGAACAGCAGAAGTGCATTGAACAATGCGGCGAACACCTCGGCTCGGTAGAGCCCGAACGTGCGGGCAGCCTTGGTCGATCGTCGCTGTGCGAGTGTGATCGCCACGATCGCCATCAGCACCCCGAACACGTCGGTGAACACGTGTGCGGAATCGGAGAGCAACGCCAGCGACGAGGTGGACAGGCCGACGACGACCTGCGTCACCAGGGTGACCGCCCCCAGACCGACAGCGATCCACAGTCGCCCGAGGTGCTTACCGGACGCGCTGGCCGGTGAACCCGGCTCTATCCCGTGGCCATGTCCGTGCCCCATCGTTGCTCCTTCGTCGTGTCAGATCCGCAGAACGACAACATATTGCGATATGCGCATACATGCAAGTGTTGAAGGATCATCCGGCGGTGGCTGCCCGGACTCGTACAACTATCATTCGTAGTAGTTCATTGTCGGCGCAGGTCGGACTGCCTCGCGCCCATGCCGGAAACACGATCCACCGGGAAGAGGCGCACACCATGGCCACCGAAGCGGCCCATTCGACCCGCGGCGCAGTGGATCGACGCTCCGGATCGCAGGTGATGGTGCTGTGCGCAGCGATTGCCGCGGTGGTCGCTGCACTGCTCGCAGCGATGTCGACGTCGCAAGCGCTCGTGCTGTTGGGTCTGCCCGATCCGGGCCCGATCACCACGTACGGGATCCCGGCACTGACCGCGATCGGCGAGGTGGCTGCCGTCGTGGCGGCGGGGTCGCTGCTCCTCGCGGCATTTCTCGTTCCGCCTCAGAGGTCGGGTGTGCTCGACATCGACGGGTACGTAGCCGTCCGCACCGCGGCGAAGGCCTCCGCAGTGTGGGCGGTGTGCGCGGCGGCGTTGGTGCCGCTGACACTCTCGGACGCCTCGGGTCAACCTGTCGGATCCGTTGCAGCGCAACCGGTGCAGTTCCTCGGTGCGATCGGCGATGTCGAGGCCTCCACTGCATGGGCCATCACCTCTGCGGTCGCGGCGATCACCGCCGCAGCATGCGCGGCGGTGTTGCGGCATCGATGGACCCCCGCCTTGTTCGCCCTGTCGATGCTCGCGTTGATCCCGCGCGCGGTCACCGGCCACTCCTCGACCGGCGGCAATCACGACATCGCGACGAACTCGTTGATCCTGCACATCCTCGCTGCCGCGCTGTGGGTGGGCGGACTCCTCGCACTTCTCGCTCATGCGCTGCGCGGAGGTGGGCACCTTGCCGTCGCGACCCGCCGCTACTCGACGCTCGCTCTGGTCGCGTTCGTGATCATGGCGGTCTCCGGAGTGGTCAACGCTGCCGTGCGAGTGCCCGTGACGTCGCTGTGGGATTCGACGTACGGCGCTCTGATACTGGCGAAGATCGCAGCTCTGGCGATCGTGGGGACCCTCGGGTGGATACAGCGACGACGAACGGTCCGCGCTCTGGCTCACGACCCCGCGAGGCGCAGATCCCTGATCACGTTGTCGATGATCGAGACCCTCGTTCTCGTCACCACCGTGGGCCTGGCGGTCGCACTGGGCCGCACTCCCCCGCCCCCGCCGCAGGACACCTCGCTGCCCCAGGCGCACGAAGAGGCCTTGGGCTACGTGTTGGACGGCCCGCCCACCGCTGCGCGGTTGGCGTTCGAGTGGCGTTTCGACCTGGTGTTCGGCTCCGCGGCGGTGATCGCGGCCGTCCTGTATCTGGTGGCCGTGCGGCGCCGTCGGCGGGCAGGCCTGTCATGGCGGCGGCGGTGGACAGCGAGCTGGTTGGCGGGTACTGCGGTGCTGCTCGTGGCGACCTCGTCCGGGGTCGGGTTCTACAGCCCGGCGATGTTCAGCGTGCACATGGCGGGACTGACCGCGGTCGCCGTCGCCGTGCCGTTGCTGTTGGTCCTCGGCCGACCGGCAACCTTGTTCGCCTCGGTCCTGCCGACCGCGTCGGCCGCCGAAGCACCGGGCTCGCGCGAATGGCTCCGGGCTGCATGGCAGAGCCGAGCAGCCCGGATCGCGATACACCCGTGGGTCAGCACCACGGTGTTCCTGAGCAGCTTCTACCTGCTCTACCCCGGCGGACTGTTCGACACCGTCGCCGACTCGCATGTGGCACACATGGTGATGAAGGGCTGGTTCCTGACCGTCGGGATGGTGATGTTCTGGGGCACGGTCGGCGAAGACCCGGTACCGAGACCGATCGCGGGACTGACGAAGTTGCTCGCGAGTATCACCGCATTGGCCGGGTTCGCATTCTTCCTCGTCGTGACGATCGATCTCGAGACCGCGCTCGGAGCGAGCTTCTACAGCGGACTGCGTCTGGACTGGAACGCAGACCTGCTGGCCGACCAGCGGCGCGGCGGCACTCTGGCGTGGGGCATCGGGGAGTTGCCGTTGCTCGCTGCCGCGGTTCTCGCCGCGGTCCGGTGGTCGGCGGCCGACGAGAGCGCGGCACGGCAACGAGACCGCCGAGTCGACGATCAAGGTGATACCGAACTCGAGGCGTACAACACCATGCTCGGTGGCCTGTCCTCTCGGCGCGATCACCCCTGATACCCGAAACGCCCAGCCCTGTTCCGGTGCGGATGTCGTAGCCCGGCGGGATGTCGTAGCCCGGCGGGATGTCGTAGCCCGGCGGGATGTCCTCCGAGGACCGTGACCAGCGGTACGGACGAATCCGGGTCGAGTGGGATGGAAAAACTATGCTCGATAGTAGTAACCTGTGGCCTGACCGTCACCATTTCGTTATCTCGAGCGAGGCCACGGCCTCGTAGCCACCAAGGATTGTGATCTTGGCCCGACACCGCACACCCGATCCGATCGACGACGACTACGCAGCGCCGGCACCCGGCGTCGCGGTCTCGATGCCCGTCGGCAACAGGCCGACGGCGCTCATCGATCACCCCCGTCATCGACACGCCGGGTTCGCACCCTCGCGTTTCGTGACCGAGTCGCCCGCCGAGACCGTGTACTCCGACAATCGGTCGCAGGACGAGCACACGCCTTCGGCGCAGACGCCCGCACCGGATGTACCCGCTCACGCGGTCAGCGCCGCCTGGGACACCGCGGCCGCGGACACTGCCGCGTCGATGTGGGTGCACGTGGCCGGTCCGGACGAGACGACACACGGCGACGGTGGCCGCGATGTAGTGCAGGCCGTGTCGCGACGTGCTCGCCGCGGACTTCATCGCCGCCGGGTGCCGAAGCCGGGTGGCCGCGCCATCGCTGCGTCGGTCGCGGTCGGTGCCTTTCTGTCCGCGGCAGCGACGTCTCCGAACACCGGGTCGCAGGACAGTGTGGCGCTCAGCGCTGCGAGTATCGATAGCCCTCCCGCCGGCGTCCTGCCGCCGAGCCCGGTCGTCGCCTCACCCCCGCAGGTGTTGCAAATGCCCGATCTCGATGTCGGCCGGCTCGCGCAGCGCATGACCGAGCAACTCGCCGAGGGGGGAGTTCGGGCGGCGGAGCGCGCCGCACGCGATGCCGAGGCGCGGCGCCCGCTCTCGGTGGTGCCGGTGTCGGGCACATTGACCTCCAGTTCTGGGCCGCGTTGGGGGACAACGCATTACGGACTCGACATCGCCAATACGATCGGGACGCCGATCGTATCGGTGACCGACGGTGAGGTCATCGAAGCAGGGCCGGCGCAAGGGTTCGGCCTGTGGGTGCGTATTCGTCAGGACGACGGCACGATCGGGGTGTACGGCCACATAGACCAGGCGCTCGTCACCGCCGGTCAACGCGTGAAAGCCGGCGAGCTCATTGCTACGGTAGGCAACCGAGGCCAATCCACCGGACCCCACCTGCATTACGAAGTGTGGCAACCCGACGGTGCCAAGTCCGACCCGACGGCGTGGCTGTCGGCACGCGGAGTCGATATCACCTGACACGACGAGGAAAGAAGAACTGGCGATGAAAAGGCTCGGTGATCTCGAAGCGGAGGTGATGAACGTGCTCTGGCAATGTGATCGACCGCAGTCGGTCCACGACCTGCGTGAACGCATGGCCGACAGAAACCCCGCCTACACCACGATCCTGACCGTCGTGACCCATCTCCACGAGAAGGGGTGGGTCGAGCGGACCAAGCAGTCACGCGCCTATCTCTACTCGCCCGTGCAATCTCGGGCCGAGGCCACCTCGCAAGCGCTGCGCGAAATCCTCGACACCAGCACCGACTCGGCCGCCGTGCTGATGCATTTCGCGAAAACCGTCACCGACGACGAACTGGACGCCCTGCGGGGGAACCTGCCGGACGCGAACCGGTGATCGTCGCACTGGCATTACTCCTCGCCGCGACCCTGGTGGCCGTTGCCATGCCGCCGCTGCTGACCTCACTCACCCGCACCGTCGGCCCCTCTCTCGCCTTGACCGCTTGGATCGGCAGCATCGCCGGGGTGCTGTTTCTCGTGGGATCCGCGGTGGCGGTGTTGCTCTGGCCCGGCCATGCGCCGGCCGAGGGCATGGTCGAACTCGCCGTCCGCTGCCTGGGCTCGCTGCAACACGCGGCCCAGCCGTGGATCGGGGAAGCGGTCGCCGGGGCATCGGTCGTCCTCGCGGCGTCGGCATCGGCGCGCGTCCTGCGCTCGACTCGCCGTCAGCTTCGAGCGCGGTCCAAAGTCCGCGACTATCACCGCGATGTCATCGCCGTCGTGGCGCGCACGGACCCCGGACCCGAACCGATCATGTGGCTCGACCACCCACTCCCGCTGGCCTACAGCATCGACGGTCGCCCCGGCTACGTCGTGGCCACCGAAGGCCTGCTCGCCCATCTCGATCCCGAACAACAGCGAGCAGTGATCGCACACGAACGTGCCCACCTGCGCGGGCGCCATCACCGCATCGTCAACATCTGCGAGATCCTGGCCAAAGCGCTTCCTCGCGTTCCCCTCTTCGCCGCGGCACCCGCGGCGGTACGGGTCCTGGTCGAGGTCGCAGCCGACCGGTCCGCGGCCGCAGTCACCAGCGCCGACACTGTACGTTCGGCATTGTCGACGGTCTCGCAGGCGCATTCTGCGCGGCCACTGTGGGCACTGGGCCTGATCGGGGACTCGACCACCGAGCGGTTGCATCACCTCGACACGAGCGCGCAAACACCGAGCCGAACCCGAGCGGGCGCTTATGCTGCCGCCGCCGTGCTGCCCCTCGTCGTGCCGGCCGTGTTGGCCGTCGTCTCGCTCAGCGCGGTCTCCGCCGCAGCGTGCGCGGTCCTGCTGATCTGAACAACCCCAAATACTATGCTGCATAGTATTTGGGTTACGCTGGCGGACGCGTCCTGTAATTCGCGTGCGACACGAAGGTGGTTCCATGACGGCGCTGACATCTCCTCCGGCTGCGCCGGCGGTTCGCCCCTATCCACCCCGCGGGGCCCGCAAGGGGTCGTTCCTGCACACGATGGTCACCACCACCGATCCGAAGGTCATCGGACTGATGTACTTGGTGACCTCGTTCGGGTTCTTTCTCGTCGGTGGCCTGATGGCGTTGATCATGCGCTCCGAGCTCGCGGTCCCGGGAATGCAGTTCCTCTCCAACGAGCAGTACAACCAGCTCTTCACCATGCACGGCACGATCATGCTGCTGCTCTACGCCACCCCGATCGTCTTCGGCTTCGGCAACTACATCCTGCCGCTGCAGATCGGCGCACCCGATGTCGCCTTCCCCCGGCTCAATGCCTTCTCCTACTGGCTGTACCTGTTCGGCGCACTGGTCACCACCGCAGGTTTCATCAGCCCCGGCGGTGCCGCAGACTTCGGCTGGACCGCGTACACCCCGTTGAGCAGCGCCGTCTACTCCCCCGGTATCGGATCCGACCTGTGGATCGTGGGCCTGCTCGTCGCCGGCCTGGGCACCATCCTGGGCGGGGTCAACATGGTCACCACCGTGGTGTGCCTGCGCGCACCGGGAATGACGATGTTCCGGCTACCGATCTTCACCTGGAACATCCTGGTGACCTCGATCTTGATCCTGCTGGCGTTCCCACTGCTGACCGCAGCACTGATGGGCCTGCTCGCCGACCGTAAACTCGGCACCCACATCTTCGATCCCGCCAACGGCGGAGCGTTGCTCTGGCAGCACCTGTTCTGGTTCTTCGGACACCCCGAGGTCTACATCATCGCGCTACCGTTCTTCGGAATCGTCTCGGAGATCTTCCCGGTCTTCTCCCGCAAACCCATCTTCGGGTACAAGGGGTTGATCTACGCCACCGTCGGCATCGCCGCCCTGTCCATCGCGGTGTGGGCGCACCACATGTACGCCACCGGTGCCGTGCTGCTGCCGTTCTTCTCGTTCATGACCTTCCTCATCGCCGTGCCGACCGGGGTGAAGATCTTCAACTGGATCGGCACCATGTGGCGCGGCCAGGTCACCCTCGAATCCCCCATGCTCTTCTCCATCGGATTCCTGATCACGTTCGTCTTCGGTGGACTGTCCGGAGTGCTCCTGGCGAGCCCGCCCATCGACTTCAACGTCACCGACACCTACTTCGTCGTCGCGCACTTCCACTACGTCGTGTTCGGAACGGTCGTGTTCGCGACCTACGCCGGCATCTACTTCTGGTTCCCCAAGATGACCGGCCGCATGCTCGACGAACGACTGGGCAAGTGGCACTTCTGGCTGACGTTCCTCGGCTTCCACGCCACCTTCCTCGTCCAGCACTGGCTCGGCGCCCAAGGAATGCCGCGCCGCTACGCCGACTACCTCCCGTCCGACGGATTCACCACCCTCAACCAGATCTCGACCGTGGGATCGTTCGTCCTCGGGGCCTCGACGCTGCCGTTCATCTGGAACGTGTTCAAGAGCTACCGCTACGGCGAAGTGGTCACCGTCGACGACCCCTGGGGCTTCGGTAACTCCCTCGAGTGGGCGACCAGTTGCCCACCCCCGCGGCACAATTTCATCGAGATGCCCCGGATCCGCTCCGAGCGGCCGGCGTTCGAGCTGCACTATCCGCACATGGTCGAACGCATCCGCGCCGAGCAGCACGTCGGTGGCCCGCACTCGGATTCGATCGCGCCCTCGGAAGTGATCACCGAAGCGATTGCCGGACCGGACGTATCGAAACGGCCGGACGTCGACAAGTAACACGGTCGACCGACCCCCGTAGGCTCACACCCCCTTACTACTAGTGCGCATAGTAGTAAGGAGAATCAGTACGACCAGAGGAGAACCGAACGTGAAACGATGGATGCTGGTCGCCGTGCTCATGTGCGGCACAGCACTGTTCTCCGCGGCCCCGGCATCGGCGCACAGTGAACTCGTCAGCTCCGACCCCCCGGCCGATGTGACGCTCGAGTTCGCACCGATCGGCGTCGGCCTCAAGTTCAATCAGGACATCAACGAATCGTTCGCGACCATCAGCGTGGTAGGTCCTGGCGATACTCAGTGGACGCAGGGTACGGCCACGGTCGAGGGCCCCGACGTATCGGTCCTGCTCGAGGACGGCCTACCCAACGGGCAGTACACCGTCGGCTACCGCGTCACCTCCGCGGACGGGCACCCGATCACCGGGTCGTACGGCTTTTCGGTCGACGTCGCGGAGACCGCCACCCGCCCGGACGCTGCTGCACAGCAATCGCAGGGCGGTGCGACCTCGCCGGCTCCCTCGACCACGCCGACGCAGGCCTACGATCCGAACAACCCGTCCGCCAGCGAGGACCGGCCACCGAAACAGAACACCATGATGCTGCTCTCCATCGTGGGCCTGACTGTCCTCGGTCTCGCTGCCATCGCCCTGACGTTGGTGATCCGAGGCAAGGACAAGCAATGACAGGGGCCCGATGAACATCGCCGCCGTAACTCCCCCGGAAGGCCCGCCGACCCTGGCAGCGTTGCTGAGCTTCGATCTTCCGCCGCTCCCGATCCTGCCGATCGCCGGCATCGTCATGGCCGGACTGTACTGCTGGGGGCTCTACCGGATCCGCGGCCGGGGTATCGCATGGTCACGGTGGCGGAGTGCGAGTTTTCTGCTCGGCTGCGCGGCGCTGGTCCTGGTGACCGGACTGCAGGTCGAACGCTACGGATACAGCCTGTTCAGCGTCTTCATGTTCCAGCATCTGACGTTGTCGATGACCATCCCACCGTTGTTGGTGGTGGGTTCGCCCGGACGACTTCTGTTGCGTGCCACCGCTCATCACGGAGCCGGGCGGTGGGTACTGATCGCGGCGCTGACGGGGTTGCGTAGCCGCGCCGGGCGCATCGCACTACATCCAGGTCTGACGATCCCGTTGTTCCTCTTCAGCTATTACGGGCTGTATCTGTCGTCGATCTTCGATGTTCTCGCCATCACAGTCATCGGGCACGTATCGATGGAGATCTTCTTCTTCGCCAGCGGGCTGCTGTTCATCATCCCTGTGCTCGCCGTCGGCCCCCTCCCCGTTCGGCAGAGCAATCTGGGCCGGTTGTTCGACCTGTTCGTCGAGATGCCGTTGCATGTGTTCTTCGGTGTCATCCTGATGATGTCGAGCACCCCCATGCTCGCCACGTTCGCCTCCCCTCCCCCGCAGTGGGGTGTCGATCCGGTATCCGATCAGAAGCTCGCCGGGGCGCTTGCGTGGTCCTACGGTGAGCCGGTGGCCCTGCTGGTGGTGCTCATCTTCTGCATTCGGTGGAACCGGGACGAAAAGGAGGAATCGGCTGCCGCGGACCGGCACGCCGAAGAAGACGGGTACAGCGAACTCAACGCCTACAACGACTTTCTGAAAAAGATCGGTAGCGAGACCAGTCAACGGACCTGAGCTGTCGCGGCCGTCCCGCGCTCGGGGACTGCCGCGAGCTCATCGCCTGATCGCGCTTACTGGCAAGGGCCTGATCGGGCGCATTCATCGCGCACGTGTGCCCACCCCGATTCTGGCTCCACGCTCACCGAGCCAGGCTTGCGGATCGACCTTCTGTCCCGCGGGAGAAGTCGCCTCGAAATGCAGATGCGGACCCGTCGAGTTACCGCGGTTCCCGACCTCTGCAATCCGATCGCCCTTACGGACGCGCTGACCCACCGTGACCGAATTTCCGTTGTTGTGCCCGTAGGTGGTGATCGATCCATCGTCGTGTCTGATCCGAACCCACAGCCCGAAGCCCTGTGCGGGCCCGGCGCTGATGACCGTTCCATCGGCCGCGGCGACGATCGGTGAGCCCAGTGAGTCGGCGATGTCGACACCGCCGTGTTGTGTCCCGCTTCGGGTGCCGAAATTCGAGGTGACCAGTCCGCTGCTGGGTGCGACAGCAGACGCAGTACCTCGGGAGGTGGCCGAGCCACCGGACGTGGAACCGCGCTGCTGTGCTGCATCAGGAACAGAATCTTCGGGCGCGGTCGTCTCGGATGCGGGAGGGGTGTCGGTGGTGCCGGGCACGGGCGAATCGCGGCCGGTGTTGCCCGTCACCGGATCCTGTTCCCCACCTCGGTCGCCGTCATGCGGGACTGCGGGGTCGAGGGCGTCGACCTGGAGCGATGCGGCGATACGAAGGGCCAGGAGTGGGTCGAGAGTCGCCAACGGGGCCAGGCAGGACAGGGACTGCGCCGGGGCATTCGAGACTCCACGGGCGATGGCGTCGACGATGCATCCTGCCGACGCGGACACCGGGCCGGCGGTGTCCGCGATGACGCCGCCGGCCTGGGCGGCGGCCCACGTCGAGGATGCGAAGGCTGCGAGGTCTGCCACCGCGATCGGATCGGTACCGATTGTCGCGGCCCGATCGGCCAGGCGGATCAACCGGCTGACGGCGTCGGCGGTCTGCTGACCTTCGACCTCGTCCCCGGACTCCACGGCCGGTTGACCCGGATTCGCTTCGGCTACCGGGGCGTGCAGGAACACCGCACCGAGTGCGGCACCGACGATCACGTATGTCCGCGCACCTCGGCATGCGCGACGTCGCCCGCCGCTCGGCGTCGTCTTTCCCGCGTTGTTCACGTGGTCACCCCACCCTTCTCGTTGAATGCCGGTCACGATCGCAGTGGATGCCGTGTCGGCCGTGGGTCAGTGTTGCGTGATCCCATCGACACCACAAGCCCCTTCTGTCACACTCTCGACTGCATTCGTCGCTGTTTCGCCTATCGATTCGGCGTCGAAAGTGAGTGCTTTGCACAGTAACTCGACGATTCGACGCCTTTTCATGCGTGCCGATGCCGGTCATGGGGGTCATCCCAATCGTTATTACTATGCAACATAGTATTTAGATATCGGCGTCAGCTCTCCGGCAACGGTGAGACCCCGTGTGCGCTCAGCAGGACATCGATCTGACCGACCTCGGCGGTTTGCGCGGAGGCGATCGAGCCCGCGAGCGCGGCGACAGCGGGAACTGTCGCGTTCGCTGCTCCCTGCTCTGCCATCGGGATTCCCCCACGATGGTGGCGGCGGAGCAGTTGTAGATACCGGCCGTCGAATTCTTCGGCGTTCATCCGGCGAAGTGCCGTCAGCTCGGCGGTACTGGCCATGCCGGGCATCGACGTCGCGTCCTGTCCGCTGTCGTTCGCGGACGCGCTCATGTCCATCGGGTGACCCCCTGTCGAGCTGGCCCCGGTCATCCACGTCATCGTCGGGCCGTCGGGCAGATATGGCCTGTCCCACAGTGTCAACCAGCCTTGCATCGTGCCGACTTGGCTCTGCTGCGAGGTCAACACGTCGAAGGCGAGGGTCCGGATGACCGGATCCGTCGAGCGTCCCAACGCCATCGCCGACATCTCGATCGCCTGGTTGTGATGGACCGACATGTCCTGCGCGAAACCCACATCCACCGAATTCGATGCCGGTACGGCCACTCGTGCGCTGTCCGGTGTGAGCAGTACGCCGATGAGGACGCCGGACAGGACGAGAGCTGTCACCGCCAAGCCGATGAGCAGTGCCCTGGGCCTGGATCTGGGTCCCGTTTCCGCGGCGTCATTCTGTGCACTGTCGTTCTGTGCATCGTCGATCTGGGCATCGTCGGCCTGGCCGTGCACGGTCATCGACTCCCCTCCCCCATCGGCGCTGGCGCACTGTCGAGGGCCGGGTCTTCCTCGAGGGGCACCGCGTCCGGTCCTGGCTCGCTGGCGTCGAACGGCGGCGGGTTGTCGGGATCGAACGCGCCGGGAATGGTCGAGCAACTGGCTCCGCTCTCGGGGTGGGTCGAGGGGTTCTGTCGCAGAGCAGCGACGAACTGAGTGATGCGCCGGTCGGAGGCATTGTCGAGCTCGAGTCGATGGCCCCACGACTGCAGCGTGATCGGTGCCGTCAGGCCCGGGTAGGGCGACATCATCGTGTAGGGCTCGCCCTCGACCCGCCCGGCGAGTGAACCGACCTCGTCGGAGGAGACCCGGTTCGGGTCGTACGTCACCCACACCGCCCCGTGTTCGAGCGAATGAACCGCGTTCTCGCTGCGTAGCGGGACGGGGTACACCACTCCGGTACACGTCGCCCAGGTCTGGTCGTGAGGGCCGCCGAACGGCGGACTCTGATCGTAGGCAACTCTCTGAGCTGGTTCGACGTGCCGCGCGGCCGGATACTCGACCTCGACGACGCCGTCGATGCCGCGGGAGGGGTCCGGGTCGTCGGCGGTCGGCGCGAACCGCTCGGCCTGATTGCGTTCGAGGACGCGGGGGGCCAGGTTGTATCCGATCGCACCGACGAGCACGACGATGACGACACCCGCGCCTATCACCGCCCAGGGAGCGCGCACGCCCCCGGGCACTCCGGCTGGGCGTGATCGCCGAGTCGAGCTCCGTCGGCCTCGGGCGGGGTTTCTGCTGCTGTTCATATTGCTCCTCCATCAAATACTATGCACCATAGTATTTGAATCAAGGTCCCAGGAAGCCCCTACGCACGACAGGACGGCCGATGCCGGTGTTCCGCGCACCCTCAACTGCTCGCGGGCAGCTTGCCCTTCATGTGCTGGCCTACAACGGTGCACGCCTGCTCTTCGTGTGTGTCGCCGCAGGAGTGCTTTTGGCCGTCGACGCACTGACGAGCCTTGACATTTCCTTCGTGTTGGTACTGCTTGGCGCACTTGCAGCAAGCCTGCCGCTGTCGGCACTGACCCTGAGGAAGCTCCGCCGAACCATCAATGCGGACATCGAAGCAGTCGATCGCACGCGCTCGATCAAGAAGCGAGGCCCCGCGGCGGGACGACCCGGCACCGACAAACCGTGACGTCGGCGCACGGACTTCGGCGTTGGCGTTGGCGTTGGCGTTGGCGGATCGTCCGTGTCGGTCACTGTTCGCCGACCCATTCGACGGACGCTTCGGCGTCCGGCTCGATGTCTAGTAGTTCCAGGGTGCGGTGCATCAGAGTCTCGATCCGATACTCGAGATCATCGACGAGGTCAGGCACATCGGCCAGAGCGGCGTGGGCACGGCGGCGGGCATCGACACCGATTAGCTAGTAGTCCGAGCCTGGTGCAGCTGACACCGGGTGCGGTGGTGTGCCGGTGACGTCAGTTTCCCGCTCGCCACGACCGCGTCGCCACGACAGGGGCGGGCGTGGATCGCGCCGGGGCAGTCGCCCGGAGCGGTGAGCAGCGATGACCGCCCCGACCGCTACCTGGGGCATCGGGTCGGCGGGAAACGGCACGACCCCACCGGTCGATCGGAACGGCGACGGGGCCTGGACGCACCGGCCACCTGCACATACCGGGAAAAGTCTCCCCCGGTACGTGCTCGGTGAGTAGTAGCGTCGAGGGGTAGCGATAGAACCGCAGGACAGTACGCCAGCGTTCCCACATCTCGGCGGGACGGAAGCCTTCCGACTCATCGGCTGATATCCGGACACTGTGCCGCCCACCGATCCACAGGGATGGAACTGACCACGCGCGGATGGGCCGCGAGTTCGTGCTACTTGAGCACGCAAATTACACCGCTGGGTGGGCTTGTCACCGAGGTCGGCAGACGAGGTGCAGGTGGGAGTTCGATTGCTTCCGAAGGGAATACGAACACCGAAGAACCGCCGAGTGAGCTGCACCTCATCGACTTGCGGCTCCGTACACGGCCGGGAGACTTGGTTGCATGACATCTTCTGTGGCACTCAGCCGCGAAACAGCCGTCGGCGCGGAGGCGCGACTGTCGTGGATACTGTCCGCGCTGGCCGGAATGGTGGGTGCTGTCGCATTTCTGCATTCGGCGGGGTATTTCGTGACGTTCATGACCGGCAACACCGAACGCGCCGTCATCGGGCATTTCGGCAGTCCGGAAGGTAAGCCCGTTGCACCCGGCGCATCGCCGTGGGCGGCGCTGGCTTTGATGGGTGCCTTTCTGGCGGGAGTGGTGATCGCGTCGATCTGCCGCCGCCGATACTGGTCCAATCACCCACACGGAGCAACAGTTGTCACGACCATCGCCCTCGCCGCGGCAGGGCTCATCGATATCGGGATATCCGGCTGGGCGTCCGACGACGTAAATTTCTATCCCATTCTGTTGGTTGCGTTCGCTCTCGGCGCGCTCAACACAGCATTCACGAAACGAGAAGAAACCTACATCCCCCTGAGCTACGTCACCGGCACCGTCGTCAAACTGGGCCAAGGGATCGAAAGACACCTACTGGGCGGCGGTACTTACCTCGACTGGCTTTGCTATGCAATGCTTCTCGGGTCCTTCGCAGCCGGAGGCGCAGCCGGGGCTCTGATCGGTGCCGCGATCACCGGACCTCAAGTACTCCTGGTTACCGCAGCCATCAGCCTGCTTGCAAGCATCTTCACCTTCACTCACACCGAGCGACGATCCCTATGGGGATAGGTCTATTCCCGGCCAGCGAAAACCTACGGGTCCGCGCTCCCGAGATCGTTCTGCTCCACCGGCGGACTCGACCAACAGAAACACTGTCGCAACGTGAATCAATCGGTTTGAGCGTGTGGAGAGGATGTTCGATACACACCATCTCTCGCTTGGCCCTGATCTCTTCGCCAAGGCGTCAGCGATGCCGGTAGTTGCTAGGTGGGTTGGGAGGTCGGTGCCGAAACCGTCAATAGTCGGCGACGCCGACGAGCGAGCTCGGTTTCGCAGCTACGTCGTGCACGGCCGCATCGGTCCCCGTGTGCGATCCGGATCGGAGCCATTGCCGACGACGGATACGGCAGATTCTGGGTCTCCCGCTGTGGACAACCGCGGGTGGTTCGCCCGCATCGCTACGCGTTGGCCATCGCGCTCGGTGGGTCGATCGACGAGTCGGTGAACGCATTGCACATGTCCGACAACCCGATCTGTGTACGAGTGACGCTGGACGAGGCGCAGCAACAGCCTCTTCACGTGGTCGACGGGAACCAATCGCAGAATCTGCGCGACATGGCCGCGAAAGGTCGCGGCGGTGGACGCCGCCGACCCGGGCTTTGGTACGGGCCGGATCGAGCCGCACGGGCGACGCGCGCCGGTTGCGTACGGCGGTACGCCATGGCCGAGACGACGTATCGGTGCAGGCAGCCTACTGAAGAGCGGTACACCCACGCTGTTCTCTCTAGCGTCGACGGATCGCAACCCACAGTCCGCAACGTCGGCAGATATAGGCAGCTCCCCCTGCCAGGGAGTGCAACTTCACGGTCGGGAAATCGCGACCACAGCAGGAACAGGCCGAGGTGCCGTCACTCTCACTGGACAGATTCATGAGCAAGCCCTTTCCGTCGAGAGTGACGGGAGAAGTTCGGCACTCCGTCTCCTTCCGCGTAATCGAATTCTACGACCTGTGCGCTGCCAACTTCAGCACGGATATACCGTGGGTGGATGGAGATCACCCTGCAGTATTTCGACGGTTGCCCGAACTGGACGGTCACTGCTGAACGGTTGCAGCTCCTCGCCGCGGAACACTCGGACGCCGTGCTCGTCTATCAACGCGTGGACACGGTGGACATGGCCGAACAGGTGCGTTTTCGTGGCTCTCCGACCGTTCTCGTCGACGGCGTCGACGTCATGGGCGACACATCCGCCGCAGTCGGTCTGGCCTGCCGTGTGTACATGACAGGTGACGGGCCGGCGGGTGCGCCGAGCATGGCTCAGCTCCGGGAAGCCATCCTCGGCTGACACCCGAATCGGGATACCCCAGGGGGTACTCATTGGTATCGTCGGTGACATACGGCGTCGTACAGAACGAATCGACAGGGCGAGCGCAGTCTTTGACGATTGCGTACGGACGAAGACCAGGCTTGCCGAAGCCCTGCTGATCTGATCTCGTAACTCTCCTCGGCGACGGGGTGCCGGCGACGACGCTGCGCTTCCACGAAAGCGAGGGGCTGCTGCCGGCGGACCGAGCCCCGAACGGGTACCGCGTCTACGACAAACGAGCACAGCAACGGTTGGCGTTCATCACCGCCGCGAAAAGCTCGAAACTGACGCTGCCACAGATCAAGACGATGCTGCGCGCATGGGAGAACGACTCCTGCGCCGCTGTGAAGACCGGGCTGCGGCCAACACTGCGCGAGCACATCACCCGGGAGGAGGAGTCGATCGCGCAGCTCACCGAGCTGCATGCCGCAATGACCGGTGCGTTCGATCGTCTCGACGACACTCCCGACGCGTCGGCGCGCCGTTCGACCCGCAATGCAGCTGGTTGACCTCGGCCTCCTCGCCGTCTCGGACGGATTCGGCGAGTAGGGAATCGAAAGCGCCTTCGTAGCAGGTGCCACCGCGATCGGGAAGTCGGCGATCTCGACCGCGCCGTACGGAGCAACTGCGGTTTGTCGCGTGCGTCCGCAGGTCCGGTGACCGGGTCCCACACCACGGAGGTGTTCTTCGTCGTGCCGTCGTCCTGTCTCAGTACGGCACGACGAGGATCGGACTCGTGCCGACGAGACCGGGGCCGAGCATTCACGCATAGCGATCATACCGGGCTTAGATGCTATCATCGTTGCATGACGATCAATAAGGATGGCCGCCTGCCCGGCGGTTCCACGTCGACTTTCGATGCGGCAGTGTCGTTGTTCCACAGCCTTTCCGATGCGACACGGTTGGCTATCGTTCGCCGTCTCGCCAGCAGGGAGGTGCGTGTAGCGGACCTGGTGAGCGAGCTGGGGCTGGCACAGTCGACGGTATCGGCGCACATGGCGTGCCTGCGGGACTGCGGATTGGTCGTCGGTCGCCCCCAGGGCCGGCAGGTGTTCTACTCCCTCGTCCGGCCGGAACTGTTGGACCTGCTCGCTTCGGCCGAGACCCTCCTCGCCGTCACGGGGAACGCGGTGGCACTCTGCCCGGTTTACGGCACCGCGCCCGCCGGGTCGGCGGTGACCGGATGAGCGACGCATGCGGCTGCGACCACGACGAGCCCCGCCCGGGCGGCGACGACGAGCAGGAACCCGACAGGTTGTGGCAGATCACCGAGATCCGAGCCGCGGCTGTCGCTGGCGCTCTGCTGGCGGCCGGACTGACCATTGGCTGGACCGGCGGTCCCGATGGTCTCACTCTGGTACTCGAATCGGTCGCGTTGATCGTCGCCGGCTACACCTTCGTACCGTCGACCCTGAAGCGGCTCGCCCGCGGCAAGATCGGCGTCGGCACCCTCATGACCATCGCGGCGGTCGGCGCCGTGATCCTCGGTGAGGTCGGCGAGGCTGCGATGCTCGCGTTCCTGTTCGCCATCAGCGAAGGCCTCGAGGAGTACGCGGTCGCCCGCACCCGGCGAGGTCTGCGGGCGCTGCTGTCGTTGGTTCCCGACACCGCCACCGTCCGACGAGATGGTCGAGAACAGGTGGTGTCGCCGACCGAGTTGACGGTCGGCGAGATCATGATCGTCAAGCCCGGCGAGCGCATCGCCACCGACGGCACGATCCGCAGTGGCAACACCGCGCTCGATACCTCGGCGATCACCGGCGAATCGGTGCCCGTCGAGGCAGGGCCCGGCGATGAGGTGTACGCCGGGTCCATCAACGGAACCGGGGTTTTCGAGGTCGAGGTGTCCGCGCGCGCCGAGGACAACTCGCTGGCCAAGATCGTCCGGATCGTCGAGGCCGAGCAGTCCCGCAAGGGCGAGGCGCAGCGACTGGCCGATACGATCGCCAAACCCTTGGTGCCCGCGATCATGGTCGCCGCGGCCCTCATCGCCGCTGTAGGCAGCCTCCTCGGCGACCCACGGATATGGATCGAACGCGCACTGGTCGTCCTCGTCGCTGCCTCACCGTGCGCCTTGGCCATCGCCGTCCCGGTCACCGTCGTCGCTGCGATCGGCGCTGCCAGCAAACTCGGTGTCCTGGTCAAGGGCGGCGCAGCACTGGAAGCCCTCGGCCGCATCCGCGGAATCGCACTGGACAAGACCGGCACCCTGACCCGCAACAAGCCGGTCGTCATCGACGTCGCCACCGTGAACGGCGCGACCCGCGAACAGGTCCTCGCGGTGGCCGCGGCGCTCGAGGTGCGCAGCGAGCACCCCCTGGCCGCGGCGATCCTCGCCGCCGTCGACGACCACACCCCCGCCGAGGACGTCGAGTCCGTCACCGGTGCCGGCCTCACCGGCCGCCTGCGCGGTTCCGACGTCCGGCTCGGACGGCCGGGCTGGATCGAGCCCGGCCCGCTGGCGGCGGAGGTGGAACGGATGCAGCGCGCCGGAGCCACCGCCGTGCTCATCGAGCAGGACGGCCGAACACTCGGCGCGATCGCGGTCCGCGACGAACTGCGACCCGAAGCCGCGGAGGTCGTCGCCGGTCTCCGCCGTGACGGATACCACGTCGCGATGCTGACCGGGGACAACGAACGCACCGCCCGAGCGTTGGCCGCCGATGTCGGCATCGAGGAGGTCCATGCGGACCTGCGACCGGAGGACAAGGCAGCCATCATCAGCGACCTGAAGGTCCGACGGTCGACCGCGATGGTCGGCGACGGTGTCAACGACGCCCCCGCACTGGCCACCGCCGACCTCGGTATCGCCATGGGAGCCATGGGAACCGACGTGGCCATCGAAACCGCCGACGTCGCCCTGATGGGCGAGGACCTCCGGCATCTGCCACACGCCTTGGCCCACGCACGCCGATCTCGGCGCATCATGCTGCAGAACGTCGGGCTGTCTCTGGCGATCATCACCGTTCTGATGCCGCTCGCCCTGTTCGGGATTCTGGGCCTGGCAGCAGTGGTTCTGGTGCACGAACTCGCCGAGATCGTGGTCATCGCCAACGGAGTCCGGGCAGGCCGCGCCCACCCCCTGACCACCGGACCGGCACCCGCATCGGCCCCGACGGCAGCCGAGGCCCGCATATGAGCGCCGACGCAGCCCCGGGCATCTCGGCGCCACGGTCCCGGCGGACCCTGACGATCGTCGCCGTCGTACTCATCGGCGTCGCACTCGCGGGCGACCCCGTCGCCCGCCGCGCACTCTCCGACGGCCGCATCGTCGAGCTAGGCGTGCTGCAACTGAAGTTGGCCTACAACAGTGGTGTCGCCTTCAGCGTCGGGAACCAACTGCCGCCGTGGGTCATCATCGCGGTCACCGCCATCATCACCGTCGGCATCGGTGTGTACGCGTGGCGCACTGTCCCCACCGGCTCACCGTTGGGGACTGTGGGACTGTCGGCGATCGTCGCCGGCGCCGCCGCCAACGTGATCGACCGCACCGTCGACGGTCGCGTCACGGACTACTTCCACACCGGCTGGTGGCCCACCTTCAATCTCGCCGACACCTACCTCACCTGTGGTGTCGTACTGGTCATCGGCTCCATACTCTGGGAGGAAGCGGCCCTTACTCGTACCGCGCACGCGCAGGAAAAATCCGGATGACCGCCTCGCGGCCTCGCAGCCGATCCACCTCTACCGCGGTCCAGCCCTCCGGACACGACGTTCAGCCGCCCCGCCGTGGCCGCTCGGTGCGGGAGTGATCACCACCATCGCCGCGGCGGTCGCGATGTTCGCCGGCACCAACATCGACGACATCGTCGTGCTGACCGTGCTGTTCGTCGCCTCCGCCAGCCAGGGGCGGCCGCGGGCATGGCAGATCGTTGCCGGCCAGTACGCCGGCCTGATCACCCTCGTCGCGATCAGTGTCGTCGCTGCCCTGGGATTGGTGATCGTCCCGGAGGACTGGGTCGGGTTACTGGGGTTGCTGCCCCTGTCGTTGGGTGTCTGGGGCCTGATCCGCGGCCTGCGCAGCGGCGACGAGGACGAGGCCCCGGTGGTGGCAACAGGGATGGTCGGTGTCGCCGCCATCACCATCGCCAACGGAGCCGACAACATCGCCGTCTACACCCCGGTCTTCCGCACGCTCGGTGCGCCACAGACCGCGGTCACCATCGCCGTGTTCCTGATCTGCGTGGGAATCTGGTGCTACGCAGGCAGACTGTTGGGCACTCGCAGAAAGGTCGTCGACACTCTCGAACGGGTCGAGCACTGGCTCGTACCCGTGGTGTTCATCGTCCTGGGTGCGATCATCCTGCTCGAATCCGGTGTCCTCGGCCGGCTCATCGTCGCCGCGTCATGACCGACGTCTGTTCGCCCGGCAACTCCAGCGGCAGCGGCATCGATCGCCGCAATCACACCGTCCCAGGCGCTGCGGGCGGGTACCGGACTGCGAGACCGCGTCGGAGCGGTCCCCGGATCAACCGGCTCGTACGAGCGTGGGCGCAGTAGAGCCGCATCAGCACCACCCGCGAAAATCTCATCGTTCTCGACCGCGATGATCGCGGTCGCGGCGGCGGTCAGTACTGCTGCTTGTTCTTCCCAGCGCAGGTCCTCGAACGGAACCCACGATGTTCGGAGCGGGCGAGAACGGCCGGTGGATTTCCAGATCGCGCTGAGTGGCTTTGCCCACCATCCGGTGCGGACCAGAGGTGTTGATACTTCGTCGACGACGGTGCGCAGCAGCCTGAACCACACTGCTGCATGAACACGGCCCGCGCCGAGCTCGACCGACCCGCACGTCAACGCGGTGACGCTGCGTCTGTCGATTTCTGCGACGGCCGCCGCGACCGGTATCGGTGGTGCGTGCTCGTCCGAGCCTGCTGGTGTCCTGTCCCAGAAGACAAGTCTGCCGGGTACGACGCTGCAGAATTCGAGCCGGCAGAGATGCTTGGTGCAGCTGGTCAGCATCGGGTATTGCTGAGCCATCATGACCGCGATGTCGGCGTGTGTGTCGAGGGTGTCGATGCACAGAGGGCATGCCCGTGTAGTCAGCGTGCTTACCCAGGGAAGCCATGTGCCGGCGGGCGGTGCGCGTCGACGTCGATCGGCCATCGCCAGACCCGCCGGTAGTAGGACAGAGAACTGGTGGACGTAGGTGTCGAAGTCGCACTCGGTGGGGTCGGTGCTGTCGAGCAGCCAGGGCGTGCAGCCCGCCAACGTCATTTCCCGCAGCCGTTCCGCCGTACAGGTGCTCCTCTGGGCAAGCGCCGATAGCACCGGCTCGGGTGTGTGCCGGTCCAGGTCCACGCTCGAGGTGTCGACACCGAGCCCGTCGAGAAGGTCCGCTGTATTGATCAACGAATACAGTGCGCTGGTCCGGGCCAGCCACGACATCAGAGTCTCGCCAGGTAGTGGTTGCGGGCGCAGCGGCCACGGCGGATGCGCACTGTGGTCGAGCGCTGTGTGCGCTGCAGGGGCATCGGCTGGTGTCATGCCAGGTGCCGTTCGAAGTGGCGGCGGCGTTCGGTGGGCCCGAAGTAGGCGGTTTGGGTCAACACCTGTGAGGTGATCGCTTCCTCTCCGGCTTCTATTGCGGTCACTGCGGCCGCGGTCAACAGCGTGGCCAGTTCGCCGATGGTGCCCTCACACCGGGTGAGGAGGTAATCGGTCATCTCCGCCGATGTCAGGTACGAGGGCGCACGCAACGGGAAGCTGGCGGTGAAGCTCGCCAGCAGGGAGCGGGTGTCGGTGTCGTTGGTCCAGATCGGCAGCGTCATGGGGTGAAAACGGTTTTCCAACTGTGCATCACTGCGGATCGCGAGGTACGCCTCTCGGGTACCGACTCCGACGAGAGGGATCCGCAGCTCGTTGCCCAGAAACCGCAACAGGTTCAGAAATTCTCGGCGCACGTTGTCGCGACCGGCGAGAACATTATGGAGCTCGTCGATGATCAGCATCCGAACCCCGGTTGCTCGCAACAGCGTCACCGCTTGCTGTTCTAGTTCGTGAACGCGGCTTCGCGGGCGCATCGGCGTTCCGAGGGCAGCGAGCATCGCCAGGTAGAACCGTCCGGGTGCCGGGTCCGGGGGCATCTGCATACACAACACCGGTATCTGCTCACGGTCGGGCAAGCTGACAGCGGGGTGCGCACGCCGGAACTTCTCGATGATCATCGACTTGCCGTTGTTCGTCGGCCCGATCAGAAGCAGGTTCGGCATTCGTTGCCGATCCGGCCACACCAGCAACGTCTCGAGGTGCACGATCACCGACCGTGCACGCGGATACCCGATCCACCGTTCCGTACGAATGTGCCTGATGCGTTGTGCAGCAGGAAGACCCGCTATCGATCTGACCGAACTTCGCAGGTGGATCAGATCCGCACTACCGGGGTCGATGTCTTCGCCGCTACCGTCGCCTGCAGGAGTGATTCGGGGGTCGTCGTTCATCGATTCACCATTCTTCGATGTCGTCGAAGATCGGAACCGGTACTTGGTCGGTACCGGGGCGACTCTCGGGCGGGCCCATCGCGTTCGGTGGTGTGGTGACGCTGCTCAGGTGGGCACGGCGAGTGCGATTACGTCGGGCTCGTTTGGTGTCCCGCTCTGCCGACGTGGCTACCTGACGCATCTTCTCGATCATCGCGAACAGAGCGTGTTCGTCGATAGTTGCTCGGCCGTGCTCTCGAAGACGCACCACCGCTGCCCGGTGTTCCCACGATGTCACCGCCGGATGTGACATCGTCCGGTACGGCACCTCGACATACCCGCCGCCGCTGTCGGGGTCCAGGACCCACACCCTGCTCAGATCTCGTGGATCACGCCGGATCACGAACTGACCCAACTTCTCTCGCCTAGCGATCCACGGTTTCAGAGCGTTCGAGAAGTACTGGATGTGGTCGATGACGAACCCTGTCCGGGTCAGGCGACGCCGGATGACGGGAAGGAAGTCCACCAGGAATGCGGTCTCGCCCACCACTGTCGACGTCGATCGAGCAGTATCGGCGTCGGTGCTGCTGATCCACTGCGCAGCGGGGCTCCGGCTCAGGCCGGTGTGCACGTCCGCGTGGTACGCCGCGACCGCGAGGATCAGCCAGCGTTCCAATTCTCGTAGCGTCAGGGCTGCCGTGCCCTCTGAGTCGTATCTGCCCCGCTGCGTTGGGTTCGAGAACGTGGTGCCGGGGAGTTCGTGGACCTGGGTCATGACGGTGCCAATGATGCGTTCGACGATCCCGCCGTAATGCGGCCGGCCGGGTGGTCGGTAGCCGAGGTCGATGCCGTGCTGCTCGCAACCACGCTGGAGCGCTTCACTTTTGAACTCGGCGGCGTTGTCGACATACAAGGCGCGCGGCTTTCCGACCATCGGCCACCGCACATCCGCGCCAAGGCCCAAAGCGTCGATCCATACGCTCTTGTCCGAGCACACCCTGCCCAGACACAACCCGACGGACACTGCGGACGGCGGATCGAGTGTGACGACGAACCCTGGCACACAGCGGCTGAAGACATCGATGGCAATCGTGAGATACGGACGTCCGATCGGTGCCCGGTCGTATTCGTCGACGATCATCAGATCGACCACGGTGTGATCGATCTGGACTTGTTGCAGAACGGCCGTCACCGGCGGCGGGACGTCGCCAGCGGATTGCCGCGATCGGGCCGCGTCCGGTCCGCCACGTGAGCGTGCGACGCGGCCCGGGTGCATTGCTGCGATCCGCGCGTTGACTGTGTTGCGGGCTGGGATCGGGAGTCCGGCGCGGCGGCAGGCGAGCGCGATACGACGATGCAGCGCAGCCACACTGAGCTTCTGGCGAGCCAGAAAGTCACGGTTGATGTGCTCGGCGATTACCACTTCCACCTCGGTCGGCACGCGGGAGCGTCCGCGCCCGCCTGAAGGTGCGGAGACCAACAGATCGGTGACCGCCCCTCCCCCATTCCGGAGCCTGGACAACAGCACGTACACACGCCGCGGCGAGACCCCCAACTGCTGCGCTGCATCCTCGACCACTGCGGTACCAATCGAGGATAGATCCGCTAGTTCGCTGAGCACTGCAAACCGCGTCCGTGCCTGCTCCCACTGCTCCGCCGACGCGGTCAGCACACCAGTCTCGGCGACATCGAACTTGTCCGCGTCCATCGCAGCCTCCGAACGCCCGGCCTGCGTGACCGACCGATTGTGCAGTCCACTTCTGCACTCAGAATGTCAGAAGACGACTGCAATCGGAGGTAAAACCCCAGGAATTTATGACGCCCACTTCTGAAACTGACATCACTCGTGTCAGTTTCAGAAGTCAGCTGCACTTGTTCAGAAGTGGGTGTCATACAGCCACTGTTAAAGGTAGACCTGTAGTCCGTCTCGAGCAGTCGCGGTCTTCCTACACGAAATGCGAACGTTCCCCTTTCGCCCGCGGCGGTGAACCTTCCCATTCATCACCCTCGCATCGATGATTTATACCCCTAGGGGTACTTGCATACCCCCCTAGGTATATGCAACAGTAGGTACACCCCGCCAGGAAGGATTGCCATGTGCTACCCCGTCGCATGCCCGACATGCGGTAAGACCACCTGGGCCGGCTGCGGGCGCCACATCGACAGCGTCATGAAGAATGTCCCACGGCCGCAGCAGTGCACCTGCTCGTCGAGCGAGGCACCCGATCCAGCTAGGCGCACCGGCTTTTTTCACTCCCTGTTTCATCGCTGACACCTCACCTTTAAGTCTTCGAGGAAGCTTTTGGGCCTTCGTGGCCTTGTCATATACCCCCACCCGTATTTAGGAGAATGCTATGTCCGTTCCCGCTACCGCGGCGGCTACCGACCGACACGACCGTGACCGGCCACCTGCACCTGGCGCACTCGGCCGCCTGGGGAGCGCGATGGTCACGCGTCGCCGCTGGGTGTTCGGTATCTGGCTGATCACCCTAATCGCCCTTGGATCAGCTGCACCAACGGTGTTTTCGTCGTTGGCCGGGGCCGGCTGGCAGGCCAACGGATCCGAATCCGTCCAGGTACGCGAACTCGCCCAGCAGCATTTCGGCGGCAACTCCTCTGCAGCAGTGCAGGTCGTCGTTCACTCCGACACCGCCTCGATCGACGACCCGGCGATGCAGCAGACACTCACCGACGTCGCGGCTGTGTTCGACAGCGACACCCGCTTCGGCGAGATCGTCGCCCCCCAGCCGGGCATGACCATCAGCCCCGACCGTCACACCGGCATCCTCATCGCCGGCGCAGACGCGAGTACCGACGACATGGTCAAAGCCGTCGACGAGGTCAAAGGCGAGCTGACCGCACTGTCCGGCAACGGTATCGAGATCTACCCCACCGGGTCGTCAGCACTGTGGTCGGACTTCAACAAAGCCAACCACGACGCCATGATCCAGGCCGAATTGTTCTCCTGGCCGGTCACTTTGGCGATCATGGTGCTCGCGTTCGGCTCTCTCGTCGCCGCGGGATTGCCGCTGCTACTCACCGTCGCCGGCCTGGTCGCATCCGCAGGCGGACTTGTTCTGCTCAACGGCGTCACGCCGATCTCGGTGTGGGCGATGAACTTCGCGATGATGTTCGCCCTCGCCCTCGGAATCGACTACGCCCTGTTCATCGTCGCCAGGTTCCGCGACGCACTGCGCAACGCCGATCCGCGTGCCGCGGTCGCCGAAACCATGGACACCGCAGGCAAAGCCGTGGTCCTGTCCGGACTGACCGTCCTGGTGAGCCTCTCGGCCGTCCTGCTCGTTCCCGCACCGGCGGTGCGCACCATGGCCGTCGGCATCATGCTCGCAGTGACGTTCGTGCTGATCGCCACCATGACCCTGCTCCCCGCAACCCTGGGTGCACTCGGCTCCAAGGTCAACGCCGCATCCTTGCCCTACGCCAAGCGTCAGCAGCACCGCTCCCCGAAATTCGCAGCCTGGGGTGAACTGCTGCACAAGCACCCCTGGCCGTTCGCTCTGGTGTCCGTGGGCATCCTCATCGCGCTGGCTCTTCCGGTCCTCGGACTGAAAGTGGCAATGCCCTCGATCTCTGTAGTGCCCGAGGACGCACCGGTTCGCCAGGGCTACGAGCTCGTCCAGGCCCAGTTCGGTGACGGCGCGCCCGGCGCACTGCAGATCGTCGTGCCAGCGTCGGATGCGGCCGCGACCGCCACCGCAGCCACTACCGTCGACGGAATCTCGATGGTCACCCCGCCTCAACCTGCGTCCGATGGCTCGAACTATTCACTGCTGCAAGCACTTCCCACTGTGGACCCCTCGGACGAGAGAATGGGCGCCATCCTCGGTGACCTGCGCGCACAGCTGCCGGAGTCGGCGTTGGTCGGCGGTGCGCCGGCGGAGAACCTCGATCTACAGCAAGCACTGAACGACTACCTACCGCTGGTGATCGGCATCATTCTGGCGCTCGGTTTCATCCTGCTGCTCGTTGCGCTCCAAGCACCCCTGATCGCGATCCTCGGCACCGCCGTCAGTCTGCTCTCGACCGCGGCAGCGTTCGGGGTCGCGAAACTGATCTTCCAGGACGGGCACGGTGCGTCACTGCTCGGCTTCACCCCGCAAGGCTTCCTCGACGGCTGGGGTCCGGTGTTCTTCTTCGCGATGATCTTCGCCATCGCCATGGACTACACCGTGTTTTTGCTCGCCACCGCGAAAGAGCACTACGAGAAGACCGGGGACCCGAAAGCCGCTCAGGTCGACGGCCTCGCCCACTCCGGCCGGGTCATCTTCGCCGCCGCCGCGGTCATGGTCGCAGTGTTCTTCACCTTCGCACTCTCCGATCCGCTCCCACCGAAGGAGATGGGCATCATCCTCGGCGTCGCGGTACTGCTCGACGCCTTCTTGATCAGGCTGATCCTGCTGCCGGTCCTGCTGCGTTTGAGCGGACACGCCGCATGGTGGTCACCGGCCTGGCTGCGCAAGGTGTTGCCCTCGATCAGCTTCTCGCACTGACCACCCTTACAACCCGAACGGAGCAATCATGATCGATCCGAACACCACTCGCTCGTCCGCGTTCGCGGGCTGGCCGATCGAACGTATCGTCCCCGCCCTCGCCGCCGGCGTCACCGCCACCGGCCTGGCCCTCGGCGAACTCCACGCACCGCAGTGGCGACTGCTCAGCGCGTTCGCTGCCGCGAACCTCGCCCTTTACGCAGCGGTCGGCTGGTGCCCGGCCAGCGCGCTTCTCACCAGGGTGGGCGTGCCGAGTATTCGCCAGCCCCGAATCGGGTAGGCCCAGATCACCGCAGTTCGACGACCGAAAGGAACTTCCCTTATGAACATCGCACTCTCGACCACTCTGACCGACACCGACTTCGACACCGCAGTCGACGCCGTCAAAGCCTCCCTCGCAGATCAGGGCTTCGGTGTTCTCACCGAAATCGACATGCAGGCCACGTTGAAGGCCAAGCTCGGCGAGGACATGGAGCAGTATCTGATCCTCGGTGCCTGCAATCCGTCCCTCGCGCACCGCGCCGTCGGGGTCATGCGCCAGATCGGCTTGCTGTTGCCGTGCAATGTCGTCGTCCGCGCCGACACCTCCGCTTCCGGATCGGTCATTGTCGAAGCGATGAACCCCGACATCATGGTCCAAGCGACCGGCGAGCCAGCACTGTCCGACGTCGCGGCCGAGGCCACCACCAAGCTCCAGGCCGCCATCGACGCACTCGGTGGCCAGGACGCAGCCCACAGCTGATGACCCTGACGCTGGCACTGGTCCTCGGCGTCGCCGTCGGCATCCTGCTCGGTCTCCTCGGAGGCGGCGGGTCGATCCTCGCCGTCCCGGTTCTCGTCTACGCCCTGGGAATGGACCTGTCGGAGGCGATACCGACATCGTTGCTGGTGATCGGTGTCGCCTCGGCGACCGGGGCCATCCCCAAGGTGCGGGCGAAGCTCGTCGAATGGCGACTGGCGGCGATCTTCGCGGCCACCGGTATCGTCGGCACGCTGGTCGGCAGCGTCCTGGGCAGGCATCTGCCCGAGGCCGCAGTGATGATCGGCTTCGCGATCGTCATGATCATCGCCGGGGCGCGGATGCTGCGCAGCACCGACGATGTCGGAACCGCTTGCAAGGCAGGAAGTTCCGGGATCGATTGGCGGCGATGCGCACCACGGTCCATACCGACCGGGTTCGGGGTCGGTGTCCTCACCGGACTGTTCGGCGTCGGCGGAGGATTTCTGATCATCCCCGCTCTGGTGCTGTTGCTGGGAATCGAGATGAGTGTCGCTGTCGGAACGTCGCTGGTGGTCATCGTCGCCAACTCCGCCGCCGGACTGATCGCTCAGGCCGACGGGCTCGGCGGGAACTGGCCACTGACAGCCGCGTTCGCCGGTGCGGCGATCGCAGGCTCGCTGGTCGCCGGAAAACTGAGCACACGCATCGACACCGACAAGCTGCGCACGTGGTTCGCCTACCTGGTGTTCGCCGTCGCGGGCTATGTACTTGTCGACACCCTCGTTCTTTCATGACCGACTGCACACACCGAACCGATGCCCCCGGGGGTAATCTGGAAGGACTACCACCATCACACACCCTCAGGAGACCGCAATGATCGGCGACGAAGACAGCATCGCATTGGTACTCAACCGTCTGCGCCGCGCACACGGCCAACTCGCCGGTGTGATCGGTATGATCGAGAACGGACGCGACTGCAAAGACGTCGTCACTCAACTCGCCGCCGTCTCCCGCGCCCTCGACAAAGCCGGATTCAAGATCGTGGCCACCGGCCTTCGTGAATGCATGACCGGCGACACCGCAGACAACAAAGAGCCCATGACCGAAGCAGAACTGGAAAAGCTCTTCCTCGCACTGGCCTGAACGAGGACGTTTCACGTCAGAAACGAGGCCGACCCGATTACACCGTAGGAGTACCCCGTGAGCACCACCGATCCAGACATCGCCATCATCGAAACGTCGAGCCTCGGCGACCGCAGCTACCTGATCAGCCACGACGGCATCGCCGTCGTGATCGATCCCCAACGTGACATCGACCGCGTCCTGGCACTGGCCACGGAGAAGAACGCCGCGATCACCCACGTACTCGAAACCCACATCCACAACGACTACGTCACCGGCGGACTCGAACTCGCACGCGCCACCGGAGCCGAATACGTTGTGCCCGAGGGTGACCCGGTCGAATTCGAGCGACGGGCAGTGGGGGACGGCGATGTCGTCGACGCGGGATCGGCGACGTTTCAGGTCATGCACACCCCGGGCCATACACATCATCACGTCAGCTACGTACTGCAACTCGGAGACGAACCGATCGCGATCTTCACCGGCGGCTCGATGCTCTACGGATCCACCGGCCGCACCGACCTACTCGGCTCCGAACACACCGACGAGCTCACCCATGCCCAGTTCCACTCGGTCCGTCGAATCGCCGCCGAACTCCCCGCCGACGTCGAGGTCTACCCCACCCACGGATTCGGTAGCTTCTGCTCCGCGACCCCCACCAGCGGCGACTCGTCGACCATCGGTGAACAGCAACAGTCCAATCCCGCGCTGACCCAGGACGAACAAACCTACGTCGACGAGTTGATCGCAGGACTGTCGGCCTACCCCGCGTACTACGCCCACATGGGCGTCATCAACACCGAAGGCCCCGCACCGATCGACCTGTCCACCCCAGAACCCGTCGACCCCGACGAACTACGCCGCCGCATCGACGACGGACAATGGGTCGTCGACCTCCGCGCACGCACCGCCTTCGCTGCCGGACATCTCGACGGTTCCCTCGGCTTCGAGCTGTCGACGACATTCGTCACCTACCTCGGCTGGCTCTACCAGTGGGGTGCGCCGCTGACCTTGATCGGCGACACATCCGATCAAATCGACGAGGCCACAAGGGAGTTGGCACGTATCGGCATCGACCACCCCTCCGGCTCCGCTGTCGGAGAGATTCATTCGCTCGCCAGCGACGGGCGCGTACGGTCCTACGAAGTGTCCGACTTCGCCGGACTCGCCGCAGAGGACTCGGACATTGCAGTGCTCGACACCCGTCAACAGTCCGAATACGCGGACGGCCACATCCCCGGTGCGATCAACATTCCCCTCCACGAACTGCCGCACCGACTCGCAGAAGTTCCCGACGGCAAAGTGTGGGTGCACTGCGCCTCCGGCTATCGCGCCTCGATCGCGGCCTCACTACTCGACCGGGAACATCGCAGCGTGGTGCTCATCGACGACGACTACAACCGCGCAACAGATCTCGGACTCGACACCTCGAAGACATGACGAAATGCTTCGACGACCGAACGCGACGAGACAGGCGTACCCCCAGGGGGTATATGTTGGTATCATCGGCCGCATGCACTCAGTGAATCGGCACGGTCGACGGGGCACAGCTCCGACGGCAGCTTTACTGATTGCACTGACGGTGTTCGGTGTCCTGTTGATGCATTCGGTGACACCGATGTCGATGCCCGTGACCGGCTCGATGTCCACATCGATGAGCGGCGGCCATGCCTCGTTCGCAGCACCGTCCCACACGGACGCCACGGTTCCGGTGATGACCGGGGAACATGACTGCCCGTCGGGGCACCAGATGATGCATCCCTGCGTCGGCACGACGGTGTCGTGGCCCGCGCTGACGGTCCCGGCGATGAGCGCAGCCCTCGACCTGGCGCCGACATCGGTGAACCGGATCATTGGACGGGCCGACTCCACGCTTGAGCGTGCGCCGCCGTGGACGTTATGGGAGTTGGACAGATCGGTGACCTTGCGAGTGTGACAGGGAGCCCGGCAGACGCGTGTCTGTCGGCGGATCGAACGACATCCAATTCTCTGCACTACCCACTCTTGCAAGGAGTTTCCTCATGCGTACCAAAGTCATTGCCTCGATCGCTGCTGCCGCCGCGAGCGCGTTCCTCGTCGTCGGCTGTAGCGACAACGCGGCCGATTCGTCGATGGACGGCCATGCGATGGGATCGATGTCCTCGGCACCGATGTCCTCGGCCCAAGCAAGCGCGTCCGCAGAGTTCAACGATGCCGACGTGATGTTCGCGCAGATGATGTACCCGCATCACGCCCAAGCAGTCGAGATGGCCGACATGGCGAACGGCCGCACCGACAACCCGGAGGTGCTGTCGCTGGCATCGGCGATCGCCGCCGCGCAACAGCCCGAGATGGACCAGATGACCACCTGGCTCACCGAGTGGGGCCAGCCCATGCCCGACATGGACAGGGGTGACATGGGTGACATGGGCGGGATGGACCACAGCTCCGGCAGCGGCATGATGACCGCTCAGGACATGGACGCGTTGATGGCAGCGTCGGGACCGGAATTCGACCGCCAGTGGTTGACGATGATGATCGCCCACCACACCGGCGCCATCGAGATGGCCAACACCGAAATCGCAGACGGTTCCAATCCTGACGCCCTGGAGATGGCCCGCACCATCGTCGCCACCCAGCAGCAGGAAATCGACACCATGCAGCGGCTGCTCGGCTGACCCGGCCCGCTATAGACAACGATGGCCGCATCCTCTCCGGCGGAGAAGGTGCGGCCATCAACGTTCCACAATTGTCAGGGCTGCGTTCCCGGTACGAGATCAGCTCTCACAGTGACGGTGTGCGCTGCGACGGAGGGTTGGAACTCCCCTCGTTCACCGCTCCGGTGATGGTGTCGGGCGTGAGGTCGAGTCGACGCAGTAATTGTGCGTTCGCAGCGACGATGATCGTCGACAGCGACATCAGGATCGCGCCGATCGACATCGGCAGCACGAACCCGACCGGCGCGAGCACTCCTGCCGCGAGCGGAACCGAGATGAGGTTGTATCCCGCTGCCCACCAGAGGTTTTGCTTCATCTTTCGGTACGAGGCGCGCGAGAGTTCGATCACCGACAACACCGACCTCGGGTCGTCGCTGGCGAGGATCACTCCGGCCGATGCGATTGCGACGTCGGTGCCGGCCCCGATCGCGATACCGACATCGGCCTGCGCCAGAGCCGGGGCGTCGTTGACTCCGTCGCCGACCATCGCCACCGTACGGCCTTCGCTCTGGAGTTCAGCGACGTTGTGCGACTTGTCTTCCGGTTTCACCCCGGCGAAGTAGCGGTCCACACCGAGCTCGGTGGCGACGGACTTCGCGACGGCGTCGGCATCACCGGTGATCATCACGACCGCGATTCCTCGCGCGTGCAGCGCGTCTACCGCAGTGCGTGACTCGGACCGGATCTCATCGGCGAGCGCGAGGGCACCGATCACGGCCCCGTCGGCGAGGACGTGCAGGATGATCGCCCCGTCCCCGCGCCACCGGTCGGCGACAGCGAGTTCGGATCCGTGTTCCTGCTCGAGCAGTGCCGGCCCGCCGACCTGGATCCGGACGCCGTCGACGTCGGCTGCGACCCCGACGGCGGGGGACGACTGAAAGCCGGCTGCAGCCGGGACCGTCAGGTTCCGCGCGCGTGCGGCCTCGACGATGGCACGGGCGAGTGGATGTTCGGAATCTGCTTCTGCGGCAGCGGCCAGCGCGAGAACGTTGTCGGCGGTGCGCCCGCCGGTCACCTCGACTGCGGTGACGGTGGGTTCACCCTTGGTGAGGGTCCCGGTCTTGTCGAACAGCACGGTGTCCACCGTGCGCATGGTTTCGAGTGCGAGCCGGTCCTTGACCAGAACACCGCCGCGGGCGGCGCGTTCGGTGGCGATGGAGACCACCAGCGGAATCGCCAGTCCGAGTGCGTGCGGGCAGGCGATGACCAGCACGGTGATGGTGCGGATGACGGCGTCGTCGGGCATCCCGACCAGAGTCCACACCGCAGCGGTGATGATCGCGGCACCGAGAGCGAACCAGAACAGCCAGCCAGCGGCGGTGTCCGCGATGCGCTGAGCGCGCGAGGTCGAGTTCTGGGCGTCGGCGACCAAGCGGCCGATGCCGGCGAGGGCGGTGTCCTCCCCTACTGCAGTGACCTGGACGCGCAGACCTGAGTCGGTGGCGACAGTGCCGGCGACGACTTGATCGCCGTCGCTGCGGCGGACGGTGCGTGATTCCCCGGTGATCATCGATTCGTCCATGCTCGCCGATCCGGAGACGATGGTGCCGTCCGCCGGTACGCGGCCGCCGGGGCGGACGACAACGACATCACCGAGCTGCAGCTCGGACGGGGGCACCGGCACCACATCGTCGCCCTCGACGCGTTCGGCGACATCCGGGAGCAACGCCGCCAACGAGTCCAGAGCGGAGGTGGTCTGGGCGAGTGATCTCATCTCGATCCAGTGCCCGAGCAGCATGATCACGATCAGCAGGGCCAGTTCCCACCAGAAGTCGAGCTGATGATCGAGCAGGCCGAGGCTCGCTCCCATCGACGCAATGAATGCGACGGTGATCGCGAGGGCGATGAGCAGCATCATTCCCGGTGCACGGGAACGGATTTCGCTGACTGCTCCGGAGAGGAACGGAGACCCGCCCCAGGCGTACATCACCGTTCCGAACACCGGAGAGACCCAGGCAATCCACGCTGCGTCGGGCAATGAGTAGCCGAGGAGCATCGCGAACATGTTCGAGGCAACGATCACCGGAACGGCAAGGACCAGCATGACCCAGAACAGGCGACGAAACATACCGACGTGATCACCGTGACCGGTGTGCCCGCCGTGCTCTGCGTTGTGCCCGCCGGTGTCGTGGTCCGACTGCGGAGTCGCCTTCTCTGCCCCGTCCGTGTGCATTTCGGGTCCTTCTTCATGCCCGCTGTGCTGCAGTCTGTTCGGCGGATCCGTCCGCGCGGAGTCGACGTCGGAGTGTGTGTGATCGTTCATCGTGCAGTCCTCTCATCCATCGAGTTCGATATCCATTCATCCCATGAACTCGTGGGTTCTGGTTCGGCTGTGTATTCGGCGTCGAGGGCGACAATGATCTGCGCCTGGACGAGCGCGGCTGCACTGGTGACCGTGAATGTCCCTGCCGCCGCCGATAACGCGACAGTGTCCATTCCGATCACGGCGTTGACGTCGTTGCGGACCGACGGCTCACAGTGGCCGTACATCAATACCGGCGTAACTGACAGTGCGTGATGATCATGCGTAGCTTTCGACATCTCGGACAACATATACCCCATAGGGGTATATGTCGATCAAGTCGAACCATACCCCTTCCTGATCCCATTGGGAAGAACCGTCAGGGTGTTGTCAACGCGTGAGCGCCAGTCGGCTGGCCACCAGGTGCACCCGCGGTCGCTGTCATGCTCACGGACGGGCATGGATGTCGATACCGATTCGGTCAAGGGGCGCATGCATCCGCGGCACAGCTGAGCCTTACAGCGACGGGCGTACCTGCACACGCGCGTGGATCATCGGCGTTCGCTGCGATTTCCGTTACGAGTCTTCTCACCGACTGGAGGCAGGGCAGGGCGAATTACGCCGTGTCACGGCGCGCATGGCGAGCCCGCGTGTCGACTCTCGAAGATCGCGGAACTGCTCGTTCGGTCGATCGCTGACGCCGCAGATCGGACGGTGGAGCGATACTGTCTCGTTCACCATGGGGCTGCGGCGACGCCGATGTAGCGTTGAGTAAGTCGTAGATGGGTGTATCACTCACGTTCGGTTCCACTTTCGATCTGATCGTTTCGGTGCGCCTTCGAACGCGCCGACAGTTGCCGCTCACCGGCCCCGGGCGAGCCCTGCCCTACCGGCCAGCCGGCGCGCACCGACATATCCAGTCCGCAAACTCGGTCACATGCGGTGAAAATGCCTGCCCGTCACACCGCAGTTGCTCTTTACCGAGTGTCGGCACGCTTGCGCAGCGCAGCGGTCGCCAATTCTGCGACCGCTGCGCGATAGAAATCTCGATCTATCTCCCCGGCCGCGAATCTACGATCGAGGATTTCCTGCGCGTCCTCCCCCGATTGCGGGCGAGCGGACATCAGCCGAACCGCACCCCAGATCAACAGAGCGATCACGAACAGCCAGAACGCGGCCATTCCTGCCATCATCGTCCATCCGCCACTCATGGTGCCCATATTCATCATTGCTGCTCCTCACTCTCGCACCAGCCACCTGCTGACCTGCGGAGTGTGGTCATCCCGCAGCTCCTACTATAACGCTTAGTAGTTCAGCTACTATCGAGCATAGTAGTTGACTGCTGTCGAGACGCCGTCGCCCGGACAGGCGATGATGGAGGCAACCTGTGGGAAAGAAATCCAGCAAGTCGCGATCGAAAGCGCACAAACGACGAACCACGGCGACACGATCCGGGGGCGGCCCACCGGCTCCCCACCCCGGTGCCATACGTACTGAGCCCCAGCCAAGGCATCCCCTCTCAGCGGTGGCCCCACATTCTGCGGTCAGCGTCGCCGCCGCCGATTATCTTCGAAGCAGGGGCCACTCGCCCGGCAGCGGTGCACTCCATCCCACTGTCGCCCGGGCTTTCGCGCCGGCCTCCACTACCCCACCGCGAGCGTCGGCCCAGGCCGCAGAACCGACGATCGATACTGCAGCGCCGCCGGAGCGCCCACGTGCCCGCACGCCTGAAGCTGTTGCGCCCGCACCGCAGAGTTACGCACCCAAGCGCTCACCAGCCACCAGTTGTACCGATGAGATTTCCCAGGTCGAGCCGCTGGGGCTTGCGGTGACGTACTGGGGTGTCGGCGGGGCCGATGCCGAGCCCAGCCACGACGTGGCGATTCGCTTCACTGGATCGCGGGTGGAAGTCGAGGGCCATGCATCGACCGAGAAGGTCGGTTTCGATCGGACTCTGGTCGTGAAATCACGTCCTGCCGCTGGAGGCCGGTTCGCCGCGACCACCCGTATTCAGGGCATTGCCAGCGGGGAGTGGGAGGTGAGTGCGCGACGCATCGACGGGGGCGCAGACAGTAGCGAACGGCAGCAGAACTCTGTGCTCACCGCGCGCACTGCGCTACTGACATACGGTCCCGCTGTGCGGGTGTGGAGTTGGCCGGCGTTGGTAGCCGCGGGAGCGGTGGTTGCATTGATTGTTCAGGGATTCCTGCTCTCACGCATGGATGCCAATGTTGCTGCTGCTGTTGCAATTTCAGCTCTGAGTTGCATTCTGGGATATATCGGTGCCAAGGTTTGGTACTTGATCTTGCACCGTCGACCGATATCTACTTTCATCCGCGCAGGAGCGTGCATACAAGGCTTCCTCCTCGTTTCGCTCGGCACCTTGGTCATCGGCGGAGCACTCGGGGGTATGGACGTCGGCGCAGTCCTGGATGCAACCACCCCGGGATTGTTTCTCGGCATGGCGATCGGTCGTCCGGGATGCTTCTTGGCGGGCTGCTGTTCGGGGCGTCCGACTCGATCTCGGTGGGGCCTGTTTTCGTCCGATCGCACCCTGGCGACGAGGAGGATTCCGGTTCAGCTCTACGAGGCCGCTGCAGCCCTGTTGATCGCGGGAGTTGCGCTCGCCGCGGTACTTCAGGTCGACCTTCCCGTCGGAGGGCTGGTCTTCCTGGGGAGTATTGCCGCATACACATTGGTCCGGCAAGGCCTGTTTCTGTTTCGAGTGGACGCGCACACTCGTCGAGGCCGACTCACTGTCTCGCTCATCTGCTGCGCGGTCCTCATCGGCGTCCTCGCAGCGTCGCAGGTGCTCTCGTGATCACCGAACGTATTTTTATGCGTGTGCCTTTCGGTGATCACCTCGATGCGATGGCACCGCATTCGGTGTCCCGATCGACGCTCCGTAGTCCGGCATCGATACTGACTGTCCTCGTCCTTGCACTCGCTGGATGTACCGGCGGCGAGGCCACTGAGCCCAGTGCGTCGATGCCCGTCGCTACGCGGGCAGAACTGCTCGATCCCGCTGACTTCGCCGCCGCGATTGCCGATCCCGGCCGAGTCACGATCAACGTCCATACCCCCAACGAGGGCCAGCTCCCTGGAACCGATTCGAGTCTTCCCTTCGACCAGATCCGACAACAGGCCGCGACGTTGCCGCCCGACCGGACCACACCGCTGGCGATCTACTGCCGTACCGGGACAATGAGCGCCACCGCGGCGAAAGACCTGGCCGCTCTCGGCTATACCGATGTCGTCGAACTACAAGGCGGCATGCTCGCGTGGCGACACACCGGACGAACCATCGAAGAATGATCAATCACCTTCCGCAGTGCCGACCCCGGAGGTTGATCACCAGAACGTGTCCGATGAAATCGGATGCCGAGATCGTCTTGTTCGGGGTTCACCAGGTCGGGACCGGACAATTCGCCGATGGTTCCCGCTGCTGCCGGGAAGTAGTCGATATCGGTTTGCCACCGGGCGCAACGGAGTCGAACGGGCCCCCTCCCCGTACCGCCGAATCAGAACCTCTCGCGCATGCTGTCCCGCTCAGCGCTACCAGCGCAGGGATGCCGCCGCTTGCGGAATGCCTTCTCGGCGGTGCTTCGGCTCCGTCGGCCAACTCGCTCACGAGCAATAGCGTGTGGACGTGCAGGCGCGCGATGACAGGCCAAAAACGAGACGGCGGCCGCCGGAGGACGCGGGCGCTCTACACCGAGGCGTACAAGCGTGAGCGCCGCCGTCAAGGTCGGGGTTGGGTGGTCCTGATGGCGGGTGTCGTGATCGGTGCGACCCACGTCGTAATTCATCTCGGGCAGCTTCGGTTTCTTCCGAGCGCCGGATGGCAGGATCTCGCGGTCGGCTATCCGATGGCGATGGTCCTCGCGCTCGTCGGTCTCATGATGATCGCTTCCCGCACCCGAAAGCCGAGGGGCGAGTATTGCGGACTCGCTCCCGTGATCTGTAGTGCCGCGCGGGGCATTTCATCCCACCGCGCAGGATGCCAACGTCATGGCCCCCAGCAGGGCCACTACTGGTAACGCAGGCAGGGCAACGGCGGTGCACGCTACGAACGCCCGCGCCCACCGGAGGGGAGCATGCGGGATCACTCGGTCCACGGCGAGACGATCGAGCCGCACAACGGTGGCATCGGAAACCATACCGAGGGCGGGCAGAGGAACAGGGTGCGGGCGCAGCGAAGTCAGAGCGCGCCGCACGGGGTCTCGTCCGTGCGAGCGGGCTGCGCGGGCGTCCGCGTCGAGTTCGACCAGAGCGCGCACGAGCGAAGGTGACGCTCGCATGATCGGTAGCCACGGAAACGCATAGGCCACCGACTCGGCAATGCCTACGAGCAGATGATGCCGGCCATCGATGTGTGCACGTTCGTGTGCGAGGACCGCCTCGACTTCAGCAGGCGTCAACTGCGTACGCAGCCCCTCGCTGGCCACGACCATCGCCGGTCGTCCCGCGACGCTGTACGCGAGAGGACTGTCCAACGGAAGCCACAAGGTCGACGCGGGTTGATTCGAACCGGAAAACCCGACGCCTCCAGCGATGATGCGCAGCAGATCGATGTGCCGCTCGTACACTCGCCGTCGCTCACACACTGCGCGCCTCAGGTGGACGATCCAGCGGACTGCGCCGCAGCCCAACATCGCAATCCCGACAACCCCGACGATGGCCTCGACGCGGGCAGGTATGTCGCCCTGAAGGGCGAGCCAGCATTGGTGTGCGATGTCGACCAGGGTCGTCACGCCCCCATGACTGGGGATCGCACTGAGCACGACCGGTACCGCAATGCTGACCAAGGTGCCCACAACGAGCGCCGACCACGTCAAGAGCGTGACGTGCGCATCGATACCTCTGTCGATCATCGACCTCATCAGCAATGGCGCGGCAGCCGCAACCAACAGCCCACCGAGGGCCCACAGGAGTACGGCAGTCACCTCTTACGCTCTTTCAGACCGCGGGTGAGCACCTTCGATTCGTCATCGGAAGCGCCGCGGGCGAAGTGCAGCAGCACGCTCGTCGGGTCGCCGGTCGATTCGAGAAGTATTCGCAAGGCGTCGGAGGCGGCTTCTTCCCTGCTTCGGGTGGCTTCGTACCAATATGCCCGTCCGTTGCGTTGTCGGTGTACCCAGCCTTTACGGTGCAAATTGTCGAGCACCGTCTGAATCGTGGTGTACGCCGGTTCTCGACCGTCCTCGAGTTGATCGATGACATCACGAACCCGGACTGCGGCGCTGGTATTCCACACCACGTCCATCACCAGAGCTTCGAGCTCTCCCAAACCCTGCATGAGTGCCTCCTAGGCGCGTGTTCACTCTATCCCGTCGAACGAGCCAGCTACGTGATCCTTCGGTAGCGAGCACCCTGGTCCGAGAGGTTTGCATGCCTCGAATACGAATGCGGCCGTAGGCTCACGCCAGGTAGGACACCGATGTCATCATTCCCGCTTCCCCGTGATAGAGGTTGTGGCAGTGCAGAAGCCACTGGCCGGGATTGTCGGTGTCGAAGTCGACTTCGACAGTTTGGTTCGGCAAGACCAGCGAGGTGTCCTTCCGGGGGCCTGATCCGGCACCGTTGACAACCTCGAAGGTGTGTCCGTGCAGATGCATGGGATGAAACATCGTGGTGGCGTTGACGAAGCGAAGTCGTACTCTTTCGCCTTCGCGAACGTCGAGGGGGGTGTGCTGCTCGTACGTCTCACCGTTGAGCGTCCAGGTGTACCCGCCCATCTCCATCCCGAGAGCGATGTCGTACGTGCGATCCGGCTCGCGTGCGGACAAGCGGACCGTATCGAGCGACCTCAGTCGATCAGCCATCACCGGGGCTGCAGAGAGTTCGGCAGGCCGGACTGAGGACTGCGGCGCGGCGCCTGGCCCGGTACGCAACACAGCGAACCCGCTCCCGTCCTTACCTTCCGCGGCGGCGACAATCGGAAACGCCCCGTCCTGCAAGGTGATGATTGCGTCGTAACGCTCTCCCATCCCTATCAACAAGCATTGCGCCTGCTCGGGCTGAACCGGAAATCCGTCGCTGTGAGTAACAGTGAGAGGATGCCCCCCCACTGCGAAACGGAAGGCCGTGTCGGCAGCTGCGTTGATGATGCGCAGGCGCAGCCGCTGGCCCGGCCGTCCGCCGAGCACGATGGGATCGGCCCCGATCTTGCCGTTGATCAGGTAGTACGGGTAGCTCACGTCGCCGGTGTCGCCACCGAGAGGCGACTGGGCGGTGGGCGCGCTCATCGACATGCCGCCCATCGACATGCCCTCGCTGCGCAGCCGCTCGAGTTCTCGATCGGGGTCGCCGGCTACCCCGTCGAGCCAGTCGTCCAGGACCAGGACGGCTTCGAGGTCGTAGTCCGAGCCGTCGGCGGGGTCCTCGACGATCAGCGGTGCATACAGTCCTCTGTCGAGTTGGGTACCGACGTGAGGGTGAAAGAAGTACGTGCCCGCGTCGGGCACGGTGAAGTCGTAGCCGAACGAGTCACCGGAAGCCACAGCCGGCTGAGTCAGGCCCGGCACTCCGTCCATGTCGTTGCGCAAGGCGATTCCGTGCCAATGGATCGTCGTCTCCTGCTCGAGGCGGTTGTCGAGCTGTGCGCGCAACACATCACCTCGGCTCAGGCGAATCTCGGCACCGGGGAGTCTGTCGCCGAAAGTCCAGGTCTGTACCTGCACTCCGCCGAGGTCGATCGTGCTGGGCTGAGCACTCAAGGAAATATCGACTTGTCTGCCGGTAGCCGAGCGGCGCGCGTCCTCGGCCTGTCCCACCACATCGGAGTCCGGTCCGACGACTGCTGTTGCGGACGAGCCATTGCCGCATGCCCCCAACACGACGGCACTCGTTCCGGCCGCGCTCAGCGCGAGAAAGTTGCGGCGCGTGAGCGAGAACGCACCTGCCCGCTGCCCGGTCATACACATCTCCCAATTCTGTAGAAGTCCGTCCGCCGGCGGGCGTTCGATCCTCGCCGCGTTGCTGGTGCTGGTGCTCGTGCTCGTGCTCGTGCTCGTGCTGAGATCAGCGCACAAGCGCTGTTACCGCCTCCCGCACCTGACTCGGGTCGTAGAACACCGGCGTCGAGGTGATGCGCTCGATCGTTCCATCGCTCTGGACCAAGAAACTCAGGGGCAGGACAGGGGGCGCGTCAAGTGTCTGCAACGCCGCGTCGGCCTGATCGAACGAGGGATAGTGCACTCCCAGCTCGGTGAGCAGGCTCAATGCCGCATCGGCATCGTCTTGGACGTTGAGACCGACGACCCGAACCGCATCCGGTTCTGCGGCGTACTGGGCCAGAACCGGAATCTCCTGTCTACACGGACCGCACCACGACGCCCAGACATTGAGCAATGTGGGTTGCCCAGCCAGGGAGGTCCCCAGATCGGATAAGTCCGACGTTCCCAAGCATCGTGCGGACGTACCGACGAGCTCGCCAGTTACGGGGGACGGAACCGGCGACGAGGTCGGGCACGGCTCGAGGGCAGCACGGGTAGCGATCACTGCCGACGGGAGATCCTCGTCCTCGACGTGAGGTGCCGATCCTGCGGACCCCACCGACTGGGTCGAGGGATCTCGAGACCACAATGCCAGCGCTCCAACAACTGTCACGATGACGATGATCGCAAGTAGGGACCAGCGTGTCGTCACCCGCTGCACCCTGCACCTCTGTCTCGTTCACCTCGACGATGTCTTCCGGTCTGTCAGCGTCATACTACACGATCTACTATCTTCGATAGTAGCAACGTGGATCCTGCACGCCGTCAACGCTTTCGCGGCCCCCTTCACCCTCGGGCCTCACAGTGCCAGCACACAGCTCTCCGGCCGTTCGCCGAAGACGACCGTCCCCATCGAGGCGCACGATGAAGGCCGTCCAGCGACGCCGAGTCCTTCTGGCGCAGAAGATATTACGTACATGAACTTCGGCTCCCGAGAAACAACCCGACGATCGAAATGGGTCGCAGGGTGCGAATGTTACCGATGTAATTCACTGTGACTGATGGTGCTTGTGCGGAAAGGGTGTAATAGTGATGCGGCGTGTCGCCTTGACTCGAAGGCGACCTGAATTACTGCCAGGTATGCAGTTGCCGTCCAGGAGGACCACCGACATGAGACCTCTGCCCTCGTCCTCGTACATGGCGCACCGAACTCGGTGGGGTACTCGCATCCTCGTCGGTACCGCGTTCGTGGGAGGCATCCTCGCGCTGGCACCCACGGCGTCTGCAGCCCCGGACGCCGATCCGGCTGCGCCGCCGCCTGCCTTCCCCGCGCAGGCCCAATCGGACCCGCACGTCCAACAGGAGGTCCTCGATCTCGTCGTCGGCGCACTACGCGAGATTCGCGCCAACGGTGCTCTCGACGACCTGGCCGGCCCACAGAGCCGCATCGTCTCCTGCCTCGTGGGCACGATCGGAGCCACCGATACAGCTGACGGACCAACGGGAGCCCTTTCGCGACTGATCCCCTGTCTCGCGCCGATCGACGACATCGACCCCACAGTTCTCCCCCGACTGGTGTCGTCGATGGACGTCGCCACACTTGCATCCACACTCGCGGCCGCCGAGACTCCCCACGATCCGGCCACCCCGCACACCTCGTCGCGCGGACATGCGGCGGTCCCACCCGGCAGGTCGAACGCCGAGCCCTCGACCGAACAACCGACCGCCCAAGGCACCCAGGACACTCAGGACCCCGAGTCGGCCGCCGAGTCGGCCGACTCGGCGACGCCCGAACTGCCCGCGCTCGAACCCGACGCCACTGTGCCTGAAACGTCGGCACCCGGCACGTCATCTGAAACAACGACACCCGAAACCACGACACCCGAGGCGGGCGATCATTCGTCGGCCGCCCCGCAATCCCCTACCGGCACAACAGGGTCGAGCAACGGAAAGTATCGTGCGCCGACAACAGGAACGTTGACCTCGACCTTCGGCGACGGCCGCGCCCATCAAGGAATCGACATCGCCAACTCCACCGGTACACCGATCGTCGCCGTTGCGGACGGCGAGGTGATCAGCGCGGGACCGGCCCAGGGCTTCGGACTCTGGGTGCGTATACGCCACGATGACGGCACCGTAACGACCTACGGGCACAACAACGACAACCTCGTGACCGTAGGTCAACGCGTCACTGCTGGTGAAGAAATTGCGACGGTAGGAAACCGGGGTATCTCCACCGGTCCACATCTGCACTTCGAGGTCGACACACCCGCCGGCAACAAGGTCGACCCCAGACCCTGGCTCGCGGAACGCGGAGCCACCATCACCGGTTCGGATCGTGACTCGTAGCCGAGCCTCGACCGCACGGCCCGCCGATGGGAACGAATTCCGCACTGTTGCACTGACTTCGGATGCGTCTCTGCGGTCTCGTTTTCACCATCAGACCTGAACCCTCGGTGCCTCGACATGTTCAGCGGGAGCGCAGTACGATCGCCCGCATTCCGGTAAGTTCGCCGTACCTACTGCGAGCCCGAGAGGTGAAACGGGGGCCTACGACCGAACAGCCGCGTCGGACAGCGCGACACCCCGAGAGGCGAGCCACTCCTGAGGATCGACCTTGCTCCCCGCCGCGTCGACGACCTCGAAATGCAGGTGAGGCCCGGTCGATTGGCCACGATTGCCGACGGTGGCGATCTGCTCACCGGCTTGTACTCGTTGCCCCACTGTCACCAAGGTTTGATCGATGTGCCCGTAGACCGTTGTCGTTCCATCGTCATGTTGAAGACGTACCCAGAGGCCGAATCCGTCTGCAGGACCGGAGTCGAGCACGGTAGCGTCGGCTGCCGCGTAGACGGGAGTTCCGATAGCGTTGGCGATGTCGAGCCCGGTGTGCGTAGTCCCCCATCGTGGACCGAAATCCGAGGTCAGGGTCCCGGCGACCGGACGAACGACGAGTGGTCGCAGCGCCGCTGCATCACGCGCAGCGCTCTCCTCTGCCCTTCGTTGCCCCTTCGCCAACTGCTCGATCGCATCGTTGATATTGGAGATCTCCGGTATGGCGAGGATCTGAGGCAAGTATTCGGCCACCGGGTCCTGCATCGGTGTCGCTTCGTGCACGGGGACTGCCTGCGCCTGTGCGGGACTCGCATATTGGGCACCCGCCGTGACCAGAGCGCCCGCTGCCACCGCAATACCGACAGCGACACTGCCGCGGCGCTCGGTGGCGCGCGCCCGAGCGCGATGCCGCCCTCTCGGCGTCACCGCCACTCCCTGCACGTCACAGTCCATCAACTGTCGACGTCGGTCGGTCATGCGGGTCATACGGTGTTGTGCCACAGCAGAGTCCTCGGTAATCGAATGGAGCGAGGCGTAATCATCGACGTGCGCACCTCACTGATGTATCGAACGGATCACGACGCGATAACGAAAAGATACACGACGAGTGGGGTAATTACTATCATGGTTAGTAGTTCGATGTCCCCCGCAGTGGTTTCGTGCCTCACAGCGCGGTAGCACCGGACGTCGACGGTCGGAGACCATCGGCCGGCGAACGCTGCCTTCTCCATGCGAGAGCACACCCCACGACAGCAAGAACGACCGCGGCGTACTCCGGAAGCGGTCCCAGCTTTGTCGCCCACGTCGATCTCGTTTCCAGGGCAACATCAGCGACCAACGTCTGCGCAGTGAACAAGCCCGAACGATCTGCGACCTTCCCCTGTGGGTCGATGACGGCACTGACCCCACTGGTCGCCGCAACGAGAACAGTCCTGTTGTGCTCGACCGCCCGCAGCCGCGACATCGCCAACTGCTGGTAGGTCATGTCGGTGCGCCCGAACGTCGCATTGTTGGTGGGGACCGTGATCAGCTGCGCCCCCGCACGCACGGACTCAGTGACCAGGTCATCGAACGCGACCTCGTAACACGTGGCGACGGCCGTCGGAATTCCGGCGATATCGACGACACCGTCGCCCGACCCGGGAACGAAGTTACCGGCCTGCGAGGCGTACGAGGACAACGCCGTCATCACAGATCGCATCGGGAGATACTCTCCGAAAGGAACAAGTTTGCGTTTGTCGTGTCGCTCCCCCGGTCCGAGTACCGGATCCCACACGATCGAGGTATTCGTCGAGGTGCCGTCGTCGTTGCCAAGGACCGCACCGACCAGAATCGGCACCCCGACCGACCGCGCTGCAGCGTCGATCCCGGCAGTGGCGTCGGCATTGCGCAGCGGATCGATATCGGATGCATTCTCCGGCCAGATCACCAGGTCGGGAGCGGGCACACTGCCGACGGTGATGTCGTCCCCGAGTTGCCTTGTTCGCTCGATGTGATTGTCGAGAACTGCTCGACGTTGCGAGTTGAAGTCCAGACCCAACCGCGGAACGTTGCCTTGCACAACGGCGACCGTCGCACGCGCTGCGCCTGCGTCGCCAGCGGGAGTGAGCGCGAAAGCCAGAGCTGGCACGATCACTACAGTGGCCACCGATCCGACTGCGAATCGCGACGTCGGCGAGCGTACCTGGCGGACCACACTTGCCAGTGCCGCGCCGATCACTGCGACTGCGAAAGATACACCGGGCGCACCGGCGAACGCGGCAAGCGAGAGCAGAGGGCCGTCTGCTTGGGCGAAAGCTAATCTCCCCCACGGAAATCCCCCGAACGGAATCCGTGCGCGCAGACCTTCGGTGGCGGTCCAGATCGCGGCGATCCACAGCGCTTCGAAGCGCAACCCGGACACTGCGGCCGCTGCAGCGCAGAACAGTGCCACTGCTATCGCTTGGATCGCCGCAAGCGCCAGCCACGGCGGGGCGCCGACGTAGACGCCCACCCAGGGCAGAAGGGGCAGAAAGAACGCAAGCCCCGACAGATACCCATAGAAGAATGCCGCCCGGATGGAACGGCCGCGGATGACGAGAACAAGAACCCCGATACCCAGCGGCGCGAGGAACCACAGCGACCGAGGTGGAAAGCCCGCGTACAACAGCACACCAGCAGATACCGCGGACGATGACCTGCCTGCTATCGCGGTGAACGCACGACGTCGGGTTCGTCGGTGACGGTTCATTGTTGTTGCGCTGGACTCGATATCGAGCATGCCTGCATGGCTCTTTTCTCATGTACGGCATAGCGCCACCTGACCACCCTCGGTTGCTACTATGCACGATAGTAGTAACAGCGGTGAGCCCGGACCGGCTCCCCCGCCGACACCGCGCCTCTGCGACGTCGATGCATACCCCGGGATATCGACCGCGCACCTTCGCTGTGCCCTTTCTTCTTCGCGGTGCCCTTCGTGGCCGGGCATCGACCGGTGCACGGACCACCCTCGGCTCGCACAAGATGCGTGCTGGACCCCGGGATGGAGACTGGCTTCTACCGCGCCGCAGCACGCCGACATATGCGGGTGCATCTGCTCTGGCGGCCATCATGATCACCGCCCCGATCGTCCTGGCCGTGTTCGACGTGACCAGAAACATGTGGTGCCTGCGGGCGGGCGGTGTGACCGCCCGATTCGGCGGCGGCACATCAGGGGCACCCTGAATGGGTTTGGGCCAACCCAGTTTCCGGCTGCTACCGTCGAGGCGTTGTGAGAATCTCTGTGCTGGGCCCGCCGCGCCTGCGGACGGTTATCGCAGTCGCCGCTGTCCTGTATTTGTTGGCTCACACCATCGCTCAATGCGGCATCGCCTGGGAACAGGACCATCACAGCGACGGCGTACACATCGTTTCGTCCTCGTCTCAGGCCGCCGCGGAACTCTCCCCGAACCACGCGCACATCGACGTCGGATCGCCCCACATGGCGCACGATACGAACACCGTCATCGCAATGCCCCGATCCGACAACCCGCCCCGCCCATCGACCATCGCCGCGGTCGCCGCGATGGCCTTCGATGTGGTGTTGGTGGCGATGTCTGCCCCGCGCATTTCGCGAGCCCCACCGGATCTACCCATTCCGATCCGGCACGGCCGAACCGTCTTGAACGAACTCTGTATCAACAGGTGCTGATCAGCAGCCCGCGGGCCATCCGAGGACTCCTCTTCTCATGGCCCAGTTCGTGCTGCCCATCACTCACTTACTGCGCTCCTCGCAGGTCACATACAGGGATTACTCATGAACAGTGCTGTTCGCTCCACACTCGTGCCACCGTCCTCCGCCGGCCACATGTTGGCGACCGCCAAGAACTGCCCGGAACCGAGCACGATGGTCGGCAACACTCCTGTTCTGTGGATCGGTGAACCGTTCGCGGACTCCGGCCGCGGTTTCTGGGCGAAACTCGAAGGCAGCAATCCCGGCGGGATGAAAGACCGCCCCGCGCTGCACATGGTCGAGAAAGCAAAGGCCCGCGGCGACCTCGCTCCCGGTTCGATGATCATCGAATCCACCAGCGGCACCCTCGGCCTGGGTTTGGCCCTGGCCGGGATCACCCATCACCACCCCGTCACCCTCGTCACCGACCCGGGACTGGAACCGATCGTGCACCGGATGCTCGCCGCGTACGGTGCCCGCGTCGAACTGGTCACCACACCGCACCCCGACGGCGGCTGGCAGCAGGCCCGGCGTGAGAAGGTCCGTGAGCTCCTCGATACACATCCAGGGTCGTGGTGCCCGGATCAGTACACCAACCCGGACAATGTCGAGGCGTACGAGTCGCTCGCTCACGAACTCATCGCCCAGCTCGGACGCGTCGACACCTTGGTTTGCTCGGTGGGCACCGGAGGGCACTCCGCCGGGGTGGCCCGGGTGCTCCGGCAGTTCTGCCCCGACCTGAAACTGGTCGGTGTCGACACCATCGGATCGACGATCTTCGGGCAACCCGCCAGCACTCGGCTCATGCGCGGGTTGGGTTCGAGCATCTATCCCGACAACATCGACTATCCCGCCTTCGACGAGGTGCACTGGGTGGCCCCGCACGAAGCGGTGTGGTCGTGCCGCACCCTGGCGGCGACGCACCACGCCAGCGGCGGCTGGAGCGTCGGGGCCGTCGCCCTCGCGGCCGGCTGGATCGCTCGCACCAGCCCGCCGGAGACCCGGGTCGCGGCCGTCTTCCCCGACGGACCGCAGCGCTACTTCGACACCATCTACAACGACGACTACTGCACCGAGCACGGCCTGCTCGACGTTGACCCGCCGACCGAGCCGACGACCCTCGCCCACCCCACCGATGAGACTGTGACGTCGTGGACGCGGTGCGCCACCGTCGTCGATCCCACCGTCGTCGATCCCACCGAGAGCGTTCGATGAAAACTTTTCTGACCAAGTTCCGTAGCTTCGACCGGCCCAGCCAGGTGTTGATGGTCAACCAGTTCTCCATCAACGTCGGTTTCTACATGCTGATGCCGTACCTGGCCGGGTATCTGGCCGGTTCCCTGGGCCTGGCGGCGTGGGCGGTCGGGCTGGTGCTGGGGATGCGGAACTTCTCCCAGCAAGGGATGTTCCTGCTCGGCGGCACCCTCGCCGACCGCCTCGGATACAAACCCCTGATCGTCGCCGGCTGCCTGCTGCGAGTTGCCGGTTTCGTACTGCTCGCGGCCGTGGAATCGCTGCCGGCGATCCTGCTCGCCTCGGCCGCGACCGGGTTCGCCGGTGCGCTGTTCAACCCGGCCGTGCGGGCGTATCTGGCCGCCGACGCAGGGCCACGGCGGGTCGAGGCGTTCGCGGTGTTCAACGTGTTCTATCAGGCCGGGATTCTGCTGGGCCCGTTGATCGGTCTCGCTCTGACCACCCTCGACTTCCGAGTCACCTCACTGGCAGCGGCCGCGATTTTTGCTGTTCTGACGATCGTGCAGATTTGGACGCTCCCCGCGCACCGGGCCGAGACGACCGGGGCCACGACATCGGTACTCGAGGACTGGCGGGTGGTGATGGCCAACCGACCCTTCGTGCTGTTCGCGCTGGCGATGATCGGATCCTACGTGCTTTCGTTCCAGATCTATCTTGCGCTGCCGCTGCAGGCTGCGGTGGTAGTCGGTAACGGCAGGTCCGACACCGCTCTGGTGACCTCGTTGTTCGTGGTCTCCGGCGTGGTCGCGATCGCCGGGCAGTTCCGGATCACGTCCTGGTTGTCCCGCAGGTGGGGTTCGGGGCGAAGCGTGGTGGTCGGTATGGCAATCATGGCGCTGGCGTTCCTCCCGCTGATCGTGCTGCCGAGCCCGGCCGCGCTGGGCGGGTGGGCCGCCGCCGGTGCCCTGGTGTTCACCGCTGCACTGTTGGCGGTCGGCACCGCCGCGGTGTTTCCGTTCGAGATGGACACGGTGGTGACCCTGTCGGGCGGGAAGCTGGTGGCCACCCATTACGGGTTCTACAACACCATCGTCGGGGTCGGCATCCTGCTCGGCAACCTGGGTACAGGAGCCGTCTTCGGGCTTCTCAGCGACGCGCATCTGGGTGCACTGATCTGGGCGATACTGACCCTGGTCGGGGCGGCATCTGTGGCCGCTCTCTATGCGCTCGATCGATCCGACCGGCTCACCCCACCCCCCACCGAGACCACGGTGACCGAAAGCGGCGAGGTACCGGCCACCGGCTAGCGGCAGTGCACGCCGAGAAGTGGCCTGCATTGCCCACACCCGAGACCTCGACGATGGTTGCCGAACAGAGGGTGTGACGCGGCACCGTTCACGACTATCCACCGACCGGTGGCCCGCATTCACACGAATGCGGGCCACCCACGCCTCAGGCGGGGGTGTTGCGGTGACATTGGAGGCGACGGACGACGGGGTAACCCGTGACCACCCCGAGGACGATACCGATTTGCATGAGCATCCAGAACGCAGCGTCGGTGGCCGGTGGCATGGTCTCGGTGTAGTACAGCAGCAGCATCCAGCCACCCATCCCGAGGTCGAACGCCAGTACGGTCAGTGCAGCGACGCCGAGCGCAGCCACGACAGAACGCCGAATGGATTGCCTGCGTACCGACTACCGGTGTGATGGCCGAACGCTCGTATACGAAGAGCATGATCGTGGCCAGTATGGCGATGACGATGATCATCACCCAAAGAACACTCTGTCCGCACGAGATTCGACGTCGGCAAGGACGGAAGCGACATCATCGAGAAGATTGTGGGCATCTCTGCGCGCGCGTAATCCGCGTTCGTAGTAGCCGGAGTCGAGGACGCCCGCCGATGCAGGCTCTGGTGCGACGTTCGATTCTGGGTGCCGCTCCCGCATCCGAGGGCGGTGTTCCGGTCAGTGCCCAGGGTCATGCCGTAGCACCGGTGCGGCACATCTCGTTGCATACCGTAGGGGGGTATGGTAAATCTGTAAGTGGGTCGCGACGACCTCGATCACATTCCGAATCGAAGAAAGAAGGGCATCGATGAACACCACCGTCACCGTCACCGGAATGACCTGCGGGCACTGCGTCTCCTCGGTCCGAGAGGAGATCAGCGGCATCCCCGGTGTGACCGCCGTGAATGTCGACCTCGCGAGCGGCCGAGTCGATATCGACTCGGACACCCCGATCGAGCAGACGGCCATCGCCCACGCAGTCGACGAGGCCGGCTACCAGCTCGCCTCCTGATCGACACCAGACCCGGACAGGAGATTCGCACGATGAACGCATCATCGAAGTTCGTCGGATTCACCATCGCCCTAGCCGCGGTCTTCGGGCTCGCCTTCGGAGCCGGGGACGCCTTCGGCCCCGAAGGTGCCGCACCACCCGACACACACGACACCTCGACTCACGACGCCGCCGCGGTGTCCACTGCGGGCGGGCCCGTCGCCAATCAGAGACCTGGAGGATTGATGGTCACCGACAGCAGATACGCCGCGGTGCCCGCCGCCTCGGAGCCGATGCCCGCCGGGCACGGACACTGACACACCACCACACCCCGAGAGGAGCGACGATGAATCCCGTCACGCACCACCCCACCGCCGACGGCCGGGTCGAACTCGACATCGGTGGTATGACCTGCGCCTCCTGCGCGAACCGGATCGAGAAAAAGCTCAACAAGCTCGACGGTGTCACCGCGACGGTGAACTACGCCACCGAAAAAGCACGCGTCGACTACGTCGGTGATGTCTCGACCGAGGATCTCGTGGGCACCGTCGAGCAGGCCGGCTACACCGCCACGGTCCCCGCGCCCGCCGCCTCCTCCACCGACCCCGACGCGGCCGGGCCAGCCGAGATCGACCCCACCGCCTCGCTGCGCCAACGCCTGCTCATATCGCTGGTGCTCAGCGTGCCGGTGATCGCGATGGCCATGGTTCCGGTACTGCAGTTCACCAACTGGCAGTGGCTTTCCCTGACCCTCGCCGCACCCGTGGTGGTGTGGGGGGCATGGCCGTTCCACAAGGCCGCCTTCACCAATCTGCGGCACGCCACCTCAACGATGGACACCCTGATCTCGATGGGCACCATCGCAGCACTGGGGTGGTCGTTGTATGCCCTGTTCTGGGGCACCGCCGGAACGGCCGGCATGACACACCCGTTCGAGCTGACCATCTCCCGCTCCGACGGGGCCGGCAACATCTACCTCGAGGCCGCAGCCGGAGTCACCACCTTCATCCTCGCCGGCCGCTACTTCGAAGCACGCTCCAAGCGACGCGCCGGTGCCGCCCTGCGTGCCCTGCTCGAGCTCGGTGCCAAGGAAGTCTCCGTCCTGCGCGAGGGTGTCGAACAGCGCATCCCCACCGATCAACTCATCGTCGGTGACGAGTTCGTCGTCCGCCCCGGGGAGAAGATCGCCACCGACGGCGTGGTCGCCGACGGCTCTTCCGCGGTCGACAATTCGATGTTGACCGGCGAATCCGTGCCCGTCGAGGTAGGACCCGATGATCTGGTCGTCGGCGCGACGGTCAACGTCGGTGGCCGAATCGTGGTCCGGGCGACCCGCATCGGCTCGGACACCCAGCTCGCACAGATGGCGAAACTCGTCGAAGACGCTCAGACCGGTAAAGCCCAAGCTCAGCGTCTGGCCGACAAGATCTCCGGAGTCTTCGTCCCGATCGTGATCGCCCTTGCCGCGGCGACACTCGGCTTCTGGATCGGCACCGGCGGTGGGATCGCGGCCGCGTTCACCGCAGCCGTCGCCGTCCTGATCATCGCCTGCCCGTGTGCCCTCGGCCTGGCCACCCCGACCGCGCTGATGGTCGGCACCGGCCGCGGCGCTCAGCTCGGCATCCTGATCAAGGGTCCCGAAGTGCTCGAATCGACCCGCCGTGTCGACACCGTGGTACTCGACAAGACCGGCACCGTCACCACCGGCAAGATGACTCTGCTCGACGTGATCACCGCCGACGGCGAGGACACCGCGCAGGTGCTGCGCCTGGCCGGTGCACTCGAAGATTCGTCCGAGCACCCCATCGCCCAGGCCATCGCCAAAGGTGCCCGCGAGAAGGTCGGAGCCCTGCCACCGGTGGAGCAGTTTATAAATATCGAAGGCCTCGGGGTGCAGGGCATAGTCGACGACCACGCAATGATCGTCGGACGGGCCCGCCTCCTCGCCGACCGGGCGCAGCAGCTGCCGGACGAACTCGAAAGTGCGATGTGTGCAGCCGAATCCGAGGGCAAGACCGCCGTCGCAGTCGGTTGGGACGGTCGGGCTCGCGGAGTACTGGTCGTCGCCGACGCGGTCAAACCCACCTCCGCCGAGGCGATCGAGCAGCTGCGGGGCCTGGGTTTGACGCCGATCATGCTCACCGGCGACAACGCAGCCGCCGCGCGTGCCATCGCCGACCAGGTCGGCATCCACGAAGTGATCGCGGAGGTGCTGCCCGCAGACAAGGTGGACGTCGTCAAAAGGCTGCAGGAGCAGGGCAAGGTAGTGGCGATGGTCGGCGACGGCGTGAACGACGCCGCCGCGTTGGCGCAGGCCGACCTCGGTCTGGCGATGGGCACCGGTACCGACGTTGCGATCGAAGCCAGCGATCTGACGTTGGTGCGCGGTGATCTGCGCGCAGCAGCGGATGCTATCCGCCTGTCCCGCCGAACGTTGGGCACCATCAAGGGCAACTTGTTCTGGGCGTTCGCCTACAACGTGGCCGCCCTCCCCTTGGCTGCGGCCGGGCTGCTCAATCCGATGCTGGCCGGTGCAGCGATGGCGTTCTCGTCGGTGTTCGTGGTCAGCAACAGCTTGCGGTTGCGCCGGTTCAAGTCCCTCACCGGATAACCGCGCGGGTAGAACAAGCACCCAAAAGGCTGGGGTGGGCGTGGCATGCAGGCGCGCCACCCCACCCCACCGCTACAACCCCGATGCAGCCTACGAAAGGAGAGGGCCATGTCCTTCGTGACAACGACCTTGGTGCAGATCACCCGGCACCCGGCGACCCGAGCGGTGGCCCGCTGCGCGGTGATGTGCGCTGCGGCGGCGGCCCAGCGACGACTCGACGGACCGACCCTCTCGCGCCATACCCCGGGCGGGCATAATCGAGGATGCTCGGCATGACACTCGGATTCCAGGAGGACACCATGGCCACTCCCGCGGCCGCGCAGGCACCCGCCGAGACCGACGGCCATGATCACGCCGCGCACGGCTACATCACCGAAAAGGACGCCTACCTCAAACGCCTCAAGCGCATCGAAGGCCAGGCCCGAGGACTGCAGCGCATGGTCGAGGAAGACAAGTACTGCATCGACATCCTCACCCAGGTCTCGGCGATGACCAAAGCCTTGCAGGCGGTGGCCATGGGCCTGCTCGAAGCTCACATCAGCCACTGCGTGGTCGACGCCGCCATCGCCGGCGGTCCCCAAGCCGACGCGAAGATCAAAGAGGCCACCGACGCGATCTCACGGCTCGTCCGCTCCTGAGCACCGGCAGTGCGAAGCCATTCCTCGCCGTCCACTCCCGCGTGCTTGTCGGAAACCTCGGCGAGGCGGCGCAGGCAGAGACCGTCATGACCGAAACCGTATCGGCGATTCTGCGCGATCGCCGAGTCCTCGCCACCGTGGCAGCGCTGGCAATACTGGCAGTGGCTGCCGCCCTCGTACCCCGCCCGTCGATCATTGTGGTGCGCGAGTGGGCGGAGTCGATGGGCCCGTCGTTCGTGGTGGTGTTCTTTCTGACCCAGGCGGTGTTGACGATTGCCCCGGTACCGCGCACGGTGTTCACCCTCAGCGCCGGACTGTTGTTCGGTCCCGCCACCGGGGTCGCCGTCACGATCGCCGCCACAACTGTCAGCGCTGTGCTGGCGTTGCTGCTGGTGCGCGCGCTCGGGCGCACCGCGGTGCAGGAGCGGCTGACGAATCCTGCGGTCAAGTCCATCGATGCCCGGTTGGCTCGGCGGGGGTGGCTGGCCGTCGGGTCCTTGCGGCTCATTGCCCCGGCACCGTTCGCCCTGGTCAACTACTGCTCCGGACTCTCCGCGGTGCGCCTGCTGCCCTACACGACGGCCACTGTCGTGGGGATTCTGCCCGGTACGATCGCCGCGGTGCTGTTCGGGGACGCTTTGACCGGGCGAACGAATCCGGCATTGATAGTGGTGACGTCGGCCTGCGTGGCCGCCGGGGTGGCAGGATTGCTGGCCGACGCCCGCCTGCCGGTGTCGCAGGCACAGCCCAACACCGCAGATGGCGCATCGAGAAGCGGTCGCCTTCGTCGTCTGTTGCTGCCGGACCGCGGATAGGACGTGGCGAGAAATCCTACAATTTTGCTGCGCCTGCACCGCCAAAGCCAGCGGAGTTGCCGAACTCCTGACCTACGCGAGAAGTAGGGCACGCGCGTTCCCCGCGGATTCGCAGTCGAAGAGCCCACACCATCACCCCCACCGACATCACTCCGATTACGGGCTGCACGGGTGCCCATAGATCCAGAGCACCGCTCACCCCGACCGCCACCACTACCAGTTTGTTGCATATCGGACATCCGACTGCCAACAACGACAACGCATTCGCACTGACCCCTACACGGGAAGAAACCGACGACGCCAGCCCAGTGCTCACGTATGTCGCAAGAATGAGGCCACTGAGAACTGCGGTGGCAATCCACACCGGATAGTTCCACCACAACACCGGGGTCATTCGAACGTAGAACGCAGTGTGGATGATCCCGGTGGGGATCGCCACGACCAGCGCGGCCACCGTCGCGCCCAGTAACGCGGCCACCCAACGCCGCGCCGGCCAGTCACGCATCGTCACAGTCGTCATCCCTCTCCCGGTCAGCGGATACCACCCCACCATCTACTATGAATGATAGTAGTTTGCAGGTGCGGTGAGTCGGCGTCAATCGACGCCGACTCGCCGCCCATACGGCACAGGCGTCGAGCGTCGACGCGAGCCTCAGCCGACCGTGAGGAACCGTCTACGACTGCCGATACCCGACAATGGTGACCGGCGAGGCCGGACACAGTCCCATGCGGCTCTCGCCGCGCTCCGTTTCCTTCGCTGGTGACGCAGGGAACCCACACCGACCCCAGAGGATTTCTTCTGTGCATTCTTTTTCAGGCCCGACGCGGCGTGTCCGCGCTACCCTGATCGCCTCGATCATCGTTGTTGCCGCGGCATTTTCGGTAAATGCTCCAGCTTCGGCGGACCCTGCTGCACCCCCGGTGAACGCATCCGAAGCCGTACGACAACTCGCTGAACTCAATGCGACCGCCTTCACTCTCACCGAGAGCATGTACGCCGCGCAGGACACCCTCGATCGTCGCCGCGGCGAACTGAGTACCGCAGTTCAATTCGCCCACGAGACCTCGGCGGCGGCTCGGGAAGCCGAAGTGGCCGCATCTGCCAACCGTCGAGCACTGTCCACAGCTGTCGACGCCGCGTACAAAGGTGTACCGCAATCCCCTCTCGGGGCCGTTCTGGTCGCGGACAGCCCACAGCAACTACTCGATCAGATGGTGTTGTTGGACCGGATCCTCGCCGATCGAGCCGCTGCACTCGCCGACTCGACACAGATCGACGACGAAGCGCGAGACCAGCTCGAACAAGCCCGGCAAGCACAGGCGTCCGCTGCGGTAGCCGAGGCGGACGCCGCACGTACACAACGCGACCTCGAGCAACGCCAGACCGACCTGGCCGATCAGATCGCCAAAATCACCGACCAATTCGCCGCCCTCACCGATGCGGATCGAGCTGCCATCGTCAGCCCCGGCACCACGAATCCTTCCGAGCTACCCGCCGCCGTCTCGGCTGCGAGTGGAACATCAGCGGAGGCGATGCGCATCGCCCTCGACCAACTCGGCAAACCCTATTCCTGGGGAGCTACCGGGCCGGGGTCCTTCGATTGCTCCGGACTGATCTACTTCGCCTACAAACAACTGGGACTGACCGTTCCACGCGTGGCCGCAGACCAAGCACGAGCGGGCACACCTGTCTCCCGCGAATCAGTGCAACCGGGTGACTTCATCTCTCTCTACTCACCGATCGGACACATCGGGATCTACATCGGCGACGGGAAATACGTCAACGCCCCCACCGGCGGCGACGTCGTCAAAGTCGCGCCCGTTCCCTGGGATGAAGTGACCGCAATCAACCGGCCCATCGCCACCTGATTCGATGTCCACGGTCCGGACGCCGCGACTGCGAGGAGACCGGATGCCCGTGTGGCAGACCGGTAAGATCGAACCGGTGAGGACTTCAGCCACGGAACCTATGAACCAGAAGTGGCTCCTAGGTGCTGTTTGCGCTTCGATAGTGCTGTTCGGAGTCCTTCTCATGCATTCTGCGCCGATGTCGTTCGCAACGGCGACGAGTATCGGCGAACACTCGATGACCTCGACGGTGAGCGCTCCACCTGCCGTCGACGAGCATTCGGGAGCATCATCTGCGACAGCATCGGAGAGTGGTTCCGCAGCACACTGCGGGAACGGCTGTGGCGATCACAGCTCGGTCATGCATCTGTGTCTGGCTATCATCGGTGCTGTCGCGGCGTTGGCCGTCTTACGGGCAATCGTTGTGGGCTTCGCCGGTTCTCTCGTCCACGCTGCGCGGCTGTCGGCAGTTCGTCGTCGAACCGGGCACCCGCCGCCCTGGACCATTTTCACTCTCTCCGAATTGTCTGTGCTTCGGATCTGACAGGTGACTCACCGTTGTGTGAGACACAGATGTCGACGGGTCAGTGTGCCTGTCGATCCGAACCACCCCACCATAATTTCAGGAGTTTGTTATGCGTTCGAATCGATCTACCCGTTTCACGATCGCGATAACGGCGGCTTCCGCTGTCGCCGCCGCAGTTCTCGCTGGCTGCAGCAGTAACGACGGCGAAATGAACATGCCCGGCATGTCGAGCAGCGATACACCGGCCTCGTCGTCCTCCGAGAATTCCGCCGAAGCATCGGCCGAATTCAACGATGCCGATGTCACGTTCGTCGAAGGGATGTACCCCCACCATGCACAAGCGGTGGAGATGGCTTCACTTGTCGACGGCCGAACCGAGAATGCTCAGGTCATCGAGCTGGCCCAGGCCATCGAAGCAGCTCAAGCACCGGAGATGGAGCAGATGAATGCCCTGCTCACCGCATGGGGACAGCCCGCAGCGTCCGCCGACATGGGCGGAATGGACATGGGCGGAATGGACATGGGCGGTATGGACATGGGGAGCGGTGGCATGACCGGCATGATGAGCCAGGAAGACATGGACATGTTGTCGGCCGCTAACGGAGCGGAGTTCGACTCCATGTGGCTCACCATGATGATCGAGCACCACAAGGGGGCAATCGAGATGGCTCAGATCGAGTTGGCCGACGGCTCCAATGCTGATGCCAAGGAGCTTGCCTCCACAATCATCGATGCGCAGCAGAGCGAAATCTCCACAATGGAAAGTTTGCTCGCCCAGTAACTCTCAATTCTGGGAACTATCAACCGTAGGGCGGGGCTCGGCTAATACCGAGCCCCGCCCTTCGGTTTCGAAGGACCTGGCCCTTTTAGCTGCCACACCGATCAACACGGCCCCGGAAACATGCCCTCCCCTGCTGATGCACCCGCCTGCGGGGTCCTTGGGACACGCAGATCCGCGGTAGGGACAGGGGGCGGCTCTCGGATCGGGTCATCGCGGCCCGGCGGGGGCGCGCCGTCGACAGAGAGTGGGTTCGATACCACCGGCACTGGCAGTTGGGGAGGCGTGGTCTTGCACGTGCGGCTGCTCGGTTTCCTTCTCAGATGGGTAATACAACCGAACTGACGAATTCATTGCGTATCCAGGCAATGAACAGACCCCACACCCCCGTCAGCAGGGCGACACCGACGGCGATCATGATCACTCCGCCTGCCACTTTGATTCTCTGCGAGTTCCGCCGTAGCCAGCCGACACCGCGCATCGCCGAACTCGAGCCGAACGCGAGGACCACGAACGGTAGACCGAGTCCCAGACAGTAGGCGACGATGAGAGTGACGCCGCGCGCTGCGGTTGCGCCTTCAGTGCCAGCGGCAACGGACAACACCCCGGCGAGCGTGGGGCCAAGGCACGGCGTCCAGCCGAGCGCGAACACGCCACCGAGCAGCGGCGCTCCAGCAAGAGACGAGATGGTTTGCGGCGCGAATCGAGTGTCGCGTTGGAATGCGGGAATGAACCCGATGAACGTCAAGCCCATGATGATCGTGATGGCACCGCCGACCTGCTGAAGCACCTGTTCGTTGATGCGCAGGGTGCCGATGACCCCGAAAATCGAGGCGGTGGCGAGGACGAAGACGATGGTGAAGCCGGCGACGAACAACCCCGCTGCACCTGCCACGCGCCAGCGGCTTGCCAGCTTCGGCGGTGCTTCACCAGTCGAGGCGGCGGCGAGCGACGGCACGTCGGCACCTGCGATGCCCGCCAGGTACGACAGGTAGCCCGGCACCAGGGGCACCACGCACGGTGACGCGAACGAGACCAGCCCGGCGAGCATACATGCGGCGATCGCCAGTACCAGAGGTCCGCTCGATGCCAGATTTTGGAACGTCGAGCCAACGCCGCCTTGGGCAAGAAGAACAGTCATTCGTCTGCTATCCGTTCGACGACAGGGAGCAGGTCTTCGGCGAGGAGGGCACGCATGAACACTGCCGCCACCCGGTGCTCTCGATCGAGTACCAGCGTCGAGGGAATCACGCTGGTCGGGTAGTTCCCGCCGAGGGCGATCAGCGTCCGCATCGAGGGGTCGTAGATCGAGGCGTAGGAGACATTGTTGTCGACAACGAAGTCCTGCGCTTTGTCCTTCTGCGGATCTCGAACATTGATACCGAGGAACTGCACACCGCGCTCGCGGGTTGCTTCGTAGACCTCTTCGAGGTCGTCGGCTTCGCCGCGGCAGGGGCCGCACCACTGACCCCAGAGATTGATCACGACCACCTCGCCGTCATAGTCCGACAGAGCGGTGTTCTTACCTTCCTCCATCAGATCGGGTCCGGCGAGTTCACCGATGGTTCCGCGCGTTTCGGGGGGATCGTAGACGATGTCGGTTTGACCACCGGGTGCAACGAAATCGAAGCTACCTCCGGAGGGCACGGCGTCGGCGCCTGCGGAACATCCGGAGACCAGGAGTACAACGGCAAGGATGGATGCCGTTGCCGTGGCGGGCAGACTGCTCTGTTCGCGTGTGCGAGCCCCCGTAGGGCGGCCGAGTCTCATGAAGTCGACGCCTTTGCTGCAGTACGGATCTGCGCCGATGTCTCGAACATCGTGGGATCGGTGACGCGGTCGATGCCCCAGTCTTGGCCGGTGACGAAGCTCGGGGCACTGTGACTTCCCTCTCCGGAATGCACTACGGACACGAGGCAGTCAGTTGATTCGGATCGTGGTCGTGGCTCCTGGATCCTGGTCCGGTCGATACCCGGTCGGCAACACCGGCCGGGTCGACGCGGGATTGACGCGACCGGTGCCGCATGACCTCGCCGAAGCACAGGGCGGCGGCTAGCAGGCGACATCAGTTCAAACCCGCGTACGAATGCAGTCCGGAGACCACCATGTTGATGATGAACAGGTTGAACAGCATGGCCACGAATCCGGCGATGTTGATCCACGCGGCCCGGGTGTCACGCCACCCGCTGGTGGCCCGGGCGTGCAGGTACGCGGCGTAGATGATCCACGCGATGAATGAGACCGTCTCTTTCGGGTCCCAGCCCCAGAACCGACCCCACGCGGCCTCGGCCCAGATCGCGCCGAGGATGACACCGATTCCGAACAGGGGAAACGCGAAGATGGTGGTCTTGTACGCCAGCACGTCGAGCGAGTGCGCCGAGGGGAGACGAGCGACGATCCGGCCCACTCTGCTGTCGGGGACGGCGTTGTTGTTGGGATATCGGATCCGGATCAGGAACAATGTGCTGGCTGCACCGGAGATCAGGAACACCCCGCTGCCGAGCGAGACGACGGAGACGTGCACGGGGAGCCAATACGACTGCAAGGCTGGTACGACGGGCGCCGCGTTGGCATAGAGCACAGTTCCGGCAATGAAGAGCAGGATCAAGGTCGGCACGAGGACGAACAACCATAGTGTGCGCAGTTGCTCCGAGCGCAGCACGATCAGTCCGGCAAGTATGCCGGCCGCGCATGTGACGGAGACGAATTCGTACATGTTTCCCCACGGCGGGCGGCCAGTGGCGATCCCGCGCAGGACGATCGACCCGATATGCAAAGTGAGTGCGAGCATTACCAGGGCGAGTCCCGTGCGGCCCAGGCGTTCGGACGGGGCTCTTCGCTCGGGGACCGGCACGTATCCCGGTGTCGATGATGTCGCTGCGATCAGTTGCGGATGCAGACTCGAGGCCCGGCTCAGAGTCGCTGTTCGTGTCGTTGCGAGTTGTGCGATGAACAGGATCGCGGCGAGAAGGTAGACCACGAAGGCGGTCTCGAAACTGATGTCGCTCCAGCGGGCGAGGTTGTCGTCGATCGGCATGGCGCTACACCGTTTCTGTATCGAGGGTCTCGGAGTGGTTCTTTGTCCGCGGCGTCCAGATTTCGGTGCGGAGGGTCTCGAATTCGGGTCCCCATCCGGCGTGATCGGTACGGGCGAGCCCGCCCATCTCCACGCTCGATCGGCCTGTTTCGGCCGGGAGTACACGGAACCAGACTCGACGTCGCTTGATCACCAGCGAGACCAACAGTCCGGTCATCATCGTGATCGCGAACACGAGCACCCACAACTGTGCGGGGTCGTATCCGACCTGCAGGTTGGCGAACTCCTTGGCGCCGTTGAATCGAATGTTGGTGCCGTCGGTGAGGGTCGTCGATTCACCGGGACGCAGGTTCACCCGATCCTGCTTGACAAGTCGGCCCTGGTTGATCATCTCCTGGTCCAGGGAGAAGATCGACTGGGGTATGCCGGTGTCGAGGCCGGTATCTCCTTTGTAGATATCCACTGCCACAGCAGGATCGACCAAGTCCGGGAAGCGGGAGGAGAGCAGGGTTCCGTTGAATTGCGCAGTGGGAGCGAAGAGGCCTTCGATGGCGATCTGGCCGCGGCGTCGCTCATCGGCGGTGGCATAGGTCCCGCCGGGTGGATCGAAACGCAACGCCCCGCTACTCAGGAACGTGGTGGCGTCGTCGGGCCGGAACTGCAGGGCCTCGGTTCGACTCTGACCGTCGGGGAAGGTCACGGTGAATTCCGGGGCGTATCCGTGGCCGGTGAGGTAGATGCGTTCATCTCCGAGCCGGAGGGGTTCGTTGACTTTGAGTTGATAGTCGCGCCAGGTGTCTGCGGCGATGTCGTCGGCGGACTGGTAGGAGATGTTCGAGGTGAACATCTCTGCCTGGCCGTTCTCAAGGTAGTCGGCGTTGAAGTCCTTGACTCTGATGCAGAACGGCTCCAGCCCGGTTCCGTCGGTGCTGTTGCCGGCCCGGAAGGAGTCGTAGATGGCGGGCGAGGTGTTGCAGAAACCGGGCCCGTTGTCGGCGATGACGATGACCGATCCTTCGTAACCGAAGAGCTTGCCGATGGCGATGGCCGCGAGCAGACCGATCAGCGAGAAATGAAAAAGTAGGTTTCCCGCTTCGCGGGTATAGCCCTTCTCGGCGGAGAGGGTGAGCGCCCCATCGGGCTCGGGCCTAACGGCAGTACGCCACCCTCTCAAGTGGGGCGCGATGTCGTCGATGACGGTTTTCGGGCTACCGGCGAGAGCGCCCGAATGATGAAGCGGTAGTCGCGAAAGGTTTCGGGGTACGCGAACTGGCTGTGCGCGAAGGGCTTTACCGTGTTCGATCATTCGGGGAGTCAGGCAGCCGATCAACGACACAAACAGTAGGACGTAGATGGCGGTGAACCAGAAGCTTCCGAATACGTCGAACAATTCCAGCGTGTCCATGACGGCCCCGAGAGCCGGGCGCGCTGCGATGTAGGAATCAACCGCCTGGGTGTTGAGATTGCGCTGTGGCAGCAGGGCGCCTGGGATTGCTGCGATAGCGAGCAAAAACAGCAGCACCAGTGCCGTTCGCATCGAGGTCAGTTGCCGCCACCTGTTGCGCACCGCAGCGATTGCTCTGCGTAACCGTCCCTGCGATGTGAGCGCCGGGGTTTGATCAGCTGTCACACCGCCACACCCTTTCGACGATTGCATCTCAATTACTATGCAACATAGTAGTTGATGGGCCGTGTGCAGTTGTGCGCGGTAGTCGCCTGGGCGAGAGGGTAAGTGCTGCAACCACAAACGTGGTACTTGGTCCATCCGGAACGCTGCCGGGCTGCGGTTCGGTTTAGGCCGCTTTCGGCCCCACGGTAGGCGCGGATCGGTTCTTCTACTCATGCCGTCCAAACGCGTTTCATCCCGCGGAGTAATACCTGTGCGGTGAGATCAGGCACACTTGCACTAGCTGTTTTGCGTGCCGAGTACGAAGCGGCGCGGTTCCCTCTGCAGTTGATCGAGGATGTCGCGATGTCCCAACTCGATGAGCGAGCGCCACTACGACTGGCCTACGAGGATGTACTGGTCACCGTGGATCGCGCCGCCGCGCACCTGCTCGATGACGGGCCCGCCGCCCTCTGGGTCACCACGGCCCTGCGCCAACGTCGAACCCAACAATGCCTGGCAGTTGAGGGTGCGGCCCGCATGGAACGCTGGAGGCGTCACCGCACACGGTATTCGTCGCTAGCGCGGGTAGACGGCGACATGGATCTGCTATTTTCGTCGTGTGTGTCCGATTCGGTTGAGCGAGTGTATTCGCCGAATTCTGCTCTGGTCCATCATGGCGGCCACGGCAGTGGCGGTGCTGATGATGTCGCAGGTCGCACACACCACCGCAGAGCCCGGCCACGCTCCGCTGGCTGCGGTCATCGAGAGCGTCCCGGAAATCGAGCACACGTCGGCGCCGGAGCAGGACGAGGGGATCGGCGGTAGCGCGTCCAGTCATCACGACAATCACGGATCCCTGATCGGGTCCGTCCACATAGCGGTGGCGATCCTTGCGCTAGGGCTGGCAATGTTGCTGCGCCGGACCGGATGGACAGTGCTACTGCACCAGCTTCGAGGTCTACAGGCATCGAGATCGTCGCCAACTGAGAGGTCGGTCTCTCCCCCTGCGCCGATGTCCGTGCTCGACGCGGCATGCCTTCTGAGGGTGTGAGAGGTCTGCGTTTGCGCAGATCGGTCCACCTTTCTTCTCGCGCGCCGCCTCCGCGGTGAGGGCGCGAGCCTGCCTCGTCGAGGACAACGCCATGCATATCTTCTTCAACGTTTCATCGTCTACGCCGCACCTTTGTTTCCCTCATCCCAACCCCGCCGCGCCTCCTCCCGGAGTCGCGATCGTCCTTCGCGAGGCCGGGCCGCACGATCTACCGCAGAGCGCGCAGTTGCACCTCGACGAGCTACCGATTGGCCTGTTCCCCGAGCTGGGAGCACGGTTCCTGCGCCGGTGGCACCGCAGCTTCGTCAACCGACGACACGCCATCGCTCTTGTCGCAACCGATAGCGAAGGCGCCGTCGTCGGATTCCTCCTCGGCACCCTCGATCACCATGCCCATATCGGTGATCTACTGCGCGAGAAGATGACCGTGCTGCCGTTGGCTGCACACGCCGGTGCGGCGATGGCAGTCCGCCCGCGCACCGCCATGCGGTTCGTTCGTACGCGTCTTCGCCCCTGGTGCAGAGCGGTGGCGCGCGCTCGGCCCATCCCACTGCCGAACGGCGAACCCGAGACTCCCCCGGCCGACAGTGTCGCCGTCGTCGTTGCGATAGCGGTGAGCCCACGGGTGCGAGGGATCGGAGTGGGTGCACAGTTGCTCGACTGGTTCGAATCCGACTCTGCGCGGGCAGGTGCACGTTGCGCCGAGCTGTCCACCGATCTCGGGGTGGCCGACAATGCAGGCGGCTTCTACGAGCGCCTCGGATGGCAGAAAAGCGGAAACCGTCTCGATCGAGATGACCGGACCATGCAGACCTACCGGCGAGAGCTAGACGGCCGCTGCGGCCGTGCTCCGCTCCCCTTGTCGGTCCCACCAACCCGGACGACCGCGAGCACTGCCCCGTCGACAGAAACGAGACGATGATGTCAAGCACCCGACGAACGGTGTTCGAACTCGTGGGATGCACTGCGCTCGCAGGCGTGCTGCTTGCAGGAGTGTTGTTCCCCATCGTCGGTGGCCTGGGATACGTCTCGAACCGCGCCGCTGACACCGACGACAACGTTTCCGGCGAACTCGCCGAGGGCGTAGTTCCTGCCATCTCGACGATGACGGACGTGGCAGGCAACCCGATCGCGTGGCTATACGAGCAACGCCGTTCCGAAGTGCCGAGCGCGAAGATCTCCAACGAGATGAAGCTTGCGATCGTCTCCGTCGAGGACCGGCGCTTCGCAGAACACCAGGGCGTGGACTGGCAGGGAACGTTGCGAGCGTTCTTGACCAACACCACCAGCGGGCAGGTCGAGCAGGGCGCATCGACACTCGATCAGCAGTACGTGAAGAACTATCAATTACTGGTCGTCGCTGACACCGACGCCGAGCGGCGTGCCGCGATCGAGACCACGCCGGCTCGCAAGATCCGCGAGATCCGAATGGCGTTGTCCTTGGACAGAGAATTGACCAAAGACGAGACATTGACCCGCTATCTGAACCTGGTTCCGTTCGGCAATGCCTCGTTCGGCATCCAAGACGCCGCGCAAACCTACTTCGGTGTCGATGCCAGCGAGTTAACGGCGACGCAATCAGCGATGCTGGCAGGGATGGTTCAGTCCAGTTCGGCACTGAACCCGTACACCAACGTCGAGGGAGTCACAAGCCGCCGAAACCTTGTCTTGGACAACATGATCGAAACCATCCCGAACCGAGCCGCAGAATTCGAGGCCGCCAAATCCGAGCCATTGGGGGTGCTGGCCGAGCCCAACACCCTCCCACGTGGATGCATCGCCGCCGGTGATCGAGGGTTCTTCTGCGACTACGCACTCCAATATCTTGAGGACGCCGGTATCAGCCGCGAGCAGATCGACGAGGGCGGTTATCTGATCAAAACGACTCTCGACCCGGCGGTGCAGAACTCGACCCAGGCCGCACTGACCGCGAACACAGATCCCGACCTCGACGGTGTCGCCACCGTGATGAATGTCGTCGCACCCGGACAGGACGAACACCGCATCCTCGCCATGGGCAGTAGTCGCACCTACGGACTCGATGCCGACGCCGACGAAACGGTTCAGCCGCAACCGTATTCACTCGTAGGCAACGGCGCCGGGTCGATCTTCAAGATATTCACCACTGCCGCCGCGATGGAACGCGGACTCGGCACCAACGCCACACTGCAGGTTCCCCGGCGCGTCGAGGTCAGGGGGTTGGGCGACGGCGGCGCGCGTAACTGCCCGGCGGGCGCTTACTGCGTGGAGAACGTCGGAAACTACCCACCGGCGCTGACGGTCACCGACGCACTGGCGCAATCACCGAACACGGCGTTCGTGAAGTTGCTCGAGTCCGTCGGTGTCACACCGACAGTCGACATGGCAGTGCGGCTAGGGCTTCGCTCCTACACCCTCCCCGGCTCGTCTGGATTCGACGAGCAGAGCATGGCCGACCTCCAGAAAGAGCAAAGCCTCGGCTCGTTCACACTCGGACCTACCTGGGTCAACCCGCTCGAGCTGTCCAACGTCGCAGCTACCCTCGCCTCGGGAGGTACTTGGTGCCCGCCGAACCCGATCGACTCCATCTCCGACCGCGAGGGTGTAGCTGTACCGGTCACACAACAAGCGTGCGAGCAGGTCGTCGAACCCGGCCTGGCCAACACACTCGCCAACGCGATGAGCAAGGACGACCAACCCGGAGGAACCTCGGCATCGGCGGCCGGGTCCGTGGGCTGGACGCTGCCGATGTCCGGGAAAACCGGCACTACCGAATCCAACCGATCCTCGGGCTTCCTCGGCTTCACCAACCGCTACGCCGCCGCCGTCTACACCTACGGTGACTCACCGACACCGGGCCAGATCTGCTCCTTCCCACTGCGGCCCTGCAGCTCCGGGAACCTCTACGGCGGTAACGAACCCGCACGAACCTGGTACGACGCGATGGACCCAATCGCCACGAACTTCGGCCCCATCGAGCTGCCACCGGTCGACGACAAATACGTCCGCGGCTCCGCCAACGGCCAAGTACCTGAGGTCAGCGGCATGAGCCAGTCGTCGGCCACATCGAGATTGGAAGCAGCAGGATTCTAGGTGACCGTCGTCACCACCACCGGTCAGGGCGCTCGCGGTACCGCTACCGGCACATCCCCATCCGGCGCGGCGATCCCGGGATCGCTGATCACGCTGTACATCAGTGACGGCTCCCCCGCCCCCGACCGCACGCCCACGCCAGCGCCGCCCAGTATCGACATTCCCGGCCTGCCGCTACCGCCGCCGCGGTGATCACCCACGACACTCACCCTTGAGACCCCCGCGCACGAAAGGAAACGCCATCACAGTCAGCCGTCGACAACTGCTCACAGCCGCAGCCGTTTTGCCGCTCACAGTCAGCTGCACCATCAACACCGCCGACAGACAATCCCCCAGCCTCGCACCGAGCAGTAACGCATCTCCCGCACGGTCCCCGGCCGTGAGCGCACCGAGCAGTCGATCATCGGCCCCGGTGAATCCGGGGCGGTGGATGCCGACAGCTGGCGAAGTGATGCCCGAGATCAAACGCGCAGCGACGAGCTTCCTCGAAGCAGGTGGCAGCTGGAGCGAGGGAGGAGGAGTACTCGACAGCTTGCGCACCGCAGGGGTATCGCTCGAAGTCGCGGCGACGGCAGCACTGCTTCAACCCGACGAGGCCCTCGCCAGCACCCTGCGAGTGGTGTATCCGCAGTACGCCGGAATCGGTCCAGAGAGTGCTGCAGTGATCGTGCTGTTCGACCAACTCCTACAACGCCCCACGCTCGCGCAGCCGGCTGAGACGACCCGGCAGATGGCACTCGATATCCGGCTCAAGCGCGACATCGCCGCTGGCGCGGCCTGGACGGTGGAAAAGATCAACCCTTTGACCTCTCTTGGGTCCCCAGTACCACTGACCGCCGCTGCGTCGTCGGTGCTGAGCAACCCTCGCATCACGCTCTCCGAGCCTGCACGACTCGACATCGGAACCGGACGCATCAACAACAATGTGCTCCAGATCATGCTCGGACTTGCCGATCGATTCACCTACGCAGTGCAGGTGATGCACACCGGTCACATCCAGACCGTCTTCCCGCACCCGCGCTTGTCCAACCACGCAGTGGGACGAGCGGTGGACATCCGAGAAATCAACGGTCGGCGCGTTGTCGACGATCCCTTCAACAACCCAACGATCTCCGAATTCGTCACTGCGGCAGCCCTACTGGGCGCAACCGAGGTCGGAGGTCCGACCGACCTCAACGGTGACCGTCCAGGATTCTTCACCGACGACGTGCACAGCGACCACGTCCACGTCGGCATCACCCCGGGCGACGCACCGGCGCATCTGCGATGACACCGAACCGGATGGGCACTTCGGCCTGACCTGCCCGAAATACTATGCTGGTTAGTAGTTGAGTGCTCGCCACGGCGAGGCGGGTGAAGGTGTCGGAATTGTTCGCACTCAGCCGATACCGATCGTCGGTGCGATGTCGCTGCCACGGCTGTTCGCCGCCGAACGATCCGCGCTCGTACATCGCCTCAGTGATTGGAGATTAAGTGAATGGAGATGAAGGTCGATGCGTCTACGTCGTCCCGCACATACCGCCCGAGCAGTCACGTCCACCTCAGCCGCCGTATCCGGTCATGTTCACCGCGCCTGACCGGGAGATCACTTGGCGTTGACGCTCAAGCGATTACATCACCGAGCCCTCATCGACAGAACGAGAACCGCACTTTATGTCCATCTCGCTTTCCCGCATCCTGCTGCCGTCTCTGATCGCAGCTCTGTCCCTCGTTGGATGTTCCGCTCCGGCAGCGACTGACGGCGCGGCCGATCCGGCAGTGGTCGACTTCACCTCCTCACTGGCTCATGTGCACGGATTGCACGTCAACGCCGATGGCACCGTCCTCGCTGGTAGCCACACAGGACTCTTCGCCATCGGTTCGTCCGGAAACCTGACCAGGGTCGGCTCTTCCGACGATGACTTCATGGGTTTGTCGGGTGTACCGGCCACCGATACCCTCTTCACCTCCGGTCATCCCGGCGAATCCAGCACGGCGGCGAACCCACTGGGACTGCGTAGCAGCAATGACGGCGGAATGTCGTGGTCGGATCGGTCACTGGAGGGACAAGTCGACTTCCACGCGCTGGCTGCCGATGGACGCATCCTCGTCGGATTCGATGGCAGTACCGGTCTACTCGTCTCCGCCGACAGCGGCTCCACCTGGACTCCCGGCGCCGCTGCGCCCGCGGCGTCGTTGGCGATTACGAGCTCCGGAGTATGGGCGGTGACACCTGATGGACTTCAGCACAGCACCGACACGGCCCGAACATTCTCTCCTGTCCTCGACGCACCGAACTTGGTATTGCTCGCCGGTGCCGGCGATGCACTGTGGGGGATCGACACCGACGGATACGCCTGGCGTAGTCGCAACGGCGCCGATTGGCAGAAGCGTTCCGCAACCGGGTCCGTCGAGGCATTGACCGCGGTCGACTACGACACCGCCTACGCAGCCAGCCCCCAGGCGTTGTACACACTGACGTAACTCGGCCCGGTCGAGACCAGCCCGACAACAGATAGCGACATTTCGACGCGACCGCAGGCGGTCACCCGCGCGGCTGATGCGGGCGCTTGCCGCTGTTGAGCGGCTTACTCCCTCTTCCTCCCCTGGGGTTCGGCCCGCCACGAGATCCCGCGATGACACCGGGGTCCGACTCCGAGATATCCAGGAATGAGGACAACCGAAATACTTGGCGTAGACATACCCATAGGGGGTATAGTTTGCCTTGTCTAGATACCCCCTTAGGGTACTACAGAGCCCATGAACAATGAACGGAACCCGATGAACAACGTGTCAGATTTGTCGTTGACCGACCTTTCACCGAGCAGTGGCTGCGGCTGCAGTTCACCGCAGTCCACGACGACCACAGAATCGAAGGAGGCTCCCATGAGTACGACCAGCACGCAATACACCGTTACCGGCCTCACCTGCGGTCACTGCGCCGACGCAGTCACCACCGAACTCGAAGCGATCGACGGTGTCCACCACGTCAGGGTCGATCTCGTCGCAGGCGGTGAGTCGACGGTATCGGTCGACTCCGAGACGACACTCACTCGAGAACAAGTCACGGCCGCGCTCGACGAAGCGGGCGACTATCACTTGATTGCCGACTGATTCACTCGGTCAGTCCGGACACCGGAAACAGAGAGGTTCTTGGAGCTGTCGGCATCCTCGGCAATTCGGGAGCTCCGAGAAGGAAGGAGCGCGGCCGCATCGTGGTCGTTGACAAGTCGGCGTGGTCCTCTACGACAGAGGGAACGCCTGCCGCCGATTATGCCAGTCGAGAGTCTTCGGGTCGGTTGTTCAGGAGGTCGGCGACCTCGTCGAGCCGCTCGACGCTGCATTGGAAAAAGTCGGTGCCCTGGGGAAAATACTGACGTAGCAATCCATTGGTGTTCTCGCTGGCGCGCCCCGCAGCCACGGGAGTGCGGGTCGCAGAAGTAGGCCTGCACTCCCGTGCCAACGGTGAACTTGCCGTGTCCGGCCACCTTACAACTTTGATCCCGCGCATCGAACGACGCACCGCTGCAGTCAGTTCCAATATCTTGCGCGTCATCGTCCTCCGACACCGTCGACGCCGTAGATCGAGGAAAAGGTGCAGCAACGTCACCAACCTGAACGATCGCCGACCTCGAGCAGCTCCGCGGTGCGTTGCAGCAGATGCTCGATCCGGTCCTCGAGATCGTCGGTGATGCCGGGCACATCGGCCAAAGCGAAATGCGCGCGACGCCGGGCGTCGAGACCGATGCGATAGTAATCCGAATTCAGTACTGCTGAAACGGGTTCCGATACTGGGACAGTCACCTTCGAGTCCATCTCGCCGCGCCCCCGCGGGTGCGGAAGTGCACACCGTAGAACGTGTCGGGGCGGCTCCCCGGAGCGGTGGGCATCGATCACCGTCCCGACCGCAGCTGGCGTCATCGGATCGGCCGGTAACGGCATGTGGCCCCACCGGTCGATCGGTACAGCGACCGGACCCACACTCCGCGGCCACCCAGACATATCGGGAAAAGCGTTCGCCTGCAGATGCTCTGCGAGCAATGTAGTCGAGGGGTATCGATCCGAAAATCGCAGTACGGTGCGCCACCGTTCCCAGATCTCGGCCGGGCGAAACTGTGTCGACTGATTTGCTGCAATCCGGATACCGTGCCGGCCACCGATGCGCACGTCGGGGCCCGCGCTGGTGACGTCCGACCGATCGAGCGCCGATATTGCTCGGTGCGAGAGCCCGGCTCCCGACAACACAAGCAGAACCGCGTCCCTACGACCGAACAACGCCTGCATCGATCCCGCCGAGGGTAGCGCCGAGGCCAGTCCCCAGTAGTGTTCGGCGCGGCGTGCCGTTCGTGCGGACCGCCCGGAATCGAGCGCCATTCGTAGTGCTGTCGTACGCCCGGGCGGAGTATGTCCAGCGTCGAGATGTCGGCGGTTGATCGCGGCGACCCTGCGGAGCTGCACAGCGTCACTCGCGGGGTTCGCAGCCAGAAAGTTCACCAGTGTGATCGGCGAGGCAGGCAGTGGATCGACCTCGGTTGCGATGCACCAGTCGTCGAACAGCGCCCACTCGTAGCGGTAACCGCTCGGCGAGGGAGCAGTAGGTCGGGGGGCTCCGGCGTCGACTCCGGCCGCCGGCATCGACAAGGTATCGGGCTCATCGCGTCGAGCGTGTTCGCCGCTTTCCGCGCTGTCGCCGTGACGCGGATCTACGCCAGGTGACCTGGTCATAGACCGAGGTCGTTGACGGCGTTACCGATCAAAGGCGCGTTCTCGCGGGCGTAGATTTCGACCATCCCCGGGGTGCTGTGTCCGGTCTGACGCATGATCGCGTGCGCGTCGGAACCATTGCGGAACGCTTGGGTGACGAATCCGGACCGTAACGAGTGCCCGCCCAACTGGGTAACGAGATCCGCTGCGTATCCGGCCTGACTGGCTCTGCGACGTATCGCGGCGTGCACTGCTGCGCCGGACAGTGCGGTCTCGGACACGTTGCCGTTCTTTCGGATCGCTCGAAACAAGGGCATCCGACGTGTTGCGACTGGAACCGGTCCGTGGCAGATGTGCTGCTCGAACGGTCCGGAACGCGCCAGTGTACGGATCACAGCGACCCGGCCTCCACTGTCGAACGCGGCGACCACCTGGAGCCAACGGATCCACGCGCAGACCGGGCATGAATCGCGATTAGCTGTGTACGGCAACGCTTTTACCGCTCCGGTGCCGTGCTGGTCGGTCTTGGAGTGTCGCAGGTGCACGTGCGCACCGTCGAGCCGGTCGCGGCGCACATCCCGGCATTCGAGCCCCACGAGCTCGCTGCGTCGAAACGCCCCGGCGTACCCCATCAGCAGCAATGCCGTGTCGCGGCGTTCGAGTACTTCGCTGGCCCACCCTGCTACACCGGAACGAGCGAGAGAGACGATTGTGGTGATATCGGCCGTCAGGAGCGGGGCGCGAGGATTACGTGGCCGGTCCCCTGCCGCGGCATAGTCCCGCCGGATACCAGCGAGGGTGGCGCGCACCATCTCGTGACCGCAGGGATTGTCGTGGCCGACCTGGCGATGCCGGTCGGCGATTGCCGCAATCCACTTACCGAACGTCGTAGCCGCGTACGCGCGCGTCCCGTCGACGGTGAGTGTGTCGGCCGCGGCGACGAGGTATGCGGCCACAGTCGCGGGGTGCGCCGGTAACGAGACATGTCCGGCGGCCGCGCACCAGGTCTCGAATCGTCGCCACGCCGAAGAGTAAGCCCGACGTGTTCCGGCAGAGCGGGACGCGGCCATCGACCGTTCGATCCGGGCAGCCACTTCGGGCAGGAGATCCGGAAACACTGCCGCGTCGCCTGCCAAGACGGACGGGAACGTGGTCGAGCCGTCTATGAGCTGCCGTTCTGTCATGGACAGGACTGTAGCTGCTACCTCCGACACCCTTCTCGAACCCACAAGACGCTCACCTGGCCTTTTGTCGATGATGATGCGGGAAGGAAAATTCTCGGCGGTCACCGCACAAATACCGTTGGTGACTATGACCCCGGCGCGAAAACGGGCTTCTCGGCTGTCGCCGCGCGTGCATCGCGGACGACCCCGCTCCATCGGGCGATAGCTATGTCGGCGGATGTTGCAGCGGGATTCCGTGGTCGAGGAACAGTTGCACCGTCTCATCCAGCTCCGCTGCGGTGCGGCACCCCCAGCGCAGGAAGTTGTACAACGAACTGGCGGATGCGGGATCGACGCGCGCTGCCGCGATGGCGGCCTCAGCCGCAGCGTGCGCGTCAGCCCATAAATCGCGCTCGGGTGCGGGATAAGACGAGCGCGTCGGAGCTGTCCCAGGATCGACCGGCTCATACGGTCGTGGGCTCAGCAGAGATGCGTGCGCACCGCCGGCATCGATCTCACCGTTCTCGACCATCGCAATGCCGATCGCTGCGGCCTCGAGGACTTTCGTCTGCTCGTCCCAGTGCAGTTCTTCGAATGGAACCCACGCTGTCCGCAACGGGCGAGAACGACCGGCGGCCCTCCAGATCGCAACGAGCCTCGTGGCCCACCGTCCGGTGCGAACCAGTGGCGAGGACACTTCGTCGACGACGGTGCGCAGAAGCCGAAACCAGACTGCGGCATGTACCCGGCCTGGGCCGAGTTCCACCCATCCCGTCGTCAGAGCCTCGGTGCTGCGCCGATCGAGGTCCGTGACCGCTGAGGGAACCGAAACGGGCGAGACCCGTTCGTCCGAACCGAACCGGACCTGGTCCCAGAAGATTGCATGACCAGGGAAAGCAGAGCAGGGTTCGAGTCGACAACGGTGGTCGAGGCAGCTGCTCAGCACCGGATATCGGTGCAGCAGAGTCATGTTGATATCAGCAGTGGATTCGAGGCTGTCGAGACATACCGGGCATGCCCGACTGCGCGGAGTGCTCGCCCACGGCAACCATGCTTCGCTCGTGGGTGTGCGGCGTCGTCGATCCTCCCTCGCGAGGTCGGCCGGTAGCAGGATCGAGAGTTGGTGGACGTAGATGTCGAAGTCGCAGTCGGCGGGGTCGGTGCTGTCAAGCAGCCACGGTGTCCACCCCGCCAACGTCATCACCCGCAGCCTCTCTACCGGGACTGCGCCGCGACCGGCCAGCTCGGCGAGTATCCGCTCCGGTGTGTAGCGGTCGAGATCCTCGACAGCACAATCGATATCGAGGTCTGCAAGCAGGTCAGAAGGCTTGATGTGCGGATACAGCTCGCATATCCGGGCCAACCAGGACGAGAGGGCCTCACCTGGCAGTGGCGGCGGGTGCAGCGGCCACGGGCGAACGTACGCATCATCGGGCATCGCCGCGAGCCGCGCGTTCACGCGAGGTGGCGCTCGAACTGGCGGCGTCGCTCCGTGGGACCGACGTACGGAGTGCGCATGAGCACCGATGAGGTGATCGCTTCCTCTCCGCTGTCGACGGCGGTCACTGCTGCGGCAGTGAGCAGCGTTGTCAGTTCACCGATGGTGCCCTCGGAGCGAGTGAGGAGGTAGTCGGTCATCTCCGGTGATGTCAGGTGCGAGGGTTTACGGAGGGGGAAGCTCGTGGTGAAGCTGGCCAGCAGTGATCTGGTGTCGGCAGTGTTGGTCCAGACCGGCAAAGTCATGGGGTGGAATCGGTTCTCCAGCTGGGGATCGGTCCGGATGGCGAGGTAGGCATCGCGGGTTCCGACAGCGACAAGAGGAATGCGTAGTTCATTGCCCAGGAACCGCAGCACGTTCAAGAATTCGCGGCGGACGTTGTCGCGGCCGGCGAGAACGTTGTGGAGCTCGTCAATGATCAACATCTTCACGCCGGTGGCGCGGAGCAGCATCAATGCTTGCTGTTCGAGTTCGTGGACCCGATTGCGGGGCCTGGTCGGGGTTCCCAACGCTAGCAGTGCGCGGTAGAACCGGCCGGGTGACGGGTCCGGGGGCATCTGCATGCACAACACCGGTATCTGCTCGCGGTCGGACAAGCTGATCGGCGGATGAGTGCGCCGGAACTTTTCGATGATCATCGACTTGCCGTTGTTCGTCGGACCGAGCAACAGTAGGTTCGGCATACGCTGTCGGTCCGGCCACGACAGCAACGACTCCAGATGGTCGATGACCGCACGGGCCTGCGGATACCCGATCCACCTCTCCGACCGGATCAACCGGATCCGCTCCGCGTCGTCGAGTGCGGTGAGCGGTCGAACCGACTCCCGCAGGTGCCCCAAATCCTCGCTCGACGACTCGGTGGGTTCGTCGCTGCTTCCTGTCGATGCGGTCATCGCCTCACCATTCCTCGATGTCGCTGAAGACAGGCGTTGCGGTGCCGCCGTCCGCTCGAGGCTCCGCCGGCGGGTGGAGCGCCGGGATCGGTGCAGACGCGTCGCCGGTGAGATGCGTGCGGCGGGCACGGTTGCGCCGGGCTTTGCGGGTGGCTTTCTGCGAGCGGTCGGTGACCTCGCGCATCTGCTCGATCATCGAAAACAGTGCGCTCTCATCGACGTTCGACCGACCTTGTTCGCGGAGACGGGTGATAGCAGCTCTGTGCTCCCACAGTGTCACCGCGGGATGTGACATCGTCCGGTACGGCACCTCGACATAGCCGGCACCGTCTGGTTCGAGGACCCAGATTCTGCTCAAATCGCGTGGGTCACGTCGTATCACGAACCGCCCCAAGTCCTCTCGACGCGCAACCCACGGTTTGAGCGCGTTCGAGAAGTAATGCACGTGATCTAGAACGAAGCCCGTGCGCGTCAGACGTCGCCGGATGACGGGAAGAAAGTCCACAAGGAACGCAGTTTCGCCGAGCACCACACGAGGGGCGTGACCAACTGCGGCGACCTCGCCGGCCCACACGGCGGCCGGAGTGTTCCCAATCCCTGTGTGAACGCTCGCGTGATACGAGGCTATGGCCAGGACCAGCCAGCGCTCCAACTCACGCAATGTCAACGCCGCGTGCTTGTCCGAGTCGTAACTTCCTCGGTCCGCTGGGTTCGAGAAGGTGGTCCCAGGCAGCTCGTGCACCGCCGTCATCGCCGTTCCGATGATTCGTTCGACGATCCCGCCGTAGTGCGGTCGGCCCGGAGGGCGGTATTCGAGTGTGATGGCGTGCTGGGCGCATCCGCGGCGCAGCGCTTCGCTTTTGAACTCGGAGGCGTTGTCGAGATACAGCTGTTTCGGCTTCCCTGCCATCGGCCACTGCACCTGCTCCGCGAGCTCGCATGCCTCCAGCCATGTCTGCTTCTCGCAGCACACGCGGCCCAGGCACAACCCGACCGATATCGACGACGGCGGCTCCAGAGTGACGACGAACCCGAGTACGGAACGGCTGAAGGCATCGATAGCGATCGTCAGGTAGGGGCGGCCGATCGGTTGCCGCTCGTACTCGTCAACGACCATCAGATCGACGACGGTGTGGTCGATCTGGACCTGATCGAGAATCCCCGCAACCGCCGGTGGAACGTCGCCGGCGGACTGACGCGGCCGGGCGGCATCGGGTCCCCCGCGTGACCTGGCCACCGATGCCGGATGGAGCGCGGCGATTCGTGCGGTGACGGTGTTTCTGGCCGGCACTGGCAGACCCGCGCGGTGGCACGCCAGTGCTATACGTCGGTGCAGCGCAGCGACACTGAGCTTCTGGCGGTGAAGAAAATATCGGGTGAGATGATCGCCGATCACTTCCTCGACCTCAGCCGTCACTCGGCTGCGGCCACGCCCTCCCGACGAGACCTTCGTCAGAAGATCGGTGACTGTCCCCGTCCCGTTCCTGAGCCTGCCGACCAACGTGTAGACCTGCCGCCTGGACAATCCCAACCGTTGCGTGGCATCGTCGACCGCTTCCGAACGCACCGGATGCATCTCCAGCAAGGGAGCCAGGACAGCGAAACGGGCCTCAGCCTGAGACCACCGCTCCCCCGACGCTGTCAGCACACCGGTCTCCACGACGTCGAGCTTGTCGGGGTCCATCACAAGCCTCCCTGTCACCGAGAGCCGAGCGTGCGACCGTGCACCGCACTTCTGACATCAGAATGTCAGAAGACACGTGCACTCACCCTCGAAACGCCTGCAAAGAGTGCAGCCGTCTTCTGAAGTTGACACGAATTGTCAGTTTCAGAAGGCGGCTGCACGATGTCAGAAGTCCCCTGCACTAGCACTCCGCGTTCCTACGCCTACGTTTGGTTGTTGCCGAAGAGGGCTGCAGTAATCCCCGACTGGTTGACGCACTATTAGCGTGGGGTTACTGATTTGTCTTGAGTTGTCGACTCCACTCTTTCGCGGGTGGTGATCGATACGTCGTGAAGACAGGCTGGAAATGCGGATTCACTTCCGGGCCAAGGGTACTGAGATCGAAGGATGCGGCACACGTTGTGGCAGCGCGGTCTTCGACGAAGCCTTACTGGTCGGCGTTGGGCTGCGAGTTGAGGATCGCGGCTGGCCACGTATGGCTGTTGTCGCGCGAAGTTCTTGATCCGACACTTGTGGCATGGGCGGCGAGAAAGTCGTCGACGATTCGGATGCAGTCGTCTGCGTGGATGTGACGCAGACCTGTAAGGCGAGCGAACACTATCGGTCCGAGGAGCTGAATGAGGGCGAAGGTGGTATCGAGTTCGCCGAGCACAGCGCGGGCGTCAGGGGCCGTGAGAATCTGATCCAGGGACTTGCGGTATTGCTCTATGACACGAGCCCGAAGTGAGACCACCGCGCCAGGATCGAGATCGCGCCGGCTGGCGTCGCCGCTGTTGACGGGTCCCATTGCCAGCCACGCCAGCGTGGTCATCTGCACCGGAGCTTGGTCGATGAGGTCGGCTTGGGTGGTGAGCAACGAAATCAGACGTTCGCGTAGCGGACCGGTATCGATAGCAGTGTCGACTGGGGGTAGTAGTCGCTCGAAGGTTGCAGCGAGCAGGTCGGTGGTACTTCCGAAGTGGCGGTACAGCGTGGCACGTGCAACCTTCGATATGCGGGTGACCGCCTCCACGGTGACCGCCTCGACACCGCCGGTGGCCAGCAGCTGGCCCGCCGCTTCGAGTAACCGGTTACGTGAGCGCGCCAGCCGGGGGTCGGCCGGGCCCTCGGTTGCAACGGGAGGGTCGACCATGAACGGGCTCCGCTCCATTTGACTGACAAGACATGTCCTAGCTTGACCATTCTGTCACACCCGCAGAGTTATGATACTAATAGTCTCGTACCGAGACGATCAGTCTCGAACTGAGAGGCTGGCCGTTGAACGAACGTAGATCCGACTCTGCCAGCGTCGCTCGATGGAGCGGTGCCCAGTGGTGGATGTTGATTGTGTCGTGCATGGCGGTCGCGTTGGTGGTGGCCGCAATGGCGGCATTGTATTCAGCGTTGCCACAGATCGCGGTCGCGACAGGGGCAACGCAAGCTCAACTGACCTGGATAGTCGACGGTTATACGCTGGTACTGGCGTGCTTCGTTCTGCCTGCCGGAGCGATCGGTGACCGGTACGGTCGCCGCGGGGTGCTCGTGGCGGGGTTGGCGTTGTTCGCTTTCGCGTCGGCATTACCCTTGTTTCTCGCTGACCCGACGTGGCTGATCGCAGCTCGCGCGTTGGCTGGGGCGGGTGCGGCGCTGGTCATGCCCTCGACGCTGTCGATACTGACCGCGGGATTTCCACCGGCGCATCGCGGTCGCGCTGTAGGTGTGTGGGCCGGGGTTGCTGGATCCGGGGCGGTCCTGGGCATCCTCGGGGCTGGAGTGCTGCTCGAACAGTGGTCGTGGACCTCGGTGTTCGTCGGGTTGACCGTCGCCGGAGCGGTTCTGGCCGGGTTGGCATGCAGTATCGCGGAGTCCCGCCAACAGGAACATCCACCGGTCGATTGGGTGGGCGCTGTGACCGTAGTGGTCGCAGTCGGGGCGATCGTCTTCGCTGTGATCGAGGTTCCGGCCCGTGGCTGGACGGATTCGCTCGTCGCCATCAGCACTGCGGTGGGCTTGTTCGCGGTCGTGGTGTTCGTCGTCGTAGAACTACGTTCCTCGGCACCCCTACTCGATGTCCGGTTGTTCGCCCGCCGTGGCTTCGGTGCCGGCGCACTGTCTGTCTGTATCCAGTTTCTGGTGACCTTCGGGGTGTTCTTGCTGTTGGTGCAGTATCTGCAGTTGATTCTCGGTTATGGACCACTCACCGCCGCATTGGCGTTGACCCCTATGGTCGTGCCGCTCATCGCGATCTCGGTGATTGCACCCTGGCTGTCGAACATTGTTGGGCTGCGGGTGATGACCACTGTAGGTCTGCTCACCATCGCGGCGGGACTGGTGATGGTGAGCAGACTGACCGTCGCGGCGACTTACCCTGACCTGCTGTGGCCCTTGCTCATCATGAGCGCGGGTTTAGGGTTGTGTACCGCTCCTGCGACTTTCGCCATCGTCTCGGACACTCCTGAGGCCAAGCACGGGGTGGCTGCCGCGGTCAACGACGCAGCTCGCGAAATCGGTGCCGCGATTGGGATTGCGGTAGCCGGTAGCGTGCTCGCGGCCGGTTACGTTCAGCACATCCAGCCGGCTCTGCCCCAGCTACCCGAGCCTGCCCGTGGTCCGGTGGCCGATTCTCTGGCCGCCGCGTTGCAGGTCGCCGACCGCGCAGGACCAGCTGGCCAGCCGCTGGCCGAGTTCGCCAAAGCCGCATTCGTACACGGAAGTGGTCAGGCGACACTGGCGTTGGCGGCCCTGACCGCCGCAGGGGCACTCGTCCTCGCCGTCGTTGCACCAGGTAGACGCAGCCGTACGACAGCCACCGCGGGTGATGGACGTCGGTGAAGGTCGGCCAGGATGTCTATTCTTCGGTGTGATTCGTGTCTGTGGCCCGGAGTTGGGCTCGGGCTTGGGACTGCATGAAGTGTTCGACCTCGACAACCACGAACAGGGCAGTAGCGGTGGCTACCGAGCGGCCCTGCGCATCGTCCATCGTGGCCGTGAGATCCAGTTTGCGCCCATCACGAGACCGAACCGCAGCACGCAACACGTATGGAGTGCCGAGCAGAACCGGCGCTAGATAGTCGAGCTCGAGACGCCGCGTCACGGCGAGCTCACCCACTGTGTAGAGCAGGAAGCCGAACAGATCGTCGAGAACGGTCGCCACCGCGCCGCCGTGTGCTATCCCGGGTGCCCCGACATGACGCTGATCGAACACATGGTGAGCCACCACGCCGTTCTCGTCACGCTGGACCGACAGGGCGTGGCCGTGCGGGTTCTCCGGCCCACAACCAAGACAGTCGGGGTGGTGGGGCGGTAGATCAGGCGACTCGGAAGTCGTGCTCCAGAACGAGCGCGCCCAGTTCTCGATAGCGGGGCCGGCCGACCCGCTGACCTCGTCCGGAATTCTCTTCATGGTCGGACCTCTCTGTCGTGAAAAAAACTGTGCCGAGTCTGTCGCGTCTTCGCGCGCTCGGCCTGCACCGCTGTCAGTTTCAAAAGACAAACTGCACTATGTCAGAAGTCAACTGCACTAAAGGATCGACCAAGCCGACATAGCTTAAAGAGAGAAGTGATTTGCCGCGAGGATTTCGGACCTGGAGATGACTATTCTGAGGCCGCGTTTGCGGACTGCCCGTAACTGTAGTGGACATCGTTCGGGGTTCGGTATCCGAGCGACGAATGTCGTCTGCCATGAGCATGGGACCAGAGTGACCTGACCCCTGCCAGGGTGAGGTTGCCCTTGGCTGGGGCGTAAACACGAAATGCCCTGTGATGGTGTGAGAATAGTTCTTGTCTAGGGAACATTCCAGCCACCACGAAGGGCATCTCGCGAATGCAACTATCTCACACCCGACCTGCCTCGGCCGAATGCTTCGACGACCCCAATCTCTGCCGCTCCGCGGCCGCAGGCGAGGCCTGCGCGCCTCGCATCAAGATGACCGTGCTCTGAGGTCGATTTGTTGCGCCCAACGCTTGAAGGAGGGCGTCCAGCGCGATGTCCTCGTTATCGAATTCCAAGATTGCATGGAGGTCGTCGCGGAGTGCGCAGCGGGCGCAGAAACGGGCTCGGTAGCGTTCGCTTTTCGTGGTTGCAGGCGTTCGCAGCGCAGGTCGAGCGCGATGCCGGCGCACTCTTGGCGCTGATCGCGGAGTTGAACCGTCAGATCGGCGACCTCGAAGCCGAACTGACCCGCCATTTTGAAACACACCCGGACGCTGACACGCAACGCCGCCATCTACCTCTCCCTGCCAGGAATCGGTGTCATCCTCGCCGCCCGGGGCTCGGTGAATTCAGCGACGACGTCGACCGCTACACCAACGCCAAGTCTCGCAAGAATTACGCCGGTACGTCACCCCTGACAGTTGCGTCGGGCAAGAAGCGGGCCGTACTGGCTCGACATATCCGCAACCGGCGGCTCTACGATGCCATCGACCGGTGGGCGTTCTGCGCCCTCAGCCAGAGTCCGGCCGCTCGCGCGTTCTACGACCAACACCGTGCTACCGAAGACCTCCACCACCAAGCGCTCCGCGCACTCGCCAACAGACTTGTCGGGCTCCTGCACGGGTGCCTACGCCACCGCACCGAATACGACGAACACACCGCTTGGGCACACCGCACCGCGCAACAACCCGACGCAGCTTGACAAGTTACAATTCTGGGATATCTAGGATGATTCAGTCCATTTTGTGGCGGGACGCGAAACCGGGATGGCTGAATGGCAGACTGCGTGAGAAGGCCACGCCTACGGTTGCGGCCGCGCCGTCGATGATTCCCCATGTCGTCTCTGATAGGTGTGCGGCGAAGAACGTATCATCCACCCCTTGCTCACGACCGTTGTCGATCCACCACTGAGTCGCAGATAGACCAGAACCCAGAATGGACGCCACGGCCAAGGGAATGACCGAAGTATCTGCGTGAACACGCTGAAGACTTTCAGTGAACCGATCGGCGACGACCTCCATCACCGACCTCAGTTCGTCAGCAACTCCGCCATTTCCCGATCCGGAGTACTGAAACAAGTGATTCGCCATAAGGAATCTGACGACCGTGGGATACTGCCCGACGAGCGTGACGTAGCTCTGGACGGACGAGCGAAGCATGTCGTCAACCGAAAGATAATCTTGGTCGGCGAGAATAGTGACTTTCGCCGAATCCCACATCAACGCACCGAGTTTCGCCGCCACCGCCGCGTTCAAGCCCGCTTTGTCGCCAAAGTAGCGATACAGCTTTGGTTTAGATACACGGGCCTCCGCAGCGATGTCGTCCATGCTGACGCCTGCACCATACCGTTCGATGATCCGTATGGTCGCGTCGACCAGCTGCGCGCGTACCTCGACTCTATGCTCATCCCAGCGGGTGCTACGGGCATCGGCCACTCGACGCTGCACCTGAGATGGAGTAAATGAAACGCGGCGGACGAATGACATTATGGGGTTAACAATACCCGGAAGGGTCCTCTCAAGCGAGTCGGGCTGGAGAGCCGTTCGCTGAAACCTCTCGGTTCGCTCGCAGCGGTTCGGCACCCTCCCTCAAGCAGCCGATCGTCCGCCGGATCGCACCGTGTCGATCACATACACCGGCGGCACGACCGGAAAGCCGAAGGGAGCCATCGGAGGCTTCGGCAATGTTCACGATGACGCAGATTCAACTCTTCGGAGTGAGAATGGCCGGGTACCCCAAATTCTCGTTGTGCACCCCGCTGTCGCATGCTGGGGCCGCGTTCTTCGTGCCGACCCTGACGAAAGGCGGCCCGATGATGGTGCTGCCGAAATTTTTACCGCCGAGGTGCTGCGCACCATCGACGCAAAAAAGATCACCGTGGCGATGCCATCGATGCTGTACGCCTCGATGGACCCCTCCCAACTCGGACACGCGCGGCCTGTCGACGATCGTGGCCGTCTCACGAGCTCATGTGTGTCCGGTCGACGGTTCAAAAGCCATCGCCTACCGTGACTGCGTCCAATCGGGCCGCTGCTTCGTTGAAATAGTTTGGTGCCTCCATGTTGATCATGTGACCGATCTGTGGCAACGCCACGAACTCATGCAACCGGCGGCGCTGCTGCAGTCGGTCGGCGAGATCAATGGAATGAACCGCGGGTGTCAACTTGTCGGCCGAGCCCACGATCACGGTCGTCGGAACCGTAAGTGAGTCGATTCCTTTGCTTACATCGATGGTGGCCAGGACCCTGCCCCACATTCCCCGAACCTCAGGGGGGCACCGCAGTACTATGTCGGAACACTCAGCCACAACGTCTGCTGGCGCGTGTCGACCCATCGTCCCGTATTTCACCAACCGTCGGTTGAAGCGAGTGTCAAGCATCTCCGGTCCCGCGGTGGCGAGCCCGGCTGCGAATGCCCGCTCCAGTGAGGCGCGGAATCGACGTGGCGACCCAATTAGCGTCGATCTACTCACCAACTGCGAGGGGCCGGTACTCGCCAAGACGGCACCACGGGATAAGACGGGCACCGACTCCGGGTGCTCGGCAGCCCAACCCATGATGGACATCCCGCCCATACTGTGACCGGTCACCAATGCCTTACGATTAGACGTGACGACAGCGCGCAAGACAGCCTCGAGATCGTCGCCAAGCACCGACGAAGAGAAGGGCGCGCGACCCCGGTCGCTCCAGCCATGCCCTCGTTGGTCATACACCACCACACGGTGTGTGGTGGCGAAGTGCTCGATCTGAGGTCTCCAGAACCGACCTTGGCAAGCCCACCCGTGGCTGAACACCAGCAGCGGCGCATCATCACCGAGCCCGTACTCCTCGACAAACAGCCTCGTGCCGTCACTGGAGAGAACCTCCCGCGACCGCCGCGACAATAGGCCAGCTTTCGAGGAGTCAGAGGTCATCGAAACTCACCGTCACAGCGTCGGTGAGCGGAAGTGCCTGGCACGCGAGTCGCTCGCCGTCCTCAATGTCGTCGTCTACGAGGATGTTGTTCTGCACCATCTCGACATCGCCATCGATGAGCTTGCACACACACGCGCTGCATGCGCCCTCTCGGCACGAGTACGGGGCGTTGTGCCCTCGCGAGAGCAGCACATCGAGCAGAGGCGTGTTACGTGGCCACTCCGTGGTGATGCACTCTCCGTTCAGATAAACCGTGGCCGTAGCTACACCCTCGTCGTCACTGAGTCGACGCAGTGTTGCGGTGTCGAACGGGTCACCCGTCAGCGACTGGAATACCTCTCGATGTACATCCGAATGATCCACTCCGCATGCGGCGGCAGACCTTTCCACAAGATCCATGAAAGGGGAAGGCCCGCAGGTGAAAATCGCCGATCCCTTGTGTTCACGAATAATCTTTTCTACAGCCTCTGATGTGGGAATCCCGTTCTCCGACTCAAGCCAGTCAACCAAAGTGAACCGCTCGGCGAATTCAGATCTAATCTGCTCAAGCTGGCGCTCGTACATGATCGAATCGGAGTCACGGTTTGCGTAGAACAGGACAACTTCGCCACTGCCCGACACCAGGGCCGACTTCACCAGCGACAGAACCGGCGTGATGCCGCTTCCGCCAGCGAAGAAGAGCAAGTCGACGTCGAGGCTCTTAGCGGTAAACTTTCCCGATGGCGTGAGGACGGTCACCTCCATGCCGATGGAAACGTTGTCACACAACCAGTTCGACGCATACCCCCCAGCGGTGCGCTTCACCCCGATCTCGAGGCGGAAGTCATCGACATGAGGCGAACTGCTCAGCGAGTAGCATCGTGCGACGTGGCCCGTCTGGTCGGACGGGATCTTCAACGTAATGAACTGCCCGGGTAGATGCTTGAAATCGTCGACGATCTCGTCAGGCACTTCGAAGGCGATGCTCACGGAGTCCTTGGTCTCCTGCACGACCTCCGACACGGTCAGCGTTCGCGATCGCGCGGTGGTGCCCGGCCGATTCTCCTGTTCGAGGGTCATTTGATGATCCCCCGCTTACGAGCCAAGGCGTAGCCCGCGCGTGTGACAGGCGCAGAGATGTCCTGGTAGCGCGGACCGACAACGCGTGCGACAAAGTCGAAGCCACGTGCGTCTGCGCCGATCAGCACTCGGGGCTTCTTCTTGTCCATTCCCTTGAGGATGGCGCACGCAGCTTTCTCCGGAGTGGTCCTGGCGATGTTGTTGAACATCGAGGCAATGGTGGCGGTATCTGCCCCCATATCGGATACACCACGAGCGTTGTTGACGATATTAGTCTTGACGCCGCCGGGGTGAACGCATGTCACCGTGACCGGATGCCGACTGATTTTCATCTCTTGCCGAAGCGCTTCGGTGAAGCCACGCACACCGAACTTCGCGGCGTTGTAAGCGCTTTGACTGGGGATCCCGACCAGACCGAAGACGCTGGAGGTGTTTACCAGATGACCATCACCAGAGGCGATCAGATAAGGCAGGAACGCCTTGGTCCCGTTGACGACACCACCGAAGTTGATGCCCATCAGCCAGTCGAAATCCTCCCAGGACATGTCGACAACGTCGGCGCCGAGGGCGACGCCGGCATTGTTGAACACCATGTTGACGCGCCCGAAAGACGACTGCACGCTCTCTGCGTAAACCTGGAACGCAGCACGATCTGCCACGTCCAACACGGCGGTCTCGACGGTCGCCCGATGCGCGGTGCGGCACATGGCCGCCGTCTCCTCGAGATGCACTTCGTCGACGTCGGACAAGGCAAGGCTGGCCCCGCGTTCGGCCAGTTGGAGGGCAAGGGACCGCCCGATCCCTGAGGCGGCTCCCGTGACGACTGCGACCTGGGTCGCGTAATTGCCTGCTGTCGAACTACTCACTGTCGGATACTCACTTCTCGATGACCTACGGTTGGATTGTCAGGCGATCTCGTACTCGGCGGGCTCGAAGTCTTTCGTCGCTCGCCAGTACTGCCACGTGAACCCGGGCCACACCGTACGGTTGACACCTTGCGAGTCCAGATACCAGCTCGTACATCCGCCGTTGGTCCATACGCCCTTGGCGAGCTTGTGTTGGATGCTCTTGTTGAAGTGTTCTTGAACCTCAGCCCGCACATCAACGCGCTCCGCACCTCGACTGTCGACGGCGTCGATGGCCTTCATGATGTACTTGATCTGCTGCTCGATCATGAATACGACAGAGTTGTGCCCAAGACCCGTGTTAGGTCCGAGCAGGAAGAACAGGTTCGGGAAGCCCTCGGTGGTGATGCCGAGGTGGGTATTGATGCCCGTCCGGTGCCAGTGCGACGGCAAGTCCTCGCCCCGAGCGCCCTTGAGCGCGAGTTGATCGAACCCGTCCGTGACATGGAACCCTGTGGCGTAAATGATCACATCCACAGGGTGTGACACGCCGTCAGGGGTGACGATCGAATCGGCAGTGATCTTTTCGATCCGATCGCTGATCACTGTCGTGTTGGGGGCGGCGAGCGCAGGGTAGTAGTCGTTCGATCCCAGGATGCGCTTGCATCCGATGCGGTAGGACGGCATCAGCTTCCGGCGTAGCTCGGGGTCGGTGATAGAACGCTCGATGTTCCATTTCGCCACCTTTTCGATTGGTCGCATAAGGTTGGAGTGGCCGTTGAGCCCGAAGGCCAGGCTCTCTGCGCCCCAGTAGACCGACCACCGAGCGAGGCGGCGAGTAATGGGGATCTTGCTGAGCAGCGTCCGAAGTACCGGCGGCACCGCGAAGTTCTTGCGTGGAAGTACCCAAGCCGGGGTTCGCTGGAAGACCGTGAGTGTGCCGGCGTCCTTCTGCACGAACGGCACGAACTGAATCGCGCTGGCACCGGTGCCAATGACGGCCACCCGCTTGCCCTGGAGATCCACTGTGTGGTCCCACTGTGCCGAATGGAACGCCTGGCCGGCGAACTCGTCGATTCCGGGGATGTTCGGAAAATTCGGGATGTGCAGAGCGCCGACACCGGACACGACGTACTGCGCGACGTACTCCCGGCCCGACTCGGTATGCAGGTGCCACCGAGATTCGGACTCGCTCCAGTATCCGGAGACCAACTTCTGCCCGAAGTGGATCTTCTGAGTGACACCACGCTTGTTGGAGATATCTTTCAGGTACTGCTCGATTTCGGGCTGCGAGGACCACACCTTCGACCAGCTACCGCGACTCTCGAACGAGTAGGAGTACATCAGTGACGGTACGTCGCACGCGCATCCCGGATAGGTGTTGTCGCGCCACGTCCCACCGACGGAGTCGGCCTTTTCTAGAACGATGAAATCGCTGTACCCGCGTCGGCGGAGCTGGACGGCCATACCGAGGCCAGAGAAGCCGCTGCCGATGATGAGAACTTTGGTAGTTATGGGCTCGGTTATTCCCGGGTCTGTCGCCGGGGCGGCGGACTTGGCGTTGGAGGACGGCATTGTGAAAATCTCCTGATCGAATGCAGAAAACGGACCCGCACGGCGCGCCGTGACGCGTGGCAGGTGTGGGAATGTCATCCGCCCAAGCCCACGAACGGAGGAATCCGGTCGTGGGGTCGAGGAATGGACTGTGGGACGCGCGGACCGGGCCGGGCGTGTTAGCGCAGATCGTCGGGCAGGCTGCGCGTTGCGCGCCACATCGCCATCGTGAACTTCCCCTCCATCATTCCGGCCTCGTGGAAGAACCGGATCATTGGCTCGGACATGAACTGCAAGTTGACGCGATAGTTCGGGCTCGTCTGCTGCGCCCACAGGCCGCGCAGACGGCTGATTCCGACATCGGGATATACCTTCGGATTGATGAGCAACGGGTATGCAAAGTTCGCAATGGCCGCTAACGTGCCTCTATGCCAAGCGCGCGAGATGCGTCCGCGACGCTGCATCCCTTCCACCATTTCCAGCCGCGCGAACGTGATGTGACGGGCCTCTTCGAGAACGTGGATCTTCATGAGCTGGCGCAGCTGCGGCTGCATTTTCGGGTCATTCATCGCCTCGCGCTGAGCGCGGTCGAGGATCTCCTCGATGAGCAGAGTCGCGCCGGACACGGACGGGCCGAGAGGCACAAAGTGCAAGATCTTCGCGATGCTCAAGAACCCCTTCGGCAACTTGTACGGTGCCAGGCCCGTCTTGTTGATCAGTCGGGCGAACATCGTCGAGTGACGTGCCTCGTCGCCGATCTCGTTAAGGGCGTAGAGGGACCTTTGATCTGTCAGGGCGCCTTTGGCGGATGTTCGGAGCAGCGCCGAGCTGAGCAGATTCTCCGCGTAGATACCGAAGCTGAGGATGCTGACGATTTCGTGGCGCCCGAGTTCCGCCTTTTGCTCATCGCTCATTTTCTCCCACAGCTTGGTGCCGTAGAGCGAGACCCGATGCTCTGGCAGGAAGTACTTTCCTTCCTCCCAGGGTGAGTCCCAATCGATGTCGATCTCCGCGTCATAGAATTTTTCGGCCGCCGCCCGCAGCAGTCGGCCGGCAGATCTCTGCATGTCGACGGGCTTGCGGGCGCTGACACGCGCAGCGCCTTCCGTTGAGACGTCGGGCTTGGTCTCCACATTTTGAACGGTCATGTGACACCTCCGTTGCGTTCCGGGCCGAGCTGAGTCTCGACTTCATACCCGTACTCCAGGTACCAGATACTGATAGTGTCTGCGCCAGTGCGTTCTTTTGTCAATGTTTGATGTGAAGAAAGTGAGCCTTGCGTGTCTGACGACCACGATCTCGACTACTCCGGCGAGGGCACATTGGTGTGCCGTGGCAAGGAGATTGCTGTCGGGGTGAAGATCAAAGGCTATTTCCAGCCCCTCAACGGCTTATACACCTGGTACGGCAGGATCGACAAGAATGATGCGCTCCACGCCGCCCTCTCGGGAAGGCGCACGGTTGCCGTCTTTGCGACACCTGAGGGACGCGCCGAGTGCGTCGTGGGCGACCCTGATTTCTGGGACCGCTATCGCATCTCGGGCACGAGCAGACCGCCGTACCACATCCCCACCACGCTCGAGGAAGTTGACTCGATAGCAGAGAGTGAACATCAGGGTTGACCGACCCGCTTTGCGCCCTGGGGCGTTCCTCAGCATCCAGTCCGATAGCGCCCAGGCGGTGCAGCAACGCCACCAGACGGCGCGCCGTGTCAGTGAACCGTCCCGGGTTTCTTGCCGCTCCTACGCTTGCAACATCTCCGGGCGGAGAGCCGATTCTTGACTGTGGTAGACCTTCTCGAATTCGTCTGGTGTGAGGTAATCGAGGGTGCTGTGGGAGGCGGCGTTGGTTGAACCAGTCGACCCATCCCATCGTGGCGAACTCGACATCGTCGATGGTCTTGAGCGGGCCGTTCAGGAACGGGCTTCTCTTCGATACTGCCTCGGTCTTGAACAACCCAATTGTGCTCTCGGCCAACGCATTGTCGTACGCATCCCCGACGCTGCCGATAGATGCCGCCCCCTCGAGCGAAGAAGCTCCGCACCGGATTCATCACCGATGACGTCACCATCGGCTCGCGGCCAGACGAAGTCGCGGATCGCAAAACGCCAGGGCATTGGGAAGGAGGTCTGATCATCGGGCTGGGCAGGTCCGCAGTGGGCACGCTTGTCGAACGCACCAGCAGATTCACCACGTTGCTGCATCTGCCACGTAAGGATGGGTACGGGGATGCGCCCCCGGTGAAGAACGGGCCGGCGTTGTCCGGTTACCGTTCGGAGTCGGTCCGCGATGCACTCCAGGCTGCGATGACACCGCTGCCAAAGCACCTGCGCAGATCGGTGACCTGGGACCGCGGCAAGGAGCTTGCACGTCATGCGGAGTTGACCGCAGAAACCGGGATCCGTGTGTACTTCTGCGACCCGTACAGCCCCTGGCAGCGGGGAACGAACGAAAACACTAATGGATTGCTGCGACAATACTTTCCGAAGGGAACCGATCTCGCTCGATACCGTCGAAGTGACGTTCAGGCCGCGGCGGATGCACTCAACAACCGCCCGCGCAAAACACTTGGGTGGCGAACCCCAGCGGAAGTGCTTGCGGAGCAGATACACTCGGCTTCACGGCACTGTGTTGCGACGACAGGTTGAATCCGCCCTGACTGCCGGCATCGCTGTGATGGATGAGCCCTGAGCCGACGCGGTGTCCACCGTGATCTCGTCGCCGCAACGCCATCTTCAGCGCCGTGGTGACCATCGCTGTGTCTTTGACCGTCGGCACGGCGAGGAGGCCTGCAAAATCCCGACATTCCCGATTCTGTCGGTGTTCGACCACTCGCAAACTGATGTGTGCCCGTAATCTCGCCCGTGGGTTACTGGAGTTGGGATGGTGTTGTCGAGGCCCAGAGGGCTTCGTAGTGGTCGGGGCTGATGTTACCGATATAGCTGTGGACGCGGTCGGTGTTGTAGAAGGTGTCGATCCAGTTGGCCATCGCAACGACCAACTCGAACGTCGTTGCCCATCGCCTGGAGTTGAGAAGTTCAACCTGCATTCGTCCCCAGAACGCTTCGATGACCGCGTTATCAAAGCAGTCACCGACCGAACCCGAATGAGGGTGTCAGTCCCGACCGGCGTAGATTCTCACCCCAGCTCCAGGAGGTGAACTGCGCTCCGTGATCAGCATGCAGAATCGTCGCACCACAGAGGGATCGCTCCCGAGCGGCCATGTTCACCGCGTTGTTCACCAGTGCGGTATCTGCAACCGTGGAGAACGCCCGTCCGACGATCTTCCGGGAGAAGCAGTCGATCACCGCACAGCAATACGCTTTCCCGTCGCGCGCTGGATGCTCCGTAATGTCTGTACACCACAGTTCGTTCGGCGCGTCAGCGGTGAATTTGCGTTCGACGAGGTCAGCTGGGGTGGACAAGCCCACCAGGTTCGGTTTGCGGCGCTTCGGTGTCGGTAGCCCGACCAGGCCTCGCTCGCGCATCAACGCCCGAACGAGCTTGCGGTTGACGACCATGTCGTACTCGTTGAGCAGCGCAGCTCGGACCCGGAGAATGCCGTAGACACCGGCGGATCGGTGATAGATCTCAGCGATCGTGTCCCCGACGACCAGCC
>NZ_JAWLKE010000025.1:0-1358 GCF_033042225.1 Rhodococcus cercidiphylli
TGAATCACCCTAGGTTCTGTGCCGCCTCCAGTTGGGGCTGATCCTCGGTGGTGAGGTCAGCGTAGTGGAGTGTTTCGTATTCGATCGGGGGCATGTGGCCGATGCTGGAATGAAGCCGCTTGACGTTGTACCACTCGACCCAACCGGCGGTCGCGTACTCGACGTCTGTGATCGTCTTGTACGGCCCCGAGTGGAAGATCGTCGTTCGGATGCACTCGGTCTTGTAAAGCCCGTTCGCTGACTCGACGAGGGCATTGTCGTAGGCGTCCCCGACCGATCCGATGGACGCGGCGATGTTCTCGAGCGCTAATTTCTCGGTCAGCTTCACGGACGTGTACTGACTGCCCGCGTCCGAATGATGTATCAGCTCAGCAGCTTTCACCGGGTTACCCTCACGGCGGCGCTGCCACAGCGCCATCCGAAGCGGAATCGTCACCAGGTCCACAGTCTTCGACATCGACGCATGCCAGGCGACGATCCGCCGGGAGAACACGTCGATGATGAACACCACGTAGACCCACCCGGCCCATGTTCGGACGTAAGTGAAATCGGTGACCCATACCCGATTCGGTTCCTCGGCCCGGAACTGTCGGTTGAGCAGGTCGCCCGCTCGCACGCCGTCCGCCGAGCGGATTGTGGTTCTGATTCCTTTCGCTCGCCGAATACCGTTGTGGCACAGTGCCTTCATCGCGCGGTCCACCGCGCCGTAGGACACCCCGGGGATCGCGGTCCGGTCCAGATGTGCGCGCATCTTCACCCTCCCGTACAACCCTTCCGGTGTCATCTTCCGCCGGCCGTGGGCGTCGGTGTTCCACACGAGATCCCTGACCGCGTCGATGACGTGGGCGTCGGCGACGGTGCGCGGAGCGGGCGTGCGTGAACGCCATGCTCGGTAGGTTCTCGCGGCGATCTTGCAGCCCTGATCGCTCAGGACCCGGCAGATCGACTCGACCGCAGAACCGTTGGCACGCAACGAATCTATGAAAGCGATGATCATCGGTTGCGGGGGTCGAGTTCCCCCGCGAAGAAAGTCGTCGCAGCTTTGAGGATGGCGACGTCCTCGCGCAGCTGCTTGTTCTCGGCCTTGAGCTTTTTGATCTCCGCCGATTCTTTCGAGGTAGTGCCGGCGCGGGAGCCTTGGTCGACTTGGGCTTGCACGGCCCACCGCCGCACTGTCTCCTGACCGACACCGACCTGCTTGGCGATCGCTTCCGCCGCGGCCGTCACCGAGGCGTACTCGGCTCCGTGAGCTTCGAGTAGCCGCAGGGCCCTCGCACGGACCTCCGGATCGATTTTCTTGGGCATGTGCTCATCCTTCCTGACTCAGAAGGAAGCGGCATCAAACCTAGGGTGATTCA
>NZ_JAWLKE010000026.1:0-1163 GCF_033042225.1 Rhodococcus cercidiphylli
GGTCTCGTAGTGTAGCGGTTAACACGCCTGCCTGTCACGCAGGAGATCGCGGGTTCGATTCCCGTCGAGACCGCCATTACTTTTGACTTATGATTAAGGTTCAGTAGCTCAGTTGGTAGAGCAATGGATTGAAGCTCCATGTGTCGGCAGTTCGACTCTGTCCTGAACCATTTCTTGCCGGCCTAGCTCAATTGGTAGAGCAACTGACTTGTAATCAGTAGGTTGGGGGTTCAAGTCCTCTGGCCGGCACCATCTTTGAGCCATTAGCTCAGTTGGTAGAGCATCTGACTTTTAATCAGAGGGTCAGAGGTTCGAATCCTCTATGGCTCATACGATTTATTTTAATATGCGGAAGTAGTTCAGTGGTAGAACACCACCTTGCCAAGGTGGGGGTCGCGGGTTCGAATCCCGTCTTCCGCTCCATTATTTTGCCGGGGTGGCGGAACTGGCAGACGCACAGGACTTAAAATCCTGCGGTGAGAGATCACCGTACCGGTTCGATTCCGGTCCTCGGCATTATTATTTTGCGCCCGTAGCTCAATTGGATAGAGCGTTTGACTACGGATCAAAAGGTTATGGGTTCGACTCCTATCGGGCGCGTTCTCTTACGGGAAGTAGCTCAGCTTGGTAGAGCACTTGGTTTGGGACCAAGGGGTCGCAGGTTCGAATCCTGTCTTCCCGATAGGAAATTTAAAATTTATTATGGGGGCTTAGCTCAGCTGGGAGAGCGCCTGCTTTGCACGCAGGAGGTCAGCGGTTCGATCCCGCTAGTCTCCACCATTTAAATCATTTACAAACTATATAACGGCGGTGTAGCTCAGCTGGCTAGAGCGTACGGTTCATACCCGTGAGGTCGGGGGTTCGATCCCCTCCACCGCCACTAATTATTAGTTGTAGAATTAAAATTTGGACCTTTAGCTCAGTTGGTTAGAGCTAACGGCTCATAACCGTTCGGTCGCAGGTTCGAGTCCTGCAAGGTCCATATAATTTTGGAGGAATACCCAAGTCCGGCTGAAGGGATCGGTCTTGAAAACCGACAGGAGCTTAACGGCTCGCGGGGGTTCGAATCCCTCTTCCTCCGTATTTGGTCTCGTAGTGTAGCGGTTAACACGCCTGCCTGTCACGCAGGAGATCGCGGGTTCGATTCCCGTCGAGACCGCCAT
>NZ_JAWLKE010000027.1:0-964 GCF_033042225.1 Rhodococcus cercidiphylli
ACCACCAACGCCGACGAGATCGACGAGAAAATCGTCGCCTCCGTCGGACCGTACGCATTGAACATCCGCCGACCCGGCGCCCACCGCGCCACCAACTCCGGCGCACACACATCACCACCGGTCACCACCACCTCGACCGACTCCAACCCCACCGGATCCACCGACGCCAACGCCGCAGGCGTGACGAACGCATGCGAAACCCGCTCCTCGGCGAGCAACGACGCCAACTCCACCCCACCGAACACCAACGGCGGAGCAATCACCATCGTCGCCCCACCCGAGAACGCCAACACGAACTCGAGAATCGACGCATCGAAACTCGGCGACGCGAACGCCAACACCCGCGACGACGGACCCACACCGAACCGAACCCGCTCCTCGGCAGCCAAGTTCCCCACACCACGATGAGTGACCACCACACCCTTGGGCACACCCGTCGACCCCGACGTGTAAATCAGATACGCCGCATCATCGAGCCGCAACACACCCGAACGCTCCACATCCAACACCGGAGCAGACGACCGAAACGCCAGATCCGCCACCACATCCGGATCATCGAGCACCACCCACGACACCCCACCCACACCCGAGAGCGCACCCACATCCGCACCCAACGTCACACCCACCACAGCACCCGAATCGACCAACATGTGCTCGATCCGATCCACCGGATAATTCGGATCCACCGGCAAGAACGCACCACCGGCCTTCGCCACCGCCCACACCGCCACCACAGACTCCACCGACCGCGACAACGCCAACGCCACGAACGACCCCGGACCCACCCCACACGACATCAACATCCGCGCCAACCGCGACGACGCCGCATCCAACTCACCATACGAAACAGACCGCGACCCCGACACCACCGCAACACCACCGACACCAGCAACACCCACCGCACCAGCCAACAACTCCGGCAACACCACACCCACCACAGACCGCGGACCACGAACCGGAGCCA
>NZ_JAWLKE010000028.1:0-949 GCF_033042225.1 Rhodococcus cercidiphylli
GATCGGCGATTGGGACGAAGTCGTAACAAGGTAGCCGTACCGGAAGGTGCGGCTGGATCACCTCCTTTCTAAGGAGCATTCTCCAGGACATGTACCAGCACACAGGTGCTCGGATGATGGACTGGCAGAGCCCGTTTCGTTCCCACACGTGGAACGGCGGGAGCTCACGGGTGGAACACTGACAATCAGATCCTGCAGAACGCGAAACCATGTTTCGCCGGCAGGAACTACATCGATGCACTGTTGGGTCCTGAGAGAACACGTGAGTGTTTCTTTCTAGGCAAGACATATACAAGCGGGAGATTGTATCTACATCGCATTGTTCGGTTCTCTTCGGAGGGTTGGGTGGTGGCTGGTAGTGCAGTGAGTCTTTCGAGTGTGTGTTGTTTGAGAATTGCACAGTGGACGCGAGCATCTTTGTTGTAAGTAATGAAGAGCGTACGGTGGATGCCTTGGCACCAGGAGCCGATGAAGGACGTAGGAGGCTGCGATAAGCCTCGGGGAGCTGTCAACCGAGCTGTGATCCGAGGGTGTCCGAATGGGGAAACCCAGCACGAGTGATGTCGTGTTACCTGCACCTGAATATATAGGGTGTGTGGAGGGAACGTGGGGAAGTGAAACATCTCAGTACCCACAGGAAGAGAAAACAACAGTGATTCCGTGAGTAGTGGCGAGCGAAAGCGGATGAGGCCAAACTTTGTGCGTGTGATACCCGGCAGGGGTTGCGTATGGAGGGTTGTGGGGTTTGCATTGTCGATTCTGCCGGATCGGCCGACAGTGAGAAATTGTGGTGTTAGTCGAAGTGGTCTGGAACGGCCTGTCGTAGAGGGTGAGAGTCCCGTAGACGAAAGCACTGCAACTGTCGTTGCGAGTACCCAAGTAGCAGCGGGCCCGTGAAATCTGCTGTGAATCTGTCGGGACCACCCGATAAGCCTGAATACTCCCTGGT
>NZ_JAWLKE010000029.1:0-627 GCF_033042225.1 Rhodococcus cercidiphylli
GATGCTCCTATGTCTGTCAAGGGCTGGGTGTGGGCTTCAGTAGGCCGAATATTTCGCGGGCGATGGCGCGTTTGAGGCATCGGGTGATTTCGCGTGGGGTTTTTCCTTCCGCGAGGCGCCGGTCTCGGTATTGCTGGGTTCGTTCGTCGCTGCGTAGCCGGGTGACGGCGATGGTGTAGAGCGCCCGGTTTGCTTGGCGGTCGCCTCCACGGTCGAGGCGGTGTCGTTGTGTTTTCCCAGAGGACGCGGGGATCGGGGCGACACCGCACAGGCGGGCGAAGGATCCCTCGGAGGTGACTCGTTCGGGATTGTCGCCGACAGTGATCAACAGCTGCGCGGCGGTGCTGGCACCGACTCCGAACCGTGCCAGCAGGTGCGGTGCGTGTGCAGCGACGAGTGCTTCGATCTGGATGGCGAGGATCCGCTCCTCGGCAGTGAGGTCCTGTATCCGCAGGGCCACCGACCGCAACGCTGCACCTACGGCGGAATCGAGATCGACGGGACGCCTGGCTGCGGGTGGCAGGGATGCGCACGCAGCGAACAATTTGGTGTCGGTGAGCTGGCGGAGGTCAGTCCGGATCGGGTCGGGGGCGTTGACGATCATCGATTTCAGTTGGGTGATCGCTT
>NZ_JAWLKE010000012.1:0-122385 GCF_033042225.1 Rhodococcus cercidiphylli
CATCGTCGATCCTTCCCACCAAGCTGAGCTCGGCGTGTCGAACCAAGGACCGGATCAACCGTTATTCAGACAGTCCCGAGCTACGAGACCGCGGTATTGCGTGGCGATCTCGCCCGGTGTGGTGAACCAGACGCCGTCGCTGTTGTCGAGCATGTGTTGCAGGGCGGACCGGAACCGGCGAAGTCGGTAGGGCTGTCCGGTCAGGAACGTGTGCAGAGAGATGGCGAGCACTACGGGTTGGTGAGCCGAGTTCTCCTTCAGTTCGTCGAAACTGTCGATTATGTTGCGCTCGAACGTCGCTGCGGTCTGGTGATGGTGAACGAACACCGGAAGGTCGTTCACCTCGTGCGGGTACGGAACGCTGAGCAACGGGCCACCGCGGGTCTGCAGCCAGACCGGCTGATCGTCGATGGGCCAGTCCAAGGTGTATTCGTAGCCGCGTTCGGCGAGCAAGTCCTCGGTCACTCGACTGGGGTTGGCACCGGGGCTCATCCAACCCCGAGGTGGTGCTCCCTCGTGGCGCTCGATGGCGGTCGTCACCTCGTCGATCGAGCGTCGTTCGGCTTCCTCGTCCTGATTGTTCGGTTGCACGGCGTTCGTTCGTCCGTGCGCGACGACCTCCGCATCGAGGGCGCGGAAGGCGTCGACCAGCTGCGGAGCATGCTCGTACACCTCGGTGTTGACCAGCAACGTCGGGCGAACTCCATTCCGGTGCAACGTCTCTGCGATCCGGAAGCCGCCGACGCGGTTGCCGTACTCGCGCCAACCCCAGTTGTAGGTATTCGGCTGATCCATCCCGGGTGTGTAGCCCAGCCCTGGCTGACCGTCGTCGTACGGAAAGTGTTCGCAGTTGACTGCCACGTACACCGCGAGGCGCGCGCCACCCGGCCACTCGAATTGTGGGCGATCGCCGATGGGGGAGTATTCGAAGCGGCCATGAGAAGCGAGGGGCATGGCGACAGAATTGCCCATGGTCGATCAGCGCAAACTGTGGTGCCAGCTTGCCTGCGGTCGCCGAGTCGGAGCCACTGCTGCAGCCGGCTGAGGTGAACGCGTGGATCACCACGACTGCGCATGCGGCCCCACGAACAGCGACGGTAGAGATTGTCATCGGCCCTCTTTCGTCTGCTTCGATGCACCATTCGTGTGGCTACAGCAGGTCGGACCGACCGGATCGTAGAACCGAGCAGTGGAAATGGATTGGAAAGCGGTGCGCGCAGTCCAGTCGACTTTCCGATCAATCAGTGAGATCCAGACCGACTGCTTCCTGCAGCAAACTTAAAGTCAGGCTGGACTGTTTGTTGATTTAGCGCTACTGTGCGAAGTGTGACTACCGACACAGGGCTTGACGACTCAGCGCCCACCGAGCGCCGGACGCAGGCCGAACGCACCGCGGGCACTCGGGCGAAGCTGCTCGACGCCGCGATCGATTGCCTGGTCGAACTGGGCTTCGCCAAGACCAGCACCCAGGAGATCGCGCGGCGTGCCGGTGTCTCCCGGGGAGCGCAGCTGCACCACTTCCCGACCAAGGAGTCCTTGCTGATCGCGGCCGTCGAGCATCTCGTCGATCGTCGTCTCTCGGAGATCCTCGAAGCCGAACCGGACCCCGAGCGGGGACCCGAGATCCTCGCCGACGCATTCTCCGGGCCCCTGTTCTACGCCGCGCTCGAGCTCTGGGTGGCTGCCCGTACCGACCCGGCGCTGCACGAGGCGATGATCCCCTTGGAGCGGCGCGTCGCCGAGGCCATTCAGGGCGGTGCCCAGATCGTCATGGGCAGCCGGATGTCCCCAGAATCCATCGAGCTCAGTGTCGAACTCGCCCGCGGGCTGGCCGTCTCGGCTCTGTTCCGCACTCCCGAAGCCGACGCGCAGCTGCGCGGGCGGCTCCTTCCCGTCTGGTCCGAAAAGGTGATGGATTCGTGAACGCAACTCTCCCCGAACAGCTCGACGTGCTGGTGGTCGGAGCCGGCTTCGCAGGCCTGGCCGCGGTGGCGAAGATCCTCGCCGCCGACCCGAGCGCCGACGTGACCGTCATCGAGCGCGCGTCCGACGTGGGTGGCACGTGGCGAGACAACACCTACCCGGGGTGTGCATGCGACGTGCCTACCTCGCTGTACTCGTTCTCGTTCGCCCCGAGCCCCAAGTGGAGTCACACCTTCGCGCGTCAGCCCGAATTGTTCGACTACCTGCGTTCGGTGGTGGATCGTCTGGACCTGAACGATCGCATCGTCACGAACTGTGAATTGCAGTCCGCGACCTGGGACGAGGTGAACAAGCGTTGGTCGGTGCAGACGTCGCAGGGTTCGGCGAGCGCGCGTGTTCTGGTTGCTGCCACCGGGGCGTTGTCCACTCCGAAGATCCCGGACGTCCCCGGCATCGACACGTTCTCGGGCACCGTGTTCCATTCCGCGACCTGGAATCACGAGCACGACCTCACCGGCGAGCGGGTCGCCGTGATCGGCACCGGTGCGTCTGCGGTGCAGTTCGTCCCCGAGATCGTCGACCGGGCCGAGCGGCTCACCGTCTTCCAGCGCACCCCCGCGTGGGTGATTCCGCGCCTGGACCGCACCATCGGCCGGCTCGAGCGCACGCTGTACGAGCGAATCCCTCTGGCGCACCGCGCGGTTCGCGGTGTCATCTACGGCTACCGCGAGGCCTATGTGACCGTGCTGGCGGACAACCCGTGGCTGCTGCCCGCGGTGAAGGTGTTCGCGAAGTCCAATCTGAAGCGTCAGGTCAAGAACCCGGTGAAACGTGCCGCGCTGACTCCCGACTACGCGCCCGGCTGCAAAAGACTTCTGCTGTCCAATGATTGGTTGCCGACACTGGACCGGCCGGACGTCGATCTCGTCACGTCGGGGCTGACGTCGGTGACCGAGAACGGCGTCGTCGACGCCTCGGGCCGCAACCACGAGGTGGACACCATCATCTTCGCGACGGGGTTCACCCCCACCGAGCCGCCGGTGTCGCATCTGCTGCGCGGCAACGACGGTCGGACGCTCGCGGAGCACTGGGGCGGCAGCCCGCAGGCGCATCTCGGCACAACCGTCGCCGGCTTCCCGAACCTGTTCCTGATGTACGGCCCCAACACCAACCTCGGGCACAGTTCCATCGTCTACATGCTCGAGTCGCAGGCCAACTACGTGGTGTCCGCGCTGCACGCGATGAAGGACCGCAGGATCGCGGCCGTGGAGGTCAACGAATCTGCTCAGCGGCAACACAATTCGTGGGTCGATTCCGCGCTCGACGGCACGGTCTGGAATGCCGGCGGGTGCTCGAGCTGGTACCTCGACGCCAACGGCCGCAATTCCACGATGTGGCCCACCTACACATTCCGGTTCCGCAACAAGACGCGCGAGTTCGACGTGCCGAATTATCGGCTCGTCTCCGACGCTCTCGACTCAGACAACGAGGTGGTATCCGCATGAGCGACTACGACGTATTGATCATCGGCTCCGGTTTCGGCGGCAGCGTTGCTGCGTTGCGGGCGGTCGAGAAGGGGTACCGCGTGGCGGTTCTCGAGTCCGGTCGACGGTTCGAGGACGACGAGCTGCCGAAGACCAGCTGGCGGTTGCGCAAGTATCTGTGGGCTCCGGCGTTGGGTTGCTATGGGGTGCAACGTATCCACCTGCTGCCCGATGTACTGGTGATGGCAGGAGCAGGCGTCGGCGGCGGTTCGCTGAACTACGCGAACACGCTGTATCAACCCCCGGCGAAGTTCTTCGAGGACCCGCAGTGGGGTTCGATCACCGATTGGCAGCGCGAGCTGAATCCGTACTACGACCAGGCCCGCCGGATGCTCGGCGTCGAGACCAACCCGACCATCACCGCCTCGGACAAGGTGATGAAAGAGGTGGCCGAGGACATGGGGGTGGGGGACACGTTCACCTCGACCCCGGTGGGCGTGTACTTCGGAGATCGCGGCCGCACCGCGCCCGACCCGTTCTTCGGCGGTGCCGGGCCCGAGCGCACCGGCTGCACCGAATGCGGAGCGTGCATGACCGGCTGCCGCGTCGGCGCGAAGAACACCCTCGTCAAGAATTACCTGTACCTCGCCGAACACGCAGGCGCGCATGTTCTTCCGCTGACCACCGTCGTGGACGTGCGGCCGAACGGCGCGGGGTACGACGTGGTGACGCGTCGAACCGGTGGAAAGCTGCGTCGCAAGGAGAAGACGATCACCGCCGATCAGGTGATCTTCTCGGCCGGCACCTACGGCACCCAGAAGCTGATGCTCGCGGCCAAGGAGAAGGGCTCGCTCCCGCGGTTGTCGGACAAGATCGGCTCGCTGGTGCGCACCAATTCCGAGGCCGTGCTCGCCGCGACCGCTCGCGGCCGTGAGGTCGACTACCACGAGGGCGTGGCCATCACGTCGTCGTTCCACCCGGACGATCACACGCACATCGAGCCGGTGCGATACGGCAAGGGCAGCAACGCAATCGGCCTGCTGCAGACCGTGCTCAGCGACGGCGGCGGCAAGATGCCGCGCGTGCTCAAGACGCTCGGCGTCGCGCTGCGTCACCCCGGCGCCGCCGTTCGGAGCCTGTCGGTGCATCGCTGGTCGGAGCGAACCGTCATCGCGTTGGTGATGCAGACCGACGACAACTCGCTCGAACTCGGATCGAAGAAGGGGCCGTTCGGGCGTCGCCTCACCAGCAGGCCCGGCGTGGGTGATCCACCACCGCAATGGATTCCGCAGGGTCACGAGGCAATTCGTCTGCTCGCGGACAAGATCGGCGGTGACCCGGGCGGATCGATCGCCGAGATCGTCAACATTCCGATGACCGCGCACTTCCTCGGTGGCTGCGCGATCGGCGACTCGCCGCAGACCGGCGTGATCGACGGTTACCAGCGGGTCTACGGCTACGAGGGATTGCACGTGCTCGACGGTTCTGCCGTCAGCGCCAACCTCGGCGTCAATCCGTCCCTGACGATCACCGCCCAGGCCGAGCGAGCAATGGCGTTGTGGCCCAACAAGGGTGAGCCCGATCGGCGACCCGCGGTGGGCTCGGGCTATCAGGAGATCGCACCCACTCAGCCCGTGCAGCCGGTGGTGCCGGTATCGGCACCGGGTGCCCTGCGGCTTCCCCTGACCGTCGTGGGGAGGGATTCCTGATGTGGAGTGTCACCGAATCCGATACCGATCGCACCGACTGGCCGGTCAGTCCGGCAGCGCCGTGGCCGGCGAACGTGCGGGCCACGATCTGGTGGCATCGGGCCCGTTCGTCGGACTTCGCACCTGTCGGTGCCAAGACGTTGCCGATCACGATGGCGATGGTCGTCGACTACGTCACCTCACCGGTCGGCCCGTACCGCGAGATCCTGGCGAGCCCGGTGCTGCGCCGCGACGTCGGACGCGTTCCGCGGATGGCGGTGCCGTTCATCGCCGTCGATTCCGCGACATCTGTCCACGGCGGCCGGACCAACTGGCACCTGCCCAAGGTGCTGGCCGAGTTCGAGGGTGACGTGCTGGGCGAGGCCGGGGTGAGCGGCGACGAATGGTCGGTGCGGACGACGTCCCGCGCCGTGGGGCCGCAGTTCCCGATGCTCGGCTCCCTCGGTTTCGCGCAGCCGGTGTCCGGCGGCTCGGCCATCGCCACCGCGAGCCTGAAGGGCAAAGCCAGGTTGGCGCGCGTCGAGGTGGACGCGAAGGGCCCGACGCTGAGTCGCTGGATGCCGTCGGGCACGTATTTCGGCTTGCAGATCGTGTCGGGTTCGATGCGGACGGGTGAAGCGCACCTGGTCGGCCAGCTGTGATCCCCTTTTCTTGACTTAGTCCAGATTAGGGGCATACTGGAGTACATGCAGCTCACCGAACGCGTCGACCCCGTAGCGCAGTTGCGCTCGGTCGGTCTCCGCGTCACCGGACCCCGGGTTGCAGTTCTGAATGCGGTCACAGCCCGACCGCATTCGGACGCCGACGACATCGCTGCCGCCGTCCGTGAGGACGGTGGTTCGGTGTCGACCCAGGCCGTGTACGACGTGCTCAGGGCCTGCGTCGATGTAGGTTTGCTCCGTCGCATCGAACCCGCCGGCTCGGCCGCGCTGTACGAGAGCCGGACGGCGGACAATCACCACCACCTCGTGTGCCGAGAGTGCCGCGTGGTGGCCGATGTCGATTGCGCCGTCGGAGCGCCGCCGTGTCTCTTACCCGAGAACACTCACGGATTCGTCGTCGACGAAGCCGAAATCGTGTTCTGGGGTTTGTGCGGCGACTGCACGAGGCATTCCGTCTGACACTGCGGTCCAGCGTACGGCCGCTCGGTTTCACAGCTTTTTCGAAGAGCAGCCCTCTTCGGACTCTATTCAGCCCTTCAGGAGGCTTCGTATGACCAAGCCGATCAGCAACAAGCCGACCACCAGCAACTCGGGAATCCCCGTCCCCAGCGACGATCAGTCGCTGACCGCCGGAACGCAGGGACCGATTCTGCTGCACGACCACTACCTCATCGAGAAGATGGCGCAGTTCAACCGCGAGCGGGTCCCGGAGCGCGTCGTGCACGCCAAGGGCGCAGGCGCGTTCGGCGAACTCGAGATCACCGGGGACATCAGCAAGTACACCAAGGCGAAGGCGTTGCAGCCCGGTGCCAAGACCGAGATGCTGGCGCGCTTCTCCACCGTCGCCGGCGAGCAGGGCAGCCCCGACACCTGGCGTGACCCGCGCGGATTCTCACTGAAGTTCTACACCGAGGAAGGCAACTGGGACCTGGTCGGCAACAACACCCCGATCTTCTTCGTCAAGGACCCGATCAAGTTCCAGGACTTCATCCGTAGCCAGAAGCGCATGCCCGACTCCGGTCTGCGCGACAACAACATGCAGTGGGACTTCTGGACCCTCTCGCCCGAGTCGGCGCACCAGGTGACGTGGCTCATGGGCGACCGGGGTATCCCCAAGTCGTTCCGCCACATGGACGGGTTCGGTTCGCACACGTACCAGCTCATCGCCGAGGACGGCACGAAGACCTGGGTCAAGTTCCACTTCAAGACCGATCAGGGTATCGACTACCTGACGCAGGACAAGGCGGACGAGGTTGCGGGTACGTCCCCCGATCATCACCGTCAGGACCTCTTCGGATCCATCAAGAACGGCGACTTCCCCAGCTGGACCCTCAAGGTGCAGCTCATGCCGTACGACGAGGCAGAGAACTACAAGTACAACCCGTTCGACCTCACCAAGGTCTGGTCGCAGAAGGACTACCCGTTGATCGAGGTCGGCAAGATGACCTTGAACCGCAACCCGGAGAACTTCTTCGCGCAGATCGAGCAGAGCTCGTTCGAGCCGTCCAACACCGTGCCCGGCATCGGCTTCAGCCCCGACAAGATGCTGCTCGGCCGCGTCTTCTCCTACGCCGACGCGCACCGGTACCGCATCGGAGCGAACTACGCGCAGCTGCCGGTCAACGCCCCGAAGTCCGAGGTCAACTCGTACTCCAAGGACGGCAACATGCGGTACTCGTTCAACTCCCCGGAGACGCCCGTCTACGCGCCGAACTCGTTCGGCGGCCCGTCGGCGGACACGAACAAGTACGGCGACGACGGAGCATGGGACTTCGAGCCCCGCTTCGTGCGCACCGGGTACATCGAGCACCCCGAGGACGGCGACTTCGTGCAAGCGGGAGCCCTGGTCCGCGAGGTCATGGACGACGCGCAGCGTGAGCGCCTCGTCGGGAACATCGTGGGGCACGTCCTCAACGGCGTCAGCGAGCCCGTTCTGAGCCGGGTGTTCGAGTACTGGACCAACGTCGATCCCGAGCTCGGCAAGAAAGTCGAGGAAGGCGTTCGGTCGCAGCAGAACGAGACCGCACCGACCACGGGTGCAGGCGCAATCGACGATCCTGCCGACGAAGCAGCCAAGGTCTGATGTTGGGATCGGCGTCACAGCGGATGTGACGCCGATCCGGAACAACGCGGGTCGACCTGCCGTTGTGCAGTACAGACGAAAGAACAATAATGGTGTGCGATGCATACCGTCGTCCAACGGCAGGGAGGCCACATCATGACGAACCCCATCACCAGCACCCTCGACGCAGGCCAGCAGAAGATCGCCGGCGACGCGCTTCAGGGAACTGTGGTCGATCTCATCGACCTTTCGCTCATCGCCAAGCAGGCGCACTGGAACGTGATCGGCAAGAACTTCCGGTCGGTGCACCTCGAGCTCGACGAGTTGGTCACGGCCGCACGTGAATTCACCGACCAGGCCGCCGAGCGCGCCACCGCTATCGGCGTCAGCCCCGACGGGCGCGCAGCCACCGTCTCCTCGACGGCAGGAACCAAGGGCTTCGGTGCCGGATGGACCAAGGACAGCGAAGTCGTCCCAGCGGTCGTCGACAACCTCGCCGCGGTCGTGGAGCGTCTTCGCGGACGCATCGCCGACACTGGCGAAGCCGATCCGGTGACCCAGGACCTGCTCATCGGCATCACGGCTCGGCTCGAGCAGCTGCACTGGATGTGGCAGGCCCAGGCCAGCTGACGTTTTCCCACCCGACAGGCCCCTCGCGCACAGCGGGGGGCCTGTTGTTTGCCTGCACCACCCCCGGGTATCCGAAAACCATGCCTGTTTCCAAACCGACGGTCGACGCGGTCCTGCTCGACATCGACGGCACCCTCGTCGATTCCAACTACGTGCACGTCGACGCGTGGTCGCGCGCGTTTCGTGAGGCCGGTGGTTCCGTTCCTTCCTGGCGTGTTCACCGCTGCATCGGGATGGACGGGTCGAAGCTGCTCGAGACGCTCGTCGGGTCCTCGAACAGCGCGCTTGCCCACGAAGCGAAGACGCTGCACGGCGAGTACTACGCTGCTGCGTCGGCGGATCTCGAAGTGCTGCCGGGTGCCCGTGAACTGTTGGCGGACTTGAACTCTCGCGGCATCACCGTGGTGCTTGCGACCTCGGCTCCGGAGAGCGAGTTGTCGACGTTGCGCGACCTGCTCGACGTCGAGGACTCGGTTGCCGTGGTGACGTCCGGTGAGGACGCCGACGTAGCCAAGCCGGAGCCCGACATCGTTGCGGTTGCACTCGAACGTGGCGGCGTCGAGGCATCCAAGGCGGTGATGGTCGGCGACAGCGTCTGGGACATCGAGTCGGCCGGTCGCGCGGGTGTACGCGCCATCGGTGTTCGCAGTGGCGGCATCTCACGTGGTGAGTTGCTCGACGCGGGGGCGGTAGCAGTGTTCGACGACCCCGCCGATCTGCTCGCCCACATCGAGGACAGTCCCTTCTACTCCGATGAAAAGGCAAGTGCTTGAGCGAGTTCCGCAAGCCGCACCCCCGGGTCGACGGCTATGTCCCCATCGAGAGCTACGGCGCCATCGGTGACGGCCGCACCGTGGCGATGATCGCCGACGACGGCCGGATCGATTGGTTTCCGGTTCCGAACCTCGATTCGCCGCCGCCGTTCGCAGCGTTGCTCGACGCTGGGAACGGTGGATACATTCAGCTGACGCCGCTGGAGGAGTTCACCGTCCAGCGTGAATTCGTCCCCGGGACAAATGTGCTGAGCACGACGTTCCGTACCGACACCGGCACCGTCCGAGTCACCGACTCGCTGAACACCGGTGTCGCCGGGCGTCTTCCGTGGGTGGAGTTGGCCCGCCGCGTCGAGGGTCTCGACGGCAACGTCGAGCTGTCGTGGTCCGTGGCGCCGGGCACCATGCTCGGCATCGCGTCGCCGTGGGCGTACGACACCGAGCACGGCACCGTGTTGCGGGTCGACGGATTGACCTTGGCCGTGCGGACTCTGGGCATCGAGGAGGTGCACGTCGCGGACCGCGACATCGGTGGTGTCTTCACCACCCACCCGGATTCTCGGCATGTGCTGGGCGTCGTGGGCACGGAGAACGAGCCGTTGCCGCTGCCCGATCCGCAGCACCTCGACGAGGGGATCGACCGGACGATCGCCAACTGGCGCGTGTGGTCCGACGAATTCTCGTACCAGGGACCGTGGTCGGAGCATGTGGCGCGGAGCGCGCTGGCTCTGAAGTTGTTGCTGCACAGCCCCTCCGGTGCCATCGCTGCCGCTGCCACCACCTCTCTGCCCGAGAACAGGACCGGTGGCAAGAACTGGGACTACCGCTACGCGTGGGTTCGCGACGCCGCGTACACCATCCGTGCGCTGCAACGGTTCGGCCTTCGCGAGGAGATCCATGCTGCAGTGGCGTGGCTGCTGAAAGTGATCCGAGTCAACGATCCGTTGGTCAACGTCTTCTACACCCTCGGTGGTGAACTGCCGGGTGGCACGGAACAACCCGACGTTCCCGGCTGGCGAGGCATCGGGCCGGTGGTCAACGGCAACGCTGCTGCGGATCAGCTGCAGCTGATGATCTTCGGTGACCTGTTCTCCATCATCCGGCAGTACGTCGACGCGGGGAACATCCTGGACGCGCAGACGGGGCGCCTGCTGGCCGCCATCGCCGACGAGGCCTGCGATTCGTGGCAGCGCAAGGACGCCGGGATCTGGGAGCTCGAGGACGAACAGCACTACACCAGCTCCAAGCTCGGTTGCTGGCAGGCGCTGGACTGTGCCGTGCACCTGGCAGAAGCAGGCGAGATCCCGGGGATACCGGATCGATGGAAGGCCGAGAAGGAACGCATCCGGCTCTACATCGAGACCGAGTGTTGGTCGGACGAGCGGCAGGCCTACCTGGCGTACCCGGGTGCCGACGGGCTCGATGCGTCGGTACTGCTCGCGGCCGAGATGGATTTCGATCGGGGAGAACGTCTTTCGTCCACCATCGATGCGCTCGTCGAAGAACTCGGTGCCGGTCCGTTGATGTACCGCTACAGCGGGGTCTCGAAGGAAGAAGTGACCTTCGTGGCCTGCGCCTTCTGGCGAGTGTCGGCGCTGTCCTGCGTCGGCCGAGACGACGAAGCCGCAGCTCTGATGGACCAACTGGTGGAGCTGTCCAACGACGTCGGTTTGTACAGCGAAATGATCGATGCTTCGGATGGATCGTTTCTGGGTAACTTCCCGCAGGGCTTGAGCCACCTGGCCCTGGTGAATGCGGCGCTGACCATTGCGCGCTCGCACGACGCCACAGCCTGACCGCGATCTCTTACACAAGGTGGGATTCAATGGATTTGGGAATCAACGGTAGGACAGCATTGGTCACCGGAGCAGACTCCGGTATCGGCTGGCACACCGCGAGAATGCTGCTGGCCGAGGGTGTTCGCGTCGTGATCAGCGACAAGGATCAGACCTCGCTCGACGAGGCCGCAGCGAAACTCGGCGCAGCGGAGGGGCAGTTGTTCGCGTTCGCCGCGGACGTGACCGACACCGACGCGGTCGAGAACCTGGCAGCACGGACGCAGCAGGTAGTGGGCGACATCGACATTCTCGTCCAGTCCTCCGGAGTGACCGGAGCGCAGGGGCTGTTCCACGAGATCGACGAGGAGGGGTGGCGTTCCACCCTCGACATCGACCTGATGGGACCGGTCCGGCTACTGCGAGCATTTCTGCCCGCACTCCGCCGCGGTGGCTGGGGACGCATCGTGTTGCTGACCTCCGAGGACGCCGTGCAGCCGTACGACGACGAATTGCCCTACTGCTCAGCCAAAGCCGGCGTGCTGGCCCTCGCCAAGGGGCTCTCGCGCAGCTATGCGTCCGAGGGACTGCTGGTCAATGCGGTCTCTCCCGCGTTCATTCACACCCCGATGACCGACGCGATGATGGACAAGCGCGCCGAGGAGAAGGGAACCGACCGCGACGGTGCCATCGAGAGCTTCCTCGACGAGGAGCGTCCGTACATGGAGCTCGGACGCCGTGGCGAACCCGAGGAAGTCGCCTCGGTGATCACGTTCCTGTGCTCGGACCGCGCGTCCTTCGTCAACGGATCGAACTACCGAGTCGACGCCGGTTCCGTCGCAACTATCTAGGAGACACGCATGACCAATTTCGGATACACCTTGATGACCGAGCAGAGCGGCCCGAAAGAGCTGGTGCAGTACGCAGTCGGTGCCGAGAGAGTCGGTTTCGACTTCGAGGTCGCCAGCGACCACTACTCGCCCTGGCTGTCCTCCATGGGGCACTCGCCGTACGCCTGGACCACATTGGGCGCGGTGGCTCAGGCCACCGAACGCGTCGAGCTCATGACGTACGTGACATGCCCGATCATCCGGTATCACCCGGCCGTCGTCGCGCAGAAGGCTGCGACGATGCAGATCCTGGCCGACGGCCGCTTCACCCTCGGCCTCGGCAGCGGTGAGAACCTGAACGAGCACGTTGTCGGCGAGGGCTGGCCGTCCATCGACAAGCGGCAGGACATGTTCGTCGAGGCGCTCGAGATCATCAGGGCATTGCACGCCGGTGGCTTGGTCACGTACGACGGTAAGCACTTTCGCGTCGACTCCGCCCGGATCTGGGACCTGCCCGAGGGCGGCGTGCCCATCGGCATCGCAGCCGGTGGCGAGAAGGCCGTCGCGCGATTCGCCGAGTACGGTGATCACCTCATCGCCACCGAGCCCGACGCCGATCTCGTCAAGGCATGGTCGGACAACCACGAGGGCCCGGCGCGGTCCATCGGACAGATCCCGATCTCCTGGGATCCGGACAAGGACGCGGCCGTCGATCGCGCGCACGATCGCTTCCGCTGGTTCGCGGGCGGTTGGGCCGTCAACGCCGATCTGCCGACGACGGCTGGATTCGCCGGAGCGACCAAGTTCGTACGCAAAGAGGATGTGGCCGACACGATTCCGTGTGGACCGGACCTGGACGCCATCGTCGAGGCCGTGAAGCCGTACTGGGAGGCCGGGTACACCGACATCGCACTCGTGCAGGTGGGCGACGAGACCCAGGAGCGCTTCCTCGCCGAGGCCGCAGGCCCGCTTTTGGAGAAACTGCGCGCTGCGTCCAGCTGACTCGACGTTTCACGAGGCCCCGATCGAGGGCATTCGGTCGGGGCCTCGAGCTGTCACTGGACGTGAATGTCCTTGCGGTCGAGTGCCCTGCCTGCCGATGCGACGACCGCGACAGTGAGCAGCGCCGTGGCCGTCAGGACCGACAGTGCGGCCCCGGTGGTGAGCGAACCCGAGTCACCGAAAGTTCCGGAGGTCAACTGGGTTGCGCGAGTGGCCAGGGCATAGGGCAGCACGAAGATCGCCCCGGTCACCTCGGCGGTGAGGAGGAACACCGATATACCGGCCCCGACGAGAGCGATGGCAATCGGCACCGCGAACGACCTGACAGCCATCGACAGAGCGGAGTGCAGTGCCGCGACCGGTAGTGACCCCACCACTATCAGCGCGCCGGTCGCGAGGAGCTCGGAGGGGAGCGTTCCGTCGAGCGAGAACACCACCTTGCCGAGAACAACGACGGCTGCCAGCATGACGATGTTCATGGCCGCGGTGAGTGTTGCCACCACAGCCGTTTTGACGATCACGATGCGCACCGACGGTACCGGCCCACTCATCAGGGCATTCCAATTCCCGCCTCGGTGTTCGGATCTCCAAACCAGTGATGCCAGTACCGCAACTCCGAGTGCGAGTGGGAACAGGCCGTAGAACACGACTGTGCGCAACCACAATGTGCGCCATCCCTCTGCCAACTCTGCGCCCGACGCGATGGTGTTGAACGTTCCGACCCCCGCGATGATCAGCGGGAGGAGAACGACGACCGCCCATGCCTGTGAGCGCCTGAGCTTGATCATTTCGGCCGAGAACGCATTCATGCTCGTACCTCCTGTCGATCGAGTCGAACGGTCTTGAGCCAGAACGACACTGCCCCGGCAACTGCGAGGGCGGTGATGCTGGCGTAGGACGGGTTCAGCGTCACCACCTGTTCGCCTCGGTAGTCGGCGGCAGACGCCAAGGAGTAGTAGCCCCACGGCGTCAGGTGTGCTGCCCAGGAGGGAAATCCGGAGGCGCAGATCGCGATGACGGTACCCACGATGCCGATTCCCAGCGCGACCAGTTGGTTGTCCACACGCGCTGAGATCAGCAGGTGCACAGCGAGTATCACGAGGTTGGTCGTCACCGCCGCCGCCGTGTAGCCCAACCACAGGTCGGCAGGCAAGGGTTGGGTCGCTCCGACTGCAATTCCCAGAAATACACCTCCAGCACTGGCCGCAACCGTTGCGCCTGCAACGACGAGGCCCGTCGAGACGAGCTTCGCGCGCACGAGGGCTCCGCGCCCGGTTCCATTGGTCCGGTTCAGCAGCCAGCCGTTGGATTGGTGCTCGACTTCCATTGTGCGGCTTGCCATCACGGCGATCAGCAGCGGGGATGCGACGGGGACGGCAAGGGACAGCCCGGCCAGTAGCAGCGCCCAGGAGACCGTGGTCGAATCCTTCGACGCTGTTGCGGTGATAGCGCCGACGAAGGTCAACCCGACGATTGCGGCGACCAACACAGCGGCGATCGCGCCGATGTGCCTGTGTCTGAGTTTGGCGAACTCGTTGCGTACGGTCGTCACAATCGGCCACCCTTCGTCAGATTCATGAATACGTCTTCGAGCGACTGATCGTCGCGCCGAACGCCGTAGACGCCTGCGTTCGCGCCGACGAGTTCTGCCACCACCTGTGCGGCACCTCGATCGTCGATGCCGGACAGCCTCAGAGTGTGATCCTCGACCTCGACCGAAATGCGCTGTTGCAGAACCGAACGCGCACAAGTCGGATCGATGACGTCGATGAGTACATCCGGAGTGGAGGCGGCGAACAGCTCGTCGCGGGTGCCTTGGAAGATCAAGCGCTCCTGGCTCAGGATCCCCAGCATGTTCGCCGTCTTGTCTATCTCGCCGAGCAGATGGCTCGAGACCATCACTGTCACGCCGTGTTCGGCGAGATGGCGGAGCAGGCCGCGGATCTCTTCGATGCCTGCCGGGTCCAAGCCGTTGGTGGGCTCGTCCAGGATCAGAAGTCGTGGTTCGCGCGCCAGCGCCATTGCGATGCCCAGGCGCTGTTTCATCCCCAGCGAGTAGTTCTTCACCTTCTTGTCGAGGTGCTCCTGCAGCCGGACGGTGGCCACCGCCCGGTCGATCTGTTCGGCGTGCAATCCGAGCGAGCGTTGCACGATGCGAAGGTTTTCCGCACCCGTGAGATGGCCGTATCCGGGTGGAGCTTCGATGAGTGATCCGATGTGTGAAAGCAATCCGCGGCGGGTCCCGTGATTCATCGGTTTCCCGAGGATCTCCACCTCACCGGAGGTCGGTCGGATCAGGGACAGCAACATTTTCATGGTCGTCGACTTGCCCGATCCGTTCGGACCGAGAAAGCCGTAGACGCAGCCCTCAGGAATGCGAAGGTTCACGTCGTCGACAACGGTATGGGCGCCGTAGCGCTTGCCGAGGCTGTGAGTTCTGACGATGTCCATGCCTCGACCGTCCCGCATTCGGCGGCGAGAATCGTCGGTCCCGAGTATGTCCGGTGTCCTACTCGGGTATGACTTGCCGCCGGGTGGCGGCGCTACGGAGCCAGGGTCGACAGATTCTTCGAGATGCTCGACGACAGTGCCTTACCGACGATCGCGGCGAGGCCGGGGACGGGTGCGTCGAATCCGATCGTGTAGTCGAGCTCGGTGCCGCCGTCGGCGGTGGGGGTGAACTTCTGCACGCCCCAGTGGCCGCGTAGCGGACCGCCCTTGGTGATGCGGTACTCGATCAGCGAATGGGGCTCGGAGGTGATCGTGGTTTCCTCGAACGCAGGAAGCGGACCCAGCTTCAGGCTGCGCGTAGACCCGACGCCGTTGCGGGAGGTGTCACCGTCCCGAACGCGGCCGATCTTCGCCATGAAGAGCGGGCCGAGGTTCTCGTGCTCCGACAACGCCGCGAAGACGATCTCGGGGGGAGAGACGAACCGGTGCTTGACGTGTACGCGGGTGGGGGTCGGCATGGGTCGTGAGATCCGTTCGCTCGGGGTCGACAGAGTCGACTCACAGTAGCCGTCCACCGCGTGAAAAAAGGGACCCATTCGATCGAATCGAATGGGTCCCTATTCGTGGTCCAACTGTCGGGGTGGCGGGATTCGAACCCACGACCTCTTCGTCCCGAACGAAGCGCGCTACCAAGCTGCGCCACACCCCGTGTACCGCTGGAGAAGTCTAACTCACGACTGCCTCGGAACGCGAAACGCCCTCGTCGGAGACGTTTTTCGGACCCGTTCTCGGGGCCGGAGTCAGCGTGATCAGGGTGGCCTCGGGGCGGCAGCAGAACCGTGCAGGCGCGTACGGCGACGTTCCGATGCCCGCGGAGACGTGTAGCTGGGTGTGCGCGCCCCACTTGGACGGGCCCTTGACCCGCGAACGGTCGATCTCGCAGTTCGTCACCAGCGCGCCGTAGAACGGGAGGCACAGCTGGCCGCCGTGGGTGTGCCCGGCGAGGACGAGGTCGTATCCGTCCTGAGCGAACTTGTCCAGCACTCGCGGCTCCGGGGAGTGCGTGATGCCCAGACGAAGGTCTGCGAGGGGATTGGGCTGGCCGGCGATGGTGTCGTAGCGGTCGCGCTTCAGATGGGGGTCGTCGACGCCCGCCGACGCGATCCGTACCCCGGCCACCTCGAGCTCGCGACGCACATGCGTCACGTCGAGCCAGCCCCGCTCGGAGAACGCGGCCCGCAGGTCGCGCCACGGCAACGAGTCGCCGGTGGTGCGCTTGTGGTTCTTGTCGAAGTACTTGAACGGGTTCTTCGGCTTGGGAGCGAAGTAGTCGTTGCTACCGAACACGAACAGACCCGGCCGAGCCAGCAGCGGCCCCAACGCCTGCACGACGCTGGGCACGGCGCGCTGGTGCGAGAGATTGTCTCCGGTGTTGACGACCAGATCGGGTTCGAGGCGGTCCAGCTCACGCAACCAGTTCTGCTTCATCCGCTGTCCGGGCATCATGTGCAGGTCGCTGATGTGGAGCACGCGCAGCGTCGCCGAACCCGGCTCGAGCACCGCCATCGACGTCTCACGCAGCGTGAACGCATTGCGTTCGATGAGTGTGGCGTATCCGAGACCCAACGCCGCCGCGCCCGCCGTTCCGATCACGGAACTCTTCAGCGGTGCTGCTCTGACGGCGTCGCGCGCCTGCTCTGCAGCAGAGCGCAGTTGCGAGGACGCGCTGCGCAGTTGTGTGGAGGCACTGCGCAGTTGCGTCGACGTGCTGAGAAACGAGGGACTGAATTGTGCGGACACCTCATCCACGATACGGCAGCAACCGGATATGGACGTGCGAGCCGAGGACTGTGCCGCGTAGCGTTTCCGCCATGTCCGAACTCAAGGCCCGCCTCCGAACCGACCTCACCGCAGCGATGAAGGCGAAGGACAAGCTCCGCCTGGCAACGCTGCGCATGATTCTCGCCGCCATCCAGACCGAGGAGGTCTCCGGCAAGGAGGCCCACGATCTGACCGACGACGACGTTCTCAAAGTGCTTGCCAAGGAAGCGAAGAAGCGCGGCGAATCGGCCGAGATCTACACGCAGAACGGCCGCGGCGAACTCGCCGCCAACGAGCATGCAGAAGCGCAGATCATCAATGAGTATCTGCCCACTCCGCTCACGGACGAGGAGTTGGCCACCATCGTCGACACCGCCATCGCGCAGGTCGCCGAAGACCTCGGGGAGCGACCGGCGATGAAGCAGATGGGTCAGGTCATGAAGATCGCGTCGGGACTCGCCGCAGGCAAGGCCGACGGATCGCGATTGTCGAAGGCTGTCAAAGACCGCCTGTAGTGCGCTCCGCGCAGTGGTGCGGTTACGTCCCCCCTGGGGCACATAACCGCACCACTGCCGCAGGCACTAGCGAGGTGCCGTGATCCCGGGGATCGCCGGAATCTGGATGCCCGGCGGGAGGTCCGGGATCTGAATGTTCGGCAGCGCGGGTGCCGGAGCCGGCGCAGGTCGAACCGAACCGTCACTGACGTAGATCGTGATGTTCGATCCGGGGACCGCCGAACCCGACGGGGACGTCGACACCACGGTGCCGCGAGCCGCCTGGTCGGCCGTGGTGGCCACCGTCACCTGGAAGCCTGCGCCTTGCAGGGTCGATGTCGCCGACGACTGGCTCTGGCCGGTCACGTCGGGTACCTGGCCGTTGGCCGAGCCGCGGACGTACTTCTGGTCGACGGGTGGCAACGCGACGGGTCCGAAGTTGGTGGCGATCGGTGTCATGGCGTCGAACCACGTTCGAGCCGGCTCGTTACCGCCGTACAGGTTGCCCGAGCTGCATGGGCGCAGCGGGAACGAGCAGATCTCGCTCGGCGTCGGTGAGTCGCCGTACGTGTACACGGCGGCGGCGTAGTTGTTGGTGAACCCGAGGAAGCCGGAGGACCTGTTCGACTCGGTGGTGCCGGTCTTGCCTGCCATCGGCAGGGTCCAGCCGGCGGAGCCGGCCGCTGCGGCGGACGTGCCGCCCGGCTGATCGTCCTTGCTCATGGCATTGGCGAGGGTGTTCGCCAGACCGGGCTCGACGACCTGCTCACACGCCTGGTGAGCAACCGGAACGGGCTTGCCGTCGCGGTCGAAGATCGAGTCGATGGGGGTGGGCGGGCACCACATGCCACCCGAGGCCAACGTGGCAGCCACGTTGGACAGCTCCAGCGGGTTCACCCAGGTCGGTCCGAGGGTGAACGAGCCGAGATTCTGATCCTTCTGGAAATCGGCCATGGACTGGTCGGTGCCCGACGAGCCGGGGTCGTTGTACGACCGCAGGCCCAGACGAACGGCCATGTCGACGGTCGGGGTGACGCCGACCGACTCGATCAGCTTGACGAACGCGGTGTTGGGGGACTGCGCCAACGCGTCGGTGATGGACAGCGACGCCGGGTAGTTGCCCGCGTTTTCGACGCAGTAGGTCGCTGCCGGGCAGTTCCGTGCACCGCCGTCGCCGACGCCCTTGACCTCGACGCGCCTGGGCACCTGCAGCGTCGCGCTGGTACCCAGTCCGCGCTCCATCGCCGCGGCGGTGGTGAAGATCTTGAAGATCGAGCCCGCTCCGTTGCCGACCAGCGAGTGCGGCTGCGGCTGCACCGTCTCGTCGTCGTCGGCACTGAGGCCGTAGGTGCGGCTGCTGCCCATGGCGAGAACTCGGTGCTGGTCCTGGCCCGGTGCGACGACGTTCATGACGGTGGCAACGCCGTCGAGGTTCGGGCTGGTGTTCTCCACCAGGGCGGCCTTGGTGGAGTTCTGTACGGCGGGGTCGAGCGTCGTGCGGATGAGGTACCCGCCCTTGTCGATCTGTTCCTGGCTGATTCCCGCCTCGGCCAGGTACTGCAGTGCGTAGTCGCAGAAGAATCCGCGGTCGCCTGCCGCGATGCATCCGCGGGGCAGGGTCTGGGGAACGGGCAGCACACCGAGCGGCTCGGACTTGAGCGCGGCGAGCTCGTCGGCGCGTTCGGGGAGGTTCTGGATCATCGTGTCGAGCACGGTGTTCCGGCGCTCGAGCACGCCCTCCTCGTTGGTGTACGGGTTGAGTGCGGAGCTGGACTGCACCATGCCTGCGAGCATCGCGGCCTGGACGGCGCTGAGCTGGCTCGCATCGATACCGAAGTAGGTCTGGGCGGCGTCCTGGATGCCGAAGGACGCGTTGCCGAACGGAACGAGGTTGAGGTACCGGGTGAGGATCTCGTCCTTGGTCAGTTCCTTGTCGAGCGTCAACGCCATGCGGATCTCGCGGATCTTGCGAGCGGGCGTCGTCTCGATGGCCGCTCGGCGCTCGGCGTCGGTCTTGGCCACCACGAGCAGCTGGTAGTTCTTCACGTACTGCTGATCGATGGTGGATGCGCCCTGCTCGACCTGCCCGCTGGTGGTGTTGGTCAGGAACGCTCGGAGCGTGCCCTGCCAGTCCACGCCCTGATGTTCGGCGAAGCGGCGGTCCTCGATCGAGACGATGGCGAGCTTCATCTCGTTGGAGATCTGGTCGCTCGGCACCTCGAATCGGCGCTGCTCGTACAACCAGGCGATGGGCGTGCCGTTGACGTCCGTCATCGTCGAGACGGCAGGCACTGCGCCCTCGACCAACTCGGCCGAGACGTTGTCGACGGTATCGGCGGCGCGGTTGGAGGCGTACCCGAACCCACCGGCCAAGGGGAACATCACGCCGGCGAGCAATGCACCGGCGAGTGCTGAACATCCGGCGAGCTTCGCCACGGTTTTTCCAACTGACACAGAGCACAGCGTACGTGGGTGTGGCTCGGACCGGCAGAGGCCTGCATGCGCCGTGTGCTGCGCCCCTGCTCGGGACGGCCGTACCAGAAATGTGACCCCGCCGTCTTGCATTCGGGGCTCGCTTTACCTAAATTATGAGCACGGTGTGATTCGCATAACACTTGATAATGAATGTGGGGCAGCTCCTAGAATTTGTGCTTCGCCTGACGAGGTACAAACCGCTTCGAGCCTCCGGGACGTCCAGCGAGGACGTCCGCAACGCAAAGGGGTATCCGCATGCACACGACAACCGCGCCGACGCGACTCGATGTAGAAGAAGCCGAGGCACGCATCGCCTGGGTGTCGCACGCCCGTTGCAAGGGCACTGACCCGGACCAGCTCTTCGTCCGGGGTGCAGCGCAGCGCAAGGCCGCAACCATCTGCCGGCACTGCCCGGTACTCATGCAGTGCGGTGCGGATGCCCTCGACAATCGAGTCGAGTTCGGTGTCTGGGGCGGCATGACGGAACGCCAGCGCAGGGCGCTGCTCAAGCAGCACCCCGAGGTCGACTCCTGGTCCGAGTTCTTCGAGACCCAGCGTCAGCAGCAAGCAGCCATCTAGTCGCCTGCCGGGCAGGGCCGATTCAGCCTTTGCGAGTCAGCTGATCGGCCACTGCACGCAGCGCGGCGAGGTCGGAGACCTCGAACGGCAGTGACGGAACACCGACGATGGGCACGCGGGGGTGCGCACCGGTGAACCGGCGAAGCAACCGCACCTCACGCGCTGCCGTGACGGCGCGCTGAGCGTGGATCCGGAGGACAGCGGCGGTCAGATCCGCACCCGGGTCGTCGATCCGATCGAGTAGATCGGCCGCCGTCGCGGCGTGATCCGCCTGCACCGACGACAGCGTCGGGTGCGTCCGGTTCACCACCAACCCGGCCAGGGGCATCTTCTCCGCAGACAAGCGCTCGACGAAGAAGGCCGCCTCGCGCAGCGCGTCGGGTTCTGCGGCAGCGACGACGAGGAAGCTGGTGCCGTCCTCGCGAAGCAGCTGGTAGGTACGCGTCGCCCGCTCGCGGAACCCGCCGAACATGGAATCCAGCGATTGCACGAAAGCTGATGCGTCGGACAGCATTTGGCTGCCGATCACGGTGGAGACGCCGCGCATGGCCAAGCTCATCGCGCTGGTGACCACGCGGGTGATGCCGCGGCCGGGAGCGGTGAGCAGCCGGATGAACCGGCCGTCGAGGAACGAGCCGAGTCGCTGCGGTGCATCGAGGAAGTCCAGTGCATTGCGCGACGGCGGAGTGTCCACCACGATCAGATCCCACGACGAGTCCAGGGACAACTGCCCCAACTTCTCCATCGCCATGTACTCCTGCGTGCCCGAAAAAGACGACGCCACAGTCTGATAGAACGGATTGGCCAGCACCTGCTCGGCCTTCTCGGGCGTCGAGTGCTCGATGACCATCTCGTCGAATGTGCGTCGCATGTTCAGCATCATCGCGTGCAGTTCACCCTTGGCACCGGCACCCAACTTCACCGGCTGCGGGCTGTTGTCGAGATCACCGAGACCGAGAGCCTGAGCCAGGCGGCGGGCCGGATCGATCGTCAGCACCACCACCCGCCTGCCCTGCTCGGCAGCCCGCAGGGCCATCGCGGCCGCGGTGGTGGTCTTGCCGACTCCGCCGGCCCCGCAGACGACGACGATCCGCGACGTGGGATCGGTCAGGATGCGGTCGACATCGAGTTCGGTTGCTACTGGTCGAGTCATCGGACACCCTGTTCTGCAAGCTTGGCGGCGAGCTCGTACAAGCCGCCGAGATCGACACCATCGGCCAACATCGGCAGCGACATCCGCGCGACGTCGAGTTCGTCGAGCGTGGTTGCGCTCTCCACCTGAGCCGAGAGCGTTGCCGCGTGCTCGATCGATTCGGTGAGCAACCCCGCAAAGTCCGCCTCGGAGAGCGTGATTCCGGTTTTGGCGAGACCGTCCTGAATGGCGACGGCATCGATCTCGCCCTCGGCGATGGCCTCGAGCGACTCGGCGGGCAGGTACGTCGGTTCGGTGCGATTGACGATGACCGCGCCGAGTCGAAGATCTGCCGCCTCTAGCTCACGCACCGCGTCGGCCGTCTCCTGCACCGGCAGTGCCTCGAGCAACGTCACCAGGTGCACGACGGTGTCGGCCGAGTGCAGCAACCGCACCACGCCCTCGCTCTGCGAACGAACCGGTCCGCCCTTGGCCAGGTCGGCCATGGCCTTGGTGACGTCGAGGAAGTTGCCGATGCGTCCGGTCGGCGGCGAGTCGACGACGATCTCGTCGTAGGCCCGGTTGCCCTTCTTGTCGGTCCGCACCACACATTCCTTGACCTTGCCGGTCAGCAACACGTCGCGCAGACCCGGTGCGATGGTCGTCGCGAACTCGATGGCACCGATCTTGCGCATCGCGCGGCCGGCGAAGCCGAGGTTGTAGAACATCTCGAGGTATTCGAGGAACGCGGTCTCGATGTCGATGGCCAGTGCGTAGACCTCGCCGCCGCCGTCCGCCGAGGCGACGCGTGTCTCCTTGGGCGGAAGCTGCGGCACGTCGAACAGCTGCGCGATGCCCTGCCTGCCCTCGACCTCCACCAGCAACACCCGTCGACCACCGGCTGCGAGCGCCAGTGCCAATGCGGCAGCGACCGTCGTCTTGCCGGTCCCACCCTTACCGGATACGAAATGCAGCCGCGCGGCATCTGCCTTCGCCGGCCATCCCTCTTCGTTCGCTATGCCCACACCCCGACCATATAGAGGTCGTCCCCGGGCGTCCGACCGAAGTGTCTAACTCTGCTCGGAGTGTCGGCGGAGTCGGTCGACCAATCCCTGGGTGTACGCGTCGAGATTCGGTACTGCGTCGGGACAGGCGACCATCGCGATCGTCACCACGTCGCCGAGGCCGAAGATTCCGTGATTGAGACACCGGCCGTCTTCGAGGAACGGAAAGCCTGCCGAGAAACGCGCGACGGCACCACACAGCTCGAGGTCCGCGCGGCCACGGTCGACACTGACGACGGTCGTCTGGGCACCGACGTGCGACGGAGAGCGGTCGTGTTGTCGGAATCGGCGTCCCTGTACGAACCGGACGATCGGTGCAGGCACTCGCTCGTCCGCGCGCGCGACGCGGAGCAGCGGTGCAGCCGTCACCCTGGCTCGTTCGGCCGCGAGCGACCGAGTGATCAGCTCGGCTCGCTTCGCGATATCGGGTTCTCCGACGTGGAGGTCGACCGTTCCGACCACCGCTCGATTCGCTGCCGGCCACTCCACGTCGCGCGGTAGGGCCATCGGGACGAACGCCGCGACGGTGCCTCCGGTCGCGGACAGCGGCTCGTCGCCGTCGCCGAGATATCGATCGAGGCACGAGCCGACTGCACACAGAGCGGACACCGTCACCGAAGCGGCACCCGCGCGGACTTCCGTCTTCTGCATGGGGACTATGCGAACGACTCGATACGGCCCCACGGCCCGGTTCAGCGCCGTGGCCGGCACCGACGGCGGGCCGGGCTGCGACCCCCGGTAGGCGCGAACAGCTCGACGGGCCTCCCACCGTGATCGAACGAGATCGACCGGTGCCCGGAACACCGCACCGAGAACGGCGTTCTCCCGCTCGGCAGTGAGATTCGGCGACGGCGCCGCACCTGTCGCGGACTGTGGTTCGAAGAGTGCGCGAACCATCCTCGATACGCCCAGCCCGTCGGTCAGGGCGTGCCCGACCTGCAGTATCACCACCGTCACCGCGCCCTGCACCAACGGAGCAGAACCGATTCCACGGACCACGTGCAGGTGCCAGGAGTGCTCTCGGAGATCGAGACGAGTGCGGAGCAGGTCGCCCATCAAGATCTCGAAGTCGGCCCAGGGCGCACCGCCGAGATCGTGATCCGACATTCGTTCGGACAGCGGGGACGTATCGGGTACCCATCGCGGATAGTCCAGATTCAGCGGTGCCTCCCGAAGCCGCAGTCCCAGGCCGGGGACCACGGGTGCGCGGGCCTCCACGTGCGCGACGATCTCGTCGAACGAGGGCGCGGGGCGTTCGACCGAGTCGAACGCCGTCAGTGAGAACTGGTCTCGAGAATCACCGCGGTCACGCGCGAAGTGATAGATGGCGTCCTTGATATCGAGCCGATCCATGCGACGACTGTAGTTCCGGCACCGCGCCGGTGGAACCGAACGATAGGCTCACCAGTCATGAGCGAAAAGATCATCTGGGAGTACTTCACCGCGCCGGTCCTGATTCACGCCACCAAGCAGATTCTCGACAACTACGGCTCCGAGGGCTGGGAGCTCGTCACGATCATGGCGGGACCCAACGGCGGAGACACGTTGGTCGCGTACTTCAAGCGCCCGAAGGTCTGAGCGCGCGTGGCGAATTGGAGCGAACGACTGTCCGAGCTGGGCATCGAGCTGCCCGACGTCGTCCCGCCGCTGGCGGCCTACGTCCCGGCGGTGCAGGTGGGCTCGCTCGTCCACACCTCCGGCCAGTTGCCGATCGTGGACGGAAATCTGACGTCGGTGGGCAAGGTCGGCGGCGACGTCACCGCTGAGGACGCCACCGCAGCGGCGCGCCTCTGCGCGCTGAATGCGCTCGCCGCCGTGCACGCGCTCGTCGGCATCGATTCGGTGGCCCGAGTGATCAAGGCGGTCGGCTTCGTAGCCTCCGCTCCGGGATTCACCGGCCAGCCCGGGGTGATCAACGGGGCGTCGAACGTCATCGGTGAGATCTTCGGCGATGCGGGCAAGCATGCGCGCTCGGCCGTTGGCGTCGCCGAACTGCCACTCGGTGCTTCGGTGGAAGTGGAGCTCATCGTCGAACTGCGCTGACGCGCAGTGGTGTGGCTAGGTGCCCTCTGGGGCACTCAACCACGCCACTGGGGCGGCAGCCGCACATGTCACTGGGGCGGCAGCCGCACTGATCACTTTCTGCAGGTGTAGGCCTCGGTGTACCGAGCATTCGTGATCGACACCCTTGTCGACCGACTCGAGGAATTCGTCCAGCAGGACGGCGAAGCAGTCGGTCGACGAGGTCGAGCGGTCGGTGAGCGTGGCGATACCGTCGGTGCCGCTGAGCTCGATCCGCATCAGGGACGGCATGATCGGCGTCCGCAGCGACAGTTGCACGGTGCTCGTTGCACCGCCCTCGTGCTCGAGCACCACGGTCCAACTGTCCGACGCCACCTCGCGGTGCGAGTAGGCAACCCGCGCAATGGTTCCCAGTGCGGCGTCGAGCAGATCGAACACGTGCGGGCCGATGTCGAGGATCGCCCCGTCGTCGTGTCGCCACTGCGAGTTCGCGTACGCCCCGCCGAGGACGGCACCGGAGAACCAGGTTCCCGAGCCCGCTGCCCACGGTCGTCCGGCGACCTCGTCGAGGAATTGCCTTGTCTCCGGGGCGAACCGGAGCGTCAGCGTCACCATCGAGCGGACGCCTGCTGCCGTCACTGCCGCGGCCAGTTCTTCGGCCTCGGTCACCGTTGCGGCAATCGGCTTGTCCAGCAACACATGTTTGCCTGCCTGCACCGCGCGGAGTGCGTATCCGGCTTGCACGGCAGGCGGTACCGCGAACGCCACCGCATCGACGGCACCCAGCAGGGCGTCGAACGAGTCGAAGACCGGTGCCCCCAGATCGGCTGCCGCTTCGGGTCTACGCGCCCATACTCCGGCGAAGTCGATGGCGGGATGGGCGAGTAGCGAGGGGGCTTGAGTCTTACGGGCCCAGGGCCCAGCTCCGACGAGTCCGACCTTCATGAATATCGACGGTAGTCCTCCCGGACACCGCGTGGAGAAGGCGACCTACAGTACTTTCATGGCCGACTCGAACCCCCAGCATCCCGCGTACGGACTTCTCCGGCAGGTGACGCCCACCGCCTCGGTTCTGCTCGCCGACAACCCGGGCAAGATGACGCTCGACGGGACGAACACCTGGATTCTGCAGGCACCGGGGTCGGACGAGTGCATCGTGGTCGATCCCGGGCCGAAGGACAAAGCTCATCTCGACGCCGTCGCCGCGTCGGGCACGGTGGTGCTGACGCTGGTGACCCATCGCCATGCCGATCACACTGCTGGGCTGAAGCGGTTTCACCGAAAGACGAAGGCTCCGGTGCGTGCGGTCGGGGAGAAGTTCCTGCACGGGGGCGGCGCAACGCTGGCCCACGGGGAGTTCATCGAGGCAGCCGGGCTGCGCATCGAGGTTCTGCACACGCCCGGTCACACCGCGGATTCGGTGAGTTTCGTGTTGGACGACGCGATCCTGACAGGAGATACCGTCCTCGGTCGCGGCACGACGGTGCTGGACCCCAAGGACGGTTCGCTCGCGGACTATCTGCAGTCGTTGGACCGGCTCGAAGCGGCCGGTGCGGGGAAGACGGTACTTCCCGGGCACGGACCGGAGTTGCCGGACACCGCCGAGGTGGCGCGAGCGTATCGCGCCCACCGTCGGCAGCGGCTGGATCAGGTTCGCTCGGCGCTCGCCGAGATCGGCGAGAACGCGAAACCGATGCAGGTGGTACGGCACGTCTATTCCGACGTGGACAAGAAGTTGTGGCCGGCTGCGCGGATGTCGGTCAAGACGCAGCTGGCCTACCTCCGCGAGAGCTAGCGAGCTGCTGTCTCGACCGAACTCGGCCTAGCGAGCTCGGCGTGCCAGACGCTCGGAGTCCGAGATCAGCACGGACTTGCCTTCGAGGCGCAGCCAGCCGCGGTGTGCGAAGTCGGCCAGTGCCTTGTTGACGGTCTCGCGCGAGGCACCGACGAGCTGAGCGATCTCTTCCTGCGTCAGGTCGTGGGTCACGCGAAGCGAGCCCGCTTCCTGGGTGCCGAAGCGCTGGGCCAGCTGGAGCAGCGCCTTCGCGACACGTCCGGGAACGTCGGTGAAGATGAGGTCGGCCAGGTTGTTGTTGGTGCGACGCAACCGGCGAGCCAATACGCGCAGCAGTTGCTCGGCGATCTCGGGGCGCTGATCGATCCAGTCCTTGAGCGCAGCACGGTCCATGCTGACCGCGCGCACCTCGGTGACCGTGGTGGCCGAGGACGTGCGGGGGCCGGGGTCGAAGATCGACAACTCACCGAACATGTCCGACGGTCCCATGATCGTCAGCAGGTTCTCGCGGCCGTCGGGGGAGCGTCGCCCGAGCTTGATCTTGCCCGAAACGATGATGTAGAGCCGGTCTCCGGGCTCACCCTCGTTGAACACCACGTGCCCACGGGGGAAATCGACAGGCTGCAGCTGCTTCGTCAGTGCCGCAACCGCAGAGGGTTCGACTCCTTGGAAGATGCCGGCCCGTGCCAGGACGTCGTCCACTTGCGCTCCTTTTGGGATGTCGGTGTCGCGGAAACCCGCACCACCGAAAGCGTTTGTACTCAGTTCGTGCCATGCACCGAACTGCGGTGCAGTTCAGGCGTCGACGCCGATCCGATGATCAAACACAACAATTACCTCAGGGGAGTCTACTTCGAGTCGGTGAAAACCGAGTGATCGACGCCACCACAGGTTGCCAGAGGACTCGGGCGTGTGTTCCCGTTCACCCGAAATTCATCCAAATTACGACCAATGGGACGAAACGCGCGCTCAACTTGCTCGTTGGTCGGCCAGGCCGTCGCGCGTGTCGATGGTCCGCGGCGGGGTCTGGCGGCGTTTGCGGGTGTTGAACCGGGCCAATGCGTGCGGGAAGCCCTCGTTCGCCAGAGTGGCGACCTCGGACTTGCTCGCCTGATCGAGGAATTCCTGTACTTCTTGCTCCCGGACGCCGAGCTTGCTCAGACGAAACTCGACCCGTTCCATCGCGAGTGCGAAGAGCATGAGTAGTACCGGAAAGAGCACCACGGCGAGTCCTTGCATACCGGCCAGTTAACACCGAAAAGATCTCGATACAAACACGGTCCGCTGCTGCCGCGAGGAACGTTACGCATTCTTGTCCGTACAGTTGTGGAGTGGATTCGACAGCTCCGAAACGCCCCGACGTGCGCAAACGCGAGGAGACGCACCTCGGGCTTGTGCGTCGAGCTCGGCGAATGAACCGGACGTTGAACACTGCCTTCCCGCATGTGTACTGCGAACTCGACTTCACCACGCCGCTGGAACTGGCCGTCGCGACCATCCTGTCCGCGCAGTGCACCGACAAGCGCGTCAACATGGTCACCCCGGCGCTGTTCGTGAGATACCGCACAGCCCGTGACTACGCCGAGGCCGACCGGACCGAACTCGAGGAGTTCATCCGCACCACCGGCTTCTATCGGAACAAGGCCAACTCGCTGATCGGTCTCGGGCAGAAGTTGCTGGAGAACTTCGACGGCGAGGTGCCCGCGACGCTGAAGGACCTCGTCACGCTCCCCGGGATCGGCCGCAAGACGGCCAACGTGGTTCTCGGCAATGCCTTCGATGTTCCGGGAATCACCGTCGACACCCATTTCGGACGGCTCGTACGGCGCTGGCAGTGGACCGCGGAGCAGGACCCGGTCAAGGTCGAGCACGCCGTAGGCGCGCTCATCGAGCGCAAGGAGTGGACGCTGCTCTCGCATCGAGTCATCTTTCACGGTCGACGCGTCTGCCACGCTCGTACACCCGCCTGTGGGGTGTGCATCCTCGCCAAGGACTGCCCCTCGTTCGGGACCGGTCCGACCGACCCCGCAACCGCAGCTGCGTTGGTGAAGGGCCCGGAAACCGACCACCTTCTCGCCCTCGCCGGAATCGTGCCGTGAACAAATCTGCCCTGCGGTGGTCACTCGTCGCTCTGATCCTTGTGGTCGGGATGGTCTACGCGCTGTGGCCCCGGAGCGACGCGCCGACCGCGCAGCCCATGGATTCGCCCGGCCTCGGGCAGCGAACACCGAGCACGGACGAGCGTCGTGCAGTCGACACCCCCGAGGCGCTCGCACCACTGCGTCAGGACGCCGGTCTCGCCGCATGCCCCACGGCGTCGGGCACCGCCGCGGGGCCGTTGACGGGCATCACCCTCGAATGCATCGGCGACGGCTCGTACGTCGACCTCGGGCAGGCACTCGCGGGCCGCCCTGCTTTGCTCAACATCTGGGCGTACTGGTGTGGCCCGTGCGCCGAAGAGCTGCCCTATCTGCAGCAGTACGCCGACCGGGCAGGCGAGAAGATCGAGGTCCTGACCGTCCACAACGACGCCAACGAGGCCAACGGCCTGACTCGGCTGACCGATTACGGCGTCACCCTGCCCGGCGTTCAGGACGGAGGCGGCCGCGTCGTCGCCGCCGTCGGAGCACCCAACGTGCTGCCCGTTTCCGTTTTGATATCTGCGGATGGCACTGTCGCCAAGGTGCTGCCACAACCTTTCCGTAGCGTCGACGAGATCGCCGACGCCGTACGCGTGAACCTCGGAGTCGACTCGTGAGCGCACCCGACTGGCTCGGACGCATGCTCGACGTGGCAGGCAGGGCCGGCGGACTGACCGACACCACCGGCATCAACCCAGTGCTGCAGCGTCAGGCACCGCCGTCCGACCGACCGCGGTCCGCCGCTGTGCTGGTGCTGTTCGGCGGCCCCGCCTCCGCAGATCCCACCTCGCCCGGCGGATTGCCCGCCGACGCCGACGTCCTGCTGACTCAGCGCGCGTCGACGCTGCGAGATCACAGCGGGCAGATCGCCTTCCCCGGCGGAGCCACCGACCCGGGCGACGACGGCCCGGTCGGCACGGCACTGCGCGAGGCGCAGGAGGAAACCGGACTCGATCCGGCAGGCGTCGTGCCACTGGCGACGATGCCCGGCATCTACGTTCCGCCGTCACGCTTCGATGTGGTTCCGGTGCTCTCGTACTGGCAGCAGCCCAGCCCAGTGCGCGTCGTCGATCCCGGGGAGACCGAGCGAGTGGTGCGAGTTCCATTGCGCGAGTTGCTCGATCCGGACAATCGCTTTCAGGTGCGCCACCCTGCGGGCTACCAGGGCCCGGCGTTCGCCGTGCAGGGAATGCTGGTGTGGGGATTCACGGGCGGTATCCTGGCGGGTCTGCTGGCTGTATCGGGCTGGGAGCCCGAGTGGGACACGGGGGACATACGCGATCTGGAGGCCAGCTTGACTGCGGTAGGAGCGAGGCTCGATCGGTGACGGGTTCAGGGTGGGTCGATATCGCGGTGATCGCCATCGCACTGCTGGCGGCGTCGTCGGGATGGCGGCAGGGGGCGGTGGCGTCGGCGCTGGCGTTTCTGGGGGTCGTCCTCGGTGCCGTCGCCGGCATTCTGGTGGCACCGCACGTGCTCGAGCACGTCGACGGTGCGCGGACGCGGGTGTTCGTCGGTATCGCACTGATCGTGGTGTTGGTGATCGTCGGTGAAGTCGCCGGCATGGTCCTCGGGCGGGCCTTGCGCAGCGGAATACATTCGCGCGCTGCGAGATCCGTCGACAGCACGGTCGGAGCCGGGTTGCAGGCGGTGGCGGTGCTCGCCGCTGCGTGGCTGCTGGCCATTCCGCTGACGTCGTCCTCGCAGCCCGAGGTGGCCAGTGCGGTGCGCGGGTCGTCGGTGCTCGGTCAGGTCGATCAGGTGGCACCCGACTGGCTGCGGCAGGTACCCGAGGAATTCTCGGCGTTGCTCGACACCTCCGGACTGCCGGACGTCATCGGACCGTTCGGTCGCACCCCGGTCGCCGAAGTCGCCGCGCCCGACTCCGGTATCGCCGCGGGACCTGTTCCGTTGGAACTGCAATCGAGTGTCATCAAGATCAACGGCATCGCACCGAGCTGTCAGAAGGCTCTCGAAGGCTCCGGTTTCGTCGTCGGATCCGATCTGGTGATGACCAACGCGCACGTCGTCGCCGGCACCTCCGAGGTGACGGTCGATTCGCCCAACGGGCCGCTCGACGCAGACGTCGTGCTGTTCGATCCGGAAGAAGACGTTGCGGTGCTTCGTGTTCCACAGCTGCAGGCACCGGTGCTGACCTTCGCCCCGACGCCAGCCGAATCCGGTACGGACGCCATCGTGCTCGGTTACCCCGGCGGCGGTCCGTACACGGCGAGCCCGGCGCGTATCCGCGAGATCATCAACCTCAGCGGGCCGGACATCTACCGCACCGGAACCATCCAGCGTGAGGTCTACACCGTGCGCGGATCGGTTCGGCAGGGCAATTCCGGTGGACCGTTGGTCAACTCGTCCGGTGAGGTACTCGGAGTCGTGTTCGGCGCCGCCGTCGACGACCCCGACACCGGATTCGTGCTGACCGCGTCGGAGATCGCGGACGAACTTGCGCAGAGTTTCGCTGCACCGGTGCCGGTCGGCACGGGCGACTGCGTCGTCTAGTCGTCAGGGCCCGACGAAGTCCGGCTGGGCAACAGATGCACACAATCTTGTCTGAGTGGGGTCAGGATCGCTTCGGTCAGTTGCTCCAGCTGGTCGATCCGGCCGGGGGCGAGCTGCTCGAAAACCCGTCGGCGCACTTGCTGCACGTACCCGGGCTCGATGCGGTCCACCGCCTGCGAGCCGGCATCGGTCAATCGTGCCAATGTTCGTCGTGCGTCCTCGGAATCGCTTCGTCGAGTGACCCACAGCTTCTTTTCCATCCTGGTCACGATGCGCGACAAGTGTGAGGGCGTGACGCCTGCGCCCGCGGCCAGCTGCGTCATGTGAACGTCGCTTTCCTCGCTCGTCGACAACCAACGGAGGACCTGATACTCCGCGTGTGTGAGCCCGTGCTCGTGGCCGAGGTACGCATCGAGGGCACCCGGTAGCCACATCATCACTCCCACGAGCAGAGACCAGGTTCGGTCTTCCTGAGGCGAGAGGTGCGGGGCATCGGACACGGGTTACACGATAACGTTGCTTGCTGCGGAAAGTATTCGCGGCTAGATTGCTTTCCGCGGGAAGTAATCTCGCACCTGATGCGTAGTACGGAGAAGCAGATGCAGGCAGCGCGATACCACCGTTACGGTGGCCCCGAAGTACTCGTGGTCGAGGACGCACCGGAACCTCACGCGGAGGCGAACACCGTTCGCATCGAGGTCGGAGCCGCGAGCATCAACCCCATCGACTATCTGCTGCGCTCCGGTCGGTTGAGTGATGTGGTGCCGCTCGATCTGCCCGCCATCCCCGGCCGTGACGCGGCCGGAGTGGTCGACGAGGTAGGACCGGGGGTTGTCGGTACGCAGGTCGGAGACGTCGTGTTCGGCGTCGGTGGGATCAGTGACACCACCGCGCAGTACGCAGTACTCACCGCGTGGAGCAGTGCACCCTCGGATTGGAGCATCGAGCACGCTGCGGCCGCCGGGCTCGCTTCGAGCACGGCATCCGCGGTCATCGAGGCTCTCGAGGTCTTCGGGATTCTGGAAGGGAAGACCGTACTGATCGACGGCGCTTCCGGAGCAGTGGGCACCGCCCTGAGTGTTCTCGCCAGGGATTCGGGCGCCGAGGTGATCGGAACCGGAAGCCCGCGCAATCACGATTATCTGATCGGCCTCGGCGTACGGCCGACCACCTATGGTCCGGGGCTTGCCGAACGGGTCGCCCTCCTCGCGCCGGGCGGGGTGGACGCGGCTGTTCACACGGCACCGTCATCTCTGCCGGCGGACCTGATCACGTTGGTGGGCGACCCCGCCCGCGTCGTGACCGTCCTGGACGCCGAGGGTGCCGAACGTCTGGGTGCGCGAAAGATCGACGCTCGCAACGAGTCTCAGTTGTTGGAGCGCGCTTCCAAGCTGGGCCGGCGCGGAATCTACCTACCCCGGGTCGACCACATCCTGCCGTTCGCCCAGATCGCCGACGCCCACGCCGTGGCCGAGCGGGGAAGCGGCAAGGTCGTCGTCACCATGCGGTGACCCACCGCCGCGCGTAATCGAGCGCGTTCAGATTTCGCGCGCGACTCGCAGGATCTCCTCGGACACCACGTCGGGTGCTTCCTGGTGGACGTAATGCCCCACGTCACGCACTGTTCGACGCGTCAGTCCCGGTGCCCAGTGCCGATCGCGATCGAGGGTGGTGGGCAGCACGTACGGGTCGAGGTCGCCGCTGATCTGCGCGACGGGAATCGAGGTACGTACGTCCACGGCGGCCATGAAGCGGCGTCCCTCGGCGCGGAACTGGCTGCGGAACGCCCAGCGCTGATATTCGAGCGCGCAATGCGCAGCACCCGGAATCCGGATGGCCGAGCTCATCTTGGCTGCGGTGTCGGCGTAGTCCTCGGTGTTCTTCCACGCGGACCCGGCGCGGCTGCTCATCAACTCGCCCACCGCAGCTCCGCCTCGGCGCGTCAGCAGCCTCTCCGGGCGCAGCGGAACCTGGTAGCGAACGAAATGCGGTAGCAGCGCGGCGCGTTGCGCCGAATCCTTCAACACCGCTCGCCGCAGCGAGATGGGGTGCGGTGCGTTGATCAGCACCATCGAGCTCACCAGGCGGGGGTGCAACGCCGCACTGGCCCAGCAGACGAGACCGCCGTCGGCGTGACCGACGAAGGTGGCGTGCGGGTATCCCAGGGCGCGAACCAGTCCGACGATGTCGCCGGCCAGTGTCCACCCGTCGTATCCGCGTGGGGGCTTGTCGGAGTCACCGTAACCGCGCAGGTCGACGGCGATTGCCCGGACGCCGGACCGAGCGAGTGCGGCAAGTTGGTGTCGCCACGAATACCAGAAGTCGGCGAAGCCGTGCAGCAGGACCACCAGCGGTGCGTCCGGTGCATGTTCGCCGACCTCGACGACGTGGAACCGGATTCCGTTGGCGTGGATGTCGCGATGGATCCACTGTCCCGGATACCGGACCGTGGACGGATCGGGCTGATTCATACTGCTCGATTCGCCCGGGCTACTACTTCTTGTAGCCGGGAACTCCGGGGATGGAGTCGTGCTGGTTCGGCAGCACCGTCGACGCCTGCTTGAGCGAGTCGATGGTCTTCTCGGGCTTGCGCAGTTTCTTGACCCTGCGGTAGCCGAGGAATCCGAACAGCGCCGCGGCCAACACCATGAACGCGAACACGATGAGGAATGCGGCCCAACGGTAGAGCCACACGTCGAGCAGCTCGGCCGCGAAGAAGAAGAAGAAGAAGGTGCTGAACAGCAGAACCGTCAGGGCGATGATGAAGAAGACGCTGCCCTGCAGCCCCTTCTTGACCTCACCGGTGACCTCGGCCTTGGCGAGGGCGACTTCGGCGCGCACGAGCGTCGAGACCTGGGTGGTGGCGTCCTTGACGAGGTTTCCGATGCTGGCGCTACCAGGGGTGCGGGCATCGACATCGGTCAGAGGTATCGATGAAATCGTGTTCGGGACGCCGTTTCCGTATCCCTTGTCATTGCTGACGCTCAACTCTCGACCCCTTGTAATCGCTCTGCTCGGTGTTGTGCGGAAGATCGTATCGACAGTAGTGCCTGGGTAGCAGATTAACTGTTCCGCGAAGGGCGAGCGACGCTCGGCCCTCGTTTGGACGCGTACCTCGGTACCACTTCCCGCAAACTCGCCGATCTTGCGCGATCGGGCACCGGACACGCCCGGGTCGTGAAATTCTCAGGTGTTCATCAGGTAATTTGCAGGGAACTTCCCCCTTTCAGGAGCATTCGTGAGTTCAACACACGCCGTCGCCGACGGCGCAATTCCCGCACCTCAGGTGCCGCGGTCACGCATCGTGATCGCGTCGATGGTCGGCACGTCCATCGAATTCTTCGACTTCTACATCTACGCGACCGCCGCAGTGCTCGTCTTCCCGCGTCTGTTCTTCCCGGCGGGCAACGACACCACGGCGCTGCTGGCGTCGTTCGCGACGTTCGGTCTGGCGTTCGTGGCGCGACCCATCGGGTCGATTCTGTTCGGCCACTTCGGTGATCGCATCGGACGCAAGGCGACCCTCGTCGGCTCCCTGCTCACGATGGGCGTCGCGACGTTCGCGATCGGCTTGTTGCCGACGTACGCCGCGGTGGGTCTGTGGGCACCGGCCCTGCTGGCGATCATGCGCTTCACCCAGGGCGTCGGTCTCGGTGGTGAGTGGAGCGGTGCAGCATTGCTGGCGACCGAAACCGCGAAACCGGGCAAGCGAGCCTGGGCCGCGATGTACCCGCAGCTGGGCGCGCCCATCGGCTTCTTCTTCGCCAACGGCATCTTCCTGCTCATCGTCATCGCGACGGGCTACGATTCTGCGAACTCCGGCACCGACCACGCGTTCCTGACGTGGGGCTGGCGAATCCCGTTCCTGCTCAGCGCGATCATGGTCATCATCGGTCTGTACGTCCGGCTCAAGCTCGAGGAGACGCCGGTGTTCAAGTTGGCCGTCGAGCGCGGGCAGAAGGTCAAGACTCCGCTGGCTCAGGTGTTCAAGACCAGCTGGCGCCAGCTGATCATCGGTACCTTCGTCATGCTCGCCACCTACACGCTCTTCTACATCATGACCACGTGGGTGGTCAGCTACGGAACGGGCAAGGTCTCCGACGTCAACGGGCCCAAGCTGGCCATTCCGTACACCGACTTCCTGGAACTGCAGCTCATCGCCGTGCTGTTCTTCGCGGCTCTGATTCCGGTCGCCGGACTGCTCGCCGACAAGTACGGCCGCCGTCCCACGCTCATCGTCATCACCACGGCGATCGTGCTGTTCGGACTGTCGTTCCACTGGTTCGCAGATCCGGCGTCCGCGTCGGCAGGCAAGATGCTGGTGTTCATGTGCGTCGGTCTCGGCCTGATGGGTCTGACCTTCGGACCGATGAGTGCCGTTCTGCCCGAACTGTTTCCGACCAACGTGCGCTACACGGGCTCGGGAATCTCGTACAACACCGCGTCGATTCTCGGAGCCGCAGTCGCCCCGTTCATCGCCACCTGGCTGGTGAGCAGCTACGGCGTCGGCTGGGTGGGCGTCTACCTCGCCATCGCCGCAGCGTTGACGCTGATCTCGTTGATCATCATGAAAGAAACACGGGATCAGTCGCTCGACAGCGTGTGAGTGCCTTCGGCAGTGGTGTGGATAAGTGCCCCAGCGGGCACTTATCCACACCACTGGCCGCTAGCGGCCCTTCTTGATCGCCTCGAACACCTTCGGGTCGACGAGGGTTGAGACGTCGCCGAGTTCGCGGCCCTCGGCCACGTCGCGCAGTAGGCGACGCATGATCTTGCCCGAACGCGTTTTCGGCAGCTCCGGCACGATGGAGATCTCGCGTGGCCGAGCGATCGGTGAAATCTCCTTGGAGACCTGAGCTTTGAGCTCCGCGATCAGCGCGTCGCCGGTGTTCTCCTCGCCGGCCCGCAGGATGACGAACGCGACGATGCCCTGACCGGTGGTGTCGTCGGCGGCACCGACCACCGCGGCCTCGGCGACACTGTGATGGGTGACCAGTGCAGATTCCACCTCGGACGTCGAGATGCGGTGGCCCGAGACGTTCATGACGTCGTCGACGCGGCCGAGGACCCAGAGTGCGCCGTCCTCGTCGTACTTGGCACCGTCACCGGCGAAGTACCAGCCCTCTTCGGCGTAGCGGGACCAGTAGGTGTCCTTGTACCGGTCCATGTCGCCCCAGATGCCGCGCAGCATCGCCGGCCACGGCTCGTCGAGCACGAGATATCCGTTGCCGCCGTTGCCCAGTGGCTTGGCGTCGTCGTCGACGATCTTGGCGCAGATACCGGGCAGCGGGGCCATCGCGGAGCCGGGCTTGGTGGATGTGACGCCGGGCAGCGGGGAGATCATGATCGCGCCGGTCTCGGTCTGCCACCAGGTGTCGACGATCGGTGCGGTGCCCCCGCCCACCACGTCGCGGAACCAACGCCACGCCTCGGGGTTGATCGGCTCACCGACGGAACCGAGCAGACGGATCGAGGACAGATCGTGTGCCTCGGGAATCTCCTTGCCCCACTTCATGAATGTGCGAACGAGGGTGGGGGAGGTGTAGTAGATCGAGACCTTGTACTTCTCGATGACGTTCCAATGCCGGTGCTCGTCGGGCGAATTGGGCGTGCCCTCGTAGACGACCTGCGTTGCGCGGTTCGAGAGCGGGCCGTAGACGATGTAGGAGTGCCCGGTGACCCAGCCGATGTCGGCGGTGCACCAGTAGACGTCCTTGCCTGCCTTGTGGTCGAAGACGTTGTGGTGGGTGTACGAGGTCTGCGTCAGGTAGCCGCCGGAGGTGTGGATGATGCCCTTCGGCTTACCCGTCGTACCGGAGGTGTACAGGATGAACAGCGGGTGCTCGGCCGGGAAGGGCTGTGCCTCATGCTCTTTCGACGCCTTCGCGACGGTCTCGTGCCACCACAGGTCGCGTCCGTCGGTCCACGAGACCTCGGAGTCGGTGCGCTTGACGACGAGCACGTGTTCGATCGAGGCAGCGCCGTCGACGGCCTCGTCGACGGTGTCCTTGATGGGAGCGGGCTTGCCGCGTCGCCACTGACCGTCGGTGGTGATGACGAGCTTGGCCTCGGCATCGTCGATGCGCGAGCGCAGCGCGGTGGCCGAGAAGCCGGCGAAGACGACGGAGTGGGTCAGGCCGAGGCGGGCGCACGCGAGCATCGAGACGATGGCCTCGGGAATCATGGGCATGTAGATCGCGACGCGGTCGCCGGAGACGAGGCCGAGTTCGGTCAGCGTGTTGGCGGCCTGGCTGACGTCCGCGAGCAGATCGGAGTACGTGACGTCGCGGCTGTCGCCGGGCTCGCCTTCCCAGTGGATGGCCACCTGGTCGCCATGACCGTCGAGGACGTGGCGGTCGACGCAGTTGTAGGCGACGTTGAGCTCGCCGTCGGCGAACCACTTGGCGACGGGGGCGTCGGACCAGTCGAGTACCTCGGTGAACGGGGTGTGCCAGTGCAGCCGGCGAGCCTGTTCGGCCCAGAAGCCGAGTCGATCGTTCTCCGCGGCGGCGTAGAGGTCGGCTCCGGCGTTGGCCTGAGCGGCGAACTCGGCCGAGGGCGCGTAGGAGGCAACCGCGGTCTCGTCGGTTCCGGAGGTACTGGTCGTCATCTCGAATAGCTCACTTTCGTCCGGTGCATTTCGCTCATGAAACTGCACTTCCGTGCCTGTCTCGAGCCCCTTGTGAGGGTAGTCACATGTGATGGCAATCGCACCGTTGCAATCGCCTGCAACCCCTTGATCTGCGGTGATCGGTAGTTTCTGCACGCTGGGCGGTAATCGGGGCCGTTGGCGCGCACCCCGGGCGACGCCGATGTCCGAACTGTGAGAAATCGACTTGCCGAAACGTTTCGATCATGTTTCCGGCTTACTCACGGGTCAGCAAAATCTGGGGGAGTTCACATGTTCGTTTCAGGATGTGTCTAAAGTCCATCCCATCAGATCGTTGGAACGGCCCACCTGCCGTGCCATGCGGTCGCCCACGAATCCCCGGGCGTCGCGCCCGAGGAACTGAGCACGGACGACCCCGTGTTCACATCTGGATGGAGGATTTTCTTGCGTATCAAACGTGCCGCGGTAGTCACCACGGCTGTGCTGATGAGTGCGAGCCTGCTCGCCGCCTGTGGCGGCGGAGGCTCGAGCTCCGGCGGTAGCGCCGACGGTATCTACAGCATTTACATCGGCGAGCCCGAGAACCCGCTGATTCCGGGCAACACCACCGAGAGCGAGGGCAGCCAGGTTCTCGAGGCGCTCTTCACTCCGTTGGTCACGTTCAACGACGAGGACAACAGCGTCGAGTACAACGGAGTTGCCGAGTCCGTCGAGTCCGAGGACAACACCACCTGGACCGTCAAGCTCAAGGACGGCTGGACCTTCCACGACGGCACTCCCGTCACGGCCGAGTCCTATACCAAAGCCTGGAGCTACAACGCGTTGAGTACCAACGCTTTCGGTGCCTCCTACTTCTTCGAGAACATCGAAGGCTACGCAGACCTGCAGGGCAGCGACACCGCCGAGCCCGTCGCGACCGAACTGAGCGGACTGAGCGTCGTCGACGACACGACCTTCACCGTCAAGCTCAACGGACCGTTCGCGATCTTCCCGCTCACGCTGGGATACACCGCATTCGACCCGCTGCCCGAGGCGTTCTATGCCGACCCCGACGCCTACGGCGCTCGCCCGATCGGTAACGGCCCGTTCAAGGCCGACGAGGACTTCGTTCCCGGACAGGGATTCACCGTCACCAAGTACGACGATTACGCAGGCGACAATGCGGCACAGTCCGCAGGCGTCAACTTCAAGGTCTACACCGAGGTGAGCACCGGCTACAACGACGTTCAGGGTGGCGGACTCGACGTCATGCTCGACCTCCCCGAGGACGCATGGGCCACTGCCCGCGACACGTTCGGTGACCGGTACGGCGAGCGCGCACGTCCCGACATCACCTCGCTCGGCTTCCCGACGTACGATCCGCGATTCCAGGATCCGAACGTGCGTAAGGCATTCTCGATGGCCATCGATCGCCAGGCCATCGCGACCGCGATCTTCACCGATACCCGGACTCCGGCAGGATCTTTCGCATCGCCCGTCGTCGACGGCTACCGCGAGGACGCCTGCGGTGCCAACTGCGAGCTCAACGCGGACGAGGCCAACCGTCTGCTCGACGAGGCCGGATTCGACCGCAGCCAGCCGGTGGATCTGTGGTTCAACGCCGGTGCGGGCCACGACTCGTGGATGACCGCCGTGGGCAACCAGTTGCGTGACAACCTGGGTGTGAACTACGCACTGCGCGGTGACCTCCAGTTCGCGCAGTACCTGCCGCTGCAGGACGCTCAGGGCATGACCGGCCCGTTCCGTTCGGGCTGGATCATGGACTACCCGTCGATCTACAACTTCCTCTCCCCGTTGTACTCGGCAGCCGCAACCCCGCCTGCAGGTAGCAACTACGTCTTCTTCAACGATCCGGCATTCGACGCCGCGCTGGCCGAAGGCAACAACGCTGCAGACATCGACGCTGCAACCGCGGACTACCAGAAGGCAGAGGACATCCTGATCGACCAGATGCCCGCTACTCCGCTGTTCTACGGCCTGAACCAGGCTGTGTGGTCCGATCGCGTCTCCGACGTCAAGATCGACAACCGAGGCAACATCATCCTCGAGGACGTCGTAGTCAGCTGACGACACACCCAGGTGGGTGGGAGCCGAGCGTGATCGGCTGTCACCCACCGGGTCTCGTTCAACCGTGGGGCGCATCCGCCCCACACCGACCTGCGCCGGCAAGACCCGAGGCGCAGGTTCGTCCCTTGTTCAAGGAGAAGACACACAGTGGGTCGCTACATCACTCGCCGATTACTGCTGACGATTCCCGTCCTGATCGGCTCCTCGTTCTTGATCTTCGCGATGGTCTACGCGCTCCCGGGTGATCCCATCCGCGCCCTCGCCGGAGATCGCCCCCTCGCCCCGGGCGTCGTTGCCCAGTTGCGAGACGAGTTCAACCTCGACGACAACCTCTTCGTGCAGTACTTCAAGTACATCGGCGGCTTCTTCCAGGGCGATTTCGGTACCGACTTCTCCGGACGCCCCGTTCTCGACACCATCGAGCGGGCACTTCCGGTCACGGTCCGATTGACCATCGTGGCCGTCGTCATCGAGACCGTCATGGGTATCGCCGCAGGCGTGCTCGCCGCCCTCAAGCGCGGATCGTTCTTCGACAACCTGGTGCTCATCTCGACGACGCTGCTGGTGTCGGTGCCGGTGTTCGTTCTCGGCTTCATCGCCCAGTTCACCCTCGGTCTCAAGTTGGGGCTCTTCCCGATCTCCGGCATCAACGACGGCTGGTCGAGTTACCTGCTTCCCGGATTGGTGCTCGCATCGCTGTCGATGGCATACGTGGCTCGTCTGACGCGCACCTCGGTGGCCGAGTCGATGGCCGCTGACTACATCCGCACCGCCAAATCCAAAGGAATCAGCAACCGGCGCATCATCGTTCGGCATGCGTTGCGCAACTCGCTGATTCCTGTTGTCACCTTCATCGGTGCCGACGTCGGTGGTCTGCTGGGCGGCGCCATCGTGACCGAAACGGTGTTCAACCTGCCCGGGCTCGGCCGCGCCATCTACGACGGTCTCGCCCGTCAGGAAGGTGCCGTCGTCGTCGGCATCGTGACGCTCTTCGTGTTCTTCTACATCTTCTTCAACCTCGTGGTGGACGTTCTCTACGCGGTTCTCGATCCAAGGATTCGCTATGAATAAAGAAGATTCGAGCGCAGCTCAGCACGCCGCGGACGAGGGCCAGCCCGGAAACGTCGTCACCGGCGAGGCCGTCGAGCTGGTCGGTCAGGCCAGCCTGTGGGGCAACGCGTGGAAGTACCTGCGCAAGAGCCCGTTCTTCATCATCGGCACGTTCCTGCTGTTGGTGCTGTTGGTCATGGCGGTGTTCCCGCAGCTGTTCGCCCGCGGCATCGATCCGCGAGTGTGCTCGCTGTCCGATTCCGGTCAAAAACCCAGTGCAGCACACTGGTTCGGCACCGACATCCAGGGCTGCGACTACTACGCCAACGTCATCTACGGTGCGCGGATCTCGCTGTCGATCGGTGTGCTCTCGGTGATCGGCGTGCTGATCATCGGCGTCCTCATCGGTGCTCTCGCCGGCTACTTCGGCGGTGCGATCGACAGCATCCTGGCGCGCTTCACCGACGTGTTCTTCGGGATTCCGCTGCTGCTCGGTGCTCTGATCCTGCTCACCGTCACCGCCCAGCGCACCATCTTCACCGTCTCGCTGGCCCTGGTGGCTTTCGGTTGGATGACGGCGATGCGCCTGGTGCGATCGTCCGTGATCTCCATCAAGAACAGCGAATACGTCCAGGCTGCACAGGCATTGGGGGCGTCGACCTACCGCATTCTGGTGCGACACATCCTTCCCAACGCGCTGGCCCCGGTGATCATCTACGCCACGATCTCGGTGGGTACGTTCATCGCGGCCGAGGCGACATTGACGTTCCTCGGAATCGGATTGCAAGCCCCCGAGATCTCCTGGGGCCTACAGATCAACCTCGGTCAAGCCAGGTTCCTCACGTCACCGCACCTGGTGCTGTTCCCGGCCGCGTTCCTCTCCGTCACAGTGCTGGCGTTCATCATGCTCGGCGACGCACTCCGTGACGCACTCGATCCGAAACGGAACTGACATGAGTATTCAGAAGGACACGGTTCTGAGCGTCACCGATCTGACGGTCGAGTTCGAGGTCGAGAAGGTCTGGCGCAAGGCGGTCGACACCGTCTCGTTCACGGTCGCCTCCGGTGAAGTTCTCGCCATCGTCGGTGAATCCGGATCCGGTAAGTCGACGACGGCGATGGCCGTCCCAGGCCTGCTGGCCGATAATTCGCGGGTGTCCGGCAGCATCAAGCTGGGCGAGAAAGAGCTGGTCGGGCTGCCCGAGAAGCAGCTTGCACCCATCCGCGGCAAGAACGTCGCGGTGATCTTCCAGGAGCCCATGACGGCGCTCAATCCGGTGTACTCGATCGGCTGGCAGATCACCGAGGCCATCCGCGCGCACACCTCGCTGTCGAAGAAGGAAGCGAAAGCGCGGGCCGTCGAGCTGCTCAAGCTCGTCGAGATGCCGGATCCAGAGACGCGGGTCAACTTCTACCCGCACCAGCTCTCCGGTGGTCAGCGTCAGCGCGCCATGATCGCCCAGGCGCTGTCCTCGGATCCGTCGTTGCTGATCGCGGACGAGCCGACCACGGCCCTGGACGTCACGGTGCAGGCCGAGATCCTCGACCTGATGCGCGATCTCCGGAACCGCATCGACGCGTCGATCGTCCTGATCACCCACGACATGGGTGTGGTGGCCGACATGGCCGACCGCATCGCGGTGATGAAGGACGGCGTCATCGTCGAAACAGACGCTGCGCAAACCATATTCAAGAACGCATCGCATCCGTACACGCAGCAGTTGCTCGCCTCGGTTCCGCACCTGGGCAGCAGCATCGAGGCCGTGACCGCCGGGAAGATCGCCGAGCCCAGTGCCGTCGAGGAGACCCGGGCTCTGAGCATCGTCGACGGTGTCATCGAGTACCCGGGCCGCACCGTGTTCCGGGCCGTCGACGGGGTCAGCCTCGACATCGAGATGGGTGAGGTGGTCGGCCTCGTCGGCGAGTCCGGCTCGGGCAAGTCCACGATCGGCAAGGCCGTGGTGGGACTGAACAAGCTCACCGGCGGCTCGTTGTCGATCGCAGGCGTCGACATCACCAACCTGTCGAATCGCGAACTGCGTTCGGTGCGAAGCAAGGTCGGCATCGTGTTCCAGGATCCGGGTTCGTCGTTGAACCCGCGCTGGCCGATCGGACAGTCCATTGCCGAGCCGATGCTGTTGCACACCGAGCACAGTGCTGCAGACCGAAATCGAAAGGTCGAAGAACTGCTCGACCGGGTTCACCTGTCGCGGACCATGCGCAACCGCTACCCCCACCAGTTGTCCGGTGGGCAGCGTCAGCGCGTCGGTATCGCTCGGGCATTGGCGCTGGAGCCGACGCTGCTGGTGGCCGACGAACCGACGTCCGCACTCGACGTGTCGGTGCAGGCCAAGGTGCTCGAGCTGTTCAAGGAACTACAGCGTGAGTACGGCTTCGCGTGCCTGTTCATCAGCCACGACCTCGCTGTGGTGGAGGTACTGGCCAAGCGCATCGCGGTGCTGAACAAGGGCAAACTCGCCGAGTTCGGTACGACGGATCAGATTTTGCGACGTCCGACCAACGAGTACACCAAGCGGTTGCTCGCGGCCGTCCCGGTGCCCGACCCGGCCGAACAGGCCAAGCGTCGCCAGGCCCGCGCCGAGCTGTTGGCGGCAGGGGCAAAGTAGGGGTGAGGGGAGGGGGTACCGTCGTCTGTCGTGACGGACCCTCTCGCCCCGCTGCTGGAACTGCCCGGAGTTGTCGACTCCGCCGAACGGGCGCGTGACGCTCTCGGCGCGGTGCATCGACACAAGGCCAACCGTCGTGGCTGGCCGGCCACCGCGGCCGAGGCCGCGGTCCGTGCGGCCCGCTCGTCCTCGTCACTCGAGGGCGGGTCGATGGATTTCCCCCGCGAGGGCGAAGAAGGCGACCCCGTGCTCGCCGGCGCGCTTCGAGTCGCGGCAGCCCTCGATGGCGACGCCCTGCAGAACACGCTCTCGACGTGGAAGCGCGCTCCGCTGCAGACCCTGGCTCGACTCCACTTGTTGGCAGCTGCCGATCTCGTCGACGACGCCTCCGCGCTCGGTCGTCCGCGCGGTGATTCGGGGGTCGGCGAGCGACTCGACCTGCTCGCTCAGCTCGTGACCGGTGGAACCTCTGCACCCGCTCCGGTGATCGCGGCGGTGGTGCACGGTGAGTTGTTGACGCTCAAAGCTTTCGGATCGGCCGACGGCATCGTTGCGCGGGCTGCATCGAGACTGGTGGCGGCGTCGTCGGGCTTCGACCCCCACAACCTCGGAGTGCCGGAAGTGAGCTGGATGCGTCGAGCAAATGCCTACCGGGACGGCGCGACCGGATTCGCCCAGGGCACCGCGACGGGCGTCGGGAGTTGGGTGATCCTGTGCTGTGGAGCCTTCGAAGCCGGTGCGGCAGAAGCGACTTCGATCGCCGAAGCTGCACAGTAGTGAGCACATAAAAGGGCGGCGATGCCGACTTGCGTCGACTTCGCCGCCCGTTAGCACGGAGCGCCTGGTTACCAAGCGTGCTCAGGTGGGCTGTGATGGAAAACCACGTGGCCTCGGCGAGGGTTCGACGGTGATGAGGTCATCCCTGCAACCGGTGCAGGGTTCTTGCTGATCATCGACGAATCTCGCAGGCCCACAGCGCTTCTGCCATTAGGTGGCCGCTCCGCGTGGGTGCCTGGTGTCCGTGCTGGGAAGGGCGGTTGGGAGAGCGAATCTTCTCTTCCGATTCGATCTTGGCCTTCCGTTCTTCCGTACGTCATTTGTACCCCGTGACGCGCCTCACATCAAGGGGTTGAGCGTCATCTTTTTCTTCGGAGCAGTCCGTAGGTGATCGCGCCGGCCGCAAGAGCGCTGAAACCTGCTGCCGCACTTGCCGCTACGGTCTTACCGGACGGGGTCTGGATCCGTGATCGCAGCGAGACCGGGTTGGAGAAGGTGAGAATCGGCCAGCCGCGGGATGCGGCTTCCTTGCGCAGCGCTCGGTCGGGGTTGACGGCCGTGGGATGCCCGACGGCGCGCAGCATCGGCACGTCGGTGATCGAGTCCGAGTACGCGTAGCTCGACGCCAAGTCGTAATCGTGTTGCGCGGCCAAGGAGTTCATGGCGTCGACCTTGCCCTCGCCATAGCAGTAGAAGTCGACCTTGCCGATGTACTTGCCGTCCACGGTCACCATCGTGGTGGCCATGCTGTGATCGGCCCCGAGCAGTTCTGCGATGGGGTGCACGATCTCGTCGCCGGACGCCGACACGATCACCACGTCGTGGCCGCGGAGCTTGTGGTCTGCGATCAGGTCGGCGGCTTCGGCGAACACGAGGGGGTCGACGATGTCGTGCAGGGTTTCGGCGACGACTGCTCGTACCTGTTCGACGTCCCAGCCGGCGGTCATGCTCGCGATGTGTGCGCGCATGCGCTCCATCTGGTCGTGATCGGCTCCGGAGAGCAGGAACAGGAACTGGGCGTAACTGCTCTTGAGAACGGCGCGCCGGTTGATGAGTCCTTGGTCGAAGAACGGCCTGCTGAATGCCAACGTGCTGGACTTGGCGATGATCGTCTTGTCGAGGTCGAAGAATGCCGCCACGCGCGCTGCGCGTCGGCCGGCCGGGGCGTCGTCGGTGCTCGCGCTCTGGGTCACGTTTGTCACCATAGTGGCCGGTGGTGACCGGTGGATGTTGCGCGGTGCCACTGGCGGACTCGGTCCGAAACCGTCGAGAAAAAGCGACGGTTGAACTTGCAAACAAGGAAGTCCACGGGTGTAGTATTTGCTATGAGCCCGGTTCATTCCGGGCGGTGTTCAGCCCGACCCCCCGGGGCTGAACCAGACGACCCTCGCCTCCTCCCCCCCTGGCGAGGGTCGTCCTCTTTTCCGGGTCGGGTCAAAAACTGGTACAGCAGTACCGGTATTCATCCACAGGCCCCGATCTATCCACATTTCCCCAAGTCGCGCGCACCTCGAGCAGATTCTCACGCAGGCTTGGCGCATGGAAACGGACCCGCGACAGCGAATCGCGCACCCGACTGTGGCGATGTCGATAGAACTTCGCGGACTCCGCGAGGACGTCTATCGAATAGCCGCGGCCGCGGATTGTGTTGTGGAAGAGCAGAACTTACTGGTCGGTATCGGTTCGGCACGGTCGATGTGGGACCGACTCGGAACAATTTTGGTCGATTTCGAGTCTGCAGAGACGGCATTGGCGTCCGGATTTTCGCGACGCTCGGGCGTCATTCTGGTCACGGCCGCGCAACCGACACTCGACGACTGGCGCATCGCCACATCGCTCGGTGCCGAGCATGTGCTCTCCCTGCCGCAGGACGAAGACGCACTCGTGCGCATACTCGGCGAACCCGCGTCGGTGCCGTCGGGAGACGGTGGAGTGATCGCCGTGGTCGGCGCTCGCGGCGGCGCGGGCGCATCGACATTCGCCGCCGCACTCGGACTCCGCAGCAGCCGCTCGGACCGACGTGCCCTCCTCGTCGAGGGTGATCGGTACGGCAGCGGCCTCGACCTGTTACTCGGCTGGGAGAACGCTCCGGGTCTGCGGTGGTCCGGCCTGGTCGTCGAAGGCGGCCGAGTCTCCGGCGACGCTCTGCACGGGGCGCTGCCTTCCCGCGGCGGGTTGTCGGTGCTGGCGCTCGGCCGATCCGAGGACCGGGGTGTCGAACTCTCGGCTGTTGCAGTGGCGGCTGTGGTCGATGCAGGACGCGCAGCGGGAGATCTGGTGGTGTGCGACGCTCCGCGTCATCCGAGCGACGTCTCCGACGCTCTGTACGCCGCGGCGGATCTCGTCGTGCTGGTACTTCCGGCCGAACTGCGAGCCGTGACGTCGGCTGAGACGGTGGCAGCGCAGGTGGTGGATCGAAACGCCAACGTCGGCCTGGTCGTTCGTGGGCCTGCGCCGGGTGGGCTGAGGGCAGACGACATCGCCGTCGCCCTGGGGCTTCCTCTGTTGACGTCGATGCGCGCCGAGCCCGCGTTGGCCGAGCGGCTCGAACGAGGAGGTCTGGTGCTTGGCCGACGTTCGCCGCTGGCCGCGGCAGCCGACGCTGTGCTCGATACGTTCGCGCACAAGCCCGGTGGTCAGCGGTGGGCGGCATGAGCGCCGTCGTCACCGCGGATCTGCTCGACCGCGTCCGTGATCGCTTGGCGGCATCGGCTGACGCTCCGGTTCCCGCGACCGTCGCCGCGGCCATTCGAGCGGAAGCAGGTGGAGTCATCGGCGACACCGATATGCTTGCGGCCCTTCGTGTTCTGCAGACCGAGCTGACCGGCGCGGGGCCGTTGGAGCCGCTGCTGACCGAGCCAGGGGTGACCGATGTACTGGTCACCGCACCGGATCAGGTGTGGATCGATCGTGGTCGCGGACTCGAGCGCACCGGCATCCGCTTCGCCGACGAGGCCGCCGTACGTCGTTTGGCGCAGCGGCTCGCGTTGTCGGCCGGCCGCCGCTTGGACGACGCGCAGCCCTGGGTCGACGGTCGATTGCCGGGCGTCGGGCAGGGGGCCTTCGGAGTCCGCCTGCACGCGGTGCTGGCTCCGGTGGCGAGCGGAGGAACGTGTGTGTCGCTTCGAGTGCTGCGTCCGGCGACCCAAGGACTCGCCGCGCTCCGAGCATCGGGAGCCGTGACCGCAGACGGGTACGAGCTGCTGCGTCGAATCGTGCTCGGTCGCCTGGCATTTCTCGTTGTCGGCGGTACCGGCGCTGGAAAAACTACACTCTTGGCCGCCCTTCTCGGAGAGGTGGATCCGGCTGAACGGATCGTCTGCGTCGAGGATGCCGCCGAGTTGGCCCCGGCACATCCGCACGTGGTCCGGCTGGTGGCCCGCGCGCCCAATGTCGAAGGCGTGGGTGAAGTATCGGTGCGGCAGCTGGTGCGTCAGGCCCTGCGAATGCGACCGGACCGGCTCGTGGTCGGTGAAGTGCGCGGGGCCGAGGTCATCGACTTGATGACGGCACTCAATACAGGTCACGACGGTGGAGCAGGAACCATTCACGCGAACTCCCCGGCCGAGGTACCGGCCAGACTCGAAGCCCTTGCGGCACTGGGCGGAATGGGCCGAGACGCGCTGCACAGCCAACTCGCCGCTGCGGTCCAAGTGGTGTTGCACGTCCACCGAAGTTCCGACGGTACTCGACGACTACGTGAGATCGGAGTGGTCGACGTCGATCCCACCGGGCGAGTGCACATCGCGGCGGCCTGGTCGGTGACTGCCGACGCGACGCCGGGTGAAGGTCGGCTCCTCGAACTGCTCGACCGCCGTTGCGGTGACGCCCGATGACGGCGGCGGTGATGGTCCTCGCCCTCGCGGTTGCCCTGTGGCCGAGCAGTTTCCGTCGGTTGCCTCGTGAAGAACGGGCGGCTTCCTCCGCGCCGCGATGGCTGGTGCCTGCATGCTGCGTTCTGCTTGCGGCAGGGGCGGCGTGGTGGCTCGGCGGAATCTGGGCCGTGAGCGCAGCAGCGGTGGCGGGCGGTACCGGATGGCGGCGATATCGTCGGCGACTCGAACGCGACCGGCGTGCCAACGAATTGAACTGGCTCGCAACCGGAGTCGAGGTGGTCATCGGCGAGCTACGCGTCGGATCCCATCCGGCCACGGCCAGCGCGGTCGCGGCGGACGAGTGCGGCGGAATCGCGTCGACGGCACTGCGCGGCGCGGCATCGCGCTCCCGACTGGGCGGCATGGCTGCGGACGGTATCGCCTCATCCGATTCGTTGTTGGACGCCGAGCTCGGCCGGCTGGCCGCCGCGTGGAGAGTGGCAGACGAACACGGGCTCGCGCTCGCCGAACTGCTCGACGCCGTCCGCGAGGACATGCTGGGACGCAGACGGTTTCGCGAACGAACCGATGCATCGCTCGCCGGTGCCCGTGCCACCGCGCTGGTTCTGGCCGGGTTGCCCATTCTCGGAGTCGCGCTCGGTCAGCTGATGGGAGCCGATCCACTGCACATTCTGCTCGGCGGTGGGCTCGGCGGAATGCTGCTGCTCATCGGCACGGGGCTGGGCTGTGCGGGACTGCTGTGGACCGATGCGATCACCGGCAAGGTGACGACGTGATGTGGGTGGCGGTGCTGTTTCTGGCCACGGCATCGATCACGCTGCCCTCGGTCTCGGGTGGGTTGCACAGGCTGGCATCCGAGCGCCGGGCGGGCACCGACACCGTCGATGTGCCGACACCCGACCCGCTCGCAGTGGCCACGACCTTCGATCTGCTCGCAGCCTGTCTGCGGTCAGGCTTGCCGATATCGACCGCCGCTGCGGCAGCGGCACATTCCGCTCCGACCTCGTTCGGTATCGCGCTCCGCAAGGCAGCCGATCTGCTCGAACTCGGTGCCGACGCCGCGACCGCATGGGACGCCGTCGCGCAGGATCCCGAGACCGAGGCTCTGGCCAGGATGGCCCGCCGATCTGCCCGGGCCGGGTCGTCCATGGCGTCGGCGATGACGGAACTCGCTGCGACACAACGAACTCGCGCCGAGGACGCGTCGGCTGCTGCGGCCGAACGCGCGGGTGTGCTGATCAGCGGGCCGTTGGGGCTGTGCTTTCTGCCTGCCTTCATCTGCCTCGGCATCATCCCCGTGGTGATCGGACTGGCGGGCAACGTACTGGGCGGCGGTCTGCTGTGACCGCCGCGCCGACAATCTTCCGCTGCGGAACTACCGCAGCGGACAACAGGGAGGGGAATCGAGATGATCGAGAATGCACTGCAGGAGTTGAAGACTCGAATCGTTCTGTTCGGCGTGGAGGACGATGGCATGTCGACCGCGGAGTACGCGATCGGGACCATCGCGGCCGCGGCGTTCGGGGCGGTGCTGTACACGGTGGTGACCGGCGACAGCATCGTCACGGCGTTGACGGGGATCATCGATCGAGCGCTGAACACAGCAGTCTGAGCCTGGCCGATGACGACGGTGCCGTGACGGTGGAGGCGGCGTTCGCGATCGCGTCCATCGTCGCGGTGATCGTGGTGTGCATCGGCGCGATCGTGTCGGTGACGTTGCAAGTCGGCTGCGTCGATGCGGCCAGGGAGGCAGCTCGGTTGGCGGCCAGAGGGGATACGGACCGGGCTGTGTCGGTGGGGGAGAGGGTTGCGCCGGAGGGGGCTCGCATCACGGTGACCGAGGACGGGGAGTTCTTCGTCGCGCGGGTGGAGGTGGCGAGTCCGCTGCCGGGATTGACGTTGTCGGCGGAGGCGGTTGCTGCTGCGGAACCGGTTGCAGCGGAATGAAGTTCGCTTTCTGGAGGGCGCTGCGTGATGAGGAGGGTGGCGCGACGGTGTTGGCGGCGCTGGCGATGTCGGCGTTGATCGTTGTCGTGGTGATGGTGATGCACGTCGGCTCGGCGGTGGGTGCACGTCATCAGGCGCAGTCGGCGGCCGATCTCGCGGCGCTGGCCGGGGCCGGGGCCCTCGACCGCGGGATAGCAGATGCGTGCGAGACGGCGCGGGGGCTGTCGGTGCGAATGGGTACGGAGTTGCGGGAGTGCACGATCGACGAGTGGGACGTGATCGTGACAGTGGGGCAGTCGGTGTTCCTGGGTCGCTTCGGAATGTCCGACGCCACCGCCTCGGCAAGGGCGGGTCCGGGGTGAGGGTCGCCCCGCTTGCCCGTCCCGGTCCGCCTCGCCCGCTGGCCGAATTCGCAAATGCGCGCGCGTTTGTCAGGTGCGCGGGGATTCGCCCCGTCTGGCCGGCGATTTCGCGAGCATTCAGCGAATGCGCGCGCGTTTGCCGTGAGCCTTTGCCGTGAACCCCGGCCTCGAACCCTGGCCTACAGCGGTCAGCGTGGTGTGAAGGTGCGGGCCCCGGACTGTAGAGGAGCGAATCGAGTGAGTTGAGTGACGTGCTCCGGGGTCAGTTCCGCGAGTGAATTGACCTGCAGCAGTTGCATGGTGCGGACTATCTCTTCGCGCAGGATCTCGATCATGCGGTCGACGCCGGCTCGCCCTCCGGCCATCAGGCCGTACAGGTACGCGCGTCCGACGAGGGTGAACGACGCTCCCATCGCGATGGAGGCGACGATATCGGCACCGTGCATGATTCCCGTGTCGACGGCGACCTCGAAATCGGAGCCGACTTCGCTCACCACCTGAGGCAGCAGGTGGAAGGGAACGGGGGCCCGATCGAGTTGTCGGCCTCCGTGATTGGACAGGATGATTCCGTCGACTCCCAGTTCGGCGAGACGGACCGAATCCGCCACCGATTGAACACCTTTGACGACCAGCTTGCCGGGCCAGATCTCCCGGATGACGTCGAGATCCTCGAACGAGATCGATGGATCCATCGCTGAATTCAGCAGCTCTCCGACCGTGCCGCCAGTGGAGGACAGCGATGCGAACTCGAGCTTGGCCGTGGTGAGGAAGTCCCACCACCACCAGGGCCGCGGGATGGCGTTGGCGATCGTCGACGCGGTCAACTGCGGCGGGATGGAGAATCCGTTGCGCTTGTCGCGCAGTCGTGATCCGGCGACGGGCGTGTCGACCGTGAACAGGAGGGTGTCGAAGCCTGCCTTCGCGGCGCGTTCGACCAGCCCGAACGAGATGTCGCGATCTCGCATCACATAGAGCTGGAACCAGTTTCGTCCGTTCGGATTGGTGGCCTTGACGTCCTCGATAGACGTGGTGCCCAGCGTCGAGAGGCAGAACGGGATTCCAGCAGCTCCGGCTGCGGCAGAACCGGCGTATTCGCCCTCGGTCTGCATCAGGCGGGTGAATCCCGTCGGTGCGATGCCGAACGGGAGCGCGGAAGGCCCGCCGAACACCGTCGTCGAGGTGTCGACGTGAGAGACGTCCCGCAGGATCGAGGGGTGGAATTCGACGTCGCGGAAGGCCTGACGAGCCCGCGAGAGCGAGATCTCGGCGTCGGCGGCACCGTCGGTGTAGTCGAATGCGGCTCGTGGGGTGCGTCGACGAGCGATGGTGCGGAGATCATCGATGGTGAGTGCGGCGCTGAGGCGTCGGCGACGGAGGTTCAGATCGGGCTTTTTGAACGAGAGGACCTCGCGCAGGTCGGTCGCTTTGGGCGTCTGCCGGGTGATGGGCATGTCACGTTCTCGATTCTGTGGGCTGATTGCGGTGAGTGGTGGTGACGACGGGTCAGGGCAGCATCCAGGCCAGGACCGAACTCTGGAGTCCGACCAGAAGGCAGATGGCAAGCAGCAGGCCGAGACTCCACCCGATGACCTTTCTGAATATCTCGGACTCTCGCCCGACCAACCCCACCGCGGTCGCGGCGATGGCGAGATTCTGCGGGCTGATCATCTTTCCCACCACACCACCCGAGGTGTTGGCGGCGACCAGCAGGGTGGGGTCGATGCCGGCGTTGATCGCCGCAGTCTGCTGCAGCGTCGCGAACAACGCGTTCGCGCTGGTGTCAGAACCGGTGACCGCGGTTCCCAGCCACCCGAGAATCGGGGAGAGGTAGGCGAAGAATGCGCCGGTGCCGGCAATCCAGGTTCCGATGGTGATGGTCTGCCCCGACTGGTTCATCACGTAGGCGAGCGCCAGAACCGCGCCCACCGTGAGTGCGGAGAATCGCAGTTTGATCAGGGTGCTTCCGAACAGCCGGGCGGCGTCGGGAGCGCTGACGCGGTAGACGGCGGCGACGATGACGCCGCAGATCAGGAGCAGTGTTCCCGGCGTGGACAGCCAGGTGAACTTGTAGATGGTGGTGGTGGCAGGGGAACCGGCGGCCGTGAGGATGTTGCCGTCGAGACCGGGCCACGGTACGGCGATGTCGGTCGAGGCGAGGAACCTGGCGACCGGGGACCACAGTTTGGCCACCGAGAACACCGCGATGACGAGAAGGTATGGGAACAGTGCGAGCCACACTCGTTGGGTCGTCAGCGGCGCGGCCTCGATGGTGCGGGTGGCGACCGGTGCAGGCGTGATCGGCGCAGTGCCGGAGCTCCCCGAATCGAGGTCCGCATCTCGGGCCAGGAGGATGCGTTCGCGGGCCGCGTCGGATCCGGTCGGCTTCCAGAACCGCAGAACCACGACTGCTGCGGCGATGCCAGCGAGCGAGGCGATGATGTCGGTCAGCTCGACCGAGATCCAGGTTGCGCTGACCCACTGCGCGACGGCGAACATGACACCGACGGCCAGGGCGACCGGCCACGTCTGGGCGACGCCGCGTCGACCATCGGTCAAGAACGCGATGAACAGCGGTACGAACAGGGCGATGAACGGGGTCTGGTGGCCCACGTACGCGCCGATCTCGTGGTAGTCGATGCCCGTCAAGTTGCCGGCGGTGAGGATAGGAATGCCGATGGCGCCGAAGGCGACCGGCGCGGTGTTGGCGAGCAATACGACGACGGCTGCGCGCATCGGAGCGAAGCCGATAGCCAGCAGCATGACACCGGTGATGGCGACGGGAGCACCGAATCCGGCGAGGGCTTCGAGTAGTCCGCCGAAGCCGAACGCGATGATGATCGCCTGGATACGCGGATCGTCGGAGATGGCATCGATGATGCGGCGCAGGTCGTCGAATCGTCCGCTTGTCACGGTCAACTCGTACAACCAGATCGCACAGATCACGATCCACACGATGGGAAACAACCCGAAGGCGAAGCCCTGTGTGGCCGACAGCCCGGCCAGATTCACCGGCATGTCGTAGGCCAGAACCGCCACTGCCAGCGCGACGACGAGCCCGGCCAGACCGGCGAAGTGGGCTTTCCAACGAAGAAGGCCCAGCGTGACGAAGACCGTCAACAGCGGCAGGCACGCGACCGCAGCGGACAATCCGATGCTGCCCGCGAGCGGTTCGAGATCGGGTGTGTACACGGCTACTCCATTCAAGACCTTCAAGGTGTGTGAGGTCTGACCACATGACGAATGATATGGATCACACTCGATGGGGTCAAGAGGCTCGAGGCACAGACCTTCTTCTGGTTGGATGACCGTTATGGCTGACGACGCTGAACGGGCGCAGAACGATCCGCTTCCGTGGAAGCCGGTCCGGCGCGCCCGCGCGCACGAACTGGTCATCGACGCGATCGAGGAGCGCATCATGGCGGGCGATCTCCGCGTCGGGGATCCGCTGCCGCCCGAGCGGGAGTTCGCAGCTCAGCTCGACGTCAGCCGGGCCGGGGTCCGTGAAGCGGTACGCGTTCTCGAGAGCAGTGGGATTCTGCGGTCGTCACCGGGTTCGGGTCCCGGAGCAGGCACCTTCGTTGCGGCTCTGCCGCGGCCCGCGCTTACGCGTCTCCTTCGTTTGCACGTGGCGTTGGCCAACTTCAGGATCGACGACTTGCTCAGCACGCGAGTGGCGCTCGAGCGGGCCAGCGTTCACCTCGCCGCCGTGGCCCCCGATCAGGACAAGCTCGCCCAGGCCAGGGATGCTGTGGAGATAATGGCAGCGCAGGGTGTCACCCGAGAGGTGTTCAACGACGCGGATACGAACTTTCACATCGCCTTGGCCGAGGCGTCGGGCAACGACTTCGTTGCCTCCCTCACGGCAGCAATCCGGGAATCGATGCGCGCGCCCATCCTCGCCGCCCTGTTGGAGATCGAGGATTGGGACTCGTTGTCCGACAAGCTGAACGCCGAACATCGGCAGATTCTCGCCGCCGTCGAAGCCGGTGACGCAGAGCTTGCAATGAAGTCGGCCGAAGAACACATCCGGTCGTCCGCTGCGGCCCTGTCCATTCGCAACAGCCCGGAACCGACGTAGCATCGGCTGTCGCAGATTCGGGTGCCCGTCGACCTACGGATAGATGACGAATTCCGCAGTGAGCCCGTGAGTTCGAGCCTTGCGCCCAGACGCCGCGAATGCGCGCGCGTTTGTCAGATGCGCGCGATATAGCCCCGTTCAGCAGTCGATTTTGCACGCGTTCAGCGAATGCGCGCGCGTTTGCGCCCATCACTGGACCGGCGCTGAACCGGCGCTGAATCGGAATCCGTGGGCTCAGTCCTCCCGAGTGATGGCCGCCAGTACCGCCGTCAACACTCGAACAGCACCGTCTTTGTCCAGTGGATCGTTGCCGTTTCCGCATTTGGGTGATTGCACACAGGAGGGGCAGCCTGTTTGGCATTCGCACGAGACGATGGCGTCTTTCGTGGCCGTGAGCCAATCGGCGATGGCCACGTGACCGCGGTCGGCGAAGCCTGCTCCGCCGTCGTATCCGTCGTAGACGAACACCGTAGGCAGGCCGGTGTCGGGGTGCAGAGCCGTCGACACTCCGCCGATGTCCCAGCGATCGCAGGTGGCAACGAGCGGCAGCAGTCCGATGGCGGCGTGTTCGGCGGCGTGCAGTGATCCGGGGAATCGTTCGTACGGAACTCCGCTGTGCTCGAGCAACTCCGGGGTGATGGTGTACATGACGGCCCTGGTGTCGAGTGTCTGTGCGGGCATGTCGAGTTCGATGGAATCGAGTACCTCGCCCGAGAGGAGGCGTCGGAGATAGCCGACAACCTGTTGAGTGACGTTCACCTGCACGAGCGCGACGCGTACCTCGCCGTAGTCGACGGATTCGTGTACCGCGGTGATCGAGATGTCGGTGATCTCGCGCGCGGAGGTGTTCCACTCGGGTTGCTCGGCGTGCACCAGCGCGAGACCGGTATCGAGATCGAGTTCGTCGACCACGAACGACTCACCCTGGTGAATGTGGACGGCGCCCGGGTGGGCGGTGGCGGGCGCTCTGCCGCCGTCGACGGTGCCCAGCATGCGACCGGACTCGCCGTCGACGATGGCCACCTGCACCCCGGTGCCGCCGCGAATGTTCACCGCACCGTGCGGCGACAACTGCTGCCCCTCGGGAGTGATGAACCACCCGTGGGGTCGCTTGCGCACATAGCCTTTCAGTTCGAGTTCCTCAAGCACCGATTCTGCGCTCAGCTCCTCGGCCTCGACGAGGGTGATCGGCAGTTCGACTGCAGCGCAAAGCAACTGCGGAGCCAGGATGTACGGATTGGTGGGGTCGGTGACGGTGGCCTCGACGGGCTTGTCCAACAGAGCCGCCGGGTGATGCACCAGATATGTGTCGAGTGGATCGTCGCGCGCAACGAGCACCAGCAGCGAGCCCTCCCCGCGTCGTCCGGCCCGGCCGCCCTGCTGCCAGAACGACGCGACGGTGCCGGGAAAGCCGGCGACGATCACCGCGTCCAAACCGGCGATGTCGACGCCCAATTCGAGCGCATTGGTGGTGGCTACGCCGAGCAACGTGCCGTCGGACAGATCGGATTCGAGTTTGCGCCGATCTTCGGCCAAATATCCTGCGCGATAGGCGGCGACGCGTCGTATCAATTGCGGATCGACGTCGGCGAGAATTCTCTGGGTCCCCAGCGCGGTCACCTCGGCTCCGCGCCTGGACCGCACGAACGCCAGAGTTCGCGCGCCCTCCACCAATAGGTCGGCCATGATGCGCGACGCTTCCGCGCCTGCGGATTTCCTTACCGGAGCGCCGTTTTCGCCGGTGATCTCTTTGAGTAGCGGTGGTTCCCACAGTGCGACGGTGCGGGCTCCGTGCGGGGATCCGTCTTCGGTGACTTCCGCGCACGGCGCTCCGATGAGGCGACTTGCGGCGCGTCCGGGTTCGGAGGTCGTGGCGCTGGCGAGAACGAACACCGGCGATGCTCCGTACCGTGCGCAGAGGCGTCGTAGCCTGCGGAGCACGAGCGCGACATTGGATCCGAAAACTCCACGGTAGTAATGGCATTCGTCCACCACCACGTAGCGGAGGTTGCGGAGGAAACGCGACCACCGCTCGTGCGAGCCGAGGATCCCGAGATGCAGCATGTCGGGATTGGTGAAGATCCAGCGCGCGTTCGCGCGGGCCCACTGACGAATCTCGATCGGCGTATCGCCGTCGTACGCGCTGGGAAACACCTCGGCGAGTTCGTCTGATACCGAACGTAACTCGTCGGTGATCGAGATCGTGGTGCGCAGCTGATCGGCACCGAGGGCCTTGGTGGGGGCCAGATACAGCGCGGTCGCTCGGGCATCGGCGGACAGCGTCGTGAGGATGGGGAGTTGATACGCCAGCGACTTACCCGACGCGGTACTGGTCGAGAGCACCACATGACTGCCCTCGGCGGCGAGTGTTGCCGCACGTGCCTGATGCGTCCAGGGTTGTGAGATCCCACGAGAGGTGATCACCTGCACCACTTCCGGGCCCACCCACGACGGCCAGGAGGAGAACTGCGAGGCGCGTGCCGGCAGTTCGGCGACGTGGGTCAGCGGGCTCTCGCTCGAAGGCGATCCCGCCAATACTCGATCCAGCAACCGCTGTCCGTAGCTCCCGGCATCCGCACCGCTGTGCGGATGATTCTCGATCACGGGCCTCCATGCATTCGTTCGATCTACAAGCGCCGTCGGGCTGTTCGCGACATCCCCATGCTAGCGGGAACCTGCTCAGCTCCTTCGCGCCCTGGTGGAAGCAGCAATTCGCTTGTCGGATGTTGTCCGTTTCTACAACACGGACAAAATGTTCGAAAACGGTCGACTTTCGACTGTTGCGAACGCGGAGTTCATGGTTCACTTGACGCGGTCGCAGCTTCTGTGTTCGTTCTACGCTCGCAGGATCTAATGTTGCGGGCGCGGTACTGGAAGAGCTCGTCCGTCAGGGGGAATCCTGAGGGGGATTCGTAGAAAGTGCAGCGGTCGGAACCGGCCCGATGGACCGAAAGTGCGCTCCATCGAATCCGGTGTTAGAAAGAGAAGGAAAAGCATGGCACAGGGAACTGTGAAGTGGTTCAACGCCGAAAAGGGCTTTGGATTCATCGCACCAGAAGACGGCTCCGCTGACGTCTTCGTTCATTACTCCGAGATCCAGGGCAGCGGCTTCCGCACCCTCGAGGAGAACCAGCGCGTCGAGTTCGAGGTCGGCCAGGGCACCAAGGGTCCTCAGGCCACGGGCGTTCGCGCAGTCTGATTCTCTTCTCTTTGGAGTCGAGAACCGTCATCCCCCTTTTCATCGGTCCTACAAGGCCGATCGAAAAGGGGGATGTTTCGTTTTCCACGAACCACCGGGGAGCGCCGAAAGCCGTGAGCGCGGGCGTCGATGTCCTAATGTCCATGCTGTGAACCAGCTGTCCTTCTTCTCCGCCGAGTCGTTGCCGCCCGCGGTGACCGATCTCAGTGGGCTGCTGGCTGCCACCGGCCATGTCGTCACCTCGGCGGGTGCGGCCCGAATTTCCGTCGTGGTCGACGCTCAGTGGCGCGCGGATGCCATCGCCGAACTCATCGAACAATGCGGTCTGACGCCGGAGCTCGGTCGATCGGAAGAGGACAGGCCTCTGGTGCGTACCGCGTCGGTGCCCGAACTGTCCGCTTTGGCGTCTCTGTGGACCAAGGGCGCTGTCAAGGCCGTCCCGCCCGGTTGGGTACCGGGTTCTCGCGAACTGCGCGCCTGGGTGCTCGCGTCGGGTCGTCCCGAGGCGGAGGGGGAGCGGTACGTGCTCGGTCTGGATCCGCACGCGCCGGAAACTCACGCCGTCCTCGCCCAGTCGCTGATGCGCGCGGGCATCGCGCCGACGCTCATCGGCACGCGTGGGTCCAATCCTGGCCTCCGAATCACCGGTCGACGCCGGCTGCTGCGGCTCACCGAGAACGTCGGCGAGGCTCCACAGAACGTGGACGCACGTACCAATTGGCCCCACGCCGAGTAGGCCGATCTGTGACTGATCTGCGAGTATTTGGCCGACGTATGTCAGTCTGTTAGTAGTGGGACAGGCAAATCTGCCTGTGAAAACGCACTAGGGAAGGTTCGGCAGCAAGGTGGCAGCACGTAACAACGGCACGGGGGACAGCTCCGCCGAGCCACGTCGTCTGGTCATCGTCGAGTCTCCGACCAAGGCAAAGAAGATCGCCCCGTACCTCGGGAGCAACTACGTCGTCGAGGCCTCCGTCGGCCATATTCGCGACCTTCCCCGCGGTGCCGCGGACGTTCCCGCCAAGTACAAGGGTGAGCCCTGGGCACGTCTCGGCGTGGACGTCGACCACGACTTCGAGGCCCTGTACGTCGTCTCGCCCGAGAAGAAGGGCAAGGTCGCAGAGCTCAAGAGCCTGCTCAAGGACGCCGACGAGCTCTATCTCGCCACTGACCCCGACCGCGAGGGTGAGGCCATCGCCTGGCATCTCCTCGAGACCCTGAACCCCAAGATCCCGGTTCGACGCATGGTGTTCCACGAGATCACCAAGCCGGCCATTCTCGCTGCCGCCGCCGATACCCGTGACCTCGATCAAGACCTCGTCGACGCCCAGGAGACCCGTCGTATCCTGGACCGTCTCTACGGCTACGAGGTCAGCCCGGTGCTGTGGAAGAAGGTCATGCCGAAGCTCTCGGCCGGCCGAGTGCAGTCCGTCGCCACCCGGATCGTCGTCCAGCGCGAGCGCGAGCGGATGGCGTTCCGCAGTGCCGAGTACTGGGACATCTCCGCCACGCTCGACGCCGGAGCCGACGCCACCCCGCGCAGTTTCGGAGCCCGCCTGGTCAATGTCGACGGCAATCGCGTCGCCGCAGGTCGTGACTTCGGGGCCGACGGCAAGCTCAAGTCCGATTCGGTGACCGTTCTCGACGAACCGCGTGCCCGACGCCTCGCCGAGGCTCTCGAAGGCGTCGACCTGACGGTCGCGTCCGCCGAGGACAAGCCGTACACCCGCAAGCCGTACCCGCCGTTCATGACGTCGACGCTGCAGCAGGAAGCCGCCCGCAAGTTGCGCTTCAGCTCCGAGCGCACCATGCGCGTCGCGCAGCGGCTGTACGAGAACGGCTACATCACCTACATGCGTACCGACTCGACGACGCTGTCAGCGTCGGCGATCTCGGCGGCACGTACCCAGGCGACCGAGCTCTACGGACCGGAGTACGTCCATCCGTCGCCGCGTCAGTACACGCGCAAGGTCAAGAACGCGCAGGAGGCCCACGAGGCCATCCGCCCGTCCGGTGATGTCTTCCAGACACCCGGTCAGTTGCACTCGGCCCTGCAGACCGACGAATTCCGCTTGTACGAGCTGATCTGGCAGCGCACGGTCGCGTCGCAGATGGCCGACGTGCGCGGCACCACGCTGACACTGCGCATCACCGGAACGGCCGGAACCGGCGAGGAGTGCACCTTCTCGGCTTCGGGGCGCACCATCACGTTCGCCGGCTTCCTCAAGGCCTACGTGGAGAGCGTCGACGATCAGGCCGGCGGACAGTCCGACGACGCCGAATCACGTTTGCCCGCACTGGTTCAGGGGCAGGCCGTCACCGCTACCCAGCTCGACCCCGACGGTCACACCACCAACCCGCCCGCGCGTTTCACCGAGGCGTCGCTCATCAAGACGCTCGAGGAACTGGGCATCGGTCGGCCGTCGACGTATTCGTCGATCATCAAGACCATTCTCGACCGCGGTTACGTCTACAAGCGCGGCAGTGCACTGGTGCCGTCGTGGGTGGCGTTCTCGGTGGTTGCGTTGCTGGAGGCGCACTTCGGGCGTCTGGTGGACTTCGACTTCACCGCAGGCATGGAGGACGACCTCGACGCCATCGCGGGAGGCCGTGAGCGACGCGGCAATTGGCTGCAGAGCTTCTACTTCGGCGGCGACACCGGTGCCGAGGGTTCGGTGGCTCGCTCCGGTGGACTGAAGAAGATGGTCGGCCAGAATCTCGAAGAGATCGACGCCCGCACCATCAACTCCATCCGTCTGTTCGACGACTCCGAGGGTCGTGAAATCCATGTGCGCGTGGGCCGTTACGGTCCGTACCTCGAGCGCATGGTCAAGAACGATGACGATCCGGACGGCGATCCGATCAGCCAGCGCGCCAACCTGCCCGACGATCTTCCGCCGGACGAGTTGACGATCGACTTCGCCGAAAAGCTTTTTGCCACACCGCAAGAGGGGCGCAAGCTCGGTGTCGATCCGCTGACCGGTCACGACATCGTCGCGAAGGAAGGCCGTTTCGGGCCATACGTCACCGAAATCCTGCCCGAGCCGGAACCCGAACCCACGCCCCCCGAGCCCGATATCGTCCCGGTGCCGTCCGGCAACGACGGTGACGGTGGCGGCGGCGTCAAGACCGCGGTGAAGAAGGCGGCGGCCAAGAAAGCTCCGGCCAAGAAGGCGGCTGCGAAGAAGGCGACCGGCCCCAAGCCGCGCACCGGTTCTCTGCTCAAGTCCATGGACCTGGCGACCATCACGCTCGAGGATGCGCTCAAGCTGCTCTCGCTGCCCCGCGTCGTCGGAGTCGATCCGGAGTCCAAGGAAGAGATCCTCGCGCAGAATGGTCGATACGGCCCGTACCTGAAGAAGGGCACCGACTCTCGCTCGCTCGCCGACGAGGATCAGATGTTCACCGTCACCTTGGAAGAGGCGTTGAAGATCTACGCCGAGCCCAAGCGTCGGGGTCGTCAGGGCGAAGCCAAGCCGCCGCTGCGTGAGCTGGGCGTCGACCCGATCAGTGAGAAGCCGATGGTGATCAAGGACGGTCGCTTCGGGCCGTACGTCACCGACGGCGAGACCAACGCCAGCCTGCGCAAGGACGACGAGGTCGAGTCGATCACCGACGACCGTGCGTCGGAGTTGTTGGCGGACAGGCGCGCTCGTGGTCCGGTGAAGAAGAAGGCACCGGCGAAGAAGGCTGCCGCCAAGAAGGCTCCGGCCAAGAAGGCCGCAGCGAAGAAGGCTCCGGCGAAGAAAGCTGCTGCCAAGAAGACGGCGACCAAGACCACTGCCGCGAAGAAGACCCCGGCCAAGAAGGCACCGGCGAAGAAGACCGACACCGAGTAACCGCCGAGCTCGAAGTTATGGATGTGAAAACGGTTCAAAGCCGCCGTAACTTCGAGTTCGCGGGTTCGGGTTGTCGGCCCCAACCACTAGGGTTGCGTGCATGGCGGGTGTGTTCGATCGATTGGTCGGTCAGGAAGATGTCGAGGCCGATCTGACGGCCGCTGCGGTGGCCGCTCGCACCGGCGTCGACTCGTCGGCGATGACGCATTCGTGGCTGTTCGCCGGCCCGCCGGGATCCGGCCGTTCCATCGCGGCCCTGTGCTTCGCTGCGGCATTGCAGTGCACCACCGAGGGCACTCCCGGGTGTGGGCACTGCCAGGCCTGCTCGACCACCATGGCCGGCACTCACGGCGATGTGCGACGCGTCGTGCCCGAGGGGTTGAGCATCAGCACCAAGGAGATGCGAGACATCGTCTCCATCGCCTCGCGTCGACCCAGCACCGGGTTGTGGCAGGTGGTGGTGGTCGAGGACGCCGACCGGCTCACCGAGGGTGCCGGAAACGTGTTGCTCAAGGTCGTCGAGGAGCCGCCGGCCAAGACGGTGTTCCTTCTGTGTGCGCCGTCGGTCGATCCGCAGGACATCTCGGTGACTCTGCGCTCGCGGTGCCGGCACGTTTCGTTGGTGACGCCCACGGTGCCGGCGATCGCGCAGGTGCTGCAGACCCGCGACAAGCTCGACGCCGAGACGGCCGAGTGGGCCGCGTCGATCAGCGGCGGTCACGTGGGCAGAGCGCGTCGTCTCGCCACCGACGAGGACGCCCGAGCGCGTCGTAAACGTGCACTGGCGCTGGCGTCGGCTGCAGCCCGGCCCAATCAGGCGTACCTCGCGGCCGAGGAGCTGGTGAAGGCCGCCGAGGACGAGGCCAAGGAGATGAGCGCCTCCCGCGACGAGGCCGAGACCGAGGAGTTGCGGACGGCTCTCGGAGCCGGAGGTACCGGCAAGGGTGCGGCGGGCGCGCTGCGTGGCTCGGCCGGGGTGCTCAAGGACCTCGAGAAGCGGCAGAAGTCGAGGGCCACCAGAACCGGTCGTGATTCACTCGATCGCGCGTTGATGGATCTGGTGGGCCTGTATCGAGATGCGCTCGCTCGCTCGTACGGATCGACCGCCACGGCGACCCATCCCGACATGGCCGAGCAGGTCGAGCGAATGGCAAAAGCCGTCTCGCCCGAGGCGCTGCTGAAGAGTATCGAGGCAATCCTCGAATGCCGAGAGTCGTTGGCAGTCAATGCAAAGCCGAAGTTCGCCATCTACGCGTTGGTCGGGACGCTGGGCGACGTGCTGCGCTAGGGGCCGAGCCCGCCTCGCGGCTCGAGGGAGGGCGATTTTCGTTTCGACGTGATGCTCCGTTAGACTCACCAACGCCGAAAGGCACGCCGCCTTAGCTCAGTCGGTAGAGCATTTCACTCGTAATGAAAAGGTCAAGAGTTCGATTCTCTTAGGCGGCTCAGAGGCGAGAAGCCCCTCACCAGTAGGACTTGGTGAGGGGCTTTTTCGTGTTCTGCTCCGGTAAGCGTCAGGCCGGCTGATGTGGTCGCGCCGCGCTCGCGAGCGTGCTTATCGGCTGACCTTTCCGCGTCGGCCAGCCGGCCCGTGAGGTAAGTGCTGACGGTCTTCCGGTCGTCGTTGTGTGGTTGCTGCGACTATGACCGGTACCGCTTGTGGTACCTGTACCGAAAGTGGTACCTTTCCGCTCTGAAGGCGACTTCCCGCGCAACGCGGGGCCGAACAGAAGAGAGTTGCCCGCGCACGGCGGGCCGCACACGTCCGACGGCGACCGCCAACGCCACGGACCGGAGGAGCCGAGATCGAAATGTCAGCCATCACTCGCACCGAAGCCCGCAAGAGTCTGTTCCCGCTTGTCGAACAGGTCGTAGAGGATCACACCCCCATAGAGATCGTTTCCAAGGGAGGCAACGCGATTCTCATGTCGAAGGCCGACTACGACGCGATGGTCGAGACCGCGTATCTCTTGCGCAGTCCCGCCAACGCAACGCACTTACTGAAAAGCATGGAGCAGGCCCGCCGCGGGGAGGTGAAACCCAGAAAGCTGGCCGAATGACCGAGGTCCGATTCACCGAAGAAGGATGGGACAGCTACACGTCCTGGACCGTCGTCGACAAGAAGATGGTCGCCCGCATCAACAAACTGATCGACGCGACTTTGCGCGACCCATACGCCGGGATCGGCAAGCCCGAGCCCTTGAAATATGCTCTGGCCGGGGCATGGTCACGACGCATCGACACCGAACACCGACTCGTCTACCTGCCTCCGAGCGACGACAATCCAGACCTCGTCATCGTGTCGGCGAGATACCACTACTGACATACCTCGGCACCCGGGCATTGATCCTCTGATCGAAGCGCCAGCGCTCCATCGGCCTGTTCGTCGCGTCGGTCCTGCAAGATGACTTCATGCGAACCGGAAGAGCCAGCGGTGACCTGATGACAGCCATCGTCACGACCGGCAACGGCGGGTACGACAAACTCGTCGTGTCCGAGGTGCCGATACCCGTGCCGGGTCCGGGTGAGGTGCTCGTTCGTGTGTTGGCCGCAGGGATGAACAACACCGAGATCAACACACGCGTGGGCTGGTACGCGGACGGCGGGTGGAACGACGCGACGCCGTTTCCGCTGATTCAGGGCACGGACTGCTGCGGGCTCGTGTGTGCGAGTCCGGGGACGGACGAATCCGTCGTCGGCAGCCGAGTCCTGGTTCGATCGTGCATGCGCGTCGACGGCTTCTTGTCGGGCGAGACGCGCTGGTTGGGTTCGGACATGGACGGCGCGTTCGCGCAGTTCGTCGTCGTTCCGGCAAGCGAGATCTTCGCGGTCGACTGTGGGTGGACCGATGCGGAGCTGGCGACGATTCCGTGTGCCTACGGCACGGCGGAGAACATGATCGCCCGCGCGGGAGTGCATCGAGGGTCGACGGTGCTCATCAGCGGCGCGTCGGGCGGAGTCGGTTCTGCCGCAGTGCAACTGGCTGTTCGGCGTGGTGCCCGCGTGATCGGCGTCGCGAGCCGCGCCAAGCACGACCAGCTCCGCGAACTCGGCGTCCACGAGGTGTACGGGCGCGATGTCGACGTGGTGGACGCCCTCGGCACGCGCAGCGTCGATGTGGTGATCGACAATGTCGCCGGCGACGGTTTCGGTCCTCTCCTCGACGTCCTCGTTCGTGGGGGAACGTACGTGTCCTCCGGCGCGATCGCAGGACCCATCGTCGCGTTGGATCTACGGACGATGTACCTGAACGACCTGACGCTCCTCGGCTGCACAGCGTGGGACGAGGACGTGTTTGCGAACCTCGTGTCGTACATCGAAGCCGGTGAGATTCGTCCTCTGTTGGCCGAGTCGTTTCCGCTCGAGCAGATCGCGGCCGCGCAGCAGCGCTTCCTGGAGAGGGACCACGTCGGAAAGTTCGTGCTCGTTCCTCCGGTGGTCCGCGATCAGGTGTGATCTGCAGGCACACTGGACAGAGTGTTCGCCTCCCTCGCCCCGGCTCGCCGCCGTCTCGTGTTCGTCTTATTGGCCCTCGTATTGGTCGCGGTCGTCGCGGCTGTGGCGGCCTTCGTCGCATCGCGCCCCGCGAACGACCCCGTCGCGAGCGTCGACCAGTCCGTTCCCGGCCCGGTGCTGCTGATCCCCGGGTTCGGCGGATCCACCGACTCGCTGGAGGTGCTCGCGGCCGAACTACGTGAGGACGGCCGCGACGCCACCGTCGTAGCTCTGCCCGACGGTGGCGTCGGCGATCTGACCGTGCAGGCGCAGACCCTGCGCGACGCCGTCGACGCGGCTCTGACTCGGACGGGAGCGAGCTCGGTCGACGTCGTCGGGTATTCCGCCGGTGGGGTGGTGGCCCGGCTCTGGGCCACCGACCTGGGCGGTGCCGAGCAGGCCCGACGCATCGTCACTCTCGGCTCCCCGCACCACGGCACTCAGGTGGCGGCTCTGGCGGCCCAGTTCGTGCCCGACCAGTGCGCGACCGCCTGTCAGCAGCTCGCCCCGGACAGTTCCGTGTTCGCCGCCCTGAACTCCGGGGACGAGACCCCGGAGGGTCCGCAGTGGGTGTCGATCTGGACCGAGTTGGATCAGGTGGTGACCCCGCCGACGTCGGCCGAACTCGACGGGGCCGTCAACATCCCTGTCCAGAGCGTGTGTGCGGACTCGACCGTCGATCACGGGAACCTGCCCCGCGATCCTCTGGTCGGCGCGATGGTCTCTGCCCAGTTGGACGGCGACTCCACCACCCAGCTCGGCGCAGCTGATTGCAGCCGTCTCAGCTCGTGATGTCCTTGGTGGTGAAGTTCGCCCACGCCGCGCCGAGAAGAACGACGACGTAGACGCCCTGCACACCGACGCCGCGCATCAGGTCCCGCGTCGGCACCGGGTCGCGGAACAGGTCGACGAAAGCCAACCAGTATCGCGTCGGCAGGTACGGCGCGATGGCGTCGGCGGCGTCCAGCGTCAGCAGCAGCGAGCTCGCGATGAGGAACGCCAACGCGCCCAACGTCGCGGCGAGCGGGGAGTCGGTCAGAGTCGACAGGAACAGGCCCATGGCGGCGACTCCGAGCATGGACATGGTCACGTAGAGCACGGCGATGACGGTGCGTGTGGCGACCTGTTCGTCGGTCAGCACTGTGCCGGACACGCTGGAGACGCCCCCCAGGGCCGTGACGTCGAACAGCGTCGTGCCGACGAAGTATGCGATGACGGCCACGACGACGACGGCCAGCAGCACGAAGGCGGCAACCGAGATCAGCTTCGCCACCAGTAGTTTGGTTCGTCCCACCGGGCGGGCGAGCAGGTAGCGCAGCGTGCCGGCCTGGGCCTCCCCGGCGACGGCATCGCCTGCGATCACCGACACGGCGACGGGCAGGAACAGCGGGAGCACGATGGCGAGCGCGGCGAGCGGAAACAGCTGGCCGTTGGTGGTCACCGCAGAGAGGAAGGCGGGGCCTTCGCCGGGACGCGGACCGACGTCGGTCAGGGCGAGGAGGCCCGCGACGATGGTCGGCAGCAGATTGAGCAGAAGGATGACGACCCAGGTGCGGGGTCGGCTCAGCATTGCGCGCAGTTCGACGCCGATCATGCGGTCACCTCGGTCCGGGTGGCGTTGTCTCGAAGTGCGCCGGGGGCGTCGACTCTGTCGGAACTGGCCCCGGTGACCGCCAGCACGGACTGTTCGAGGCTCATCCGTTGCTCGCTCAGCTCGCTCACCCGGACTCCGCCCTCCACGAGGAGCCGGTTCAGCTCGGCTGGGTCCCGGTGCTCGACGATCAGTTGCTGACCCACACGTTCGAGCACCGTGGCCCCCTCGACGCCGGAGAGCAGGGAGACGGCGTGGGCGGGATCGGCGGTGCGCACCGACACCCGGCCGGTGGACCGCTGCATCGAGGACAGCTGGTCCTGCAGGACGAGTCGACCTCGGTCGAGAACTCCCACTCGGTCGCACAGTTGCTCCACCTCGGCCAGCAGATGGCTGGAGAGAAACACCGTGGTGCCCTGAGAGTGCAAGCCCAGCAGCAACTCTCGAATCTCGAGGATTCCCTGTGGGTCGAGTCCGTTGGTCGGCTCGTCGAGGATCAGCAGTTCGGGGGTACGCATCAGCGCCGCCGCCAGCCCGAGACGCTGCCGCATGCCGAGCGAGTACTGCTTGACCGGTCTGCGTCCCACCCCGGCGAGGCCCACCTGCTCGAGAGCTTCACCGACCCTGGTTTTCCTGGTCCGCCGGGACCCACCCGCACCGGCCGCGTCGAGCAGCGTGAGGTTTCTGCGTCCGGACAGGTTGGGGTAGGCGGCGGGGTTCTCGATCAGCGCCCCCACCCGTGGCAGCACGCTTCTGCGTCGCCGGGGCATCTCTTCGCCGAGCACCTGTATCTGCCCGGAGGTCGCCAGTACCAGGCCGAGCAGCATGCGCACGGTCGTCGTCTTGCCGGAGCCGTTCGCGCCCACGAAGCCGTAGATGTCGCCGGCGCGCACGTCGAGGTCGACACCGTCGACTGCCCGCACCGATCCGTAGCTCTTGGTCAGGCCGGTCGTGCGGATCATGTGGCTGCTCCTCCGAGCTGTTGGGCGGCGGTCGTCAGGGTCTCCGCGGTGACGGTGCCGGACAGCAGATAGCGACGCCGGTCGTCGGTGGATCCGGTGACGAGGACGTTGAGTGGACCGAGCGACACCGCGACGCTGTCGTCGGTGACGATTGCCCCGGGGGCGGACTGCAACTGTTCGACGAGTCCGCCCGCGGCGCGTCGCGGCAGGGGAACGGCGAACAGTTCGGTCACACCGCGGCCGTAGATTCCCACCGACCCCTGGCCCTCGCGGGGGCGCAGATCGAGGCCGGACAGGGTCGACGGCAAGCCTGCGGTGTCGAGCCGGTCGGCGAACGAGGCGATGTCGCCACCGTCCTGCTGCTGCACGTCGGTACCGGGCGGGGGAACGAAACGGACGGTGTCGGCATCGGGGGTCTCGGAGGAGAAGTCGAGGAACGCGGTGCTGACGACCGGACGGGTGGCCCCGGCTCCCAGCACGTCGACCTGCAGCGGGAGCCCGCTGCCGGGGTCGACCCAGACGTCGACTCCGGTGACGGTGCTCTGCGGCTGGCTGGGGACGAGCCTCAGGCCAGGGGCGTCCCGGCCGGCGATCCGGCGTGCCGGAAGCCGGGTGACCTCATCCGCGGTCGCCTCGCTCAGCAACCGCTGCCCCAGCTCCGGGGGTAGCAGGTCGGCCTCGCGTGGCAGGCGCAGGCTCGGTTCGGGGACCGGGGTGACCACGGCCGTGTTCTGCTCGTAGTCCCATCTCCACAGCCGCGTCGGGCTCCGGTAGAGACCGCGCTCACCGGCCAGACGCACGGTGTCGACGCGCCAGCTGTCCGGGGCGCGATACCAGGCACGCAGAGTGGTGGTGTCGCCGAGCAGATCCGGCAGGCCGCCGAGCCCCTCGGTCACCGGAATGATGACACCGCCGACCGCCTGGGCGTAGCCCGAGTACGGCGTCTCGGTGGAGGACTTGACCTGTTCGAGCAGTTCGGCTGCGCCGATGTCGGACGGGTCGACGGGTAAGCGCGCGATCACCGAGGGGGTTGCGACGAGCACGGCGATGCCGAGCACCACTGCCAGCCACCGCCACTTCTTGCGCACCTCTTCGACCGTACGGACGTACCCGAGGTGCTGCATGTGAGCTGCACGACGCTCGCCGCTAGCCCCTGAGCGTGAACTCCGCGTGACCGTAACTCACACCGTTGATCTGGAGCTCGATGGAGTGTGGGCCGGGGTAGTACTTCCGTGTGGTCAGCGGCTTGAACGAATGTTGCCGTCGCACATCGATGCTGTCGCCGGGCGTGATCGTTCTCGTCGTCAGCTTGAACGTCTTCCCCGTCACCCCACCGTTGGCTTTGGTGTGATGCACGATGTAGTCGATCGCAACCTTGGCCGGTTCGGTGCCGACGTTGCGGATCGAGGCCGTGAACTCCACTTCTCCGCCCATGGGCAGCTCCGTGACGTCGAGGGTGGGGCCGTCCACCTCGAGGTCGGCCGGAGCGAACCCGAGCAGCTCGAGTGCGTCCCGGTTTCCCTTCTTGATCACCGTCCGGAGGGCATGTCGCACAAGCTTTTCGGTGTGTGCGTCCGGGCTGTCGAGCCACCGAGTGGTGGTCCTGACGACCAAGTCCGGGACGTCTCGGCTGACATCGTTGAGATGGTTCGCGACAGACCGTCGAACGTAATCACTGTCGTCTCGGTAGAGCCGGTCCAGGATCGGCACCGTGACGCCCGGGCGCTCGAGTATTTCGGGGACGCGCACCGACCACGGAAGATACGGGCGGGTGCCCTCCGACGCCAGACGCCGCACATGCTCGTCCGAGGATGTCGTCCAGTCCGACGCGATTGCGAGCGACCGATCCAGGTCGGCTCGAAGAAACGAGCGGATGGCGAATTCCGAGCTGAGTCGGCCGGTGAGTTCGGCAAGCAAGGCCATTCCGTCGTCGAATGCGTTCGAGGTGTTCTCCTCGACGGCCTTCGATGCGACAGCGCTCGTGACCGGCCAGATCGCCCAGCCCCGGAAGTCGGGATCGGTGGCGGCACGTCGGATGATGCGGGCGAACTCCGTGTAGGTGCCGGGCAGTGCCGAGAGCAGGCCGTCACGCAACAGATCTGCGCGGGCTCGAAGCGCGAGTGGACCCAGACGATCGATCGATCCTTCGAGTACCGACAGGTCAGCCTTCGGAGCAGCGGTGCGCATGGTCCGAAACAGCGTGCCGGCCGCATCCGGGCCGAGGAGTTCGTCGGCGAAGGGCATGAGAGCTTCTTACCCGACGACTCTGCTCCACGGGTTCGACGGGGTGTCGAGGGCTGCGCGGGAGGGTGAAATCACCAGGCCGACACCTATTTCTCGGGCTGCGCCAATGGCGGCTGTGGGAATCGGAGTGGGATAACCTTCGTCGAATATCAAAGTGCTGAGGCTGGTCGACTCGGTTTCTCCGGCCGGACCGGTCTTTCTGCGCGGTGGGCTACAACCCTGGGGGTCGCGTCATGCCCGTCGTCTGTGTCGAGTGGATCCAGCGCGCCTGTTGTCGGACTCGATTCGGTGAGCACGCACTGTGAGCGGCTGGGTGTGGGTGGTGGTCCTCAACGGGATCACCGCTGCCGCGTATCTGGGGATCGTGCTGTTCATCGTCCGTGGGCTGATGCGGACCGGACAGCTGCGCAACAACAGGTTGGCGGTGGCCACAGCAGCGATCTTCCTGACCTGCGCCGCGCATCACCTGGTGCACGCGGTGCACCTGTGGACAGGATTCGACGGCCACGCCTCGCATCTCGCTGCAGGTTCAGGCGGGGGGATGCTCGACGCGATGCGGGAGTCGATGGGCGGCACCCTCGACGTCGCGGTGACGGCATCGACGGCACTTGCCGGTGTGATCTACCTGGGGATGCGTCGTTTCTACGGTCCGTTGCTCCGCTCGCCTTCGATGTTCGACGATGCGAGCGAGGCTCGATACCGGCAGTTGGCAGCCAACCTGCCGCACACGTCCGTTCTGGTCGTGGACTGCGATCTACGATTCGTCCTCGTCGAAGGTGCCGGTCTGGTGGCCGAGGGCTACGACCCACGACGGATGGAGGGGCAGCTGCTCCGAGACACGGTGTCGCCGGAAGCCTTCGCGTTGCTCGAGCCGCATTACCTGGCGGCCGTGGCGGGTGAGGAGATTTCGTTCGATTCCGTCAGTCCTCGAACGGGAGCAATCTTTCAGGTCGAAGCGAGGCCGTTGCGCGATGATTCGGGCCGGATAGTCGGTGCCATGGTGCTCTCCGAGGACGTCTCCGCCGAGCGGGCGGCGCGAGCCGAACTCGAGCAGGCCCGGGCCTTTCGTGACGCGGTGTTGACTGCTTCACCGGACATCACGACCGTCACCGCCGTCGATACCGGCCGGGTGACGTGGGCTTCTCGCAGCCTGCGGTCGTTGCTGACCGGACCACCTTCGGATGGAGCGGTCGAGGACGGTCGGGTGCCGTGGCTCGGACTCGGTCGGTCCGACGACTCCACTGACGGAGAGGATCGATTGGACGGGGTGGTGGAACAAGATGTCGAGGTCGTCCGAGCGGCGGACCGAACCGCGGCGTCGCTTCCGGAGGGCGAGAGCGTCAGTATCCGGTATCGGGTACTCGCGGCCGACGGCTCGCTGCGGTGGTTGTCCCGACGCACCACGCCCTTTCGACGTGGGCCGTCGGGTGAGGTGTCGGAGGTCCTCTCGGTGGTGCGGGAAGTGACCGACGTCGTCGAGGCAGAACTCGCGCTCGAGCGAGCGGCCCTGCAGGATCCGCTGACAGGGCTGCCCAATCGGATGCTGTTGCTCGACCGTATCGGCTCGGCGATCGCACGCGGTGAGAGCACGGGAGCCGCTGCTGCGGTGCTGTTCTGCGATCTCGACGGATTCAAACGAGTGAACGACACCGGCGGGCACGCTGCCGGTGATGCGGTTCTCGTCGAGGTTGCGCGACGGTTGCGGTCGGTGCTGCGAGCCAACGATTCGATCGCCCGTGTCGGCGGTGACGAGTTCGTCCTCGTCGTCGATGCGTTGCCGGCCGAACGTGGAACCGACAAGCGTGCCGGTGCGGGGTTGGCGGAGCGCGTCGCAGAGCGCATCCGAGCGGTTCTCGCCGCGCCGATCGTATATCAGGGCAGCCAGTACGTGGTGTCGGCCAGCGTGGGCATGGTTCTGGTTCGCAAGGGTGCCAGCGCGCAGGAAGTACTGCGGGACGCGGATTCCGCGATGTACCGGGCCAAGCAACTCGGTAAGGACCGGATCGAATTGTTCGACGACGCGCTGCGCGCGAACGCCCTCGAGCGTGCTTACATCGAGCGGACCTTGCGGGGTGCTCTCGATCCCGAACACCGCGGAGCTGCGAGGCTGAACGTCGTCTATCAGCCGGTCTACGACCTGAACAGCAGAGCGCTCACGAGCTTCGAGGCACTCGCGCGCTTGCGTGACGACGACGGCGCAGGAATTACGCCGGACCGATTCATCCCGGTGGCCGAGGACACCGGTCTGATCTCCGAGCTCGGCGAGCGTGTGCTGGAGGACGCACTGGGCACTCTGGTTCGATGGCGCGCGGCGAACCCGCTCGATTCGGATTCGGGTGTCCCCGTCACGATTGCCGTCAATCTCAGTGCCCGGCAGGCTCAACACGTGGATATGGCTGCTGTGGTGAGCGCGGCTCTGGGACGGCACCGAATGGTTCCGGCGGACCTGATTCTCGAACTCACCGAGTCGGTGCTGCTCGAGTCCGGCTCCTCGATGCTGCGTCAGCTCGGTGAACTGCGTGCGCTGGGTGTCGGCATCGCCATCGACGACTTCGGCACCGGATTCGCGAGTTTGCGGTACCTGGCCACACTGCCGGTGAGTGCAGTGAAGATCGACCGGTCGTTCACCGCCACGATGACCAGCGACGAGACGAGCAGCAGCATCGTTCGGGCGATCATCAACCTCGCCCGAGATCTGCATCTGGGGTGCGTGGTCGAAGGCATCGAAACCCCCGACCAGCTCGACGCCTTGCCGAGTTTCGTTCAAGGACAGGGCTATCTGTTGGGTAGGCCCGCCGAGGTACCGTCGAACACCTGGGTCTCGTAACCCCGAAACGGGAAGGATCCACCGTGTGGGGGCGTTGACTCCAGGTAATGGACGACACCCTCTCTGCACCCACTCGACTCTGGACGCCGTCGCGCGTCCTGATCACGCGGTCTGCATCGGAGCTTCCCCACACTGCGGAGATAGTTCGACGGTGCGAGGCGGCCGGTGTGACCGAGATCGACGTGCTGCCCGGTGACCGCCTGACGGGTCTACGGGGCGAGACCGAGCGAGAGACCTACGCGCGAGCCAAGACGACGATGGCCGTGGTGGTCGCACCACCGAGTGTGCTGAAACCACAACCGATTCCGCCGAGCGCCGACTGGCGTATCGATCTGGCGAAGGGATGCCCGGCCCACTGTCAGTACTGCTATCTGGCGGGGTCGTTGTCCGGGCCGCCCATCACCAGGGTGTTCGCCAACATCGACGACGTGCTGTCCGGCATCGGTAGCCACGCAGGCCGTGGCACGATCACCTCCGGCACCGAGGAACGTGGGCACGAAGGAACCACTTTCGAGTTGTCCTGCTATACGGATCCGTTGGGTATCGAGCATGTGACCGGATCCCTCGCCGAGGCCGTTCGTCGAGTGGGCGCGGGGGATTACGGCGATGACGTGTCGTTGCGCTTCACAACCAAATTCGACGACGTCACCGAGTTGGTGACGTTGGACCACCGACGCCGTACCCGAGTTCGTTTGTCGGTCAATGCCGATGACATCGCGCATCGGTTCGAGGGCGGAACTGCGCGGATGCCTGCTCGAATCGAGGCGCTACGGCAGCTTGCGCTGGCCGGATATCGAGTGGGGCTCACCATCGCTCCGATCATGCCCATTCCGGGGTGGCAGGAGCAGTACGGCCGACTTCTCTCGAACGTCGCCGAGGCGTTGAGTGACGTTCCCGATCTGGACCTGACCGCCGAGATCATCACCCACCGATTCACACCGTCGAGCAAGGACGTGCTGTTGAGCTGGTACCCGGGGACGAAGCTCGAGATGGACGAAAGTGCCCGCACAGCAAAGAGAAACAAGTTCGGTGGCGTGAAGTACGTCTACCCGAGGGACACCATGTCGGAAATGCGGACGTGGTTCGTGGAAGAACTCGAATCAGTCCTACCCGAAGCGCAGCTGCTGTACTGGACCTGACGCGGCCCGATCTCCACCGTCGTGCGGTAGAGGTCGGGCTGCGAAAGTATCGGAGTTACTTCATCTTTCCGAACGTGGCGTCGATATCTGCCATCTCCATCTCGGCCGTCTGCTGAATGAGCTCCATGAGGTCGGTGTCCAGTCCGGGCGCGAACTCCTCGAGTCGCTCGGGTGAGATCTCCATCGGCGCTCCGGCGGGGGCCTGCTCACTGGCATCGAGGTCGGTGCCGTCCTTGGACGGCGACATGCCCTGGTAGATGCGTCCGGCCTCGGACGCCCCGGTGAGGTCGAAGCTGTACTGCTTGCTCTGCAGGCCGAGTTCGACCAATTTCTTGACCTCCGGGAACTTCTCGGCATTGGTCTTCGGAATCGGCAGCGTCTTCTTCCAATCGACGCCGAGGGTTTCGAGGGCCTTCGCGTAGCCGTTCTCGTGCGCCTGGTCGCGCACGATCAGGTACGAAATGGTCGATCGCGCAGCCTTGTTGGCGGTCATCTCGTACATCCGGCATTTCTGGAGGCGGCCGGTCGACTCGAGCATCAGGTTGTACATCAGGTCGAGAACCAGATTGCCGGAGTTGTAGACGTAGCTACCGCTCCACGGGTTGCCGACGGAGTCCACCGGAAGCGCGCCCTGTGCTCCGACGAGGTAGTGGTGGATATTGCCCCGTGACAGAGCGAGATTCAATGGGGTCGCCCCACCCGCACCGGGCGTGTCCAGTGGGTCTTCCAGCTTGCCCTGGTACTGCGGCGAGCCGTCGAGCAACCGTGAGATGGTGGTGCCGATGAGCTCGACGTGACTGATCTCCTCGGTGCCGATTCCCTGGATCAGATCGCGGTACGGCTTGGCCGCAGCTCCGCGAAAGTTCATGGCCTGGAACAGATACTGCATCATCGTGCGCATCTCGCCGAACTGTCCACCGAGGCCCTCCTGGAGGGCGTTCGCGGCGGCCGGATCGGGCTCGTCGGTGGCAATGTCGTGAATGAGTGACTGAACGTGCAGGTACATGGAAACCTCCGAATGGCGACCAGCAAAGTTTGCTGCCCTCACCCAGTGGTTGCCCGCAACGCCGTCGTCCGAATCCTGGGCCCCCCTCCGTATGGACGTCGACCAGGCGGTCTATTCGATGCTCTGCGCCCGGTACATCGAACCTGCGCTGTTTCGCTCGAGGAATCCGGTGTCGACGAGCTCGCGTCGCAATGTCGCGTAGTCGTCGTCGAAGAAGCTGCACAATTCGTTGACCTGACGCTCCGAGGACCATCCCGTCGCACTCAACTGGCGGGCGATCGCCCTCAAAAATTCGCCTCGGTCCCGGCTGTGCCGAGGCATGTCGGTCGGTGGGGGCGTCGTGCGCGGGAGATTCCGAAAACTCTTCAGCGTGTTCTCGTCCACAACGAGTCGATCGCCCACCCGGGTCACCACCGACAGGGTCAGCAGGCGTGCGATCGCTTTGTGTGTCGCACGGACCGACAGTGACGTATGGGATTGCAGCGCAGCCACTGTCGAGCCTCCACTGCCGATCGCGAAGAAGACCGCCCGAAGATCCGAATCCGCGAGAGCATGAAGCACGCCGGTTGCGTGGTCCAGCAGCGGCGCATCGTCGTGCACGCCGATGGACTCGAACCGCAACGGAACCCCGGTGGCGGACACCATCTCGTCGGTGAAATCGACCTCGCGAACGGGCTCCGATCGCTTCTTCAGAATGCCGATTTCCGGAAGCGTCAGGGTCTCGATGTCGTCGGCACCGAAACGCAGAATGGCATTCCACAGAGGGTTCGACGCAGCCGGAGGGAACGAGTTCTGCACGGCGACAACGCCTCCCTTCGCAACGTGTGGCCACAGAGTACGGAGGGTCCGGGCGTTCGTCACCAGGGATTCATCGTCGATCCAGACGAGGTCGAATGGGCCGATGTCGTGCAGATCCCGAGGGGGCAAGTCGAACAAGGACTCGGTGACCGACTCGATCGGATCGGTGGCAAAGTTCCAGAGTTGGGGCGAGACTTCGGGTGCCGCCGATTCGAGAGCCCTCGACAATGCGATTCCGGCACTGCCGGCACCCACGCTGACCACTTTCTTCGGTTGCAGCATCGCAACCAGGCCGGACAGCAACGCGTCAGCGCGCGCGGTGGAGTGCTGTGAATTGCTCGCCATGGGTGTACCTCTTCTCCGAGATCTCGGAACATTCGGGCAGCACGCTGCTGCGGTGAGCGGATCAGAGAGCGTCGAATCGCTCTCGTGCGCTGTCGATTTCGTACATGTGAGCGGCCGCCCAGGCCAACAGCACGTCGACGGGTGCCCGAAGAGTTTTGCCCAGTTGCGTCATTCGATACTCCACCGCTACCGGGCGAGTGCTGAGAACCGTGCGTTCGATGATGCCGTTGCGTTCGAGTTTTCTCAGTGTTGCGGTGAGGGATTTCTGAGTCACCGCCGGAATTGCACGGCGCAGATCGTTGAATCGGCAGGGGCGCTCGCACAGTTCGTTGAGCACCTGAAGCGACCATTTGTCCAGCACCTGATCCAACAGCTCACGGTGAGGGGCACTGATCGTCAGTTCTGTGGCGCCATCGGCGGTATCGGTCATGAAACCAGGTTCCCTTGAAGTGTCCTTTGTGTACCAAGTATCAATGCTATACCGCGATTCGGTCACCACGAAAGGAACTTCATGAGCGTCACTCGATTCACCCCGTCCGGCATGATGCAACCCACCCCGTATCACCACGTAGCAGTGGGCCAGGGGTCTCGACATATCCACGTCAGCGGTCAGATTGCGCGCAACGAGGACGGGTCGGCGATCGCCGAGAACGACCTCGCCGGGCAGGTGGCGCAGGCGCTGCGCAACACCGCGATCGGATTGGCCGGTGCACGAGCAACATTCGAGGACGTCCTGCGGCTGACGTTCTACGTCACGCACTGGGCTCCGGAGCGGATCGGTGAGTTCATGGACGGCGTCACCCGCGTCGCCGAGGAGATCGGATTACCTACTCCGATGCCACCCGCGTCGTTGATCGGTGTGGACTACCTGTTCGAGCTCGACGTTCTCGTCGAGGTGGAGGCCACTGCGATCCTGGACTGACCTGCTTACCGGTGAATTCCGGGGGCCGTCGAAGTCATACTCTCGAATCCACCCGACCCCAGGAGTGACATGGCCATACTGACCTACAACATGCATGTTTCCCTCGACGGCTACATCGAAGACTCGGCGGGCAGTCTCGACTTCTCGGTGCCCGACGCGGAGTCACATCGATTCTCCAATCGGCAGACCGAAGCGACCGCTGCGTTTCTGTTCGGACGCCGACTGTACGAGGCCATGGAAGACTTCTGGACAGATCCGGAACGCCTCGACGGCGACGAAGTAGAGGCGGAGTTCGCCGAGCTGTACAAGGCCACTCCCCGGATCGTCTTCTCCGACACTCTCGACTCCGTTGCCGACGGCTGCCGTCTGGTGCGCAGCGCAGACGCGATCGCCGAGGTGGAGCGGCTCAAGAGGGAGACCGAGGGAACGCTGGCTGTGGGAGGAGCGGCCCTGGCAGCCTCGTTGGTGGACCTGATCGATCAGTTCGAGGTCATCCTTCTGCCGACGATCCTGGGCGGTGGGAAGCCGTACTTTCCGGTGGGGCATCACCTCGACCTCGTCCTCGCCGAACAGAAGCTCTTCCCGGTATCTGGGTGGATGTACCTGCGCTACAGCGTCTCTCGCTGACCGGCGTCGGGTGCTTTCTCGTCGGGCGCACAATGAACACATGGATACCGGAGATAGTCGCAGCTGGCTGACATTGCCCTCGCATCAGTTGTGGCTCGACACCGAATCATCGAGGCTTCTCGATTTCGGAACCACACTCGACCACCCGGCCGGTGGTGCCGCGTGGTTGGACGACCGAGGGAACCCCGACCTCGATCATCCGGCCCAAACGTACATCACCGCACGGATGGCGCATGTGCACTTTCTCGCCTCGATGCTGGGACGGCCGGGGTCTCGGAGGAAAGCCGATCGGGTGTTCGAGGGATTGCTGACCACGTTGCGAGACAGCACGAACGGCGGTTGGTTCGAGTCCAGTGCCGACGCGACCTCGCCCGATGCCGTGAAATCGGCCTACACGCATGCCTTCGTGGTACTTGCCGCGTCGGCTGCAACCGCAGTAGGGCACCCCCAGGGCCGAGAGCTTCTCGACGAGGCACTCGATACCGTCGAACGCCGTTTCTGGGACGATCACCACGGGATGTGTTCGGACACATGGACTGCGGACTGGTCCGTGCTCGACGACTACCGCGGGATCAACGCCAACATGCACATGGTCGAGGCACTGCTGGCCGCTGCAGATGCCGGCGCACCGCGGATCTGGCGCGAGCGGGCACTGCGCATCTGCGACAACGTATGTCGCTGGGCCGAAGCGAACGACTGGCGTGTTCCGGAGCATTTCACCGCCGAGTGGATCCCGCAGCTCGAGTACAACAGCGACGACACCGCCAACCAGTTCAAGCCCTACGGAGCCACAGTCGGCCATGGATTCGAGTGGGCCCGGCTTCTCGTGCAGGCAAGCCTCGATGCGAGCGGGCACGACCGTATCGCCGCCGCCCGAGCGCTCTACCACCGCGCAGCGGTCGACGGCTGGCAACCCGGGCCAACGCCCGGATTCGTCTACACCACGGACTGGTCGGGGGAGCCGGTCGTGACCGAACGTCTGCACTGGGTGCTGTGCGAGGCGATCGGTGCGGCGGCGACACTCGCGCGTCACACCCGAGAAGACCGCTACGAGCAGGACTACCGCACCTGGTGGGACGTCGCCGCCGAATACTTCCTCGACCGCGTCGACGGCTCCTGGCATCACGAACTCGACGGCAGCAACCTTCCGGCCGCGACGGTGTGGAGCGGCAAGCCCGATCTCTATCACGCCGTCCAAGCGACGTGGATCAGTCGATACGAACCGGGCTCGAGCATGGTGGCTGTGCTGCAGCACAATTCGCGCTGACTTCCGTCGAAGACAGCCGGGGTGCGCAGACGTCAGAGCACTTCCGCCACCAGTCTGTTGCTGACCGAACCGACACCGTCGATCTCCACGCTCACGTGATCGCCCGGCTTCAGCAGCAGCTGCGGCTTACGGCGATATCCGACGCCACCGGGGGTGCCGGTGAGGATGACGTCACCCGGCTCGAGGGTGGTGAACGTGGAGATGGTCGCGATCAGATTCGGCACCGTGAACAGCAACTGCGACAGATCCGACTCCTGGACCTTCTCGCCGTTGACGACGGTGCGGATGCCGCAGCTCGCGAGGTCCACCTCGCCGGGGCAGACTATGCGGGGGCCGAGGGGAGTGCTTGCGTCCCATGCCTTTCCCTGTATCCACTGGTGCGTCCTGTACTGGAAGTCACGCATCGTGATGTCGTTGGCGACGGTGTAACCCAGAACGTGATCGAGCGCGTTCTCCTCGGTGATGCGCCGACCGGTGCGTCCGATGATCACCGCCATCTCGCCCTCGTAGTCCACCTCTGCACTCTCCGGCGGTACCGCGATGTCGTCGTAGGCCCCGATCAGACTGGAGGCATACTTGGGAAACATCACCGGGTACGTGGGAAACTCGCGTCCGGTTTCGGCGATGTGGTCGCGGTAGTTCAGGCCCACACAGATCACTCGGGCCGGGTCGGTGACCGCCGGGAGCACTCGCACGTCCGAGATCGACAGGCGCTCCTGGGTCAGCCGATCCGCGCCGGCAAGTGCCTCGAGCGAACTGGTCCGTCCGATCGCGTCGATGCCCTGCAGTGGAATCAGCGCATCGCCGTCGGCCTCGCCGACTCCACGAATTCCGTTGTGTTCGTATCTGATGTAGGCCATCGGTCAGATCTCGCTCTCACTCGTCTTGCGCCAGCTCGCCAGTTGTCCGCCCCACAGATTCACCGACGCGGGTACCGGACGCCACTGCCGCGTCACGTACGTGGCTCGGTCGTCGTGGAACTTCTCCATCTCGGCCGAGAGCTCGATGTGGTTGCCCGCGGGATCGTCGAAGAAGACGAACAGATTGTTGCCGGGGCCGTGACGGCCCGGGCCCCAGACGACGTCGACGCCGATCTCGGTGAGGCGATCGCACCAGGACTTGAAGTCCTCCCACTCGGCGAGGTCGTAGGAGTAGTGGTCGAGATCGCCGGGGTTGCCGTTCTCGACGACGGCCAGGGTGTGGTGATCGCGGTCGCTGCGTAGCCACGCGAACTTGCCGTCCTCGAGCTGATCGGAGATGCGGAACCCGACGGTGTCGACGAAGAACGAGACCATCTGCGCCACGTTGTCGGTGCCGAGAGTGGTGTGCTGGAACTTGATCGGGCGTCGTCCCGGATCGGCGGCGTTCTCACCCTGGCGCGCGACCGGCCCGTGGAAATGCACCGTCGTGCCGTCGGGGTCGGTCACCGAGATGCCCGACGGTAGGCCGACGGCATGGTCGATGACGGACGGATCCAGTTCCGCGACATCGTGGCCTGCGTCCTTCAGTCGCGCGGTGATTCCGGCGATACCGTCGGAGTCGCGGACTTCGAAGCCGTAGTGAGATAGTCCTTTCGGACCTTCGGTGAGGTCGAGAACGTGGTGTCCGAGGCCCCAGCCGAGGCGCAGGCCGCCGCCCGCGAGTTCTTCCTGCACCGTCAGACCGACGGTGCGGCCGTAGAAGTCGGCGGTGGCGGCGACGTCGGGAACGGTGAAACCGATGTGCGAGACAGCGGTCTGCCGCAGCGTTCCCACGGCACCACCTTCCTGCAGTCTGTTTCGGGTGGGAGTGGTCATGTCAGTGATCCGCCTTTCGGGGCGTCGATGGGGTGGGAACGGGGGCGTCGGTGTGGACGGTGATCCGAACCCGGTCGCCGCTGTTCGGTGGCAAGAGTCGGCCGAGGAACACGCTGTGGTTCAACCAGTTCCACCGCGAGTCGGCCACTTCGAATCGAGGGTTGGTCGAGCAGTACCAGCGGTCGACGTCGGCACCGCCGCCGGCGAAGATGCGCTCCATGGTGGCGTCGTCCTGCGTGCCCCAGCCCTCGTTGGTGACCATGATGGGCACGTTGTCGTCGGTGACGATCGTGTAGCGGGCCCACAGATGGGTGACGCCGTCGGCGCGCACGAGGTTCCAGTCCGCACCGCCGGGCAGGATCGTTCCGGATCCGGCCGGTCCGTGGAATCGGCCGCCGGTGATCGGGATGACCCGACGCATTCCGTGCGGGGTCGGCCCGATGAGCACCGGGGGAGCCAGCTCGACGTCGAGGGTGAAGACGTGATTCAGAGTGGGCGTGGACATCTCACTCACCTGCCGGCAGCAGTCGCCCGGCCGCAGGTGACGCTGCCGCATCGATTGGGGCCGCATCGAGGCCCTTCGGGGCTCCGCCGGGGATGACAAGGGCGATGAGCGCAGCCAGGACGGTGGCCCCGGCACAGACGTAGATTCCCATGTCGAGTCCGGTTTCGAGGGCCGTACGGGCAAGCGGTGCAACGAGATCCGAGATCGGGCCGAGGTCGGCGTTGGCCACCGCCAGCGGCCCGCCCTGCTCGGCGACGCCGGAGGCCACGCCCACCGCCTCGGGAGGGAGGGAACCGTCGGACAGGTTGGAGGTGAGGGTGGCTCCGGCAACTCCGAAGGCCACGGCGCTGACGATCGCGGGGCCGAGGCTCTGGCCGGTTTCGCGAACGAGACTGGTGACCGCGCTTGCCATTCCGGCGTAGTCGATGGCGACGGCTCCGACGGCGACGGCCGTCAGTGCGGTGAACATGGTGATGAAGCCGGTGCCGAGCAGCAGGATCGGGCCGGTCATCGCGAGCAGTGAGGTGGAGTCGCCCGGTAGCTGAGCCATCCATATCTGACCGATGGCCAGTGCCGACAGTCCGGTGACCAGCAGGGTGCGGGCCGCGACGCGCATCAACAGGCGCGGGAGCAACGGAGTGAGGAGCAGTGGTACGGCTTGGATGAGGGCGAACGGTAGTGCGGCCTGCAGCGGGCTGACGTGCAGGATCGCTTCGAGTTTCACGCTGAGCGCGTAGGCGGTGCCGATGAAGCCGAACATCGCGAGCAAACCGATCAGGGCGGCCGCTGCGAAGGCCGGGGTACGGAACAGCGCGAGGTTCAGCATCGGGGTGCGGGCTCGCTGCTCGCTGATGACGAACGCGACGAACGACGCGACTGCGAGCACGAAAGTGCCCACGATGACGGGGCTCGAGTAGCCGTCCACGGAGCCCTGGATCACCGCGTACAGCAGCGCGAGCAACGCGACGGCGATGGTGATCTGGCCGGGCCAGTCCAGTCCGCGTCCGGCGGGATGACGCGAGTCGACGATCACCGCGGCGCTGACGGCTGCGGTGACGAGACCCAGCACGGCGGGAATGGCGAACGACCAGCCCCAGCTGAAGTGTTCGGCGGCGAAGCCGCTGATCAGCGGGGCGATCATGGCACCGAACGCCAGGCTGACCGCCCAGAGAGACAGGGCGCGGGCTCGTTCCTGACGTTCCGGGGTTGCCGAGACCAGCATGGCCAGTGACGTGGGAAAGATTGCGGCAGCGCCGAGTCCGGCGATGGCCTGCCCGGCGATCAGCTGCGTCAGAGTTCCCGACGTTCCGGCGACGACGTCTCCGAGGAAGACGAGCACGCCGCCCCAGACGAGCAGCCTCTTGCGGCCGAACATGTCGCCCAGCACGCCGAAGTTGAGCTCGAGGATGGCGGTGGGAAGGATGAACGCGGCCGGGATCCAGGCCAGCGCCGCAGCGCTCGCTCCGAGGTCGCGTTGGATCACGCCGAGAATGGGCGCCGCGAGTGAGACGCCCATCTGGGCGACGCCGATCGCGAGGCAGCAGGCGATGAGCGTGCCGCGATCCAGCTTGTGTTGGGTGGGTTTCATGAGTTCCTCGTCCGGAGGCCGTGTCCTGTAAAGCAGGACTGCTGTTGTCTAATACAGGACAGTGTTCATGGCCTGGATCACAGCTGTCGAGAGTGTTGGTTCGTTTGATGACACTGCAGTCCTGACAGTCAGAACTATGATGGCGACATGGCATCGGAAACGAGTGGATACAGAGAACGCAACAGCACAGCCGACCGCGCGCTGATCATCCTGGGCATGTTCACCGAGGATCGCCTGCAGATCAGCGCGAACGATGTCGCCGAGGCTCTCGGCAGTGCCCGCTCCACGGCATATCGATATCTGCAGACGTTGGTCGGCGCATCGTTTCTCGAGGAAGCCCCCAATGGCGGCTTTCGGTTGGGTGTCGCGGTACTCGAACTTGCTCGATTGGCCCGGCGCGGTTACGGATTGACGACGATCGCCCAACCGGTGATGCGTGAACTCGCCGACGAGGTGGGCGAAACGGTGTTGCTCACCAGGCTCGTCGACGACACGGCAGTGTGCATCGAGCGGTGTGAGGGAGCCAAGCAACTGGTGCGCCTGAGCTACGAGCGGGGGAGTCGGCTGCCCATCAACGCCGGCGCGTCGGCGCTGACGCTGTTGGCCTGGTTGCCGGAGAAGGAAATCCGCTCGATTCTGGGTCGGCACGAGCTGCAACGCTTCACCGATCGAACGTTGACCGACGTCGATCGCCTCGTCGATCGCCTCGAGCGGATCCGCACCACCGGCTACGGCCTGACCGTCGCCGAGGTGGACCCGGATGCGATGGGAATCGCCGCACCGATCTTCGACGAGTCCGGTTCGGTGGCAGCGGCATTGAGCATCGTCGCGATCAGGCGTCGAGTCCCGGAGGACCGGACCGACGTGCTCGTCACCGCAGTGCGGGCCGCGGCGCAGACGCTGTCGACGAGATTGGCCGTCGTCAGTTCGTAGCGTGTCCTATTTTATGGGACAGCATTCCTATTTAACGTGATGCGCGCTACGTTGGTGGTGTGGATACGAGATTCGACACCCTCTACGACGTAGCGATCTGCGGTGCCGGTCCGGTCGGGATGACCGCGGGCCTGCTGCTCGCTGCACGAGGGCTCCGCGTCGTCGTTCTCGAGCGGCGCTCGACGATGAGCGACGAACCCAAAGCGATCAGCATCGACGACGAGGCACTGCGCACCTATCAGCAGGCAGGCGTGATCGACAGAATCCTGCCGATCGTCGTGCCCGGCACCGGAACCCGCTACTACGGACTCGACGACGAACCGCTGTTCCACGGCGGCGCGGAGAGCGCCTACCGGTTGGGCTACTCCTTCAAGAACCCGTTCGCGCAACCGGACCTGGAGCGTGTGCTGGCCGAAGCGCTGCACACGGCGCGCAATGTCACCGTTCGGTTCGACACCGAGGTCACGTCGATCGTGCAGGACGCGGACGCCGTGGCCATCGAAGCGGGCGGACGCACGGTGCGAGCCCGCTACCTCCTCGGTTGCGACGGCGGACGATCGACCGTCCGAAACCTGCTCGGTATCGGGATGATCGGACGCAGCCACCCGGAATTGTGGTTGGTGGTCGACACGCTCGGCGACCCCCACATCGAGCGCTACGGCATGCACCACGCCGATCCGAGCAGGCCGCACGTGGTGGTGCCGGGTCTCGGCGGCCGCTGTCGATACGAATTCCGCCTCTTCGAGGGGGAGGGTACGGCCACCGACGCGCCACCGTTCGAGCTCATCGAAAGGCTCGTCTCGCGCTACCGGCCGATCACACCCGCTCAGGTCGAACGAGCCGTCAACTATCGCTTCCACGGCCTCGTGGCCGATCGATGGCAGCTGGGGCGCTGCTTCCTGCTCGGCGACGCCGCACACATGATGCCGCCGTTCGCCGGTCAGGGTCTGAACTCCGGCATTCGCGACGCCGCAAATCTGGCGTGGAAGTTGACCGGCGTGCTCGACGGTTGCCTGAACGACAGTGTCTTGGCCACATACCAATCCGAGCGCTGCCCGCACGCCGCCGCGGTTGTTCGCGCATCCGAGCGGTTGGGCCGCGTGGTGATGACGACCAACCCTCGCATCGCGGCCAGGCGCGACGAGTTGGTCCGGGCCGCATTGGCCACCGAGAACGGGCGACGCTGGTTCGAGACCATGGCCTATCGCCCGCCGTACCGATTCTCCGACGGGCTCGTACTCCCCGGCGACGACACCGGGAGCATGATCGGGCAACCCCGGGCCTTCGACTCGGCGACCCGAACCATCCGCCCGCTCGACGAGATCCTCGGAACCGGTTGGGCGCTGGTGGGAGTCGACGTACACGACACGGCGGAGTGGGCGCACGCGCGCGATATCGGCCGCGGCCTACACGCAGTCGAGGTCGCTGTGCCCACCGATCGCACGGTGCCGAGGATGGACGGTATCAACGTTCTACTCGACGTCGACGGTCGGCTGGACGACGAGATGCGCACGTACACCGGAAGATTCGTGCTCATCCGACCCGACCGCTTCGTTGCGGCCGCGTGGCATCCACACGACGGTGACGACGTTCGAGCCGACGTGAGAGCCGCGGTGGCGTCGTGGATCGGAACTTCGGTGAGTCCTTCCGAACTGTCCTACATCGAGACGAAAGGCATCAGCTATGCGTGAACTTCCTACCCCGCTGCCGACGACTGTGGTCCGCCGCACCGCGCCCCCGACTCCGCGGCACGAGGCGGACGTCGACTGGAACACGTCCAACAAGTTTCTGAACGGGCCGTTCGCGCCGTGGCACGAGGAGACCGAGGCGTTCGACCTCGAGGTCATCGGGAAACTCCCCGACGATCTCGCCGGCGCGCTGTTCCGAGTGGCCGACAATCCACGCTTCGAGCCGCTCGACACCGACCGCTACCACTGGTGGGAGGGCGACGGCGGCGTCGCGGGCACCTACATCCGCGACGGTAAGGCGTCGTTCCGGATGAAGTGGGTGCACACCGACACCATGAAGATCGAGGTGGAGGCCGGGGAAGCGCTGTACAGCGGTTTCGTCAACGGCTCCGGCAAGGCCAAGCGGGATCTGCCCGAGGGCGCGCCGCCGTCGAAGAGCGTCGCCAATACCAACGTCGGGCTGTTCGCCGACCATCTGCTGGTGTACTACGAAGGCGGACTGCCGCATTCGATGCACCCCGAAACTCTCGATACGCAGGGCACGTACAACTTCGGTGGTGCGCTCGACATCCTGTGCACGGCGCACTACAAGATCGAACCGTCGACCGGAAACATGCTGTTCTACTCTGCCATCGGGCCGAGACTGACGTGGTACGAGGCCGATACCAGCGGCACCGTCGTCGATTCCTTCGGTTTCGACATGGGGTGCCCGGCAATGGTTCACGATTACATCGTGAGCGAACACCTCGCGATCTTCCTCATCTCGCCCAACCAGTTCCGCCTCGACCGCATCATGGAGGGGCGACCCGGCGTGCTCTGGGACGAATCGGCGACGCCGAACGGCAGCAGGTTCGCCGTGCTCGACCGTCGCACCCATGAGGTGAGCTGGTACGACACCGGTCTGATGCTGGCCCCGACGCACTTCTTCAACGCGCACGAAACCGCCACAGGAATCGTGGTGGATCTGCACGTCATCGCGCGTCTGGGCAATCCGGCCGACGACTCGGACGAGCCGATCGACTCGCACTCCTGGTTTCCACCCGCGATGGCCTGGCGGTTCGTGCTCGATACTGCGACTGGGACAACCACCCAGCACATGCACAGCGGGATCGCGGGTGAATTCCCGAAGATCAACGACGCGTGGCTGGGCAAGGAGAATCGCTTCGGCTACTTCGCCACCACCCGAGATCTGTCTCCGCTGACTCTGACGGATGGGCTTGCGCGCCATGACTTCTCCACCGGCCAGACGGTCGTGCTCGAAGGGCCCGACGGATTGACCAGCCCCAGCGAACCGGTCTTCGTCCAGCGTCGAGGAGCGAGCGGCGAGAACGACGGATATCTGCTGACCCTGTGGTGGAATCCGGCGACCGGACTCTCCGAGCTGCTGGTGCACGAGGCCGACGCGTTCACCCGCGAACCTCTCGCGCGGGTGAAGCTTCCCGTCCGAGTTCCGTTCGCGTTCCACGGATCCTGGGCCGAGGCCGAGGTGCTCGACGCAGCGATCGCAGCCCAGCGGTAACGAAGATAAGAACACCGAGAATGAAAGAGCAGGACTGACATGGCGAACACACTGGCGTGGACGGCGAAGATATTCGACGGCGGATGGCTGGACGGCGGCGGTGGAACCCTCGACGTCACGGCTCCTGCCGACGGGGCCCTCGTGGCCACAGTCGGTGCTGCGGACGTCGCGGACCTCGATCGAGCAGTCGCGAAAGCTGCACGTGCGCAGCAAGAATGGGCCGCCAAGCCCTACCTGGAGCGAGCATCGGTCATGGCGAGGGCTGCGGCGATTCTCGGGCAGAACCCCGAGCGTCTGACTCGGTGGCTGATTCCCGAATCGGGATCCAGTCACGGCAAGGCAGGGGCCGAGGTCGGCTTGGTTCTTGCCGAACTGACCGAGGCGGCCACGTTGGCGTCCCAGCCCTACGGGCAGGTCCTGCGCAGCGCGAAGTCCCGGTTTTCGGTAGGGCGATACGTTCCGATGGGCGTCATCGGCGTGATCAGTCCGTTCAACTTCCCAGCGGTACTGTCTATGCGGTCGGTCGCGCCTGCTCTGGCCGTCGGCAATGCCGTTGTGCTCAAACCCGATCCGCGAACGCCGATTTCGGGTGGACTGATCCTCGCCGAGATTCTCGCCGAGGCCGGCCTGCCGGACGGTCTGTTGCACGTACTGCCCTCGGGTGCCGACGTGGGAGCGGCGCTCGTCTCGCACCCCGACGTGCCGTGCATCTCCTTCACCGGATCCACCGCGGCCGGCCGCCGAATCGCGGAAGCCGCTGCGCCGTTGCTCAAGAAGGTCCACCTCGAGCTCGGCGGAAACAACGCGTTCCTCGTGCTGCCCGATGCAGACATCGAGGCCGCTGCATCGGCGGGCGCGTGGGGATCGTTCCTGCACCAGGGGCAGATCTGTATGGCGTCGGGTCGGCACCTCGTTCCCGAGCATCTCGCCGAGCAGTACACGGCGGAACTCGCGAAGATCGCCGCGCGCATCACCGTCGGAGATCCGACCGACCCGTCGAATGCGTTGGGGCCCATCATCGACGAGAACCAGTTGAAGCGAGTCGACAGCATCGTGCAAGCCACGGTGACGGCCGGTGCCGAACTGGCTGCAGGCGGAACTTTCGACGGGCTCTACTACCGACCGACCGTGCTCGGTAACGTGCCTAAGGATTCACCCGCGTTCACCGAGGAGATATTCGGCCCGGTCGCACCCATCACTACGTACCGCACCGTCGACGAGGCAATCGACATCGTCAATTCCTCGGAATACGGCCTGTCCGTTGCTGTTCTGACCTCGAACCCGTTCAAGGCCTACGAGCTGGCGGACCGAATTCGTTCCGGTGCCGTGCACATCAACGACCAGACGATCGACGACGAGGCCGTCGCGCCGTTCGGTGGCGTCAAGGCATCGGGTTCCGGTGGACACTTCGGCACCACCGTCAACCTCGATACGTTCTGCGATCTGCAGTGGGTCACGATGCAGTCGGACATTCAGAAGTATCCCTTCTGAAGTCACAGCCCTTCTGAAGTCACAGCCCTTCTGAACCTGCAGCGGCCCCGCATCGAGTGCGCTACTCGCGGTGCGGGGTTCGCTCACCGGTGTTCGGGTCGACGTCGAACAGCTGGTCGGTGTTGTCCGGGGCGTAGACGACGGTGTTCGTTTCGAGGGCTCGTCGTCGAGCGCCGTCGCGAATCGCGAGGAATCCGGCACCGAACAACACGATCACGGCGATTCCGGCGACGATCGCCCAACCCTCGAAGCCGCCCGCCAATGCGGCGATCAGACCGCCTGCGGCGGCGATACCGGCGAAGATCAAGATGACAGCCAGCATGTTCTCGACAGCTCTGGCCCAGCTCGTTTTGGTAGGCCTTTTCTCGACCATAGGGGCAATTCCTTTCGATCAGCTCGGAGCGGGGGATACCCGAAAGCCGACCGATTAAGCCCCGCAGTGCCCAGTGGCCGTCGTCACTGAGCCTTGCGCGCGCGGTACGCGGCAACGGCCGCTCGGTTCCCGCAGGTAGTGCTGCAGAACCGGCGGGATCGGTTGCGCGAGAGGTCGAGGACCAGGCCGTTGCAGTCCGGATCCGCGCAGACGTCGAAGCGCGAGAGCTCGTCCGCTCGGATGACGTCGATCATGGACATCGCGGTCTCGACGACGATGCGGGTCGCGAGCGGACTGTCGTCGGCGACGGCATGGATGTGCCAGTCGAGATCTCCGTGACGAACCAGTCGGGGCAGGGCCGAGGATTCGGCGAGCAGACGGTTCACCTCGACCACAGCGTCGTCTCGGCTGCTGGTCAGCAGCGCGCGCAGGGTCGGGCGCAGTGCTCTCACGGCCTCGAGCTCGGCGTCGTCGCCGTCGAAGCGGCCGGAGTAGCCCTGTTCGGTGAAGAACTCGGCGAGCTGCTCGCGGGTGGTCAGCGTGTCCGGCTCCTCGGCGGAATTGATCAACGCCACGGCCGCCAACAGTGACAGTTCCGCGTCATGAGCAAAAAGCATGTTGACACCTTACCAAGTCGGTCCCTACTGTCACATGTCATGACGGCTTACACTCATGACGCGAATGCGGATCTCGCGGCCACCCACGATGCTGCCGCGCGGTCGCGTCGACTCTCGGGACTCGGTTTCGCGCTGCTCTCCGCGGCGTCCTTCGGGCTTTCCGGCTCACTCGCCACGGGCCTGCTCGACGCAGGCTGGACTGCCGGGGCCGCGGTGACCGCGCGAATTCTGCTCGCCGCAGCCGTCCTGCTGATTCCGTCGATCCTCGCGTTGCGCGGACGGTGGAATCTGCTGGCGAAGAACTGGAAGCTACTCCTCGCCTACGGTGCCTTCGCGGTGGCTGGGTGCCAGCTCGCCTTTTTCAACGCTGTCGGACGCATGGAGGTGGGTGTCGCGCTGCTGATCGAGTTCACCTCGCCCGTGGCCGTCATCGGGTGGATGTGGTTCCGGCACCAGCAGCGTCCCGGTCGCCTGACCGTGGTGGGCGCACTGCTGGCCGCGATGGGGCTGGTGCTCGTGCTCGATCTGATCTCCGGTGCCGACGTGGACTCGGTCGGCGTGCTGTGGGCGCTGGGCTCGATGGTCGGTGCGGCCGTGTACTGGGTGCTGTCGGCGGACGAGAGCAACGGCCTCCCGCCGATCGTGCTCGCCGGAGCCGGTCTGTTGACGGGCGGGCTCATCCTGCTGGTCGCCGGGCTCATCGGGATCGTCCCGTTCGCTGCTCCGCTCACCGACGTCACCTTCGTCGATGCGGTCGTTCCGTGGTGGGTTCCGATCATCGGCCTCGGCGTCGTGACCGCCGCGCTGGCCTACGTTCTCGGGATCGCGGCGGGCCGACGTCTCGGGTCTCGGTTGGCGTCGTTCATGGGTCTGATGGAGGTCGTTGCGGCACTGGTGTTCGCGTGGCTGCTGCTCGGGCAGGCACCGGCACCGGTCCAATTGGCCGGTGGCGCACTGGTTCTGCTCGGCGTGGTCGTCGTCAAATCAGGAGAACGCGCCACGGCTCACGAGCCGGTGGAGCCGTTGCAGAGCAGGCCTTGAGCCTGTAGGTCCTACATCGCAGCTCAGCTGTCGACGCGTCCGAACACCACGGCGGCGAGAATGGTGTGGGCGCTGGCGATCACCGAGTCCAGCGGTTCGCGTTCGGGAGAGAGCAGCCATTGTTGGGCGATGGTGAGGACCGCGCCCACCAGGCCCATGGCCAGTGTTCGACGGTTGGGCCCGGCGAGTCCGCGGCTGGATCCGGCGGCCTCGGCCACCTGCAGCACCGTCTCGGAGAACGAGGTCGTCGTCTTGCGGTAGAGCGCGTCGACGGTGGGCGAGACTCCGAGAATCTCGACGAAGGCGATGCGCGCGGATCCAGGATTCTCGGCGACGAACGTGAAGAAGCCGGTGAGAGCGCCACGGAGAACCTGTTCGGTGGAGTCGGCCTCGGCCTGCGCACCGGCCAGGATGTTCTCGCGCATGGCGTCGGTCGCTCGGCCGTAGGCGGCCATGAGCAAGTCCTCGCTGTTGGAGAAGGACTCGTAGAAGTAGCGCTTGGTCAGCCCGGCCTCGCTGCACACCTTCTCCACGGTTGCCGTCCGGTAGCCGGTGGTGCCGAAGACCTTCACGGCGGCGTCGAGCAGGCGAATTCGACGCTCCTGCTGCCTCTGCTGCGGGTCGGCACCTCGGTAGGTACGGCCGGGTTCGCTGTGATGGGTAGTCACAGACAGATCTTGACACCGCTCGGTATCAGATGCAAAGTGTTCGCAGACAAGCATTTCGATCGAGGGGGAGCAGATGGCGGCGTCGACGCTGCGGAACAAGGTCGTTCTGATCACCGGAGCGGCACGGGGAATCGGTGCCGCAACGGCACGTGCGCTGGCGGGCCGAGGTGCCCAGCTGGTTCTCGTCGATGTCGACGAGGCACCCCTCCTGGAACTCGCAACCCAGCTGAAAGCAGCGGCATTCGTTGCCGACGTGCGGAATCTGGACGACATGCAGCGCGCCGTCGACGGGGGAATCGAGGCGTACGGCGGCATCGATCTGGTGCTGGCGAACGCAGGCATCGCGAGCTACGGATCGATCATGCAGGTCGATCCCGCCACGTTCCAACGCGTCATGGACATCAACGTGATGGGCGTGTTCAACACCGTCCGCGCGGCTTTGCCGTCGCTCATCGATCGCAACGGCTACGTCCTCGTCGTCTCCTCGCTCGCGGCGTTCACCCCGTGCCCCGGCCTGGCCGCGTACAACGCCAGTAAGGCTGCGGCAGAACACTTTGCGAACGCCCTCCGGCTCGAGGTCAACTATCGAGGTGTCGATGTCGGCTCCGCGCACATGGCATGGATCGACACACCGATGGTGCAGGACGCCAAGTCCGATCTCACCGCATTCCAGGATCTGCTCGCGGTGCTGCCCGGCCCGCTGGGTAAGACGATGACCGTCGAGCAGTGCGTCGACGCGTTCGTCGACGGCCTGGCCAAGCGCAAGCGGCGTGTCTACGTGCCGCGGTGGGTGGGCGCAGCGTCGTGGTTCAAGGCCGTCATCACCTCGCGGGTCGGTGATCGCAGCATGCTCGAGCACGTGCCGACGATCCTGCCGAAGATGGACGAAGAAGTAGCCCGCCTCGGCAGGTCCGAGAGCGCTCGCAACAAGACCAGCTGACACCGGACATCGAAGGAATCGCTGACATGACTGCCGTACTGCCCTCTCCCGAGGTCGACGTTCTCATCATCGGTGCCGGCCTGTCCGGGATCGGGGCCGCGCGCCACCTCGGGCACGATCTGCCCGGTAAGACCTACGCCATCCTCGAAAGTCGCGGCGCGATCGGGGGAACGTGGGATCTGTTCCGCTACCCCGGGATTCGTTCCGACTCCGACATGTACACCCTCGGATACAGCTTCAAGCCGTGGATGGGTGAGAAATCCATCGCCGACGGCACCGACATCCGCAACTACATCGTCGAAACCGCGCAGGAAGCGGGCGTCGACAAACATATTCGGTTCCATCACAAGGTCGTCGCGCTCGAGTGGTCGTCCGAACAGCAGTTCTGGACGGTGACCGCGCACCGTAGCGACACGGACGAGACGGTGACAATCACGGCGTCGTTCGTGTTCTCCTGCAGCGGTTACTACAACTACGACAAGGGGTTCACCCCCGAGTTCGCCGGACAGGAGAATTTTGGCGGCCAGGTGATCCACCCGCAGCACTGGCCCGAGGATCTGGACTACTCCGGCAAGAAGATCGTCGTGATCGGTAGCGGTGCAACGGCAATCACGTTGGCTCCCAACCTGGCTCGCGACGCCGAGCACGTCACGCTGCTGCAGCGCTCGCCCAGCTACGTCCTCTCGCTTCCGTCACAGGACCCGATTGCGCAGACGCTACGCAAGCGCCTGCCGAAGAAGTTGGCGTACAGCGTCACTCGGCTCAAGAACGTGTCGATGGCCATGTTGATCTACACGCTGAGCCAGAAGTACCCGGAGTTCATGAAGAAGCGGATCCGGACGATGCAGGAGGGGTGGTTGCCGAAGGGATACGACCTCGACACCCACTTCACCCCGTCCTACAACCCGTGGGATCAGCGCCTGTGCCTGGTGCCCGACAACGATCTGTTCCGTTCGATTCGCAAGGACGAAGTCTCGATCGTCACCGATCACATCGACACCTTCACCGAGACCGGCCTGAAGCTGAAGTCGGGCCAGCACCTCGACGCCGATATCGTCGTCACCGCAACGGGATTGAACCTCTCCGCTCTCGGCGGTGCGCAGTTCCGGGTCGACGGCGAGGACGTCGACCTGCCCAGCACGATGGCCTACAAGGGCATGATGCTCACCGGTATCCCCAACTTCGCCTTCGTCGTCGGTTACACCAACGCCTCGTGGACGCTCAAGGCCGACATGGTCTCGAACTACGTGATGCGACTGCTCGCGCACATGGACGAGAAGGGCTACAGCACAGTCGAGCTCGAACGCGACCCGTCGATCGACGAGGAACCGTTCCTCGACTTCGCGGCGGGATACGTGCTGCGGGCGGTGGACAACTTCCCGAGACAGGGCAGCGAGACCCCGTGGAAGCTGCGCATGAACTACTTCCGCGACCTGCCGGTGCTGCGCTACGGCAAGGTGGTGGACAAGGCCATGAAGTTCCGTCGTCCCCGGTCGAAGGTCTCCGTCGGATCCTGACGGGAATTGTTCGGGGTCGGGCGTGCGTTGGTTCCGAGTATGAAAATTGGAATCATCGGAAGCGGATTCATCGGCGGTACTCTCGTCCGTCGCCTGACGGCACTCGGTCACGAGGTTCGGTTCTCGAACTCTCGTGACCCGGAGACCCTGGCAGACCTGGCGGCGGACACCGGGGCGACGGCAGTGTGGGCCGCCGACGCGGCTCAGGACGCAGACCTGGTGATTCTGAGCATTCCGCAGAAGAACGTGCCGGATCTGGCACCGGGAATTGCCGGTGCCCGTAAGCCCGGGGCGCCGATCATCGAGACCAACAACTACTACCCGCAGCAGCGGGATGGGTTGATCGAGGAGATCGAGGGTGGGACACCCGAAAGTGTGTGGGTGTCTCAGCAACTCGGCGAGCCGGTGATCAAGGCGTTCAACGGAATCTACTGGAAGCACCTGTTGGAAAAGGGGGTGCCCAGCGGGGCCAGCGGTCGTATCGCACTGCCGATCGCAGGCGACGACGAGGATTCCAAGAAGCTCGTGTTCTCGGTGATCGACGAGCTCGGATTCGACCCCGTCGACGGCGGCACCCTCGCCCAGTCGTGGCGTCAGCAGCCGGGAACGCCCTCGTACGGCAAGGACTTCGGAGTCGACGCGCTCGTCGAGGCGCTGGGGCAGGCAACGAACGAACGCAGTGCGGAGTGGAAGGCCTGAGCTCGATTCCTCTTGCTACCTGACGCGACAGCTACCTGACGCGGCAGCTACTTGACGCGGCCCTCGCGGAGCGTGCGCTCCGCGAGGTCGCGTAGCGGCCCGGTCAGGTTCGAATCGCCGACGCGGCACGAGTGCTCACCCACCGACACGTTCCAGACGAACGTGTCGCGGGCATTCGAGTCGGCCGAGTCGGTGGCCTGCTGATCGGCGATGTACGGCTGCGCGGCCTCGACCAACGACTGCCATTCCGGCTCGTCGGTCTCGACGACTCCGCGCTTGGACATGCCGGCGACACCGCCGGTTCGCAATACCTCGATGCGCAGGCTCATCTGCCCTCGATCACACCCGATCGTCGCTCGGCTTCGGTATGGACTCGTTCCCCGTTGTCCGAACTCCCACGGTAGACCAACCGGTCGCCACAGCCTCGGCAACGTCGGAACCGGCTCCGTACCGCTCGTTCGCTGCAGCGAGTGTGGCGGCCGCGAAGCCGGCGAAATCGACCGTAGGAGACAGTCCGCCGACCGTCATCGTGTCGAACCACACCTGCCCGACGCGATCCCAGGCCGGACCGCCCAGAGTGGTGGCGGCGACGGCGAATGCACGGTTGGGGATACCCGAATTGATGTGCACACCGCCCTCGTCCTCGGTGGTGACGACGAAGTCGTCCATGCTGGCCGGCTGCGGATCCTTACCCAGCACGTCGTCGTCGTACGCGGTGCCGGGCTCGAGCAGAGAACGCAACGCTTTCCCCTGAACGGCCGGAAGGAACAGGCCTTCGCCGATCAGCCACGACGCGTCCTCGGCGTTCTGCCCGGCGGTGTACTGCTCGACCAGTGCGCCGAACACGTCGGAGATCGACTCGTTCAGCGCGCCGGCCTGGTCCTTGTATTCGAGTGGGGTGGTGTACTGCGTGAACCCGTGCGCGAGTTCGTGTGCGATGACGCCGAGCGAGACGGTGAATCGAGCGAACACCTCACCGTCACCGTCGCCGAAGACCATGCGCGAGCCGTCCCAGAACGCGTTGTCGTAGTCCTGCCCGTAGTGCACCGTCGCGTCGAGGGGCAGGCCGCTGCCGTCGAGACTCGAGTAGCCGTAGACCTCGTCGAAGAACGCATAGGTAGCGCCGAGACCGTCGTACGCCTCGTCTGTCGCGGCGTCTCCGGTTGCTTCCTCGCCCTCGGCGCGCACCTGCTGGCCGGGGAGATCCCTGGTGGACTTCGCGTCGGAGATCGTGCGTTCGAGCGTGCCGCCGGTGCGCGGGGCGATGGCGGTGCGCGCCTGCACCACCTCGCGTCCGGCACGCATTTCACGATCGGCGAGCAGGGTGGCGCGAGCGCCCGCACCCTGGAGCCTTTCGAGCAGGAACGGTGGAACAACCCCGTGGAAATGCTGGCTGCGCGATGATCCGGAATCGAGAACTGACGTCATACTCGGTGACCCCCTAGGTCCGTGGCATGTGCGGTGATGGTTTCAGTGTGCCCGAGGGCACCGACACAGTCGGTCTCGTCGGTGAGATCACGCGCCCATCGTGGACAGGTCGACGCCATCCACCTCGCTCGGCGGACGAAGCGCAGTGACGGTCGCCCAGTGTCGGGCCAGCAGGGAGGCGTCGGAATCGTCGTCCTCGGCTCGGATCTCGTCGAAGCGAACGGTGACGAAATCCTCCCCGCGATCGCCTATTTCGGCCTGTACCGCGCCGTAGCGGGCGAGCGATGCCGGCACGATCCCCGCCAGATCCGCCAGCGGAACGTCCGGGATGTTCACGTTGACGACGGCGTCGGACGGTCCGTGCGACACCATCCACGTCACCGCGAGGTGTGCGACGTGCTCGGCGGTGTCCCAGTGAGCAGGCTCGGTGGCGATCGACGACAGGGCCATGGCCGGAACTCCATGGGTCAGCGCAGTCAATGCGGCCCCGACGGTGCCCGAATGCAGAACGGCTGCACCGGTATTGGGGCCGTGGTTGATGCCCGAGAGCACCAGGTCCGGCACGTCGCCGAAGGCTCCTCGGGTGGCGACGAACGCGATCAGAGCAGGCGACGCCTGCACCGCGTACGCCGGGACATCGGGCAGACCGTCGATCTCCACCGCTGCGACGCCCAGATGATCGTCGACGCCCATACCGGTCAACGATGCGCTGGCCCCGCTGCGCTCCTCGTGGGGCGCGGCCACGACGACGTCGAGACCGGCAGCGACAGCCACGCGCGCGAGCAGGGCGATGCCCGCGCTGTGCACGCCGTCGTCGTTGGTGATCAGGGCTCTCATTTCTTGCCTGCCTTCTTGTACGGACGAACCTCCACCGATTCGGTCAGGCCGAGAACCAGGTCGCGTCGCCCGCTGCCGAGGCCGCGTCGGGTGACGTTGGCCGTGCCCGCGCCGCCGCCGAGACGCAACGCCTCCGGGACCGACAATCCCTGAGCGAGCCCTGCGGCAATGCCGGCACTCATCGAATCGCCTGCTCCGTGGTGATCGACCATGCGTAGACCCGGCGTGACAATTTCGAGCACGTCGCCGTCCACCAATGCCAGGGCTGGATCTCCGGCCCGCGAGATCACGACGATCTCCGCGCCGTCGTCGTGCATCTTCCGCATCGAGTCGATGAGGTGCGCCGGGTCCTCGGACTCGGCCCGGCCGTCGGCGATGAGGTCCTCGTGGCTGACCTTGAGCACCGTGAGGCCGCCGGCGAGCGCAGCGATCATGGTCGGCCCGGACAGGTCGGCCACCACCGTCTTGCCCAGGGCGGTGAGGTCCGCGCACAACCTCTCGTACACCTCGGGTGGAACGATGTCGTCTTCGTGCGGTCCGCCGAGGATGGCGACGTCGCTGCGGGCACCGGCTGCGAGTGCCGCGCTGAACAGGTCGTCGAGCGCATGCCTGGCCAGGGGCGGCGGGTCGACCGTGGCAAGGATTTCACGCTCACCGCTACGGCGATCGTGCACGTACGAGCCGCTCTCCTGGCCGATGTCGACCGAGACGACGGAGATGCCTTCCCGCTCGACGATGTCGCGCAGAATGCCCCCGATCTCGCCGCCGAACACCCCCGTCAGTGTGACGTCGAGGCCGAGCACCGTGGCCATCCGGGCGATCCAGTGGCCCTGACCACCCGCGTGCACGTGCAGTTCGGTGTTGCCGTTGGGAGCTTTGTCGAGGGTCACCGTCAACAGCGGAGACGGAGCGAAGACGAGGGCACTGAGGGATTCAGAGGAGGGAGGCATCGACTGCGAATGCCCGATATGTCAGGACCGAAACGGCTGGTGCTCGGCGATAGCCTCAGAAGCGACGACGCAGACGCATTCCGATCGGCCGGCCGTCGGGGTCCACGAACAGGCGATAGGCGAATGCGGCGAGTCGCTGTTGCCACACCGGTGGCACGGAAATCTCGTGTCGACGAAGCCTGCCGGCAGGGCGCGGGCCCGAGGACGGGTTGTGGTGCCACTCGTCGAGCGCGGTCGCACTCGCCGAGATGGCGTCGAAGAATGCCTGCGGATCCACCAGATCGGCGTCGTCGCCGTCGGCGCGGCCGAGGTGTTCGCGAATCAGTTCCAGGCGCAGGTTGCGGGCATGGGTTCGGGCACCGTCGCCCAACCCGGCGGGGTCGAGAGGTTCGCGGTCGTCGCGTTCTTCGTCGACGATCGCCGCTGTCAGCTCCGAATCGTGAGTCCAGGACCGACGATTGAAGTTGTCCGAGCCCACCGCGGTCCACACGTCGTCGATGATGCAGACCTTCGAGTGCACGTATACCGGTATGCCGCGGTCGTTTTCGATGTCGAGAACCAACACGCGATCACCACCGGCGGCGCGGATGACCTCCAAGGCAGCCGAGTGTCCCAGCAGCGCAGAGGGAATGGTGAGTGCACTGTCGTCGTCGAGGTGCTTGGGAACCACCACCACCAAGCGCAGGTTCGGCTTACGGCGCAGTGCCGCGGCGAAGACGCGTGCGACATCCACCGACCACAGGTACTGGTCTTCGATGTAGATCAGCTCGGTTGCCCGGTTGAGCGCCTTGGCGTACGCCCGTGCCGCGCTGCGCTCGCCCTTGGTGGCGAACGGGTAGGCGGGGCGTCGACGCGGGTAGGTGCGCAACAACTGCACCGAGCACGTGCCCTGCGGTTCCGGCGGCGCAGCCGCAGGCGGCAGTTCCGACGGCTCCCGAGTCACTCCGCGCAGCATGTCGGGGATGGCGTGCCAGGGTAGGCGGGACAGGGCTGCGGGATCCTCCCAGCGCTCGCGGAAGACGTCCTCGACGTCCCGCACCGCGGGTCCCTCCAACTGAACCTGCACGTCGTGCCAGGCCGGGATCTCGCCGTACTCGGGAGGGAAGGGTCGGGAGACCGGATCGCCGAAATGATCGGCGTCGTCGCGTCGAGCACGGGCCAGGTCGATGCCGCCCACGAACGCGACGTCGGGCAGATCTTTCCTCCCGTACCGCACGACCACGAACTTCTGGTGGTGGCTTCCGGTCACCAGCACGCGCTGGTCGAGGATCACCTCGCCGCCTGCCTCTTCGAGCTTCATGGCGAGCTTGCGATTCTTCGGGCCGGTGAATCCGAGCGTCTCCATGTGCGAGCGCCACACCATGCCCTTCACGACGCCACCGCGGTGCGCGACGCCCGTGAGCGCGTCCTCGACGGTCACGCCGTCGTCGGTGAGCAGCTGTTCCGGATCTCCGCGCCAATCGGTGAACAGCACCAGGTCGTCGCGCTCGGTGCGGTCGAGGGCTCGGGCCAGCGCCGCGAAATAGGTCTTGCCGTGCACCAGGTTCTCGACGCGGTTGCCCTCGGTCCAGGCGGTGATCCGGGTGTCGTCGTTGCCGCGCTCGACGGCAGTGAGGAACCACGGGTGCGCCGGATCGAAGTGTCGCTCCGGTGCGATGAGGGCGGAGGTGGATCTGCCGAGGCTCTCGGCGACACCGTCGACGACGCGCCGGATGCGCTGCACTATCACGGTGGCATCATTTCATCCGGTTTGAAGCGCGGGGAGGGCGGGCACCCGAGCGATATGACTCAGGTACCCAACGTCACGCTCAGAAACGGCAAGCAGATCCCGCAGCTCGGCTTCGGCGTGTTCCAGATCGATCCCGAGAAGACAGCGCAGGCCGTCGAGACGGCACTCGAGATCGGCTACCGCCACATCGACACCGCCGAGATGTACGGCAACGAGAAGCAGGTCGGCGAAGGTATTCGGAACTCGGGTATCGACCGCGACTCGGTGTTCGTCACCAGCAAACTCAACAACGGCTTCCACAAGCCCGACGACGCGCGCAAGGCGTTCGACAAGACGCTCAGTGACCTCGGCACCGACCACGTGGATCTCTTCCTCATCCACTGGCCGCTGCCCACCCGCTACGACGGCGACTTCGTCTCCACCTGGAAGACGCTGGAGGAGTTCGCCGCAGACGGCCGCGCACGCAGCATCGGCGTCTCCAACTTTCAGCCCGCCCACCTCGATCGCCTGGCGGAGGAGACCGAGACGGTCCCCGCGGTGAACCAGATCGAGGTGCACCCGTACTTCGTCAACAACGACGTCTGGGCCTACGGCCGCGAGCATGCGATCCCCACCGAGGCGTGGTCTCCGATCGCCCAGGGCAATGTTCTCGACGACGCGGAATTGAAGCGAATCGCCGACGCGGCAGGCAAATCCGTCGCACAGGTGGTGCTCCGCTGGCACATCCAGCGCGGAAACATCATCTTCCCGAAGTCGGTCACGCCGGAGCGGGTGAAGGCCAACTTCGACATCTTCGACTTCGAGCTCAGCTCGGCCGATGTGGACGCCATCACGGCTCTGGACAAGGGTGAGCAGGGTCGTACCGGACCGAATCCGGACACCTTCGACATGATCCCCGACTGATCACGTAACCCTGTGGGCTCGAACATCTTCGGATGTTCGAGCCCACAGTCGTTCGATCAGTGCATCAGGGCCGGTCAGTGCTTCAGGGCCGATCCTGTTGCCGCGGTGACCTGCTCGGTGGTCACGCCCGGTGCGAGTTCCACCAGTTCGAGGGTGCCGTCGCCGACGACGTCGATGACGGCGAGGTTGGTGATGATGCGATTCACGACGCCTTGGCCGGTCAGTGGAAGGGTGCAGGCGTCGAGGATTTTCGGGTTACCGTCGCGGTCGGTGTGTTCCATGACGACGATGACGCGCCGGGCACCGTGCACGAGGTCCATCGCGCCGCCCATGCCTTTGACCATCTTGCCGGGCACCATCCAGTTGGCGAGGTCGCCGGTGCGCGAGACCTGCATGCCGCCGAGTACGGCGGTGTCGATGTGGCCGCCGCGGATCATGCCGAAGCTCAGTGACGAATCGAAGTACGCGGCACCGGGATTGACGGTGACGGTCTCCTTGCCGGCGTTGATGAGGTTGGCGTCGACTTCGTCCTCGGTGGGGTAGGGCCCGGTGCCGAGGATGCCGTTCTCCGAGTGCAGGGTGACCTTGACCGCGTCGGTCAGGTATCCCGGGATCAGGGTCGGTAGTCCGATGCCGAGGTTGACGTATTCGCCGTCGACCATCTCCGCTGCGGCGCGTTCGGCAATCTGATCGCGGGTCCATCCTGTGTTCATGCTCGAACTCCTGAACTGACGGTGCGCTTTTCGATGCGCCTGTCCTGTGGGCCGGTGTGTACGACGCGTTGGACGAACACGCCGGGCAGATGTACGTGGGCCGGGTCGATTTCGCCCGGCTCCACGAGGTTCTCGACCTGGGCGATGGTGATCTTTCCTGCCATCGCGGCGAGGGGGTTGAAGTTCATCGCAGTTTTGTCGAACACGAGATTGCCTGCGGTGTCGCCGATTTCGGCGTGCACGAGTGCGAAGTCGGCGTTGATCGACTCTTCGAGTACGTACCGTTTGTCGCCGAACACTCGGGTCTCTTTGGGTGGGGAGGCGATCGAGATGGAGCCGTCGGGGTCGTAGCGCCAGGGCATTCCGCCGTCGGCGATGGGGCTGCCGACTCCTGCGGGGGTGAAGAATGCGGGAATTCCGGTGCCTCCGGCGCGGAGTCGCTCGGCGAGTGTTCCCTGCGGGGTCAGTTCCACTTCGAGTTCGCCGGCGAGGTACTGCCGGGCGAACTCTTTGTTCTCGCCGACGTAGGAGGCGGTGACGCGGCGGATTCGTCCGGCGGCCAGCAGGATTCCGAGTCCGTAGCCGTCGACGCCGCAGTTGTTGGAGAATACTTCGAGCTCGGTGGCGTCGGTGTTGGCGATGGCCTCGATGAGTGCGTCGGGGATGCCGCACAGTCCGAAGCCACCGACCGCGAGGGTCGCTCCTCGGCCGATGTCCGCAACCGCGTCGGCGGCGGACGCGTAGGTCTTTCCAGTCACTTGCAGCTCCTGATGTGTTCGTTGAGCAAACGTTGTAGTCAGTCAACCTGAGCTGTGTATTTCGGTGAGGCGAATGCTGGTATCTGCTCGTTCGGTGAACGGATGTGGACTAGGCGTCCGGTGAGTGGACGTACGATGGCCGGGTGACGACACCGGATGCCAACGCAAGTGTGATCGACAAGATCTGTTCGTTGCTGCGCGCAGCGGGGAGCGAGGAGCCGTCGGGTGCCTCGACCACCGCGCTCGCGCGGGCGACCGGTATCGCGCGACCGACCGCACATCGCCTACTGGCGTCGCTGGCCGACCAAGGATTCGTCGACCGCGACGCGACCGGCAACTGGTCACTGGGCCCGGAGATCTATCTGCTCGGATCGATGGCGGCATTGCGGTACGACATCACCGACCAGGCTCGAAAGATAGTGCAGGCGTTGGCCACCGAGAGTGGAGAGAGCGCGTTCCTCTCGGCCCGGCGCGGGGCGGAGACCGTGTGCCTGCTTCGGGTGGAAGGGAGCTTTCCGTTGCGCTCGCACGTGTTGTACGAGGGCATTCGGCTACCGCTCGGGGTGGCGTCCGCCGGTTTGGCCATTCTTGCGCACCTGCCCGATCGGGAGGTCGACGAGTACCTCGGCGACGTCGACCTGGTGCCGGAGTGGGGCGAGACTCATTCCGCCACAGCGATTCGGCACCGCGTAGGCCACACTCGGACAACAGGTTTCGCCGTCAATCCAGGGTTGCTCGTGGAAGGCAGCTGGGGTCTCGGTGCTGCTGTGTTCGACCGCGCCGGAGGTCCTGCGTGGGCACTGAGCCTGACGGGCGTCGAGACGCGATTCCGTGACGACCGACGCCGGGAATTGGGCAAGATGCTGCTCGACGCGGCACACCGGCTCACCGTGCAACTGGGGGAGCGGCCCGCTTAGCTATCTAGTTCCTCCAGAATGTCCGCGGCGTCTTGGCTACCTGCGTCGGCCAATCTTTGCAGCTCGGCGCGGTCGCCAACTTCACCGGCGAGCTCGACGAGGATGTCGACGGCATCGCTGCTGCCTGCATCGGCGAGAGAGCGGAGTTCGTCGAGGTCGTTGCGCTCGCCTGCGAGTTCGACCAACTGGTCGATGGCATCTTGATCGCCGCCGGCCGCACGCCGGCGTAATTCGATCGGTTCCGACTTTGAACCGGGCTCGCTCATGGAGTGCAGTGTAGAACGATTCCGAGGGTAACGGCAGGTCAGCCGGTGCTTTTTCGGCTCGAGCATTCTTGTCGGTGGGTCGGGTTATTGTTCTTCTTGTTCGAACAGGCGTTCTTGTTTCGGCTCACCGGGGGGTGAAAAATGGGTGCAATCCCGACCGTGTCACTGGAGGCGTTGACCGCTGCCGCGCGTGAGGAGAATCGGCAGGCCGCCCGCAAGATCACCGCCTGCTATCGCGTGCACTGCGACTGGATCACCCGCGACACCAAGCACAAGCACTACAGCCGATACGGACGCACGGAAATGTCAGTGGCGTTGGGCTGCTCGGCGACCGTCGCCGAAGCGTATGTCTCGGTCGGCGTTGCCCTGCATACCAGGATGCCGCTGCTGAGGGCAGCGTTCGAGACCGGTGAGATCGACCTTCCCCGCGTGCGGACGGTATGCCGGATCCTCGACAACCTCTCCGACGACATCGTCACCCGCGTCGAAGCCGACGTGGTCGAGGCGGCGCGGAGGTCGTCCCCGGGCCCGCTCGAACAGGCGATCTGGGACATCCTGCTGCGCGTCGCACCCGAGGAAGCGGCCGCGTTGCGGGAGTTCGCGAAGAAGTTCCGGACCGTCACCTACAGTCCCGCCGGAGAACTCGCCCGCATCCGAGCCGAGCTGACCGCCCCCGAAGCCGCCGCCGCATGGCAACTCCTCGAAGAGATGGCCGACACCCTCTGCCCGAAAGACCCGCGCGGGAAGAAAGAACGCCTGTGCGATGCATTCATGGCCCGCATGCACGGCGAACCCCGACTGGCATGCCTGTGCCAACGCACCGACTGCCCCAAAACCGATGCAGCGCTGCCGGATCGACGGGTGCCGCTCACGATGATCACCGTCGACATCGCCACCCTCATCGGATTGTTGGCCAACCCCGCCTACCTCGCCGGGCACGGTTCCATCGACCCCGACCTCGCACGAGAACTCGCACGCAACAGTCACTGGCAGATCCTGCTCACCGAAGCAGTCACCCTCGCCGAGAAACTCGGACTCGCAGTGCAGAACCCGGACACCGGGGAATGGGAACGACGCTCGGACAGTGAAACGACCGAGCCTGCAACCCAAAGCAGCGCCACTACGGCAGCGGGCGAGAGCCTGGCAACGCGGCCGACGGACGCCGCTACAGACATGGCGGCTGGATCGACTCCGGCTGCAGCTACCGACCCAGGTGCCGCCGACCCTGTCCGCAAGCGTGCAGCAACCAGTGCCCCGGCACCAGCTACCGACCCGCCAACACATCCGACCTCGGCAACCGGCCCCGAGAGACCTCCATCGGACCCGGCATCGTCGTCGCAGTCACCTGCCGACCCGATATCGCCGGCACCTGATCTTGCACCGAAACGATCCGAATCAGGTTTTCCCACAACACCATCCGACTCCACAACATCCGGGGCGACGTCAGCCCAAGGCCCGGAACCGGGAACAGGCTCGACTGCCGCTGCCACTGCCGCCGGCGACAATCCACGCCAGCGTCGCCTGGGATCGTTGACGTCCGCTGCAGCCCTGTTCTGCACCCACACCCCCGTCGGCCGGGGCACACGGCACAGCTCTGCCCTCGATCTGGACGACATCAGACATCCCGCCCGCAACATGAGAGCACTCGACCTACGCTCGGCAATCCGGATGGACAACCCGACGATCCCCACTGCAGGCCACACACCCGCAAACCGCGAGTCCTCAGGCATCTACCTCGGCAGCGCATCGCTGGCCGCAGCACTCGAAGCCGCCATCGCCGCAGACCCCACTCTCGGCGAATCCGTCCCACGCGACCCGCTCACCGACCGCGCCCTGATCTACCGACCCGACGCCCTCACCACCGCAGCCGTCCGACTCCGCGACAAACACTGCCGCTTCCCCGGCTGCCACCGACCCGCCGCACGCTGCCAACTCGACCACATCACCCCCTTCGATCACGCCAACCCTCGCAGCGGTGGCTGGACCACCGTCAACAACCTCCAATGCCTCTGCGACTACCACCACTCGGTCAAAACCGCCGGCTACTGGACAGCAGTCATGCTCCCCGGTGGAGCGATCCTCTGGACATCGACATCGAAAACCACCCGAATCACCCTGCCCACCAACGCAACATCCGTACCCATCCTCGGCAACGACCTCAGACCACACATCCCCACCACACCGAAACGATCCGGCCACATCGCCTACCCCAACCCACCCGACAATCAACCGCCCGAGACAGACGAAACGGCAGCACCGCCGTTCTAGGCGATGCTGCCGTGGATTCCAGTGCCCGATCCGTCAGACCAAGTGCTGGATGTGGTCGCGGGTGAATTCGATGCGCTCGTCGACGCGTCCGTCTCCGACCTTGTTCACCCAATCCGGGTCGGACAGCAGCGCACGTCCGACGGCAACGAGATCGAATTCGTTGTCCTCGAACTGGCCGACCAGTGCATCGAGTCCGGTGACACCGGATGCGGCGTCCTCCGACCACGCCGAGGTGAACACGGAGTCGAGGCCGACGGATCCGACAGTGATCGTCGGGACGCCGGTGAGCTTGCGGGTCCACCCGGCCAAGCCCAGCTTGCCGTCGTTGCCCTCCAGCTCCGGGAACGCCGGATCCCAGTGGCGGCGGGTCGAAGCGTGCAGGATGTCCACTCCGGCGTCGACCAGGGGAGTCAGGACGCGTCCGAGTTCCTCCGGATTCTGGGCGATCCGCGCGTCGAAGTGATTGCTCTTCCACTGTGAGAACCGGTAGACGATGGCGAAGTCCTCGCCCACCGCAGCCCGGATCGCCGCAACGACCTGCGCGGGGAAGCGAGTCCGAGCTTCGAGGGAACCACCGAACTCGTCGTCGCGCACATTGGTTGTGGCCCAGAGGAATTCGTCGAGCAGGTATCCATGCGCGCCGTGCAGCTCGAGACCGTCGAATCCGGTGTTCTTCGCGTTGACCGCGGCCTGCACCCATTGCGAGGTGAGTTCGTCGAGGTCGGCGTCGGTGAAGGCCCGACCCACCGAAGAACCGTCGAGTGCAATTCCGGACGGGCTGACGGTGGTGACGTCCGGGAAGAGGCGGGGTTCGGTGCCACGTTCTACGCCGAGGTGCCACAGCTGCGGAATGATCGCGCTGCCCTCGGCGTGGACGGCGTCGACGACGCCCTTCCAGCCCTCGAGGCTGGCATCACCGTAGAACCGCGGGACGCGGGTGTGCGGGCCGGCTGCGGGATCGGGAATGTAGGTGCCCTCGGTGATGATGAGGCCGGTGCCGCCGGCCGCGCGCTTGCGGTAGTACTCGGCGACATCCGGGCCGGGAATGCCGTCGGGAGAAAAGGCGCGCGTCATCGGGGCCATGGCGAAGCGATTGCGCAGCTTCAGCGACTTGACCTCGAACGGCTCGAAGAGCCCGGCGGTGGACAGATGCTGAGTTGTGGATGCAGTTTCGGTCACGCCTGCGCACAACCGGCATGTAACCCGAGCTATTCCCGGCGTAGGGCTGTTAGCGTCGGAGCCTTATGAGCCCTTCGCCGCTGATTTCTGCCGCCGAACTGCACGACCTCTTCGAGATGGGACGGGCTCCGGTCGTCCTCGACGTTCGTTGGGCGCTCCAGACCGGCAGCGACAGAGCAGGTTACGGGTCCGGCCACATCCCGAACGCGCAGTTCGTGGACCTCGATGCAGAGCTTGCCGGGGTCCCGGGTTCAGGCGGCCGCCACCCATTGCCCGACGAGGAGACCTTCGTCGCAGCGATGCGAAGCGCCGGGGTGAGCGACGATTCCTCCGTGGTGGTCTACGACGCAGGACCCGCAACTGCCGCGGCGCGCGCATGGTGGCTGTTGCGTTACTACGGCCATGCAGACGTGCGAGTCCTCGACGGCGGTCTGGCTCAGTGGGTGGCCGAAGGGTTTGCCACCGGCACCGAGCCGTCGATCGTCGCAGCCGGATCTTTCAGCGCCCGGCCGTCCCTGGCACGAGTCCTCGACGTCGGCGATGTACTCGAGTTCGCCCAGAGCAACGTCCTGCTCGACGCCCGAGCACCCGAGCGATTCCGCGGCGAGGTGGAGCCGGTGGATCCGGTGGCCGGTCACATCCCCGGCGCAATCAATCGACCGACCACAGACAACGTCGATTCGGACGGCAAGTTTCTGGACCCCGGGGTACTCAATGGCACATTCGGTGGACTTGTGCTCGAGGGAAAGGCCGTCGCCGTGTACTGCGGTTCCGGCGTGACCGCCGCCCATCAGATTCTGGCGCTCGAGTTGGCGGGCTTCGATGCTGCGTTGTATCCGGGATCGTGGTCGGGGTGGATCACTGATCCGACGCGTCCTCGGGCCTAGATTCCGCGCTCTGACCAGCATCTTCACGCAACCAGGGTTGAACTTGAATCCGACTTCAACTATACCTGGGGCATGAAGGTAGAAGGCAAAGTTGCCGTCGTCACCGGCGGTGGTGGCGGAATCGGCGGGGCCATCGCCGCTCGACTCTCCGAGCACGGCGCACGCGTCGTCGTCTCCGATCTCGACGAGACCACGGCCCGATCCGTGGCCGACGCCATCGAACGCGACCGGCCGGGGACGGCCGTCGCCGCCGCGGCGGACGCGTCGAACACCGAGGACATTCAACGGCTGATCGCACTGGCCGAGGACTCGTTCGGACCTGTCGATCTCTACTTCGCCAACGCAGGCATCAGCGGCGCACCCGGACTCGACGCCACCGACAAGGAGTGGGATCTCTCGTTCGATGTCAACGTCCGCGCGCACATTCGCGCCGCACAGCTGTTGGTGCCGGGTTGGCTCGAGCGCGGTGAGGGCTATTTCGTCAGCACCGCCTCGGCGGCCGGCTTGCTCACCCAGATCGGCTCGGCGACATACGCGACGACCAAGCACGCCGCGGTCGGATTCGCCGAGTGGATGAACGTCACCTACGGCAACCGCGGTATTCGCGTCAGCTGCCTGTGTCCGATGGGTGTCAACACCAAACTGCTCTACGAGGGACGCGAATCCGGAGATGCGTTGGGAGCGGCCGCAACTGCCGCGGTTCTCAGTGCCGGTGCCGTACTCGAACCGCTCGATGTCGCCGACGTGGTGCTCGACGCAATGGACCGCGAGCAGTTCCTGATCCTGCCGCACGAGAACGTGCTGGACATGTACCGCAACAAGGGTGCCGACTACGACCGGTGGTTGCGCGGCATGCGTCGCTACCAGGACAGCTTGCTCGACAACAACCGATAGGGGCCCACCGTGGCATTTTTCGAGACCTCCGACCGTGCGAAGAAGTACGAGTCGGATCTGTTGGAGTTCATGGACTCTCACATCTACCCGGCCGAGGCAGTGTACGAGCAGCAGATGCTCGAATCCGGTGACCCGCACTTCCAGCCGCCGATCATCGAGGATCTGAAGAAGGAAGCGCGCTCGCGCGGACTGTGGAATCTGTTCCACCCGCATCCCGAGTGGGGTCCCGGTCTGACCAACCTCGAATACGCACCGCTGGCCGAAATTATGGGCCGCAGCCTGCTCGCGCCCGAGGCATGCAACTGCAACGCACCGGACACCGGCAACATGGAGGTGTTCACGCTCTTCGGCACCGACGAGCACAAGGAGAAGTACCTGAAGCCGTTGCTGGACGGCACCATTCGCTCTGCCTTTGCGATGACCGAACCCGATGTCGCCAGCTCCGACGCCACCAACATCGCCATGAAGATGGATCGCGACGGCGACGACTTCATCCTCAACGGGCGCAAGTGGTGGACGTCCAATGCGATGCACAAGAACTGCAAGGTTCTCATCGTCATGGGCAAGACCGATCCCGAGGCGGCCACGCACCGCCAGCAGTCGATGTTGGTGGTGCCCATCGACGCACCCGGAGTCACCGTCCTGCGCAATCTGCCGGTGTTCGGCTACATCGACCGCGAAGGTCACGCCGAGGTGCTCTTCGAGGATGTACGGGTACCGGCGAAGGACGTGCTGAAGGGGCCGGGGGAGGGCTTCGCAATCAGCCAGGCTCGCTTGGGACCCGGCCGCATCCACCACGCGATGCGCACCATCGGCGTGGCCGAGCGTGCACTCGAATTGCTGTGTCGCCGTGCGGTATCGCGAGTGACGTTCGGCAAGCCGGTGGCGATGCGCTCGAACATTCAGGACTGGATCGCCGAGGCGCGCATCGAGATCGAGAAGACCAGGTTGCTCACGTTCAAAGCGGCGTACCTGATGGACACCGTCGGGAACAAGGAAGCGCGCACGGAGATCGCAGCGATCAAGGTTGCGGCACCGGAGATGGCGCTGAAGATCATCGACCGGGCGATCCAGGTCCACGGCGGAGGCGGAGTGTCCAACGACTTCCCGCTGGCCATGATGTACGCACACATTCGCACCCTGCGGCTCGCGGACGGTCCCGACGAGGTGCACAAGATGTCGATTGCGAAGATGGAGCTGAAGAAGTACCTCTGAACGTTCGTCTACCGACCCGGCTGCCAGGCCGGGTCGCGGCCGATGAAGGCCATCAGCTTGTCCTGTGAGGAAGCATCGTCGGCAACGGGGGCGGCGGGGCCGTACTGCCCGCTGTCCCGTAGCACCTGCTCAATCGGTCGCATGGCCTCGAGCGCTGCAGCGCAGCGTTTCTGGCCCAGATCAGGCTCTCGGCCGAGGGCTTTCGCCAGGTCCCAGGAGTGCATCCAGACGTCGGCGGTGTAGAACATGTCGATCGCCTCGTCCACCGGCATGTCTCCGGTGTGCGGGTTGCTCAGTACCCGGCCGGCGGGGTCGTCGAGAATTGCTTGGATATCGGCGACGTGCTGGGTCCAGGCTGCGGCCGGGTCGGCTCCGACGTCCAGCGCCGGTAGTTCGATACCGGCTCCGCCGGCGAGAAAGCCGCGGGACCACTCGACCAGGTGCCGCACCACATCGATTGCAGCCCAACCCGATACCGGGCTCGGCCGAGACCAGTCCTCCGGTGATGCGGACTCCACCAATGAAGTGAACATGGCCGCGTCCTGCAGGTGTTGCTGGGCCGGGCCGGTGCTCTGCGCGAGCAGTTCGTCGAGCTTCTCGTAGCCCTCCTTTACACCGACGTCCATGCCGCTCGACAGCATGCCGTCGCGCGTCGCGAAGTCCGACATCACGCTCAATACCCTCAGACGTGTACCGCCGTCGCCACGGCTGTCGAAGGTGAGCGTTTCGAGCGCGACCGAGTCGGGTGCACCCTTCCAGGTGAAGGTCCACACGATCCGCTCGCTCGCACGCACCTCGTGGAAGCTGCCGAAGAAGGCAGCGATCTCTTCGCCGTCCCGGTCGTTGGCGAAGGCCCAAGCGCCTCCGGTGTGTCCCTCCCACTTCAGGATTCGGGTCGTCAACGATCGCGGCCCCACCCACTGCCGATACAGCTCGGGGTCAATGTGAGCGCGAAAAACCTGCTCCGGCGTCGCGTCGAACTCTCGGACGATCTCGATCGTGGGGACTTTCTCGTCCGCAACGATTTCGGTGTCGTGTGCAGTCATGACACTTCTTTCGACTCGTTGGTCTCGTCGTCTGCGATGCTGTCCAGCAGGGCGTCGAGGCGTCGATACCGTTGTTCTGCTTCCTGGCGATAACGCTCGATCCATTTCGTCAACAGGCCGAACACCTCGGCATCGAGGTGCACCGGGCGACGCTGGGCATCCCTGCTGCGCGTGACCAATCCGGCCTCCTCTAGCACCTTCACGTGCTTCGAGACCGCTTGCAGGCTCATCTCGTACGGTTCGGCGAGCTCGCTGACATTCGCATCCGCCCCGGCGAGTCGAGCGACGATGTCACGTCGAGTGGGATCGGCCAATGCCGCGAACGTCCTGTTGAGCTGCTCTGTTCGATCGTCCATGGGGTTCCTCGCTGTGCGTTGTTTCCGAGGGTAAGCCGCCCGCTCGACGTAGTCAACCACTTGGTTGACTAAGTTGATCGCCTACCCTCGAACCATGAGCGTCGGTGATGACCTGGTGCAGGATGTGCTCTCCCGGGCCCCGGGACACCCGCTACGGGTGGCGATCGACGGGGTGACGGCTTCGGGCAAAACCACCTGCGCGCGATGGCTGGTCGATGCTGTTGCGGCACAGGGGCGTCCGTCCGTGCACGTGACGATGGACGGCTTTCATCATCGGCGCGCCCATCGGTATCGGCAGGGTCGGGCGTCGGCTCTCGGCTACTACCGGGACGCGTACGACTTCGACGCGTTTGCGGCACACGTGCTGATCCCGTTGGGGCCGAACGGAAGCGGGGCCATTCGGCGTCGGGTCATCGATCTGGCGACGGATGAGCCGGTGGACGATCCGCTCGAGCCGGTGCCGGCCGACGCGATCGTCGTGGTGGACGGAACGTTCCTGCACCGGCCGCCGCTGCCCGAGTACTGGGACTACACAGTCTTCGTCGATACCCCCATGGACGTCGCACGGGCTCGCGGTATAGCCAGGGATGCGGAGGCGCTCGGTGGCACGGAGGCGGCAGGTCGGGCCTTCGACCAGCGCTATCACGCAGCATGCCAGATCTATCTGGACGAGGTGGATCCGCGCGCTCGGGCAACGCGAGTGTTGCCGATCGACTGGAGATGACCACCATCGTTCGTGCATTCCGGTGCTCGCAGCGGTGCGGTCGAGTGCAACCCAACGCACTCGACCGCACCACTGCCGCAGCGTGTTTCAGAAGTGAATCACCCCGCGCATGTTCTTGCCGTCGCGTAGGTCCTGGTAGCCCTCGTTGACCTGCTCCAAGGAGTAGGTCGAGGTGATGAGTTCGTCGAGCTTGAGTTGCCCGGCGTCGTACAGGCGTAGCAGGCGCACGATGTCGTACTGCGGATTCGCGGACCCGAAGAGCGTGCCCTTGATCGTCTTCTGATTCAACGTCAGATCCGTGCCGGACACGTGCACAGTCAGCTTCTCGGGATCGGCGAGCCCGGTGATGACGACGGTGCCGCCCTTACCGATGGCCGCGGTTGCGGCTTGCACGACCTCCTCGTCGACGGTTCCGACCAGAATCAGAGCCTGGTCCGCTCCCTGACCCCACGTGAGTTCGGTCAACTTCTCCTGCGCCGACGCGTAGTCCGCGAACGCGTGAGTCGCCCCGAACTTCAGCGCCTGGTTACGCTTGAACTCGAGCGGATCGACGACGAGGACATGCTTCGCGCCCGAATGCACCGCTCCCTGAACGGCATTGATGCCGAGGCCGCCGATGCCGTAGATGATCACGGAGTCACCTGCGCGTACACCGCCCGCGTATACGGCGGTACCCCAGCCGGACGGAACGCCGCAGCCCACGAGAACTGCTGTCTCCAAGGGCAACCAGTCGTCGATCTTGACGACGGAATGCTGCGAGATGGTGGCGCGTTCGGAGAAGGTACCGAGCATGCACATCGCTCCGAATTCGGTGCCCTTGCTGTCGCGGCGACGGAACGTGCCGTCGGGCATGCAGCCCTCGAGGATCGTTGCGCCCATGTCGCACAGGTTCTGTCGGCCTGTGGAGCAATAGCGGCAGGTGCCGCAGTTCGGGATGAAGGAACAGACGACATGATCGCCGGGCTTGACCTTGGTGACGCCGGGACCGACTTCTTCGATGATGCCGGAACCCTCGTGGCCGCCGACGATGGGGAAGCGCGGTGGAAGGTCGCCGTCGAGCAGATGTAGATCCGAATGGCACAGCCCTGCGGCCACGTACTTGATCAGGACTTCACCGGGGCCGGGGCCGTCCATGTCCAGTTCGATGATCTCGAACGGCTTGTGTGGCTCGAACAGTACTGCTGCTTTGGTCTTCACGGAGATTCTCCTGACGTCGATTCAGCGGTCGATGGATGTGGCGTGTCCGACGGTGCCGCTGCTCTCGTATTGCCGGGCGCGCATCCATGCATGGAATTGTGACCCCGATCACGGGTGGAGAGTGTTCAGAAAGTGGACAACCTCAGCCGAGGATGCCGAACTCGCGCATCCGCTTGTACAGCGTGGTTCGACTGATTCCCAGGCTCTCCGCCGTCGTGCGTTTGTTGCCGCCCTGCCGCGCCAACTCGTGCACGATGGCGTCGCGCATCGCGGTGTCGAGGGTGCTCATCCGGGTGGTCGACGCTTTCTTGCGCGGCCGGACCAGTTCCCGTTCGGTGATATCTCCGACGGATCTGCGCGACGCGGCCTCGGTGACCTCGGCCCGTAGTTCGCCGATGTTGCCCGGCCAGTCGTAGTCGATCAACGCCGACAACGCTGCCGGGGTGAAGTGCGCGCGGGACTCGAGCTCGGCCATGATGGCGCGGACCAGGTCCGGAATCTCGTGTCGGCGAGAGCGCAACGGGGCCAACTCGATGGTCTCGGCGCACAGGGACAGAAGTTGGCGATGTTCTAGTTCGGCCGAGTCGGTGGCCGAGCTCGACAGCGCGTACCACCCGGGAGCGGACGACAGAATCGAATGCAGCCGGCTCGCCACCGGGCCGGTGAGGAAGTGCACGTTCTCGACCACGACATCGTGTGCGGCCCGGACCTGATGCTCGACGCCTGCCAACCACTCGGCTGCAGTCGTCGTCACCAGATCCGACGCGTCGAACCAGCGTGGTGACGTCGTTGCTGTCCAGCGGGCCAGGGTGGTCGATTTCCCGGTGCCGGGTTCACCGGTGACGCACAACGGCTTTCGTGTCTTCGGTGCCGGTGGAGGTGTACGCACGGTGTCGTGCGGATCGATCTCGATGACGATGCCCGCGGCCGACACCGGACGTTCCCAGCGCACGGTTGCATGCAGTCCGGAATTGAGAATCACATCCTGTACGACGCCGCTGCGCCGGACCGCATCGTCGGTGAGCGAGCGTAGTGCGGAGTGGTCCACTGTGTCCACTATTGTTGCAGCGCTGGTGTTTTCGAGCAGAATTTCGTCGGCGATCGCGATGACGGGGGCACCGCGGCGCTGTGAGGATGCGTACTGAAACGCCTGGAAGAGTCGTTGTTCGCCCGAACGCGTCTCTTCGAGGAGCCTGCCCTGAATGTCCTGTGCGGCATGGACGAGCATCGGTTGGAGCAACGGGTTGTCGTCGGAGGCCAGGAAGGTGATGTCGAGGACGCCCTCGATGCGGCGGGTGACGGGGTGGATCAGGGGGTGGCCGTAGCAGCCGAAGGTTTTCATCGACTCGATGTAGTGCTCCTCGGCGTGCACAGCGCACGGGGCGCGCATCTCGAAGCTCGTCGAGATCGAATTGGTACCCGACGCCTGTTCGGTGAACGAGCGGCCAACGACCGCGCCCATGGAGGACACCGCATCTCGTAGCGAATGGGTTCCGAAACGGAGATCGACCAGCCGGGCGTCACGGTCCGCGAGCAGGACGCAGTACCCGGAGCCGTGGAGCACGCTCTCCATCCGATCGAGGATGGGATTTGCCGCGGCGAGGAGGCGGCTACGACGGTCGACGTCACGCAGGCTCGCCTGCTCCAGAGTGTCCGCCGGTGCGAGACCGCTCTGCGCCGACCGTTGCCAGGACTTGGCAATGGAATCTCGGAGCTTCTCGGCACCGCTGGGCATCTCGCGCACCTCCGTCGGCCGGCGCATGGTCGTCATACGACGGTATCGCCGACTGCTCCGCTCGACGCACGTTTCGACGGAACCTGCCCGATCGGGCAGTGATGTATTGACAGTGTGCTGTCATATCCGCACAATGACAGCACACTGTCGAAATTCTGGAGGTTCGAGATGACAACGATCGCTCTGTACGCCACCGACACCATGGCCGACTGGGAGTACGGGTACCTCACCGCCGGGCTGGCCATGGCTCGTGAACAAGACCCCGACGCCAATCGGCTGATCGTTGCATCCGAGACAGGGGAGGCCGTCACGACGATGGGAGGATTGCGAATTACTCCGGACGTCGGCTTGGCGGATCTGCCGGCACTCGACGCATTGATTCTGCCCGGCGCGCCCAGTTGGGACTCCGGTCACGACACGGTCCTTAAGCTCGCCGCCGAACTGGTTGGGGCGGGAACGCCGGTCGCGGCGATCTGCGGCGCAACAATGGGTTTGGCCCGAACCGGACTGCTCGACGACCGGCCACATACCTCCAATGCCGCCGAGTTCCTCACGCAGGCAATCGAATACCATGGTTCGGAGTACTACCGCGACGAGAAGGCAGTGTCCGACGGCACCGTGATCACCGCAGGCGGTGTGAGCCCGTTGGAGTTCGCGAAGCTCGTGTTCGAGCGGTTGAACGTGTTTCCGCAACCCGTGGTCGACGCCTGGTACGGCCTCTACACGACGGGGGAACGCAAGTACTACGACCAGCTGGCCGGCGCATGAAGCAACGCACCCCCGAGGGAGATGCGTTGACTGCGCTGGTCCTGCCCGTCTTCGAGCTCAACGGTGAATTCCTCGCCGCCGCACAGGACATCACCGAGCCGACGGGCCTGACTCCGGCGTGGTGGCAGGTTCTCGGAGCCACCTTGGACGAGCCGCTCTCGGTAGCCGACATCGCGCGACGTGTCGGGCTGGGGCTGGCACGACAGAGCGTGCAAAGAACCGCAAACCTGTTGGTGGACAAAGGGTGGGCCGTGTACGTCGACAACCCGAACCACAAGCGCGCGAAGCTGTTGGAACCCACCGCCAAGGGACGCGACACCGTTGCCGAGCTGCGGGATGCGCAACATGCCTGGTCCGATGCCGTGGGAGCCGCTGTGGGAGAGGGAGAGCTGCAGGCCTTTGCGGCAACCCTGGAGAAGATCCTTTCGGCATCCAGGGACTATCGCGGCGGCAGTGCATAATTCGGGCATGGTTGCGCTCGGGGTACTTCTGACCGGATTGCTGGCCGGATTGTCGATGCAATCGGACGGCATCGACATTTTCGGCGACAGCAGGTTCGGCAGGCACTGCTGACGACATCGTTTCTGCTCGGGCTGCTCAGTGTGGGTGCAGTAGAGGCGTTACAGCACAGCGCAATTCCCCGGCACTACGCCGACTACCTCACCGAATCCGACATGGGCACACCGGTGGTCGTGCCGGTGCTCTGTGTGCTCGTCGTGGTGGCTGCGGCGTGGGCAGCGCGCGCCGAACAGGGCGAAAGCCCGGCGACCGATCGCGACATCCGTACGGTCGCGGCAATACTGCTGGTCTCGATCGGTGGCCTGCTGCTCAATATGGTGTTCGTGTTCAGCATGTTCCAGAGCCTGTACGGGTTCGGCGGCCGCTGGTACTACGGACTCCTCGTCGTACCCGTGCTGTTCGCGGCGGCCGGTGTGTTCCGTGGTCGCGGCGGCGTCATGGTCCTCGCCGGAACGGCGGTGTTGCTCACCTCGACCACCACCGCGGGGGTGGGAATCAGTGCCTCGGACAGGGGCTGGGTACTGGGAATGGTTGCACTCACCGCAGTCTCGGTGGCAGCCGGCACCGCGCTCGGATTGCGTTGGGGACGTCCGTTGATCGGCGTCGCAGTTCTGGCGGTGGTCTGCGTGACGGCACTGTTCGAGCAGCCGCCGCTGGACAACGTTCACTACGTCGCGACCCTGATCGTCTTTCCGGCCGCCGCAACCTACCTGTACGTGGCGTGCACACCGGCCGCTCCGACGCCGTCGACCCTCGGCCTGGCAATCCCGGTGGCGATCACGGTGCCGATGGTCGTCACCTACGGGTGGACGTCGTACACGCCGTTGACCTCTGCACTCGCGGACTCGTCCTGGCCCCGCGTCGAACTGTGGCTGTCGACGGGCGGTGCATGTGCCGCCGTCGTGCTCGCAGGCGTCGGGATGTGGGCCCTCGGGCGCTACCGGATTCCGGGGTAAACGACACGCGAAACCTGTTCTGACATAATGGTATCTGTCCTCTCGAACGTTGTCGCGGCCCAGATTTTCGAGCGGGTTACGGCAATGCCGGAGCCGATATGTCGGCGTCGACGGAGGCTTCGAGGGCGGCCGCTACCGCGAGGGCGACGGCGTCTTGCCCAGGTGCGGCCGCGACGGTCAGGCCGAACGGCAGGCCGCTCGTCGTGCTACCGATCGGGATCTGCACCGAGGGTGCACCGGTGTTCGCGCTGATACCGCACGCTGCCGTGCCTGCCCACTCCTCTGAGGCTGTTTCCGGCGTCGTCGGGTAGATGAGGATGTCGACATTCTGTGCGGCCATGAGGTCGGTCAGCGCCTGCGTTCCCGCCTGTTGTTTTGCGAGGGTCGCATCCTGCGCCGGGTTGGGCAACGAGGGTGCCTCCAACCATTCGGTGATCGTGTCTGCTTCCAGCGCACTGCCTTCGGTCACATCCTCGAAAGTCAAAGCATCCGAGGGGAGAGCCCTCGCGGCGACCTCGGGGTCGTAGGCGGCGTCCGTCGAGCTGAGAAACTGGTCGATGGATGGCCGTGCATCCTTGTAGCCACTGTCGGTCAGAACGTCGGTGGCGAACTCCTCGTTCAGCTCGGGTAGGTCGACCAACTGCGGTCCCGATTGAGCGAGTGCCTCGACGGCCGCATCCGAGCCGCTACGGATCTGGGGCCGCACGGCCTGGTCGGGACTGTCCGGATCAGCCCCACGGGCATCGAACGGCCAGGTGAGGTACGCGGCCGTCACCGATGTCAGGTCCACTGCTGCTGCGGAGTCGGACCATCCGTTGTCGTTGCCACTGGTCAGATCGGCCACCGCGGCTGCGTCGGCGACCGAGTGCCCGATCGGCCCGACCACGTCCTGCGAAAGAGACAGGGGGACGACGCCGTCCCTGCTGATCGCATCGTGACTCGGGCGAAAACCCACCAGCCCGGCGTGGGCGGCCGGCCCGACCACCGAGCCGCAGGTGTCCGTACCCAAGGCGATCGGGGCGAACCCCGCCGCCACGGCTACTGCGCTTCCGCCACTGGAACCGCTTGCGCTGAACTCACGGTCGAAAATGTTCGCGGTTGTACCTTCGACGGAACTTTTGGTGAACGTTCCATGCCAGGCGAATTCGGACATGTTGGTGGTTCCGAGGATGATTGCGCCCGACTCTCGCAGGTTGCGAACCACCGGGGAGTCCTCGACGGGGCGAAACGAACTCAGGTTGACATTTCCCGCCGTCGCGGCAAGTTCCGAACTTCCGATGTTGCTCTTGATCAACACCGGAATACCGTGCAGCGGACCCCGTATCGTTCCCGCCGCGCGCTCGTCGTCCAACGTGCTCGCCTCGGCCAGTGCGTCGGCATTGACGTCGACAACAGCATGCAGCGGCGTCGGGCCCGAGTCGTCGTACTTCTCGATCCGGTCCAGATACGTTCGAGTGATATCCGCGCTGGTGTACTGACCCGACTCCAAGCGTGACCGAAGATCGTCGACGCCGAGTCCCTGCAACGGGAGCTCGGAACCGTTGTCGGGAGTGCTGTTCGATTGACAGCCGACGGCGCTGAGCGTGAGAGCCGTGATCAGTACGAGGACGCCCCTGCGGTCTTGGATGGACACGGTAACGACGCTAACGACGCCGTATGCACACGCTGTTACGCATCAGTAAATTCGGACCGCGTGACACTCGGAGTCGGAGCTTCGCCGGGGAGTACCGTTTTCGGTATGGCTTACAGATACCTCGGAAACAGCGGACTGAAGATTTCGGAGATCACGTACGGCAACTGGTTGACCCACGGATCGCAGGTGGAGAACGACATCGCCACCCAGTGCGTGCGTGCCGCCCTCGATGCCGGCATCACCACGTTCGACACCGCCGACGTCTACGCAAACGGAGCAGCCGAGACCGTGCTGGGCGACGCGCTGAAAGGCGAGCGTCGGGAATCGCTGGAGATCTTCACCAAGGTCTACTTCCCGGTCGGGCCCAAGGGCCCCAACGACACCGGACTCTCGCGCAAGCACATCCTCGAAGGCATCGACGCGTCGCTGCGTCGGCTCGGCACCGACTACGTCGACCTCTACCAGGCCCACCGCTACGACGTCGAGACTCCGCTCGAAGAGACCATCGCCGCATTCGGTGACGTCGTCCGCCAGGGCAAGGCGCTCTACATCGGCGTCTCCGAATGGACCGCCGACCAGCTCCGCGCTGGTCAGGAACTCGCCCGCCAGAACGGGTTCTCGATCATCTCGAACCAGCCGCAGTACTCGGCCCTGTGGCGCGTCATCGAAGATCAGGTGATCCCCGCGTCGAAGGAATTGGGCATCTCGCAGATCGTCTGGTCGCCCATCGCCCAGGGTGTGCTCACCGGCAAGTACCTCCCCGGTCAACCTCTGCCCGACGGTTCGCGCGCCAAGGACGACAAGGGCGGCGACAAGATGATCGCGCGCTACCTCGACGATCAGACGCTCACCCGCGTGCAGCAGCTCAAGCCGATCGCCGACGATCTGGGAATCACCATGGCGCAGTTGGCTGTTGCGTGGGTGCTGGCCAACGACAACATTGCCGCCGCACTCGTCGGTGCCTCCCGCCCCGAGCAGATCGCCGAGAATATCAAGGCCTCCGAGGTCACCCTCGACGCCGACGTGCTCGCGAAGATCGACGATGCGCTCGGCGATTCGGTCGAGCGTGACGCGGGGAAGACAGGCTCGCCGGAAGCACGTCTGGTCTGACCGCCTGCCGGCGTCGGTCCGAGGCGAACAGGGTAATAAGGACGTATGGACATGATCACCGTCGATACACCTCAGGGCCAGGTTCGCGGTCGGACCGACGCAGGCATCACCTCGTTCCTCGGGGTGCCGTATGCCGAGGCCCCGTTCGGCCCCCGTCGATTCCAGGCACCGTCGCGGCCGCCTACCTGGGACGGAGTGCGCGACGCGCTCGAGCTCGGGGCCACTGTTCCCAAGGTGGGCTACCGGCCGCCGACCAGTGAGATCCTCAGCGAGCCGGTGGTGCCAGGCGAGGACTGCCTGAACGTCAACGTCTTCACCCCCGATGTCGGCGCCTCGGCACCGGTGTTCGTCTGGATCCACGGCGGCGCATTCGTCAACGGCAGCAACGCAATCCCCACGTACGACGGTTCCGCGTTCGCTCGGGACGGGGTCGTCGCCGTGGTGATCAACTACCGACTCGGAGTCGACGGTTTCGCGCTGATCGACGGTGCCCCGGCCAACCGCGGGATGCTGGACCAGGTCGCGGCTCTCGAATGGGTCCGCGACCACATCGCTGCCTACGGCGGCGACCCGGCGCAGGTGACCATCGCCGGTGAATCCGCGGGCGCGATGAGCGTCGGCACTCTGATGTCGATGCCCCGTGCCGAAGGCCTCTTCCAGCGGGCAATTCTGCAGAGCGGAGCCGGGCACCACGTCATCACCGCCGAGACCGCAGCAAAGGTCTCCGCAGCATTGGCGTCCGCGCTCGGTGTCGAGGCAACGGTCGACGGATTTGCTTCGGTGTCGGTGGACGCGTTGGTCGCCGCTCAACGTGAACTGTCCGATCGGATCACCGCCGAGGCCCCGACCGGAGCGTGGAGTGAGCTGGCCCTGAACGTCATGGCCTTCGAGCCGTACATCGACGGTGATGTCGTTCCGGCGCTGCCCATTTCGCGTATCAGCGACGGTGCGGGCACACAGGTGGATGTGTTGATCGGAACCACCAGTGAGGAGCACGCGTTCTTCATCGTGCCCGCCGGCCTGGTTCCGCACATCACCGAGGACTACGTGACGATGGTTCTCGCCGGGTACCAAGCCGATGCATCGGCGCTGGACCGGTACCGCGAGCAGCTGCCCGACGCCTCGGCCGGCGAGCTGATGATCGCCGTCATGACCGACTGGTTCTTCCGCATCCCGGCCACACGACTGGTCGAGGCCCGTTCCGGAAACGCGTTCGTCTACGAGTTCACTTGGGGCTCAACGCTGTTCGACGGCGCGCTCGGAGCCTGCCATGCGCTCGAGATCCCGTTCGTGTTCGACATGCTGCACAAGCCCGAGACCGCCCGCATCACGGGCCCGAATCCGCCGCAGCAGGTGGCCGACCAGATGCACCGTGCCTGGGTCGATTTCGTGCGCGACGGCTCTCCGGGCTGGGACCCGTACGGCTCCGAGCGCACAGTGATGATGTTCGGCACCGAGCCGGGCGTCACCCTCGACCCGAGGCCGGCAACCCGCGCGGTGTGGGACGGGGTTCGCTGACCTTCTCTCGGCAACCTCCGAACGTCGTCTGCGGGTGGCTCACCGGCGGGTTAATCTCGGATATGCGCAGATTCCTTCCTGGTTTCGGTACGAGTTCTCCGGTCCCCGCGCGGCCTGCTCGCGTCGTGGTGGTCGGTGGGGGCTTCGGCGGCTTCAACGCCTTGCAGCGGCTGGCGAAGCTGCTGGGGCCCGATCGCGCCGTGCTGACGTTGGTGGCCCCCACCGACTACCTGCTCTACAGTCCGCTCCTACCCGAGGTCGCCACCGGCGTTCTGGATCCGCGGGACATCGCCGTCTCGACCCGTCAGGCGCTGCCGCGCGTCAAGTTGGTGCTCGGTCACGTCACGACCGTCGATTTCGACGCGCGCGAGCTGACGGTGATCGGCCCCGACGGCGACTCGACGCTCGAGTGGGACAAGCTGATACTCGCGCCCGGGTCGGTGACCAAGCAGTTCGATATCCCCGGTGTCGATGAGCATGCGTACGGGCTCAAGACGCTGAGTGAGGCCGTCTACATCCGCAACCACGTGCTCGCGCAACTCGACGCAGCCGATGCTCTGCCGGACACCCCGGAAGGCCGGAGCGAACGTGCCGAGCGGCTGACGGTGGTGGCCGTGGGAGCCGGCTACACGGGCACCGAATTCGTTGCCCAGATGCAGAATTGGGTCAAAGGCATTGCATCCCGTTGGGCGAGCGTCGACCCGGACGAGGTGCGCTGGGTACTCGTCGACGTGGCCGACGCGGTGCTGCCGGAACTCGGCGCGCGACTGGGCAAGGAAGCGCTCGCCGTGCTCGCCGAGCGAGGTGTCGACGTCCGGCTGGGGGTGTCGGTGGCATCGGCCACCGCAACGTCGGTGACGCTCACCGACGACGAGGTGATCCCGTCCCGAACTCTGGTGTGGGGAGCGGGCGTCGCCGCGAGCCCGCTCATCGCACGGCTGGGTCTGCCCACAGCGGGCGGACGCCTGGTGGTGGGCGCGGACATGACCGTCCCCGGCGTAGAAGACGTCTGGGCGATCGGCGACGCGGCGGCAGTCCCCGACCTCGCCGCCGACCCGTCGAAGCCAACGCCGCCGACGGCGCAGCACGCCCAGCGCCAAGGCGTCGCCGTGGCACAGAATGTGGCGGCGTCGATGGGCGTCGGGCAGGCACGTCCGTACAAGCACAAGGATCTGGGTCTCGTCGCCGATCTCGGTGGATTCGACGGTGTGGCAAAGCCTCTGGGCATTCCGTTGACCGGACCCGTCGCGAAGTTCGTCGCGCGCGGCTATCACTTGTACGCGTTGCCGACGGTGTCCGCGCGAGTGCGGGTGGCAACGGACTGGCTGTACTCCTCGGTGCTGCCGACGCGCGTCGTCAACCTCGCGCAAGTGCGATCCGAGGATGCGCTGATCAAGAAAGCTCAGGCAATCGATCTGTACGAGTGAGTGCCTACGGCAGTGGTGGGGGGGGGGGGGGGTGGGGGGGGGGGGGGCCCCCCAACCACCACACACACCCCCACCCCAACAGCTCGCCACCCGACCCCCCCCGGGGGGTGGGGGGGCCGGCGGT
>NZ_JAWLKE010000012.1:122395-132704 GCF_033042225.1 Rhodococcus cercidiphylli
CCGGCCGGCCCACCTCTACAAACCCCACGCAAGCCCCCATGGCTGCGGGGCGGCCGGCCCGGCGGGCGGGCGCCCGCGCCCCCCCCCCCCCCCCCCCCCCCCCCCCCACCACTGCATCACCGCAGGTGATGCACTTCCTGCAGTCCGTAGACCGGGGTGTCGATGCCCTCGTAGCGCGCCTTGATCTGCAGCGCGAGGTAGAGCGAGTAGTGGCGTGACTGGTGCAGATTGCCGCCGTGGAACCAGAAGTTCTCCTGCTGCGTCGGCTTCCACATGTTGCGCTGCTCGCCCTCCCATGGACCGGGATCCTTGGTGGTGTCCGAGCCGAGGCCCCAGCATTTGCCGACCTTGTCCGCGGTCTCCTGATCGATGAGGTCTGCCACCCAGCCGTTCATCGAGCCGTAGCCGGTGGCGTAGACGATCAGATCGGCAGGCAGTTCGGTGCCGTCGTCGAGCACGACGCCGGTCTTGCTGATCCGATCCACCTGCCCGGCAACGAGTTTGATCTTGCCGTCCGCGACCAGCTCGGACGCGCCGACATCGATGTAGTAGCCCGAGCCGCGGCGCAGGTACTTCATGAACAGCCCGGACCCGTCGTCGCCGAAATCGAGCTGGAAGCCGGCCTTCTCGAGCCGATCGTAGAAGTCCTTGTCCTGCTCCGCGATCTGCTGATACACCGGAATCTGGAACTCGTGCATGATCCGGTACGGCAACGACGCGAACGTGAGATCGGCCTTGCCTGTGGTCATTCCGGACTCGACGGCCCGCTCGGAGTACAGATCTCCCAGCGCGATCTCGCACAGCGAATCGGACTTGACGATGTGCGTGGACGAACGCTGCAGCATCGTCACATCGACGCCCGTCTCGTACAGCGCCTTGCAGATGTCGTGCGCGGAGTTGTTGGAACCGACCACCACGACGCGCTTGCCGACATACGCGTCGGGGCCGGGGTGTTCGCTGGAATGGTGCTGCTCGCCCTCGAACTCGTCCATGCCGGGGAAGTTCGGCACGTTCTTCTTGCCGGACATTCCGGTGGCCATCACCAGCTGCTTGGGCTTGAGAATCACTTCCTCGCCGTCGCGGTCCACGACGACCGTCCACTCCTTCGCCACCTCGTCGTAGGTAGCGGACTTGGCAGTGGTCTTGGTCCAGTAGGGGACCTCCATGACCTTGGTGTACATCTCGAGCCAGTCGCCGATCTTGTCCTTCGGCGCGAACACCGGCCAGTTCGGCGGGAACGGCAGGTACGGCAGGTGGTCGTACCAGACCGGGTCGTGCAGACACAGGGACTTGTAGCGGCCGCGCCACTGGTCGCCGGGGCGCTCGGCACGGTCGACGACGATCGCAGGCACACCGAGCTGACGGAACCGAGCGCCGAGAGCGATACCGCCCTGGCCTCCGCCGACGACGAGGGCGTACGGCTGCACGCTGTAGCCGAGTTCCTTCTCCTCGATCTCCTTCCTCTCCGCCCAGTTCTGGGTATCGGCATTCGAGCCGTGCACCGCGCCCTTGATGCGGGACTTTCCCTGACGCTCCTCGTGCCCCTTGAGCTCCTGCATCGTGGTCAGCAGCGTCCACGCGACGTCCTGGCCGGTATCGGCGTCGACGGTCAGCCGCAGGTGACCCTTGCCGCGGCTGGTCGCGGTCTCGAACTCGATCCACGCCGAGACGACGCCGTCTGCCTCGTCGGGAGTCTCGGTGGTGTGGAAACCCGTCGGATCGGTGTCGTCGAGCCGCTCGGAGAGCATGTCGGACACGCCGTCGCGTCCCTCCACCGTCTTCAGATTCCAGGTGAAGGTGACGAGATCGCGCCAGAAGCTGCTGACGGCGAACATGCCGGCAACGCGAGGAATGTCGCGCGCGACCAGTGCCTCCTCGAACTCCGACAGCCAGGCGTCGACCCGTTCCTGCGGGGTGTGGGTGCGGGCGCTGTCGACCGGCTCGATGGTCTGGGTCATCAAAACTCCTAGCGGTGTGCGGGACCTTCTGTGTGACCCAGCACACTCCTTCAGGGGTGGGTGGTCGAGAGTTGCAGGGGGTTGCAGTGCGAATCCGGTGCAGCTGACCGCGCTCAGCGCGGTCGAATGCACCCGATTTCGAGGGCAGTGACTGCAACGCGCTGCAACCCTGTCCGAAGTGGTCGGCGTCACATAGACATGAGTGCATCCGACGATCAGGAGTGAAGCGATGCGCGCAGCTGTGTACTACGGCCCCAACAAGGTGGAGATCACCGACGTACCCGAGCCGAATCCAGGTGAAGGGCAGGTCAAGATCCAAGTCGGGTTCAACGGAATCTGCGGAACCGACTTGCACGAGTACTACGCCGGCCCCATCTTCATCCCCACCTCGCCGCATCCGCTGACCGGTCAGGAGATGCCGCTGGTGCTGGGCCACGAGTTCTCGGGCACCGTCACCGAACTCGGCAAGGGTGTCACCGGCATCAACGTGGGGGACCGCGTCGCCATCGAGCCGCTCTACCGCTGCGGGCACTGCGGACCGTGCCGCGCGGGGAACTACAACATCTGCGCGCAGATCGGCTTCCACGGACTTATGTCCGACGGCGGAATGGCCGAGTACACCGTGGTGCCCACAGACATGATTCATGCCTTGCCCGACAACGTCTCCCTCGAACTCGGTGCGCTCGTCGAGCCGATGTCGGTCGCCTATCACGCTGCGACACTGGGGGATCCGAAGCCCGACGACACCGCGATGGTGTTCGGGGCCGGTCCCATCGGCATCGGACTGTGGTTCGCGCTGCGCGGCAAGGGCGTCGAGAACGTGTACGTCGTCGAACCATCGCCGACGCGTCGAGCATCGATCGAAGCCCTGGGCGCGAAGACCCTGGACCCGACGGCTGTCGACGTCCCCGCCTTCATCGCCGATCTCACCGACGGCAACGGAGCCGATGCGATCTACGACGCGGCAGGCGTGCAACCTGCCGTCGAGACAGCGCTCGGATGCATCGGTGCGCGAAAGCCACTGGTGAGCGTCGCGATCTACGAAAAGCCCCTGACCACACCGCTGCAGAAGTTGGTGATGAACGAATCCCGGATTCAGGGGTCGCTCTGCTACACCTCCGCCGACTACGAGGCCGTCATCGATCTGATGAGCCAGGGCCACTACGACACGACGGGCTGGGTGGACAAGATCACGCTCGACGGAGTCATCGACGACGGCTTCGAGGCGCTGCACGCGGGCACCAAGATGAAGGTCCTCGTAGACCCATCCACCGGAGCAGCGTCATGAGCGCGGTGTTGGTGACCGGTGCCGGTCAGGGCATCGGCCGGGCCATCGCGTTGCGGTTGGCGAACGACGGACACGACATCGCCCTGGTGGACCTGGCCGAGGACAAGATCGCCGGCGTCGCCGATGAAGTGCGTGAAACCGGCTCGAAAGCAACGACATTCGTGGCCGACGTCAGCGACCGCGACCAGGTGTTCGCCGCCGTAGAACACACGCACGAGGCGCTCGGCGGGTTCGACGTCATCGTCAACAACGCGGGCATCGCGCAGGTTGCCCCGCTCGACGATGTTCGCCCCGAGGACACGAAGAAGATCTGGGCCGTCAATGTCGACGGTGTGCTGTGGGGAATTCAAGCTGCCGCAGCGAAATTCAAGGCTCTCGGCCAGAAGGGCAAGATCGTCAACGCATCGTCGATCGCCGGTCACGACGGGTTCGCGATGCTCGGGGTCTACAGCGCAACGAAATTCGCCGTTCGCGCCCTGACCCAGGCCGCAGCGAAGGAATACGCGGCCGAGGGGATCACCGTCAACGCGTACTGCCCCGGCGTGGTGGGCACCGATATGTGGGTCACCATCGACAAGCGTTTCGCCGAGCTGACGGGCGCAGCGGAAGGCGAGACCTACGACAAATTCGTCGGCGGCATCGCCCTGGGTCGTGCGCAGACCCCCGAGGATGTCGCGGCGTTCGTCTCGTATCTCGCCGGGCCCGACTCGGACTACATGACCGGCCAGGCACCGTTGATCGACGGCGGTCTGGTCTATCGGTAACCCCCGTTCATGTCGATCTGTGAGCTGGAGCACAATTGACTGTGATGACGCAGTCGACAGGTCCTGAACCTGCGCTGGCGGCCGGCGAAGACCCGCGCCGCTACGCGCAGATTCTCACTGCCGTGTACGACGCGACCATGACCGGCGGCAAGTCGCCTGCACGTCCCCGCGAGGTCATCGGGGACTCGTGGCGACGGTTGCAGACCCTGGGCATCGACCCGGAACTGGGCAACCCCGCCGAGACGCAGATGGACGTCTCCGATCTCGAGCTGAGCCGTCGGGAATCGGGGCTGTTCGACATCCTCGACGATTTGGCCCGCGGCCTGGAATCGGTGGTGCAGGACGGCGACAACATCCTCGTCGTCGCCGATCGGCACGGCCGGGTGCTGTGGCGCAGCGGATCGACGGCGGTACTCGACCGCGCCGACGACCTCGGCTTCGTGGAGGGTGCCAACTGGGCCGAGGACTCGGTGGGCACCAATGCCATCGGCACCGCGCTGGTCTCCCGGCGCGCGGTGCAGATCTTCTCGGCCGAACACTATGTGCGCAGCCACCATTCGTGGACGTGCGCCGGTGCGCCCATCCGTGATCCGCGAACCGGCCAGGTGCTGGGAGCCATCGACGTCAGCGGCCCGGCGAAGACGGTCCACCCCACCACCATCGCACTCGTCGACGCCGTCGCACGGTTGGCGGAATCTCAACTGCGGGAACTTCATCGGAGCACCCTCGATCGACTGCGTTCGGTGGCCGCACCGATGCTCGCGCGCCTGCAGTCCCCGGCCCTCGCGGTGGACGCGAACGGTTGGGTCGCGGCTGTCGAATCGGTGGCGCTGCGTAATCGCATCCTGTTGCCCGAGGATCTGGCGACCGGACGCTTCTGGCTGCCGACCCTCGGCGTGTGCGACTTCGAGCCCCTGCCCGGTGGCTGGCTCGTCCGACCCACCAGCACGATGGATTCCGGCGTCGCCGATGTCGGATCGACGAGAATTCGCATCGACCTACGCAATTCGCAGAAACCTCGCATCGAAGTGCGCAGCGAGGTGGGGGAGTGGACCCACGAGCCGACGCCCCGGCACGCCGAAATTCTGTACCTTCTCGCCACGCATCGGCAGGGGCGAACCGCGTCGCAAATGGCCGCCGACCTGTTCGGCGACGACGGACGTGCCATCACCGTGCGGGCCGAGATGTCGCGGCTGCGCAAACACCTCGCCGGCATCATCTCCACGCAGCCGTACCGACTGGACGAATCTGCGACCGTCGAACTGGTCATGCCATCGGACATGAGCCGATTGCTGCCGCATTCGTCGGCCCCGGCGATCCGGGCGGCACGGGGTTGAGCCGTAGCGCAGAATCGGGGGAATGAACCGCCTCGCCCGAATCCTCGACGCCTCGGATCCGGGACAGGTACGGCTGCGCGGTGCGTCGGCGACGACGCTGACGGTACTGCTGGCGATGGTGACGCTGGTGCTGATTACGCGCGCCATCGGGCAGCCGGTGACAGTGGCGATGCTCGGAACCGTCGTGGCGATGCAGGCGTCGGCGGCGGTGAAGGACAAGGACCAGCACAGTCGGTTGATCACCACCGCGCTGATGGCGCTGCCGGCATCGGCGGCAGTGACGTTGGCGGCGCTGCTCTCCGAGCTCGGCAAGGTGGCCGACGTCGGATTCATCGTGGTGTTGTTCGCGGCCGTGTGGGTGCGCAGGTTCGGTCCCCGCGGCACGGCACTGGGGATGGTCGCGTTCATCTCGTACTTCTTTGCGCTGTTCCTGCGCGCGAGCCCGGGACAGCTGCCGATGCTCATCGCGGCGATCCTCGGCGGCTTGGTGATCGCCCTGTTCGTGCGAGCGGTCATCTTCCCGGATCGGCCGATCGTGGAGGTTCGTCGGTTGCTGTTCGCCAAGCGGGCGGTCTCGGTGTCGGTGCTCGAGGCGGCGTCGGCAGGGGAAAGCCGCGACCTGAACCTGGTGCGCCGCAGACTCGACCGACTCGGCAACACGGCGCTGCTGATCGACGACTGGCTCGACCGACACGATGCCGGGCAACTGCTCAGCGTCACGAGCACCGATCTGTCGCTCCGCGTGTTCGACGCCCAGATCGCCACCGAGCAGCTCGTCAGCTCACTGTGGGCTCTGGATCCCGCGAAACCCTGGCCGACATCACTGGGGCAGGCGACAACGGCACTGGGGTCGGTTCTGCAGAACACACCGTCCGCGGAGCAGCTGCGTGCGGCCCGTCGGTTGGCGTCCACGGCTGCCGAGCGCGCCGACCCGTCCACCCTGGCGGGGATCGCTACGGTCTCGGCGCAGCGAGCTGTGCAGGCGCACATCGCTATTCATCACATCACCACCAATGCCGTCTCGGTGTCGGCGACCGCCGCTGTGGAGCCGTCCGAGGCGGCGGTGAAGGACACGCCGAGCGGACTCGACCCCAGCACCAAGGCCGCCATCCAGGTCGCCGTCGCCACCAGCGCGGCGACCGTACTCGGCGAACTGGTCTCACCCGACCGTTGGTACTGGGCCGTACTGACGGCGTTTCTGGTGTTCACGGGGGCGTCGACGCGGGGCGAAATCCTCACGCGCGCAGGCCAACGCGTCCTCGGGACCATCGCGGGTGTGCTCGCCGGGGTGGTGATCGCCGCACTGGTGGGCAACAATCAACCCCTGCAGTTGGTGCTGATCGTCGTCTGTGTCTTCTTCGCGTTCTATCTGGTGACGGTGGCGTATGCGCTGCTGTCGTTCTTCGTCACCATTCTGCTCGCGATGCTCTACGGGCTACTGGGCACCTTCAGCATCGAGGTGCTCGAGCTTCGGATCGTCGAGACCGCCGTCGGCGGCGTGGTCGGTATGGTCTCCGCCTACTTCATCTTCTCGACGAGTACTCGAAAGACGTTGGTGGACAAGGTCGATACGTATCTCGAGCAGTTGGATACGTTGATCGAATCGAGCGTGGAATCGGTCATCGCTCCGGGCGAAGGGACCGACCTGGTGGCGTCGACGCGCACGCTCGACAATGCCTTGAAGGATGTAGTGACGGCCGGAAAGCCGCTGGTGCTCGGGCCGACGACCCGCAGCAGGCGAGGCGCGAAACGACTGTTGCGAGTGCTGGCAGTCAGCGGCCGATCGGCTCATGCTCTGGCCCGCGCGGGTGTGCTGGCCTCCCGCGCCGACGCGGGAACGGCTCCGACGGCCGAGACTGCCCAGGCACTGCGCGACGCGGCGGCCCTGGTGCGCGACACTGTGCGTCACGTGGAGGCAGCCGTTGCCGGAAATCACGTCGAGCCGCCGGAGAAGATCACCGAGACAACGGTATTGGATGTGCTGCTCACCTCCACCAACGCGCCCGGTCCGCTGCGGGGTGCGGTGCGCGCACTGAACACGATGAACCGAACACTCGCCGATGTGTTGACTCGGGGTTGACCCTCACATCGTGACAAGGTCTTGGCTGACGGCCATGAACGAACTACTTCGGCACCACGCTTCTTCGGTTCGGCTTCGAGCCGCGCTCGATATCGGCACCACGCCGAACCTGCAGTTTCTCGACGCGCTGGTGCAGCGGAGCGCCGTCGAACCGGATTTTCAGGTGCGAGAGATGTTGACGTGGGCGCTGATTCGACTTCCCGCGTCGGCGACGGTTCCGCGGTTGATCGAGGAGGTGAGATCGGGCGGCGCGCAGGCACGCAGCCAGGCGCTACACACGTTGTCGAAAATCAAGGACGAGTCGGCGTGGGAGGCGATCACCTCTTCCGTGCTTGTTGATCCGGACGACGAAGTGGCCCGAAGCGCATGGCGAGCCGCAGTGGTTCTGGTGCCGGCAGGAAGTGAATCAGCATTGGCGACAATGCTGTCCACCCAACTCGGCCGAGGTGGGCACGACGTCCAGCGAAGTCTGAGCCGCGCTCTGGTGGCACTGGGGTCGGTGATCGAGCCGATGCTGCGGGAGGCCGCGTCGAGCAAGGATGCTGCTGTTCGTGCTCACGCGCGAGCAACCGAGGCGCTGCTGCTGGACCCGGATGCCGGGTTCGCCGTGTTCGAGGCCAAACGCGCCGATGCCCTTGGCGTAGTCGACACGGCGGGGTGAGATAGGACGATGTTGATCGGTGAAGTGGCGCGGCGGTCCGGGGTCAGTGCGCGCATGCTCCGGCACTACGACAGGCTCGGTGTGGTGCAACCGACGTCGCGCAGCGGCACCGGCTACCGCGAGTACTCGCCGGATGACGTGCGGCGCCTGTTCCACGTCGAGTCTCTGCGTTCGCTCGGGTTGTCTCTGCACGATGTCGGGCGAGCGCTCGACGACCCGAACTTCGCGGCCTCGGGACTCGTCGACGAGCTCGCCGCCCGAACGGAGGAACGCATCGCTCGGGATACCGAGTTGCTCACGCGGTTGCGTCGCATCGGCGACCCGCGGCCGGCGGACTGGGAGGACGTACTCGACACCGTTGCGCTGCTGAGTGATCTGCAGTCGGTCAGTGCCGGGAAGCGGCAGACGGCGGCGCTGTCCTCCGTCGGAGATCGACCCATTCCGGCAGACGTCCTGGCCGAGGCGGTGCTGCGTGAGCCCGCAACCAACGTGGCCGGCGCACTGCGGTGGGCCCTCGCTCAGTCGGGTGGGGACGCGATCGGGCCGCTGCAGGAGGGCCTGAATTCTTCGGACCCCGAGGTACGACGCCGCGCCGTGGATACCGTCGTCGAGATATCTCACCCCGATGCCACCGAACTACTGACCGAGTCGCTGGTCCACGACGACGAGCAGGTCCGGCGGGTCGCTGCACTGGAACTGGCGACTCGAGGCGTCGTCGACGCCATTCCGACACTGATCGCGATGGTGCACGACGGCACGAACGACGTGGATGCCGCTGATGCCCTTGGCGTGCTGGGATCCGCCGACTCGATCGTGGCGGCGTTGATGGACGGCATCGACGACTCTGTGGTGCGACAGCGAGTGACACAGGCGTTGGCGAGCATTCCGGGCTCGGCGGCGTTGCAGGCACTGCAGCAACTGACCCAGGATTCGGAGCGATCGATCGCACTGACGGCCCAGTACATCCTCGGCCGGAGGGAACGAACACCTTCGGTACCGTCGGAGTCATGAAGGCATTCGGACTGCTCGCGGCATCGATGATCATGTTGACTGCCTGCTCCACCGCAACCACCCCGGCCGCACCCGCCGAACCCGTTGCCGAGAACCAGGTGACCGTCGCCGATCGGATGTACTCGCCGAAGTCGCTGACGATCTCCGTGGGGGACACCGTCACCTGGGTGTTCGCCGACCGCGGCATGGCCCACAACGTGGTCGCCGACGACAACTCGTTCCGAAGTGCATTGATGGAGACCGGACAGTTCACGCACACCTTCGATACCGCGGGCACCTTCACCTACCACTGCACCCCGCATCCGGACATGACGGCGACGATCGTCGTTGAACCTTGATGGATGCTGGAACCGTGATGGACTGGTAGTCATGACGGCACCCACCCGATCGCGCAGCATCGCCGCACCCCTCGGTGTGGCCGCTGCGGCTGTCGTTGGGGCAGTGCTGCTGCACGTTCGTGACCCTCGCACTTCGGCGTACCTTCCCTGCCCGTTTCACGCGCTGACCGGATTGTGGTGCCCTGGATGCGGCACGACCCGGGCTCTCGGTGACCTCACCCGCGGAGACATCGCGGCGGCCGCGTCGAGCAATGTGGTTGCGGTTGTCCTTGCCGTCGGCGCGCTCGCAGTGTGGGCGCTGTGGCTGCGCGCTCGGTGGACCGGACGCCCGCTCGAGCTCCCGCGATTCAACCGCCCGACGGTGATCGTCCTGATCGCCGTTCTCACCGTGTTCACCGTGGTGCGCAACACCCCATGGGGCTCCGCGATCGCCCCGACCTGACATCACTAGGAGTTGGACATGCTGCTGGAAATCTTCTCGATCATCGTGCTGCTGGGCGTACTCATCGCGCTCATCCCCACGGCCCGCCGCGTCTTCAAGAAGGGTGACGACGAATGAGCGACACACTGAAGGATCGCGTCCGCGCGAAACTCCTCGCGCAACTCGCAGACGACGGTGGAACGGCCGCCGAACAAGCCGAGGGCGATGACCCGCGACTGAACGCACTGCGCGACGACCTCGAAGCACTCGATGCTGCGCAGGACGGGGATCCGGTGATCGACGACATCGCCGCGAGACACTGGGTGCCCTGAGCGCCCTCCCCCTGGGGAGTCAATGTGACTGTGAGTATGGAGATGTCCGGTTGATACTGGATATCTGCAGTGGGCCGGGGCCTGACTCACAATGTGACCGACGTCCGATGGACTGTCTT
>NZ_JAWLKE010000030.1:0-533 GCF_033042225.1 Rhodococcus cercidiphylli
GGTGCGGTCGAGTTTGCCTGCCGGAGTCAGAGGAATGGACTCCAACATCACGAACGCAGAGGGCACCATGTGCGCAGGCAGCATCGAACCGGCATGCTCACGCAACGCATCGACCTCGAGAACCGTACCGGCCACCGGCAACACATACGAGACCAACACCGTACTGCCGGCAGCACTCTCACGCCCGATGGTGACCACGAAATCGACACCCGACACCGCAGCCAACACCGAATCGATCTCACCCAACTCGATCCGGAAACCACGCACCTTCACCTGAAAATCGCTACGCCCCACATACTCCAACGCACCCGAGGCATTCCACCGCACCACATCACCGGTGCGATACATCCGCGAACCCGCAGCACCGAACGGATCGGCCACGAACCGCTCCGCCGTCAAACCCAACCGCGCGTGATACCCACGAGCCAACGCCGGACCCGCCAGATACAACTCACCCACCACACCGACGGGCACCGGATTCAACCGCGAATCCAACACCACCTCAGCGAAACCGATCGTCGGCGAACCGATAT
>NZ_JAWLKE010000031.1:0-500 GCF_033042225.1 Rhodococcus cercidiphylli
TCACAATGCCCCGTACCTATCCCATCGATGCGCGCCGACGACTGTGCGAACGCATGCTGGCCGGCGAACCGGTCACCGTGATCGCCGCCGAGACGGGCGTCTCGCAAGCGACATTGTTCAACTGGAAGAAGCAGGCGCTGATCGATGCCGGACGCCGAGCGGGTGTACAGAGCTTCGATGCCGACGAACTCGCCGCGGCACGCAAACGTATCGCCCAGCTCGAAGCGGAACTGAAACTTACTCGCGACGCCTGTGAATTGTTCAACGAGCAGGTGGTGGTGCCCCCAAAACACCGACGCGCGATCGTTGACGGGCTGATCGCGCGCGGATACTCGATCCGATCTTCCTGCCGGATAACAGGATTAGTCAGATCGAACTGGACATACAACCACGGCCGGAAACCCTCCGACCGGGAAATCCGCCGGCTGGTCGTCGGGGACACGATCGCTGAGATCTATCACCGATCCGCCGGTGTCTACGGCATTCTCCGGGTCCGAGCT
>NZ_JAWLKE010000013.1:0-125397 GCF_033042225.1 Rhodococcus cercidiphylli
CGAAACACTCCACTACGCTGACCTCACCACCGAGGATCAGCCCCAACTGGAGGCGGCACAGAACCTAGGGTGATTCACGGTCACCGACCTGGTCACCGAGCGGGTCGAGAAATCGCAGGGCCGAATCTCTGCCAAACGAATCCTGCCGATCGCCCGCACCGCCGGCTACGAAGGGTCGGACCGCAACTTCCGCCGCCTTGTCGCAGAAGAGAAGAAACGCTGGCGCACCGAGCATCACCGCGGCCGCCGCCCAGCAGTCTGGGCACCAGGTGACTACCTCGTCATCGACTGGGCAACAGTGGGCGGACTGCACCTGTTCTGCGCGGTCATGGCGTACTCGCGGTGGCGGTTCGCCACCTTCGCGACCGACGAGAAAGCAACCACCACAATGGCATTGATCGCCGAAGCCTTGGCCGCGATCGGAGGTGTCCCAGCAAAAGTACTCGCCGACCGCATGGCATGCCTCAAAGGCGGCGTCGTCGCGAACGTTGTCATCCCCACCCCGGACTACGTCCGCTTCGCTGCTCATTACGGGTTCGCACCCGACTTCTGCCACGCGAACGACCCACAATCGAAAGGGGTGGTGGAGAACCTCGTCGGCTACGCCCAACGCGATCTTGCGGTGCCGCTGTTCACCGAGGCGGCGGTTGCCGGCACCACCGTCGATGTCCATGTCGCCAACGCCGCGGCGAGAGCGTGGTGCACGGAAGTCAACTCCCGCATTCACTCGGAGATCTGCGCGGTCCCCGACGACAAGCTCGATGAGGAGCGAGAACTGTTGTCGCCATTGCCATCTCTACGGTTGGAGATCGGACCGCCGCCGGTAACCCGGAAGGTCGACAAGCTCTCGTGCGTCCGATTCGCCTCCGCACGCTACTCGGTGCCCGTCCGATTCATCGGCTTCACGGTCACCCTCGTCCAAGCCGAGGGCCGGCTGGTGATAGTTGATCCATCCACCGGCGAAGTCGTCGCCGAACACGACCTTGCCCACCCCGGCACGGCGTCGGTGCTCGACGAGCACTACGACGGCGCCCGTCCCGCCCCGAGTCGTGGGCCCAGGCCGAGAACGACTGTGGAACAACAGTTCTGCGCACTCGGACCCGTAGCGGAAGCATTCCTCCTCGGTGCCGCAGCCATCGGCAACACCAGGCTCGCCTCCGAACTCGAGATCCTCCTCGCACTCGGTGCTGCGCACGGCACCGAGAAACTTCTTGCTGCGTTGACCCGAGCGGTCGCGTTCCGCCGATTCCGAGCCGCTGATGTCCGGTCGATCCTCGCCGCGGGTGCGGGCGCACCGCAACCACGTTCAGCGGGGGATGCGCTGATTTTGGATCTACCGATCGCGCCGACCCGGTCCCTCGACGCCTACGCGATCCGCCCGCCCGCCGGCGACGAGCAGGTGCCCTCATGACCGAAACAACCACGACCGCAACGGGATCGAACAAGGCAGCTGCACCGAGAACTGCTGCACCGCAATCGGTTCCCGAACTAGCAGCCGATCTCGATGCCGGACTGCGGCGACTCAAACTCGCAGCAATCCGCCGGACCGCACCCGAAGTGCTCCTGACCGCGAAGACACAGCGGTGGACTCCCGAAGAAGTGCTGCGCACGCTCATCGAATCCGAGCTCGCCGCCCGCGATGCCTCGAACATCGTCAACCGCCTCAAAGCAGCGGCGTTCCCGGTCACGAAAACATTGGAGGCGTTCGACGTGGCGGCGTCGTCGATCCAACCGAAAGCCTTCGACTACCTGACGAGCCTGGAATGGGTTCGGACACAATCGAATCTAGCGATAATCGGGCCCGCCGGGACAGGTAAATCGCACACCCTCATCGGGCTCGGTGTCGCCGCAGTCCATGCCGGTCACAAGGTCCGGTACTTCACCGCCGCCGACCTCGTCGAAACCCTGTATCGAGGTCTGGCCGACAACACCGTCGGGAAGATCATCGAATCCCTACTACGAGTCGACCTGATCATCATCGATGAGATGGGATTCGCCCCGCTCGACGACACCGGCACCCAGTTGCTGTTCCGCCTCGTCGCCGGCGCCTACGAACGCCGCTCGTTGGCGATCGGATCGCACTGGCCGTTCGAGCAATGGGGCCGGTTCCTCCCCGAGCACACCACCGCCGCCTCGATCCTCGATCGGCTTCTCCACCACGCCACCATCGTCGTCACCGACGGCGAGTCCTACCGCATGAAAGACGCACAGCATCGAAAGGACCGCCCCTGAACAACCGGAAACATCAACACGGGGTGGGGACTTTTACCTGGCCACCAGCGGGGACATCGACATGGCCATTGACACCTCCGCCCGGGGACACGTCGTACTCGTCCCACACTGCGGCACCCGTCTCGAAGTTTCCTTGAAGGTTCCACGCTTCGTCGCCGGAAGCGAACTCTGCATTGCCGAACACGTTGTCGGACCACGCGGCCAAAGTCACCGCCGCCCCGATACCGAGAACGAGACCACCTGCAAGTAATGCGCGGACCTTACGCTTACGGTTTGAATTCTGAATGCTCTCGGACATGCCCCGGCTCTTTTCTGAGGGTGTGGTGGTGAATGCCGATTGCATTCACTGCACCAGTTGTCGAAGCATAGGGCAGTCGCGTTACACGTTCTTGGAAAATGTATGGGTAAATTTTTTGGAGGATATTTGCAGGGTTTCTTTCACGAAGAAGAATGCAGACAGCATCATCCGCACTGGTCCTCAAACCGAACAACAGTGAATAAAGTTAGCCAGCTTCGAAACCGGGCGTCCAATTACTCACGCAAAAGCCGAACTTGCGTCGGCACCAGATTCCAACGCCACTGCTTTCGCATCCGGCCCTGGTGAAACCTCGTCCCCTTCCGGCCTACCACCGATGACGAATGCTCCGGTGTCCGGGAGCCAACCCAAGGCCCCACGCTGAAACAAGCTGTACCGACCGAACCCTGTCGGTGTCGGCCGTTCGTCGCTGATCGGGTAGCCGAGGGCACCGTACGGCCCGCCGTGCGCCATGTACCACTCCAGGATCGGTCCGTGCACCTCGTGCGCGCCGCCCTCTGGAAGCGCGAATACCGTTGCATGCCGATACTCGAGCATGCCGCCGCCACTCGGGCCGAGCATGAATTCCCCAACCTGCTCACCGATCCAAGAATGTTCGTAAGCAAACCGATCGAATTGATAGGCGAATACTTCGAGACCGTTGTACGGAGCAGACATGATCAGCGCCTCCCTTACTTACACAGCGTTGAGTATCCCTCGAATTCTCGCTTGCGACATAGAAATTTGCTCAGATTGGCCCAATTCGGCCACCATGTGCCGCATAAGCAGACCGGGTGACATGAGAATGGGAGCAAAAAAGCCCCGCACTCCGAAAAGTGCGGGGCTTTCACGGCATATCGTCCGATTACCGCAGAATGTCGCGGCGAACGATGGTTTCGTCGCGACCCGGCCCGACTCCAATGCACGACATGTACGCACCCGAGAGCTCTTCGAGACGCAGCACGTAGTTCTGTGCGTTGATCGGCAGTTCCTCGAACGTGCGGGCACCGGAGATGTCTTCCCACCAACCGGGCATCTCTTCGTAGATCGGCTTGGCGTGATGGAAACCGGTCTGCGTCATCGGCATTTCGTCGTGCCGGACGCCGTCGACGTCGTACGCGACACAGATGGGCACCGTGTCCAGGCTGGAGAGCACGTCGAGCTTGGTCAGGAAGTAATCGGTGATGCCGTTGACGCGGGTGGCGTATCGCGCGATGACGGCGTCGAACCAGCCGGTGCGTCGAGCACGCCCGGTGGTGACGCCCACCTCGCCGCCCTGCTTGGCCAAGTACTCACCGTAATTGTCGAACAACTCCGTCGGGAACGGTCCCGAGCCGACACGCGTCGTGTACGCCTTCAGGATGCCGAGGACGGTCCCGATCTTGTTGGGGCCGATGCCGGAACCGACCGATGCGCCGCCCGCAGTCGGGTTCGAGGACGTGACGTAAGGATAGGTGCCGTGGTCGACGTCGAGCAGGGTGCCCTGCGACCCCTCGAGCAAGATGGTCTCGCCGCTCTCTAGTGCGAGGTTCAGCTGCAACCTGGTGTCGGTGATGCGGTGCTTGAAGCCCTCGGCCTGCTCGAGCACCTCGTCGACCACCTGCTGTGAGTCCAGCGCCCGCCGGTTGTAGATCTTCGAGAGCACCTGGTTCTTGAATTCCAGTGCGGCCTCGACCTTTTGGGTCAGGATCTTCTCGTCGAGCACATCGGCTGCGCGGACGCCGACGCGAGCGATCTTGTCCTGATAGCAGGGCCCGATACCGCGGCCGGTGGTTCCGATCTTCTTGGCACCGAGGAAGCGTTCGGTCACCTTGTCGATGGCGACGTGGTACGGCATGATCAGGTGCGCATCGGCACTGAGCAGCAGGTTCGTGGTATCGACGTCACGCTTCTCGAGGCCTTCGAGTTCGGTGAGCAGCACACCCGGGTCCACGACGACGCCGTTGCCGATGACGTTCTTCACGCCGGGCGTGAGAATTCCCGACGGGATCAGGTGCAACGCGAACTTGTCGCCGTTCGGAAGGACGACGGTGTGACCGGCGTTGTTGCCGCCCTGGTAGCGAACGACCCACTGAAGGCGTTCGCCGAACAGGTCGGTGGCTTTGCCTTTGCCCTCGTCGCCCCACTGGGCGCCGATCAGGACTATCGCCGGCATGTGCTCTCCTACGTTGCTTTCGTGCGAGGACGCGCTGCAAATACTGCTCGATCGAACGCAGCCGTCACCATTTGCCGCAGGCGCGACAGTGGCCGGGGGAACAGTCTAGCCGAGGCGGTGAGCTGGCCCGCATGCCGCTACGGTGGAGCCGAAACGAGGGCACTATGGTCGTTCGAGGGTTCGACGAAGATCTAGGAGCGCCGTGACACCGTTCGTTCTGCACTGCGGAAATCCGCCGTTGCCGATCACGCTGACCGACGTCCCACTGCGCACCGCCGATGCAGTACCGACAGACGACGACTGCAGCGCGATCTTCTCCGACATCGAATCCGCACCGGCCCCCCGCATCATCGTCCTGGGCAGCGACGCGTCCCTGGCAGCCGTACTGACCCGATTGATGCGCACCGATCGTCTGCACGTCGAAGTCGCGTTCGTACCGGAGACCGCAACCGACGCCGCCCACATCTACAAGCTCGGAACCGGATCCCGTGCCGCAAAGGTGGCAATGACGGGCAAGGCGTCGAGCACACCCCTCATTCGCGACGACGCAGGCAAGGCCGTTGTCGGTCGGGCGCTCCTCGGTGGTGCCGGCGGCACGGAACTCGAGGGCGAGGCGTACGTCGACGACACTCGGTTGTTCTCCGGAGTCGTACCCGGCGTCGAGGTGGCACCGACCCCGGAACTGCCGGGGCTGCGCGCGCGAGTGATCAGCCGTCGACGATTTCTGCCTCGCCGCTGGGTGAGCGGACGGGCGATGCAGCTCGGCTCCCCCGCCGCAGACCTGATGCGCGACGGCATCGCCGGCGACAGAACGGTGAAGCGGTCTACGTTCTATCGTCACCACGAAGAGTGGCTACTGGTCCGATGACCGTTCCGCTGCGCCGCAGTCCCGTTCTGCCGAGCCCGGTGTTCGTTGCCGTTCTCGCAATCGCGGGAGTGGGCGGCGCACTCGCGTGGACGGCCGAGGACGTCACGTCGTTCACCGCGCGCCTCGGAGTGTTCGTTCTGGTATTGGCCGGCTGGATCGCCTCGGTGTGCCTGCACGAATTCGGTCACGCATTCACCGCATTCCGCGCCGGCGACCGAGAGGTCGAACTCCGCGGCTATCTGACGCTCAACCCGCTGAAGTACACCCACCCGCTGCTCTCGATCGTCCTGCCGGTGGTGTTCATCGCGATCGGCGGAATCGGACTTCCGGGCGGGGCCGTGTACCTGCGGACCGGCCAGTTCTCGGCGTCCACGCAGCGGCGCATCGCCCTCGCCGGCCCCTTCGCCAATGCCGTTGTCGCCGTAGCACTCCTGATCGTCATTCGCATGTTCGGCACCGACGGCACTCATCAGGCCTTCTGGTACGGGCTCAGCTTCCTGGCGTTCCTGCAGATCATGGCCACGATCCTCAACCTGATTCCGGTACCCGGACTCGACGGCTACGCCGCACTGGAGCCCTCGCTCTCGCCCGCCACCCGTGCATCGCTCAACCAGTTCAAGGGCTACGGAATCCTCGTGCTCGTCGCGTTGCTGTTCGTGCCCGCAGTCAACTCCGTATTCTTCGGTGCGATCTACACCCTGTTCGGGCTGTCCGGTGTTCCCGAGTTCTTCGCAGGCAACGGCAACTACCTGATGCGATTCTGGCTGTGACGGCTGGTTCATCCGGGAGCAGCGGGAAGAATTGCACGGTATCGAGCGCGATCGACGGGATTCCGTCGATTCAGGCAGGTTCTGTGCAGACTTTCCCAATTGTGTCGGTGCTCGGTCGCATAATTTCCCCATGACGACGTGGAACGACTTCTCGACGGCAGCACCGAGCCTGGCATCGGCGGTGCGCGCCAGATTCACCGCCCACAAGCACCATGTACTCGCGACGCTCCGGGTGGACGGCTCACCGCGCGTCAGCGGAACCGAGGTCGAGTTCGACGACAGCGGCGTACTGCGCCTCGGCTCGATGCTCGGAGCCGTCAAAGCACGAGATCTGCAGCGCGACGGACGGTTCGCGCTGCACAGCAATCCGGGTCACCACTCGATGGAGGGCGGGGACGCGAAGATCGGCGGGCGTGCCGTCGAAATCACCGATCCTGCTGCGCTGCAACCGATATTCGACGCCGCGCCGGGCGAGCTGGTGCCGTACCACGTGTTCGATCTCGACATCACCGAGGTCGTACTGACCTCACTGGTGGACGATCACATGCAGATCGACGTGTGGCGTCCCGGCTCCGACGTACACACCGTCACCAGGTGAGCTCTTCCTTGCAGGTTCGGCCGTGCGCAGCGGGTTCGACCTGCACCGTGGCGTGGTCGAGGCCGTAGCCGGACAGCAGCGACTTGGCACGATCGAGCACCATCGACGACGACCCCTCACATTCGAGGTGCACCGTGGCCACATCCATTCCGGTGGTGAGTGTCCACACGTGCAGGTCGTGCACTCCCGTCACGCCCGGTAGCGCGCGCAGGTCTCCGGTCAGCGCGTCGACGTCGACATTTGCCGGGCTCGCCTGGGTGAGGATGCGCAGCGCCGACCCGGCGAGCTTGATCGCACGCGGAATGACCCACAGCGAGATCAGGACGCCGACGACGATGTCCGCCCACGTCCACCCGAACACGACCATCAGCACGCCGGCCACGAGCACGCCGACGCTACCGACCGCATCGGCCAGAACCTCCATGTACGCACCGCGGACGGCCAGGGAATCCTTGGCGTCGCCGCGAATGAGCAGCATCACGACAATGTTGGCCGCGAGACCGGCCGTCGCGGTGAGAATCAGTGGTACGCCGGGAATTTCAGGAGCATCGCCGATGCGTGAAATCGCCTCGTACATGATGAATGCCGCAACACCGAGCAACAGAACGGCATTCGCGATGGCGGTCAACACTTCTGCCCGATGCCAGCCGAATGTTCTTGCCGCTGCGGCACTTCCCTTGCGAGCGAGCATCAACGCGATCAGACCCATGGACATGCCGAGCACATCGGTGAGCATGTGGCCGGCGTCGGCGAGCAGGCCGAGCGACCCGATAGCCAAGGCCACGGTTGCCTCGACGACGAGAAACACCACCAGGATTGCCAGCGCGATGATCATCTTGCGCACCCGAGACCTGGGCGGCCCCGCACCTGCAGGCGAGTGACCGCCCACGCCGTGGCTGTGCCCGTGACCCGCGCCCATGACTCCCCCTGGTGACCGATGTCGACTTCCGGAAGTCACCATATGCGTACATACGCATATATGCAATGGTGTGCTTCGGTCACAACTCCGGCGGGACGTGCGGATGGTCCACCGTCGGTGGAAGTGTCGCCAAGGCAGAAATACGCTTGAGCCCGGCGACCTGCAGCAAGTCGACGATGATCGATCGCAACTGCGCCAACACCACCGTCGCCGACAGACCGGCGTTCGAGATCAACTCCGGCTTGGCGCCAGCCGCAACCGACCTCAACACTCGCGCCGCTTCTGCCGCGTCGGGCTTCTGTCCCGGATCGGCGAGGATCATCTGCCGCAACACCTCCACCGCATGCGCCAACTTCTCCACCTCGTCGACGACGCGCGGATCGAGAATCTCGTCGTCGCGCACCAAAGTCAGCGACCGGCGCGCGAGCACCCGGATATTGCGGACGGCGTTGTCGATGGGATCGGCCGTGGCCGCGAGCGCCGCAAGACGATTGCGGTGATTCCAATACATCGGAGAGATTCGCGCGATCTCCCGGCCGCCCTTGAGGTCGGTCCGCAGAGCATCGATACCGGACTGCGTCGCACGCGCCTTGCGCAACGCCTCCTCGATCGGTTTGGGGTCGTTGGCCACCAAACCGTCGGCCACCTTCTGCAACACGCTCGCAGCCGTCGCCAACACGCTCGCCGCATCCTTACGGGCCCGCCACACCGGATGCGTCGGGATCAGCGCCACGATCGCGATGCCTACCAGGCCACCGACCAACGCGTCGACCATGCGGTTGGGGCCACCCATGTTGCCGGGTGGAATGAGTGTCGCGACCAGCACGGCGGACGATCCGGCCTGCATCGCGATGATCGGGCCGCCGTCGAGGAACACCGCAGCCGACATCGCCAACACCACGACAAGAGCGATCTGCCACGGCCCGCTGCCGATCAGTGAGATCAGCAGATCTCCGATGCCGATGCCCACCGTCACTCCGACGACGAGCTCGGCCGATCGGCGCACCCGCGCACCGAGCGAGACGCCCAGTGAGACGACAGCGGCGATCGGCGCGAAGAACGGGCTCTCGTGACCGACGATGTCCGTCGCGACGAACCACGCCACACCTGCCGCCAACGCGCACTGAATGATGGGCAGCAGCGACAACTTCAGCCGAGCGCTGCCCGATTTCACTCGGGTTCGGCCGCGCACCCGGCTGGCGCGGGCCCTGTCAGCCCAGGCCGAGCGCTTCTGCTGCCTTGGGGTCACAGTCTTCGAGGAGGTCGAGGCAGCGGGCGTACTCGTCGTGCTCGTTGATGTCGCGGGCCGCTTTGGCGAGGACTGCGACGCATCGGAGGAATCCTCGGTTGGGCTCATGGCTGTACGGGACCGGCCCGAATCCCTTCCATCCGTTACGACGCAACTGGTCCAGACCTCGGTGGTAACCGGTACGAGCATAGGCGTACGCCGTGATGGTGGCACCGGACTCGAGGGCGGCCTCGGCCAGGTAGGCCCACGCGATGGACGCCGTCGGATGCGCCGCCGCGACTGCCTCGGGTGCTTCGTGGTTCAGCAGCGCGGATTCGGCCTCGTCGTCTCCGGGCAACAGTGTGGGTTGGGGTCCGAGCAGATCACCGAAAGAAGTCATGGCGCTCATTGTGCCCTTACGTCACCGAATCGTGTCCGAACACCCCCGGTGGCGCTCGCGGCGAGCGGCACACCCGGTCGATAGGCTGCCAGCTGACGAAATCGAGAACCTCCGAGTTCTCGGCTGAATTCGGTGAACGAGGGAGAACGCATGCCGGACGAGAAGAAGAAGGCGCCCTCCGAGGCCGACGTAGCCACCGAGAAGATCGATCTGGGCAAGAAGAAGCAGGTCGACGAGCCCGCCGACCCTCCGACCGAGAAGATCGTCACTGCCCCAGCCGAGGAACCGGCAGCGGAGGCGAAGCCGGTCGCGAAGCCGACTGCAGCCCCGCGCCGTATCCCGCCGCGAAACCCGTCCGGCGCTCCAGCGAAAGATGTTGCGGCAGAGAAGAAATCACCAGCCGCCGTGCCGCAGCCGGTCGGACCCAGGAAGATCGAGCCGCAGCAACCGAGACCTAAGCAGGTCGGTCCCCAGCGCGTCGGACCCCCGCCGACCGAACCCGGCAAACCGAGTCGGAAGAAGTGGTGGGCGGCGCTGGTGGCTGTAGTTGTCGTGGTCGCGGCAGTCGCCGCCGGTGCGTATCTGCTGATCGACCGCACGAGCGTCGACGACTCCCCGGAGGCCCGGATCAGAACGACCGTCGAGTCGTTCACCCGCGCATTGGCCGACGGCGACCTCGCCACGCTGCGCAGCACCTCGTGCGGTGACCTCGCGACGTTCTACCGAGACATCCCGGACGCGGAGTTCGCCGATGTCCACCGCGTCTCGGCCGAGCAGGGCAACATCCCGACCCTCGACAGCATCGACGCCATCCAGGTCGGCGACGACACCACCGCGATCGCCCAGGTCATCGCGCACACCGAGGCCAACCCGAACGATCGATCGCCGCGCACCTTCGACCTGCGCCTCGAGGGCGATCAGTGGAAGGTGTGCAGCTGACGCTGCATGTGCGCGGAAACTCGTAGCCTGCTACGAGTTTCCGCGCACCTGCGGGCTTGCCCGCTCAGCCTGCGGATACGCTGCGACCGGCGGACTTGAGGTCGTTGCAGGCCTCGACGACGCGGGCGGTCATCCCGGCCTCTGCCTTCTTGAGGTAGCTGCGCGGGTCGTAGGCCTTCTTGTTGCCGACCTCGCCGTCGATCTTCAGAACGCCGTCGTAGTTGGAGAAGAAGTGTCCGGCGATGGGACGGCTGAACGCGTACTGGGTGTCGGTGTCGACGTTCATCTTCACCACGCCGTACTCGAGAGCCTCTTCGATCTCGCTCTTCGCCGATCCCGATCCGCCGTGGAAGACGAAGTCGAACGGCTTGGAACCCGATGCCAGGCCCAGCTTCTCCGACGCGACCTTCTGGCCGTCCGCCAGCACCGACGGCTTGAGCTTGACGTTGCCCGGCTTGTAGACACCGTGCACGTTGCCGAACGTCGCCGCCAGCAGGTAGCGCGAGCCCGCGTCGCCTGCGCCGAGGGCCTCGACGGTCTTGAGGAAGTCCTCGTTGGAGGTGTAGAGCTTGTCGTTGATCTCCGCCTCGACGCCGTCTTCCTCGCCGCCGACGACACCGATCTCGACCTCGAGAATGATGTTCGCTGCCGCCGCGCGGGCGAGCAGGTCCTTGGCGATCTCGAGGTTCTCGTCGATCGGGATGGCCGAGCCGTCCCACATGTGCGACTGGAACAGCGGGTTCTTGCCTGCGTCGACGCGCTCCTGCGAGATCGCGATGAGCGGCCGAACGTAGGTGTCCAGCTTGTCCTTGGGGCAGTGGTCGGTGTGCAGAGCGATGGTGACGTCGTACTTGGCGGCGATCACGTGCGCGAACTCGGCGAGCGCCACAGCGCCGACGACCATGTCCTTGATGCCCAGTCCCGAGCCGAACTCGGCTCCACCGGTCGAGAACTGGATGATGCCGTCGCTACCCGCGTCGGCGAAGCCCTTGATGGCGGCGTTGATGGACTCGGAACCCACACAGTTGATTGCCGGAAAGGCGAACTTGTGTTCCTTCGCCCGGCCCAGCATCTCGGCGTAGACCTCGGGAGTTGCGATAGGCACGGCGTCATTCCTCCATTGAAAAGTTCGGTTGTGTCCTGTGCAGTATGGCAACCTCCGAGCCCGGTGTCGTGCGTACCCGCATCGCTGACGTCATTACGCGGGAGATCGAACAGGGCAGCGTGTTCACAGCCGGGCGACACCAACTACGGAGGGACTTCCCGGTTCAGGCCGGTAGTGTGGGCGCGGTGAGTCTTCTAGCTGCCTCGGAATCGGTGACGACCAATCTGGCGTTGTTACCTGGATTTCTCGACCCCGTGAACCTGCTCAACTCCTTCGGTCACTGGGTGCTGATCGGGCTGCTGCTGGTCGTGTTCATCGAGTCCGGGCTGCTATTTCCGCTGCTCCCAGGCGATTCGCTCCTCTTCACGGCCGGCTTGATCGCAGCGTCGAAGTCCACCGAGATCGAGCCGTTCGCGTCCATCTGGACTCTGGTGATCCTGATTCCGATTGCGGCAATCCTCGGTGATCAGGTCGGCTATCTGATCGGCACGAAGGGCGGCGCAGCCCTCTTCAAGAGCAACGATTCGCGCTTCTTCAAGAAGAAGTACATCGACGAATCGCACATATTCTTCGAGAAGCACGGTCCGATCACCATCATCCTGGCGCGCTTCGTGCCGATCGTGCGTACGTTCGCACCGGTCGTCGCGGGTGCGTCGCACATGAAGTACTCACTGTTTCTCACCTACAACGTCGTCGGCGGCGTGCTCTGGGGCGCGGGTGTGACCACCCTCGGTTACCTGCTCGGGCAGATCGCGTTCATCCGCGACCACGTCGACATCATCTTCCTGATCATCGTCGCCGTCTCCGTACTGCCCATCGTCATCGAGGTCGGCAAGCGCATGATCAAGGCCCGCAAGACTCCGCTCGGGGAGGCCACCGACATGATCGAGGCAGACGCCCCGGACACCAAGTCCTGATCGAGATCTTCCGAAAGTGATCGAGTCCATGTCGTCGATTACCACTGCGCTTCCGACCGTCTCCGTACAGACCGTCGGCAGTTTCGGTCCGCTGGAGACAGCAGGCCCCCTCGTCGTGTGGATCATCGTCATGACTTTCGTCTTCATCGAATGCGCGGTGATCATCGGATTGTTCCTGCCGGGAGATTCGATGCTGATCACGGCAGGAATCGTGATGGCAACCCACGCGTCGGGCACCGGTCACATCTGGGCGCTGTCGCTCGGAGCGATGGTCGCCGCCATCGCCGGCAACCAGGTGGGGTACTCGATCGGTCACCGCACAGGCTCGACGCTGGTGGCCCGCAAGAACGGCAAATACCTCAACACCAAGAACCTGCACAAGGTCAATCTCCTGCTCGAGAAGCACGGATTCTGGGCGGTGCTGGTCGCGCGATGGATCCCCTGGGTGCGCACCCTGTGCCCACTCGTCGCCGGTGCCGCGAAGATGGATCACCGCAAGTACACGATCGCCAGCACGCTCGGTGCCATCATCTGGGCTCCGGTGCTGTTGCTGATCGGGTTCTACTTCGGCTCGTTCATCGACGGCATCCCATGGCTGATGCCCGCCGTCCTCATCGGCATGGTCGTGCTGCTGGTCGTCGGAACCGGACTCGGCATCTGGCAGTACCGCAAGGAAATGGCACGCCCCGAAGAGACCATCGAGGTCGAAGAGGTCGTGGAGTAGCGGCTCTAGAAACCTGCAGGAGTGGAGCCTGCGGAACGACTCAGAAACCTGCAGCTGCGACGCGGTATGCGGCTTCCATGAGCATCCATCCGCCCAGTTGGACCGAGAGGTCTCGCTCGGGGACGTCGGACGGTCGGACCGTTCCTTCGGTGAAGCTGGCGATGTGCAGACCTTGCCCCGGGAATCGGGCTTCGCGGGTCCAGTCGGCTCCGAACAGCGGGTTGTCTTCCACTTCGAGGCGGTTCTCCCATGCTGCTTCGGCCGAGTTCAGCACGATCGCAGCTGCGAGTTCGCGAGCTCGGTCGTCGGCGTCGGAGTCCCCGGGCAGCTTCACCGCGACCATCGCCAGGTACCGCGCGAGGATCGGGTTGAACAGGCCGCCGTCTCCCCCACCGCCGCCGGTGATGACGAGGTTGCGGGTCAGGTGGTTGTCGACTGCGTCGACCAGAGCGTGGACTCGCTGCGCGTGCCTGGGTTCGCCGAGCCGAACTGCGAGTTCGGTCTCGAGGCCCAACGTGACGCCCTGGCAGTAGCTGTACACGGCGCGTTCCATCTCACCGGGTTTGCCGGCATCGACGAGTGCGCGAGTGGAATGCATTCCGTCGAGAATCAGCCCCGTGCGCTCGTCCCTGAGGGTGTGGTCCATCCAGTCGGCCATCTCCTGGGCACGCCACAGCCGACCGGTGCGCGCCAACAAGATCGCGGCCGGACCGTTGGCGGGTGCGTTGTAGAAGTCGGACTTCTTGCGCCACGGAATGCCGCCGCCCTCGGCCGGAGCCCAGGCGTCGAACAATTCCATCTCGATCTGCTGGATGCCACCGCGATTGCCGACGAAGTGCTTCCGCTGCGCCCGTTCGAGCGCCAACCCGAGCCACGCCATGTCGTCGTAGTAGTTGTTGGTCCACCCGCTGACGTTGCGTGTTCGGTGCGCTCGGGTGATCTTGTTCAGTCGCCGACGGCGCTTGGGGGTGAGATCGCGATCTGCGGCATCGACCGCGCAGTCGAGCAGGTGGGCCTGCCACCAGTAGTGCCAGCGCAGGAACATCCGTTCCTTCCGGACCGGTGGCCAGGCGACGACTCCCAACGTCGTGCCCGGTAGCCCCCAGAGCCGACGCATGTGCCGCGCGACGACGGCCCCCTCCGCGGCGTCCGCACGCTGCGACCACAACTCCTGCATACCCGCAATCCTGCCACTACCGTTGCAGATTCGTTACATCCCGCCCCGGAAACCGCCCCCGAAACCGTTCCGGAACCCGCTGTGGTGTCACCACGCAGTATCGATGTCGGCATGCCGCCGAATCCACGAGTGCATGGCAATTCCCGCGGCAACCCCGGCGTTGATACTGCGGGTGGAACCGAACTGGGCGATCGATACCGTCATCGACGCCGATGCGCGGGCACTGTCGGTGACGCCCGGTCCCTCTTGTCCGAAGAGCAGCAGGCAGTCGCGCGGCAACTCCGCCGTCTCGATCGGCACCGACCCCGGGGTGTTGTCGACGGCCACGACGACGAGGCCTTGCTCCGCGGCGAACGCCATCAGCGCTTCCACCGTGTCGTGGTGGTGGATGTGCTGGTAGCGGTCGGTGACCATGGCACCGCGGCGGTTCCACCGACGTCGCCCGACGATGTGCACCGCCTGGGCGGCGAAGGCGTTCGCGGTGCGCACCACCGTCCCGATGTTGGCGTCGTTGGTGAAGTTCTCGATGGCGACGTGCAGCGAATGCCGTCGGGTGTCGATATCGGCGACGATGGCTTCGCGCCGCCAGTAGCGGTAGGCGTCGACGACGTTGCGGCGGTCACCGCCTGCGAGCAGTTCCGGGTCCAACCGCGGGTCGTCGGGTGGTGGTTCGACGTGGGTGTCGGACCACGGTCCGACACCGTTGGGGTTCTCGCCCCACTCGGTGGGACCGGCATCGTCCGACGGAGGAGTGCTGTCGCTGCTCAATAGATTTCGTTGCTGTCCGGTGCGATGCGGAATCCGTGTCCGGTCGCGTCGTCGACGCACGAGATGCCGTTCTCGGCGGACGTGCAGGTGAATCCGTTCTCGGCGATGGTCGCCCCGACCGCGAGCGGCGGATCGATCGTTTCCCCACCCGAGGTGTAGACCACGCCGCCGGAGCACATGAAGGCCGCCGGCCCTTGATTGGTAACTCGAATACCGTTGCCCCAGTTGATCATGCAATCCTCCGGCCGCGGCGGCACCGGAGTGGTGGTGCCCTGACACCCGGCCTCGGTGCGGTTCGACAGCGGCACGATTCCGCACTGGAACAGACCGTCGGGGGAACTGAAGTAGAAGGCGCCGCCGATGGCGGCGTACGTCGTCTGCGGTTCTGCGGTGGGCGGCGGCTCGACCGGAGGCGGGGGCGGCGGGAGCGCTTCTTCCGTCGTCGTCACCGGCGCAGGAGTGGTGGTTGCCGTGGTCGTCGTCGGCGCGAGAGTGGTGGTCGACGGCTGCGGCGGCGGCTGGGCAGCGGACTCACTGCTGCAACCGGCGAGTACCAGCGCCGCGGCCCCGATTCCCACCGACAAGGCTCGAAACCGACCCATTCGCCTTGCCCTGCTCGAACGCACCCTGCTCGAACCCCACGTACTCAGCATGAAGAAACCCCGACCCACCTTTCGACACCGATTGCTCGAAAGACCGACGATACCGGCGTCAGGGCCGGCATCGTTCGGCGACGAGTTCTAAGTGTGGCTCAGGCGCCGGTTGACCTCGCGAGTGAGCCACGCGGGCGAGAAGCGCGAGCCGAGCGAGAGCGCCTTGGACGGCAAGCCGACCGGGAAATGCACCTTGTGCAACCGACGCTTCACCGGCCGGGTCGCGTCGAAGATCGCGTCGGACACGTCTTTGACGGTGAGCCGGACACCCAACGAACTCGTGGTGCCCGTCGACACGCCCTGGGTCATCGCAGTCTGGACGAACAGCGGCCACATGGCCTTGACCGAGATGTCGTACTTGCTCCACTCGAGATCCAACGCCTCGGTGATGCCGCGTACCGCGAACTTGGTTGCGCCGTACGTCACCAGCTCGGGCTGACCGTAGATGGCGGACGCGGAACACAGGTTGACGACCTGCGCGCCTGCCGTGTCCTTGAGGTACGGGAAAGCCGCGAGGGTGCCGTAGACGACCCCGTTGACGTTGATGTCGATCTGACGGCGGTGCACCGACAGGGGCATGTCCTCGAAAGCGCCCGCGGCGAGGATTCCGGCGTTGTTGATCAGAATGTCGAGTCGACCGTCGCCCTCGGAGACGAACTCCTTCAACCGGGTTTCCCACTGGTCGGAGTTGGTTACATCCAAGATGCCGGTGACCACACGGCCGCTGAGCGAGGCAGCTTCCTTGCCGAGCGATGCCAAGCCGGTCTCGTCGATGTCGTAGGCACCGACGAGGTAGCCACTGGCGGCGAACTTGAGGGCCGTCGCGCGGCCGATACCGGCAGCTGCGCCTGAGATGAAGACAGTTGGTCGAGTCACATCGATCACCGTACATGTAACCCTACTTACCGGTAACCCCCTATCGTCGAATATCCAACGGCCGCTTTCGGCGGCGTAGGAGCACCGAAGTGAACAACGCGAGAATCGTGCGATCCGTCGTCGTCGTGACGATCGGCTACGCCCTTGTGCTGGCGATCTGGATCGGTTGGTTGAGGGACCGCACCCCACCGGGAACGCTTCCGTATCAATTGGCAGCCCTGGTCGCCGGATTCGGCGCAGCTCTCGGACTTGCCATGCTGATCGCCGGACGCCCCACACGTGAGCAGAAGGAACTGATCGAACACGGCGTGGAGGGGTGGGCGACGGTCGATGCCATCCGCCGGATCGACGACGACACCGCCGAGTTGGACCTCGAATTCACCGTGCCGGGCTCGGGCAGTTACTTCGGCAAGATCGTCTACGACATCCCACGTTCGGACACCTCACGATTCGAGCCGGGCACCGTCATCGCCGTTCGCGTCGACCCCGCCCACCGCGAGCGGGTACTGCTGCTACCCCGAAGCCAGGGCCTCGACGAGTAGGACCTGCGCCGCCACATAGGTCGAGAGGATGACCGCTTCCGCGGCGCGCCGCCGACGGTCCTCGGTCAGGAAGAGCCGTCTGAACACGATCAGCGCGTCGGAGACGGTGAACAGAACACCGCCGATGATCAGCCTGCGATCGCCGCCGCGCGAGACCGAACGCGCAGACAGGGTCGACGTGGTCGCGAGCACCGCACCGTAGCCGGTCAGGGTCGACGCCACCGCGGGCTGCCGCCCGGCCAGGAGCGTCGATGCGACTGCCCATCCGACGTATCGCGGAACGGCGTCGAGCAGCGTCGGCCGCGCACCCCGACGGAGCAGCAGATACGTATAACTGCCCTGCATCACCGCGAACGCACGCGCGCCCCATTCCAGAGCGGAATCGTCGTCGGGGTCGATCAACAGAACATCGCCGACCGTGGCCGCCGCAAGACCCGCCAGGAGCACCCGATCTCGCGCTGGATCGAGCCCGCTCGCCAGCGCCGGGACGATCAGAGGCTTGGCCATGCGCTGCACGGGCATCGACCCCGCCGCCGCACCGACCACGGTCACCGCACCCGCTATCAGCGCGGCTGCACGAGCCCGCCGAACCCGACCGACAACCATCGCAGACCTCCACCGACAATCTCGTCACAGCGCAAGTCACATGTGACGCTGACCCCTATCGCTTGATACTCGCAGGTCGCGTCGCCATCGTGGAGAGGTCGGTCGGATCATATCGAGGTAGTGGGGACCATCATGCGCCGCAAACTCACCGGGCAGGACAGTTCGGGACGATCCGCCTTCGCCGGCAATCCCAACCCGTTGCTCCGCGACTGCGACGTTCGCCAGGCGCGCATCAAGCACTGGGTGACCGCACTGCTGATACTCATGGTTCCGGTGTCGCTGTGGATCGGCGCCACCGCCCACTCCGATCAACAACAGCGACTCGAAGACCAGAAGAATTCGATTCACCAGGTCACCGCGACCACGACGGCAGTCGCACAATCCGTGCCCGCCGTATCCACCGAGCTCGGCGCATCCGGCGCAGCCGCAACTGCCGTCGACTCACGCTGGGTCTACCGAGGCGTCGAGCACACCGGACGCGTCAGCGTCGACACCGGATCGCCTGCCGGGACCACCACGCAGATCTGGGTCGACAACAGCGGCGATCTGAGCATGCGCCCCCTGACCTCGTCTGATGTCGTCGCCGCATCCATTTTCAACACCATCGGCAGCTGGGTGCTCGTGGCATCCGTTCTCATCGGTGCCTATCAATTGATGCGCTTCCGCTACGACGGTCGACGGGACGCCGAGTGGGACCGCGAGATCGCCGATCTGCTGCGGCAACACTGATCCGAGCTCGTCCATCTCCCTGGGCTCGAGCGCATTTTGCGATAGATAGTTAGTGTATGTAACAATAAATCGGTGAGTCACTCCGACGAAGACATCCGAGATCTCCTCTCACAGCTGGTCACCAGCTCGTCGCGCTTCGTCCGATTGGCCGCACGGTTCGGCAGCGACGAATGGCCGAGGGCGTGGATGCGGGCCCTGTCGTTGCTCGAGGAGTACCAGCCCCTGCGCATCAGCACCTTCGCGGAGCTGGACCGCTGCTCCCAACCCTCGGCAACGGCGCTGCTCGCCAAGTTGAGCAACGCCGATCTCGTCACCAGGCGACCCGACCCCGACGATTCGCGTGCCGTTCTCATCGAGATGACCGAGTCCGGCCACCGATGGCTCGCCGAAGGTCGACGCCACCTCGTCGACGGACTTCTCCCGTACCTGTCCGACCGCGACCCAGAACAGATCCAGAAACTGACCGACGGCTTGAGCGAGCTTCGCAGCATCCTCGAGCCCGTCGATCACGAAACGAGAGGAACTCTTTCGTGACCACCAACACCTCGACCGACAGCCTGCTGAAGCAACCTCGCGCAGTATGGGCAGTTGCATTCGCCAGCGTCATCGCCTTCATGGGCATCGGTCTCGTGGACCCAATCCTCAAGCCCATCGGTGAACAGCTCGACGCCTCGCCATCGCAGGTGTCACTGCTGTTCACCAGCTACATGCTCGTCACCGGCATCGCGATGCTGATCACCGGAGTGGTGTCGAGTCGCTTCGGCCCCAAGCGCACGCTGCTGGTGGGACTGGCGATCATCGTCGTCTTCGCAGCCCTGGCAGGTACGTCCGGATCGGTCGGCGAGATCATCGGATTCCGCGCGGGCTGGGGGCTGGGCAACGCCCTGTTCATCGCGACGGCGCTGTCGACCATCGTCGGTGCCGCATCGGGAGGTGTCGCTCGCGCGATCATCCTCTACGAAGCCGCACTCGGTATCGGTATTGCGACCGGCCCTCTCGTCGGTGGAGTTCTCGGCGGGTTCAGCTGGCGCGGACCGTTCTTCGGGGTGGCCGCACTGATGGCCGTCGCGTTCGTCCTGCTCATCGTCATGCTTCCGGACACCCCGAAGCCCGCCCACACCACGTCGATACTCGATCCGTTCCGCGCGCTTCGTCACCGCGGCCTGCTCACTGTCGGCATCACCGCGCTGCTCTACAACTACGGATTCTTCACCCTCCTCGCCTACACCCCCTTCCCGTTGGACATGGGCACCTACTCCATCGGCTTCATCTTCTTCGGCTGGGGCCTGTGCCTGGCCGTGGCGTCGGTGTTCGTCGCGCCGAAGCTGCAGCGGGCCTTCGGAACGCTGAACATGATGATGCTCGCGCTGCTGCTGTTCGCCGTCGACCTGGCCGTCATGGCGATGTTCACCGAGAACAAGACCGTCCTCATCGTGGGAACCGTCGTGGCCGGGTTGTTCCTCGGCGTCAACAACACGCTGATCACCGAGACCGTGATGATCTCGGCACCGGTCGAGCGCTCGACGGCATCGGCGGCCTACAGTTTCGTTCGCTTCACCGGCGGGGCCGCGGCTCCCTACCTGGCCGGCAAACTAGGCGAGTCGAACATGCACGTCCCGTTCTGGGTGGGTGCCGCCTGTACTGCTCTCGCCATCGTCGTGTTGGCAACCGGCCGGAAGGTGCTCGCTCACGTCGACGATCACGAACCCGCACCTCACAGCATCGACGAGGCCCGTGCCGTGACGGTCGGCGACTGAAATACGTTCACCCGACGGGGTTTTCGCGGCGGTCGAGATGTACGCATCTCGACCGCCGTTTCACGTCTCGAATCTCTCTCGTCACATACGTCCCATCAGTAACACTTTCATAACCAATTCTCAGGTAAAGCTCTGAACGGTTCCCGAGACCGGCCGGTTGGTTTACGGTCACGTCAACACGGTTGTTCGTGTGACTCACCAACTACACCCGTTCCGCGTGGGAGGGCGGGTGCGCGCAGCACGATGCTGCCACTGACCGAAGGGCCACAATCTCCATGTCGCAGAAGTCGATCGCCAGGTCCAAGAAGGCGCGCCTCGCCGCTGCCGGGGCCGCCATGGCACTGTCCCTCTCCATCGCCGCACCGGGAATTGCCAGTGCGCAGGAGCAGACACCCGAAAGCTCCTCCGTCGAACAGCCCGCCACCGAAGAAGGCACCGAGTCCGGCGCTCCCACCGCGGAAGAGGGCGCAACCGTCGAGGGATCGGCCACCGTCGACGGGCAGATCGAAGCGCCTGCTCCGGCCGTCACCCCTGAAGACGCCGCAGCAGCCGCCGCAGCAGCAGTGCCGGCCCCCGAGGTCCCGTCGGCCATCCGCCCACTGCCGCAGGTGACCGGTGGCGTCGTCTTCAACGACGACGGCACCGCGACGGTCAACCTGGACATCATCCCGCAGCTGTCCGACGCCGAGAAGCAGGCGATCGCCGACGCCGAGGCCGAGAGCAAGGCAGCGGTGGAAGCCACCACTGCCGCCCAGGTGCGGCTCGAGACCGCCAAGGCCGCCGAGGCCACCGCGAGCACCGACGCCACCAAGGCAGAGGTCGCCGCAGCCGAGGCCGACGTCAAGGCCAAGACGGCCGCCGCAGAGGCCAAGGCCGCCGTGGTCGCCAGCACGGCCGCCAGTGCTGCGGTCACTGCAGCCAAGAACGACGCTGCCGAGCTGAAGACCACCGCCGACGAGGCCAACGCTGCAGCGGACCAGGCCGAAGCCGACGCGACAGCAGCCGAGGAGCTTGCCGTCCAGCTCGAGGCCGCAGCGGTATCGGGCGATCCCGAGGCCACCGCAGAAGCCGAGGCAGCTCGCGCCGATGCGAACGCCAAGGCCGAACTGGCAGCAAGCGCCAAGGTCGAGGCAGATGCGTCGACCAAGGCCGTCGAGGATTCCGTCGCGGCACTGCAGGAGTCGTTCAAGAGCCTCAACCTCGCCAAGATCGCGGCGGCCACCAGGGCCGCAGCCGCGACCGCAGCGAAGTCGCTGGCACTGCACGTCGAAGCGCAGACGGCCGCTGCCGTGGCCGCGATGGCCGAGCAGAACGCTCTGAACCTCGAAGCTGCAGCCGAGGCCGCAGCAGGTGAGGAAACCGAATCCGAGAAGGCCGCAGCCGACGCCCGGACAGCAGCAGATGCTGCCAAGGCCGACGCCGACGCCAAGGCCGACGCGGCCACCGCAGCTCAGGCTGCGCTCGACGCCGCGCCGTCGGACGCCGATATCGCAGACCTCGAGCAGGCTGCAGCCGACGCCGCACAGGCAGTGACGGATGCCAACGCAGCCGTTGTGGCCGCCGACGCGGATCTGCAGCTCAAGACCGAGGCAGCCGCAGCAGCCAAGACCAAGGCCACCGACGCCGCGACGGCGCTGACGGCCGCACAGGCAGACGTGACCGCAGCTAAGGCCAACTCCGACGAGAAGGCCAAGGCCGAAGCCGATCTGAAGGCCGCAGCCGCCGAATTGGCTGCCAGCGGACCGAAGTTCGAGTGGACGATCAATCTCGGAAACACCGTCCGCGAGGACGTTCCGGTCACCGAAGTCGACGAGAACACCGTCGTCGTCGACAAGACCGGAGTCTCCCTGGTCGGCGTCAAGAACGAGGACGGATCGTTCACGGTCGCGGACTACTTCACCACCGACGAGAACGGTGTCGTCAGTGTTGCCGGCGATCTGCCGCCGGTCGATCTCGCTCTCGGCGACTCCTCCGACGAGGCTTCGGGCGCATCGGACAGCTCGTCGAACACCCCGGTGATTCTCGCCGGAGTCGGCGTGGTCGTCGTTGCGGCTGCAGGCGGAGCGTTCTACCTGCGTCGCCGCAGCTCCACCGATGCCACCTCGTAGTACCCGCTGGTTGTGGACGGCGACCCTGACCTTCGTTCTACTCGTATCAGGTTGTGCGAGTGACGAAGTCGGGGTCGCCGCGCCGGATCGCTCGCCGGTGCAGTCACAGATCACTGTGGCGGCACCGGCGAGCGACGTCGCTCCCGCTCAGCCGGAACACATCGAACTCCGGTCCTCGGACGGCACGACCTATCTGAGCAGCCCCATCCACCCCGATCCGCTCTACCGCGGCGGCGACAGTGGCCAGGTACTCAACCCCGTCGACGAGCTACCTGCCTGGTGGGCCGAGAGCGGCATGCCGGGAACCACAACCGAACAGACGGTAGTGGTTGCCGGACACAACTATTCGAAGCGCGACGCGCCGTTCAAGGCGCTGCGCGTGGTGATGCCCGGCGACACCGTCGCGTTGCGCACCGCGGGCGGCACTCTGGAGTACGCGGTCGAATCGGTCGGCCCCCTACCGAAGGGGTCGCTGTTGGCCGACAACGAACTCCGACGCTCGGTGCCCGGACGATTGATCCTGGCGAACTGCGACGTCCAAGGCGGCGAACCCACCGACGACAACTTCGTCGTCGTCGCGCAACTGGTTCGCTGACAAGCCCTTTCGGGACCGGGATTACAGGCCGAGGTCCGCCAAGCCGAGCAGGGATCGATACTCGAGTCCCTCGGCGGCGATGACCTCGTCCGCCCCGGTCGCGCGGTCGACCACCGTGGCCACTCCGACGACCGTCGCGCCCGCGTCCCGCAGAGCCTTGACGGCAGTGAGCGGAGAATTTCCGGTCGTCGTCGTATCCTCTACGACCAGAACACGTTTGCCGACGATGTCCGGACCTTCGATCTGACGCTGCATGCCGTGCGCCTTCGCTGCCTTGCGCACCACGAATGCATCGATCGGCCGTCCCTGGGCGTGCATGATCGACATCGCCACCGGATCTGCGCCCATCGTCAAGCCGCCGACCGAGACGAAATCCCAATCGGCAACCAGATCACGCATCAGCGAACCGATCAACGCACCTGCCCGGTGATGCAGGGTCGCGCGACGCAGATCCACGTAGTAGTCGGCTTCCTTGCCCGACGACAACGTGACCTTCCCATGCACGACGGCAAGCTCTTTCACCAAATCGGCCAGTTCCTGCCGGTCCGAATTCGCGGCACTCTCGGCCATGTTCGGATTCCTCTCGTCGCACCACGGATCTTCGATAGGTCGGTACGAACTTACCCACCGACTCGCGCGACCGCTTCCGGCGGCTCCGATGCTCGATCTCGGGTCGTTGCTGCCACTAGGCAGCGATGTGGGCCGACTGCTGCTCGTCGAGCAGTTCCTTGGTCTCCACGAACGGTTCCGGTGCGGTCAACGAACGAGACTTGGCAACGAGCGAGGACGGAAACGTGCCGACCGCCTGCGACAACCGGTACGCGTTGTCGTTGTACACGCGCACCGCGCCTGCGATACGACGCTCGGTGACGTTCAGTTTTCCGGCGGGACCCTGAAAAGCCCAATTGCCCAACGCATTCTGACGCGCATCGGCGTCGGCGAGCACAGCATGAAACGCGGCGGACAACGCATTCTCGGCAGCGGCCTGCGCCTGCAGACCAAGGCTGCGATCGCGCACTGCCTTGGACCACGACCGTGCACCGCCGAGCTGACGCAACAGATCACCGGACAGCCCGGTGGCCTCCGCGGCCGCGAGGAACGGGCCCAACTGCTCGTGACGCCGATCCAGTTCGACCTCGACCAGTCGCAGACTCTGCTCCGTCTGCTCGCTGTACCGACCGAGTCGACGCAGCGCGATCAGCACGTAACCGACCACGACAACCGCGACCAGGACCACCACTGCCACGACAACACCCGAAGAAACCGTCACGAGGTACGAATTTAGCCGCGTAAGCGCAACTGTGCCTGTAAACACGCCCGAACTTTCGTCAGGGCTGGTTGCGTCGGCGCTCCGAGTCGAAAGGAATCGGACGCGACGCAGGCGGACGCGGCACCGGACGCGACGGATTCGCCGAACGCGCAGCCTGCGGACCGGCCGCATCGGGCCGCGGCGGACGCGGCCTACGTCCGGGTTCCTGCGGACGTGGCTCGGAAGTACGAGGATCTCGGGTGCGGGGCTCCGGGGTACGAGGAGGTCGAATCCGAGGCTCGGGTGTCTTGGGCGCGGGCGTTCTCGGCTCGGCAACACGTGGCTCCGGGCTTCGCACCGCCTGGATTCGGGGTTCCGCCACCCGAGGCTGGGGATCGTGCGGCACGTCCGCTTGCTGATTATGTGGCTCATGGACCAGTGGCCTACCCGGATCGCTTCGATCGCGGCCGGGATCGCCGGGGCGAGCGCCGTAGACGGCACTTCCACGAACCGGGGGCAGCACGTGCAACATGCCCGACAGTCGCGCGACCGCGTCGATCGCGGCGTCCCAATCGCGACCCGAACTGTTCAGCGGCAAGGACCCGAGCGTCCAGTCCTTCTCGCTCCACAGCAACTGCAGATTCGCCGGAATGGACTCGGTGAACGCGGCCATCCGCTGGTCGCAGACACGGCGAGCGATATCGACGTCGGTGGCGAACACCACGCGCGGCCCGATCGAACCGAGCAGCTCCATGTCCTCGTCGCGCGGCGGCGGCGTCGAGCGGGGCCGGAGGTCGATGTCGACATCGGAACCGACCGAACGCTGCACGGCCACGATGGTGCCTGTCTCCTCGACGTCGAAGAGAACGAACTCCTCACCGCGCCGAACACCGGTCACCACTCCCAGAGCCACGTCGAACTCGGGCTTGGACAGAGCAGCGCGAGAGAACCGAGTGACCAGTTCTCGATCGTGCGGTCGATACTCGTACCCCTGCGCCTTGGCCCACATCTGCCGGACACGTCCGGACCGATCTCGCTTGGACCTGTCGATGTAGAGCAGCGCCACTGCACCCATCAGTGCAATTGCCGCAAGGCCGAACCACATTGCCGTCATCGCGAACCACCTTAATCGACATCCACACCTTCACCGCCCACCACCGCCGGGTCCTGTGAACGGTCCCTACGACTGCTCGGGTTGCCTATGGGGTCATTCCGCAGGCTCCACTCCTAGCCACCGAGACTGGGCGTTTCGATGATGACGTTCGCGCGAATCGTTCCATCCTCGACGGCCTCGCCCTGGACCACGACGAAAGCACCGACCGCCAGCGACGCCAGATCGCTACCGGACAACGAGATTATCTGGGTCTGGGGTGTGGTCTGCACCGTCACCGGAGCGCCGTCGAGTCCGTCGAGCGTCAGAGTCGAACCGTCGTTGGCGCTGATCGTTCCCACCGACGATCCCAGCTGACCGAGAATCTCGGGAATTCCTCCCGGGATCAGCTCGGGCGTGGTGGCGGTGCCCGATTCGGTGGGCTGCGGCGTGGTCGTGGGTGCACTCGAGGTGGGCGGTCGGATCGACGTCGACGGCGCAGAAGCGGTGGTCGACTCGTCGGATCCCCCGCTCAGGAAGGAAATCCCGAACACCACGACGATGGCGAGTACGACGAGTCCGATCAGCGCCAGAACCCACGGTCGTGGCCCCTTGCTGCCGGAATCGGCGGCGTTCGGATCATTGCCGGGAGGCGGAGCGCCGTACTCCGGCGGCTGCCCGAACTGCTGGGTGTGGCCGAATTGCTGAGTGTTGCCGTACTGCTGTGGCTGCCCGTACTGCCCAGTCCCATACCCCTGGCCGTACTGCTGGGTCTGGCCGTAGGCCTGATTCGCCGCCGCCTGCTGCTCGGGGTCGTACGGCGGAAATGCCTGCGTGGGCTGATACCCCGGCGGATAGGCCTGGGGATCGGGGTTCTGCTGGGCCGGATTCTGCTGAGTCGGATCCTGATAGGCCGGGTTCTGGTACGCCGGGTTCTGGTACGCCTGGGTCGGATATGCCTCGGTGGGGTGAGCGCCGTCGGGATACTGCTGGGCTCCGGGGTACGGCCGACCGTAGTCCTGGGTCGGCTCGGATGGCTCCGCCTGGGGTGCTGCGTCCTGATCGCGCTCCCGAGGTGACCGTGGGTCGTCCGGATTCGTCATTCCACGAGCGTACCTACCCGGCACTTCCCGGTTGACGGCACAAAACAGGCCCACCCGAGCGGTGCTCGGGTGGGCCTGTTGCGGAGCGGGGCCGCCGCTAGCCCAGGATCAGGCGTTCGCCGTCCGGGCTCGAGTTGACCGACACCACGTCGCCGTCGTGGACGTCGCCGGCGAGCAGGAGCTTCGCCAGCTGATCGCCGATGGCCTGCTGGATCAGCCTGCGGAGCGGACGCGCGCCGTACAGCGGGTCGTAGCCGCGGGCTGCGAGCCACAACTTGGCCGGCGAGGACACCTCCAACGTCAGGCGACGAGCCGCCAGACGCTTGGCGAGGAAGCCGAGCTGAATGTCGACGATCGACTCGAGCTGGTCCTCGGACAAGGCGTCGAACACCACGACGTCGTCGAGTCGGTTGACGAACTCGGGCTTGAACGAGCGCCGCACCGCGTCCATCACCTGCTCCTTGGTGCCGCCGGCACCGAGGTTGGAGGTGAGGATCAGGATCGTGTTGCGGAAGTCGACGGTCCGGCCCTGGCCGTCGGTGAGCCGGCCTTCGTCCAACACTGCGAGCAGGATGTCGAACACGTCGGGGTGCGCCTTCTCGACCTCGTCGAAGAGCACCACGGTGTACGGACGCCTACGCACGGCTTCGGTCAGCTGGCCGCCGGCCTCGTAGCCCACGTAGCCCGGAGGCGCACCGACGAGCCGAGCGACGGCGTGCTTCTCGCTGTACTCGCTCATGTCGATCCGCACCATCGCGCGTTCGTCGTCGAACAGGAACTCCGCCAACGCTTTCGCCAGCTCGGTCTTGCCGACGCCGGTGGGTCCGAGGAACAGGAACGATCCCGTCGGACGGTTGGGATCGGCCACTCCAGCGCGGGAGCGTCGGACGGCGTCGGACACCGCTTGTACTGCGTCCTTCTGGCCGACGACTCGCTTGCCGAGCTCGTCTTCCATCCGGAGTAGCTTCGCGGTCTCACCTTCGAGCATCCGGCCGGCCGGAATTCCGGTCCAGGCTGCGACGACGTCGGCGACGTCGTCCGGGCCGACTTCCTCCTTGAGCATCACGTCACCCTGGGCTGGCGAGTCCTCGGTCTTGGCTGCGAGCTCCTTCTCGAGGGTCGGGATGCGTCCGTAGCGCAGTTCGGCGGCCTTGCCCAGATCGCCGTCGCGTTCGGCGCGATCGGATTCGCCGCGCAGGTTCTCGAGCTCCTCCTTCAGTGCCCGTACCGAGTCGATGGCGTTCTTCTCGTTCTGCCAGCGCGTGCTGAGCCCGGCCAACTTCTCCTGCAGGTCGGCGAGTTCCTGGCGGAGCTTGTCGAGTCGAGCCTTGGACGCGTCGTCGGTCTCCTTCGCCAGTGCCATCTCCTCGATTTCGAGGCGACGGACGGCGCGTTCGACCTCGTCGATCTCGACGGGGCGCGAGTCGATCTCCATGCGCAGACGGGACGCGGCCTCGTCGACGAGGTCGATCGCCTTGTCCGGCAGGAACCTGGCCGTGATGTACCGGTCGCTCAGGGTTGCGGCGGCGACCAGGGCGGAGTCCGTGATCCGGACGCCGTGGTGCACCTCGTAGCGTTCCTTGAGTCCGCGCAAAATGCCGACGGTGTCCTCGACCGACGGCTCACCGACGTAGACCTGCTGGAAGCGTCGTTCGAGGGCGGCGTCCTTCTCGATGTACTTGCGGTACTCCTCGAGGGTCGTCGCACCGACGAGACGTAGTTCGCCGCGGGCGAGCATCGGCTTGATCATGTTGCCCGCGTCCATCGCCGATTCGCCGGTCGCGCCGGCTCCGACGATGGTGTGCAGCTCGTCGATGAACGTGATCACCTGACCGGCGGAGTTCTTGATGTCGTCGAGCACGGCCTTGAGCCGTTCCTCGAACTCACCGCGGAACTTCGCGCCCGCGACCATCGAACCGAGATCGAGAGAGACGACGGTCTTGCCGCGCAGGCTTTCGGGTACGTCGCCGGCGATGACGCGCTGGGCCAGTCCTTCGACGATGGCCGTCTTGCCGACGCCGGGCTCTCCGATGAGCACCGGGTTGTTCTTGGTGCGTCGGGAGAGAACCTGCACGACGCGCCGGATCTCGGTGTCGCGGCCGATGACCGGATCGAGCTTGCCCTCCCGGGCGAGCGCGGTCAGGTCGGTGCTGTACTTCTCCAGCGCCTGGTAGGTGTTCTCCGGATCTGCGCTGGTGACCCGAGCGCTGCCCCGGACGGCCTGGAAGGCGTCGCGCAGCTCGTTGGGTCCGGCTCCGTGGCCGGTCAGCAGCTTGGCGACGTCGTCGTTTCCGGTCGCCAAACCGACCATCAGATGCTCGGTGGAGACGTACTCGTCGTCGAGTTCGGTGGCCAGGTGCTGCGCTGCGGTGATCGCGGCGAGGGTTTCACGGCCGAGTTGCGGAGTGGTGGTCGAACCGGTTGCCGAAGGCAGTCGGTCGACGAGGCTCTGCGCTTCTCGACGCACCGTTGCGGGGTCGACGCCGACGGCCTTCAGCAAGGGTGTGGCGATGCCGTCGGTCTGATCGAGCAACGCCACCAACAAATGTGCCGGACGGATATCCGGGTTACCGGCCGCGGATGCGGCCTGCAGAGCAGCGGAGAGTGCTGCCTGCGACTTCGTGGTGGGAGTGAAACTGTCCACCGGTCACCTTCTTTCGACTGGGTTCTGCAAAGACTGTCGCTCGGTACAACCATAGCGAAGTTGAGTCTGTTCCGCTCAACCTTGGATTTCTCCACATTCTGCGACGTGCGCGATATCCTCGACCGGTCTACTTTGGTGACGGTCGACAGCAGTGATTCGGTGGGGTGGAGGTGGATCGATGCTCGACGCACGCACGATCTCCCTGGTCCGCACCGGATTCAAATCCGTCGTGGCCGCTCAGGACGGTCCGGCGCGGCTGTCCCGGTCCTTCTACGGCCATCTCTTCGCTCAGCACCCCGACTTCCGAGCTCTGTTTCCCGCCTCGATGGATGCCCTGCGTGAACACTTCGTCATGGCACTCGGCTACGTCTTCGAGCATCTCGACGATCCCGACCGCGTCGAACCGTTCCTCGAACAACTCGGCCGGGACCACCGAAAGCACGGAATCTCCGGTGCACACTTCCGTGCGGGCAGTTCGGCTCTGATCAGCGCGTTCCGCACCTTCGCAGGCAACGAGGTATGGACCGACGAGGTCGAGACGGCCTGGAACGACGCACTGACCGTGGTGAGCGATGCGATGGCCGTCGCCGCCGACGACGACGAACTGCCGCCGTTCTGGAGTGCCACCGTCGTCGAGCATCAGCGGGTGCTCGACGATCTCGCGGTGGTTCGATTGAAGACCGACGGCGAGATCCCGTACTTCCCCGGGCAATACGTCAGTGTGCAGATTCCGCAGCGGCCCAAACTGTGGCGGTATCTGTCCCCAGCCATTCCGAGTAATCCGTACGGCGAGATCGAGTTCCATGTTCGACGCGTATCCGGGGGCTGGGTGTCACCGGCGATGGTCACCGAGACCGCGGTGGGTGATCGCTGGTCGATCAGTCCGCCGCTGGGCGGGATGCATGTCGATCGCGCGATCGGCGAGGACGTGTTGATGATCGCGGGAGGCACCGGTCTGGCTCCGCTGCGTGCACAGGTCATGGAGATGGCGCAGCGCAGCAACAATCCGCGGGTGCATCTGTTCGTCAGCGGAACGTATCCGTGCGATCTCTACGATCTGGACACGTTGTGGCAGCTGTCGCTGTCGAATCCATGGTTGACGATCGTTCCGGTGACCGAGCAGCTCGAGAATCCGTGGTGGTATTCGGGCACACCTCGCGAGCTGCCGTGGGGAATGCATCACCGTCTGCACGGTGCGGTGGGCAAGGTGGTGACCCAGTTCGGCTCGTGGGCCGATCGGCAGATTCAGATCTGCGGGTCTCCGTCGATGGTACGAACGACGATCTACGCCCTCCGCAAAGTGGGCACGCCGATGGAGCACATTCAGCACGATCCGTTCTGAATCAGGATGCGCTGCAGGGCAATCAGCTGGACAGCGATTTCGGTGGCAGATCCTCGACGATTCCGCCGGCCACCAGTCGCGGAGTCCACGTCTCGGTGATGAGCCGGCCGTCTCCGGTGATGATCGCGTCGGGGTCGGGATCGATCAGGATGGGATAGCCGGTGTCCGCGGTGGCGAGAATGTTCTGCACCAGGAGGCCGTTCTCGATGGTGTAGTGCACCGATACCGGATACAGGTCGGAGTCGAATGCCCATGGGCGGCCGATGAATATCACTGCATCGCCGAGACCGTCGAGTACCGACACCGAGCCGTCGCGCTCGAGCCGCAGGCTCCACTGGGGCGGCATGGACGTGGCGAACTCGAATCTGTGGGGCGCTCGGGCGTCGAGCAGGTGGATCATCAACAGCGCGCCGTCGCGGGGATCTCGTTGCGGAACAATGACTTCGAATGATCCGCATTCGTAGAATCGGGACCCGAACGGCCCCGGGATGCCCGCGCCGAGATCGTCTGCGATGGTGAGTGCGAGCCGAACGAACCCGGAGCCGTCCTCGGCCCGGAGCGTGATTCCCTCGGAGGGGTGCGGCAGGCGCGATTCGTCCCGCGGCGCGTAGGACAGCACGGCGCGTAGCAGCGGCTCGACCACCTCCGCGTCACCGTCTCGTGAATCGAACGTTCGCCGTCGACGATCGGTCATCTCCACCCCCTTCGCCTGGCAAGACAGTCTGCCACCGGGGCTCGAATCACGCGTCCGATTCTGCGGAAAACCATTCGTTCGTTCCCGCTCTCGGGGCACCCCACTGCCCGGCCTCGCCCCGCTACGTCCACCGACGCATGAAACCGATCAGTACGATTTTCTGACGAATTTCTGCAGGTCAGCCATGGTTCGCGGGATTCGCGGCAGCGGCTACTATGAGCCGGTTCGGTCCGCGGCGGACCGATCTGCCCGGGTGGGCAGCGGCTGTATCAGGAAGGCACACACATCCCCGATGTCCGCTGATTTCGCCGCACGTCTGAACCATCTGTTCGCCACGATCCACCCGCCCGGACGCAAGCCACACACCAATGCCGAGGTCGCCGACGCTCTCGCCTCGCGCGGACACCAGATCTCCAAGCCCTACATCTCGCAATTGCGCTCGGGACAGCGCGCCAATCCGTCCGCGGACACCGTCGCGGCGCTGGCCGCGTTCTTCAAGGTCAAGCCCGACTACTTCTTCGACAACATCTATGCGACGAAGGTCGACCACGATCTCGAACTGCTCACCCAACTGAAGGGCTACGGTCTGCGCCGCCTGTCCGCTCGGGCATTCGACCTGTCCGAGGAATCGCAAAATCTGCTCAGCTCGATGGCCGAGAAACTCCGCGTGAGCGAAGGCCTACCCGCGGTGCCGCCGGACAGCACCCGCTAGGACCCGCTAGGACCCGGCCTTCGCCGCTGATATGGGTCGTTCCGCAGGCTCCACTCCCGCCGCGGCAATTCGCGCCTGCACTTCCGGACGCCGCAGCGGCGGCACCGTCGGCGGTGGCTGACGCCGCTCGGGAAGCGCATCGAGGAGCCGGTGCGTCGTTGCCGTCACCTCGGCGACGGCCAGCTCGAAGGCATCGCGGGTGGCGTCGGACGTCTTCTGTACGCCGCTGATCTTGCGGACGTACTGACGCGCGGCCGCTTCGATCTCGGCGTCGGTGGCGTGCGGTTCCAACCCTCGCAGGGTGGTGATGTTTCGGCACATGACTCGACGATAGCCCCGCATCTCACACCTCGAGAAGACCCGACAACGCCCGTAGACACAACGCGCGTACCTGCTCGCGGTCGAGAGTTCTGCGCTCCACCCAGTCCAGACACACAGCTCGCACGAAGGCGATCCAGCCGCGCAGCGCGGTGCGTACCGTTTCGTCGTCCTGCAACGTCGTCGGCAGCGCGGCAAGGATCCGCTGCTGCTGGACGTCGAACTCGCGCGTGAGGATCTCGTTGATCAGAGGATCCCCCAGCAACGTGCCGCGATTGACCGCGCGGACGCCGTGCGCATGTTCGTCGGTGTACAAGATGTACGCATCGAGGCCTGCGGCGATCTGCTCGAACACCGGCAACGAGGTGTCCGGCGCGGTCAGACCGAGGTTGCGCTCCGATTCGGCGCGGACGATCTCGACGAAGAACTCCCGCTTGGACGGGAAGTAGTGATACATCAATCCGCGTGACACGCCGGCGAGGTCTGCGACCTCCTCGATCCAGACGTCCTCGTACGGCCGCTCGGCGAACAGTGCCGAGCCGATCTCGATCAGCTGCGCACGCCGCAGTGCCGGCGTCATGCGCTTGCGCGGTGTGGTCATGGGCCTCGAACCTTACTTGACACCGGTTCAACAGTGAGTACGGTCACTATTTGACACGGTTCAACAAGGGCCGGTCCCGAGACGATGGAGTGGCGATGTCGACACAGTTCGCGGTACGAGGCGGCTCCCTGCCCCATCCCCCGCACCGACTCCCCGTGCTCGGCGACGTCGTCGGCGTCGATCCCCGCACCCCCGTCCAGGATTCGACCGCGATGGCCCGCACGCTCGGCCCGCTGTTCGAGCGGCACATCCTCGGCCGACGATTCGTCTTCGCCTCCGGTGCCGACGTGGTGGGCGAGCTGTGCGACGAGAAGCGCTTCGAGAAGTTCTTGCCCCCGGGCGTCGAGAATCTACGGGACATCGGGGCCGACGGGCTGTTCACCGCCTACAACCACGAACCGAATTGGCAACGCGCCCATGATCTTCTGCGCCCGGCGTTCACCGCAGGGGCCATGCGCGGGTACCACGAGATCATGGTCGACGTCGCCGACGACCTGATCGAGCATTGGGAGTCCCTCTCTCGCAACGCGTCACCGACCGATGTATCGGCCGACATGACGACGTTGACGCTCGAGACCATCGGCCGGACCGGATTCAGCTACAGCTTCGGCTCGTTCGCGCGTGCCGAGCCGCATCCGTTCGTCTCGGCCATGGTCGGTGCGCTGACGTACAACCAGCGGCGGGCGTTGCTGAAGGTTCCCGCGTTCGCCAAGCCTCTGTTCGCCCGCTCGGATCGCCGGTACGCGGACAACAAGCAGTACCTGGCAGACGTCCTCGCAGATGTCGTCAGGACCAGGCGCCGATCCACCGAAGACTTCAGCGACCTGCTCCAGATCATGATGGACGCCGCGCGTGAGGCCGACAATCCGAATGCACTGAGCGAAGCCAACATCGGCTGCCAGATACTGACATTCCTGATCGCCGGTCACGAGACCACCTCCGGTGCACTCTCTTTCGCGCTGTACTACCTGGCGACGCACCCCGAGGTCTTCGAGCGCGCCCGCGCCGAGGTCGACGAGGTCTGGGGTACCGGCAAGCCCGAGTTCGGCCAGGTTCCCAAGCTGCGATATGTCCGACGCGTCCTCGACGAATCACTGCGCCTGTGGCCCACGGTCCCGGCGTTCGGCCGCGGGGCACGCGCCGACACCGTCGTCGGCGACGGCTACGCCATGGCGGCCGGAGACTGGGCGATCGTGCTCGCCACGGCGCTGCACCGCGATCCTGTGTGGGGTGACCGCCCGCACGAGTTCGATCCCGACAACTTCCTGCCCGATCGCATCAAGGCCCGGCCCGCTCACGTGTACAAGCCTTTCGGCACCGGTGAACGTGCCTGCATCGGACGGCAATTCGCCATCCACGAGGCCGTTCTGGTACTCGGAACCATTCTGCAGCGCTTCGACCTGCAGGCCGACCCGTCGTACCGACTGAAGGTCCAGGAGCGACTGACCATGATGCCCACAGGCTTTCGGGTACAACCCTCAGTGCGGCAATAGTCAGTCGGGCAGCAGCGGAACCGAGATCCCCGGATCACGGCCGAGCAACACCCCACGAGTGAGCGACGTCGAGCCGAACTTCTTGTGCACCCCGTCGAGCGCCCGGTCCAGGGCCGAGGCCTCCGGCGGTGTCCGTACCTGCGGCGGGTCGAACTGCAGCTCCAGTTGCTCCGCACCGCCCCTGTCGATGCTCGACACGGTGACCCCCACCAACGTGATGCCCTTCTCCGCGATCAGCGGCGCCGCGTCGTGCAGCAATTCGAGTGCGGCGTCGAGAATGTCGCGGGTGTCGGCGGTCGCTCGATCGAGCGTGTGCGACCTCGTCGCCCGGGTGAAATCGGCAAAGCGCAAGCGCAACATGACGGTTCGGCCGGTTCGCTGCGCGGCGCGCATGCGGTGCGTGACGCGATCGACGAGCCCGATCAACGATGCCTCCACCTCGGCCGCGTCGTGCCTGCCGCGACCGAGTGCCCGCTGCGCACCGATGGAACTGCGCGACTTACCGGGCTGGACGCGTCGGGGATCCCGGCCCATGGCCAGCGCGTACAGGTGGGCACCCGCCCCCTTGCCGAGTACCGAGGCCAACGACCGCTCGCCGTAGGCCGCGATGTCGCCGACCGTTCTGATATCCAGAACGTGCAGCTTCTCGGCGGTCACTTTCCCTACGCCCCAGAGTCTTTCGATGTTCAGCGGGTGCAGGAATTCGAGTTCGCCGCCGGGCGGTACCAGCAGCAGACCGTCGGGCTTGGCGAAGGCGCTGGCAACCTTGGCCAGGAACTTGGTGGTGGCGATCCCGACGGTGATGGGCAGCCCCACCTGCTCGGCGACCTCCTGCCGCAGACGCTGTCCGATCTCGGTGGCACTGCCCGCGATCTTCTGCAGCCCGCCGACGTCGAGGAATGCCTCGTCGATGGAGATGCCCTCCACCAGCGGGGTGGTGTCGTGGAAGACGTCGAACACGTCCTTGCTCGCCTGCGAATAGGCATCCATACGCGGCGGCACCACGATGGCCTGCGGGCAGACCGCGCGTGCCTGCCCACCGCTCATCGCCGTGCGCACCCCGAAGGCCTTGGCCTCGTAGCTGGCGGCCAGCACCACTCCCCCGCCGACGATCACCGGCTTACCGCGCAGCCGCGGATCGTCACGCTGCTCCACCGAGGCATAGAAGGAGTCCAGGTCGGCGTGCATGATGCTCGCCACGGGTCTACCGGTGGACTCCACCGTTCCATGCTCGCACAGGCCACCGACACCCTCGGCCCGCTCACTCGCAGACGTGGTCCTCCGCGGCCTGCACTATCGGCTCGGCCCAGGGTTCGCCGGTCCCCTTCTCGTAGGTAGCACCGAGCGAATCGGTCACCTCGGCGACGGCCTCCTCCTCCGACAGTCCTTGCTGAGCGCGGGTTTCACAGAAACCCGGAACGTAGATGCCCAATGCGAACACCTCGTTGACTGTCGTGCCGATGCCCTGCCCGTACAGGTCGTCGAACAGTTCGCTCATTCCCGGAGTCTCGAGAAATCCGTCCCTGGCCTCCTGCACGTCACGCGAGATGCCGGTACCGGTCTCGGTCGACGTCATCTCGTAACTGCAGCCTGCGCTCAGTGCCATCAAGCAGAGTGCAGCGCCCATCGATATCCGACCCGCTCCCCGCTTCACAGAATCACCCCCGCAACCACGTAGGTCAGCGCGGCGACGGCAGCGGCCGCGGGCAGCGTCGTCACCCACGCTGCGAACATGTTTCCCGCCGTCCCCCAGCGCACGGCCGTCGTACGCTTGGTTGCCCCGACGCCCATTATCGCCGACGAGATGACGTGGGTGGTCGACACCGGCGCTCCCAGTCCGATCGATGCCACGTACAGCACGGTCGACGCCGTCGCCTCCGCGGCGAACCCCTGGGGTGGGTCGAGTTCGATGATCTTGCGCCCGAGGGTGCGCATGATCCGCATCCCACCGGTCGCCGTTCCGACCGCCAGCACTGTCGCGGTGAGGAAGTAGCACCACAGAGGAATCGTGTAGTCGGCCTGGTTGCCCGATACGACCAACGCCAGCACCACGATGCCCATCGTCTTCGCTGCATCCTGCATGCCGTGTCCGAAAGCCATGGCCGCTGCCGAGCACGTCTGTGCCCGGCGGAATCCGCGGCTGGTGGCACTGGGAGACGATCGTCGGAACATCCACAGAATGGCCACCATCGCGGCGCTTCCGAGCACGAAACCGACTGCAGGAGAAACGATCATCGGGAGGATCACCTTGGTCGCGACGCCTCCCCACAGCACCGTCATTCCGCCGGCCAGTGCAGCTCCCACCATGCCGCCGACCAATGCGTGCGAGGACGAGGACGGCAACCCGTACCACCAGGTGATCAGATTCCAGACGATGGCACCGACCAGGGCGCATCCGACCACGAGCAACGCGTCGGATCCGACGTCGAGGGCGATGATTCCCTCCCCCACCGTCGACGCGACCTTCGCACCGAAGAAGGAACCGAGCAGATTCCCCACCGCGGCCATGACGAGCGCCGTCCGCAGCGTGAGTGCGCGAGTGGACACCGACGTCGCGATGGCATTGGCCGAATCGTGAAAGCCGTTGGTGAAGGTGAACGCCATCGCGAGGGTGATGACCAGAACCAGTGCTACCACCGCGCACTCACGTCTCTTTCAGCACGATGGATTCGATGACGTGCGCGACCTTCTCGAAAGCGTCTGCGGCATCTTCGAGTTCGTCGCCCACTCCCTTGAGCTTCATCACGGTCAATGCGTCGAATCGGCCGTCGAACAGATCCGCCAGAAAAGTCCGATAGGCATGATCGGCCCGGTTCTCGAGCTCGTTGATCTCGATCCAGTACCGCTCGAGATCCTTCATCGACGCCAGCCTCGGCATGGCATCCGCGGTGACCTTCGCCGACCGGTCGAGGATGTCGATCATGTCGTGCATGTGCGGGGTCAGTTCGTCGATTCGGTACAGCGAGAGCAGATGTGTCGCCGCTTCCATGTGGTCCATCACGTCGTCGAGGCTCGAGCCGAGGACGTAGATGTCGGTGCGATCGAACGGGGTGATGAAGCTCGAGTTCAAGGTGCGGAACAGATCGTGGGTGACGCTGTCGGCTTCGTGCTCGAGATCGACCATTCGACGCGCCACCGCATCGATTTCCGGTGCGGATTCGAGCAGTTCGGTCAACGTCTTCGCTCCGGTGGCCAACAGCTGAGCCGAGGAGTTGAACAGGTCGTAGAACAGAACGGACTTGGGTTTGAAGCGTGCGAACATCTTTCGTCTCCTGAATGGTGCGGCTACCGGCGAGCGCCGGCGTAGGGCTCGAGCAGATCCGACGGAACGCGATGGTCGGCATCGGCGGGCAGCACCAGTTCGGGCGCACCGGCGCGTGATCGAGGTGCCATCTCGAACGCCTCGATCGACTGGCAGTACTTCGAGACTCGGATGACGGACATGTTCATCCGTGCCGTCATGTCGGTCACCCAGTACGGCACTCGTTCGTTGGCCTTGATCTCCAGGATCGCGAGCTTGGGCGGGATGATGAAGCGGTTCTGGGCACCGGAATCGAATCGGAAGTCGCGATCCCGGCCGTGCACCTTGTGATCGATCGTCACCCGTAGACCGAGGTCGGCCTCACGACCGATGTACGCCTCGCGCAGATAACCGGTGGTGACCATCGGACGCAGATCCAGATTGGCGATCAACGTGCTGACCTCGTTGACGAACGGGCGTTGACTGGGATCGCACTCGATCTCCTCGCGGCCGTTGAGCCACCGCTGAGAAACGTCGTAGGGCAACGAGATTCGGCGCTTCTGGGTGACCCTGTTGACGCGCTGCTTGATCTCGATCTGCACCGGCGTGTCGTCGGTGCACTCGGACGGAGCCCCGTACAGCCGTACCCGCACCTTGCGCCTGAACTTCAGGCCCTCGATCTTCTCCCAGTAGAACCGCAGATCGGTGGTGTCGTAGTACAGCGAGGTGACCGGGTAGCCACCCTTGGGCGAGAACGGGTCGGTGTCCATCCGTGCCGTCAGTTCTTCACGGACCTGAGCGACGTCGGCCTCGGCAACGAAATACTTGATTTCGTACCTGTTGAACGAGTGCAACTTGCTGGCGGTCTGCTGATACCCGGTGGGCTCGGTGTTCAGGTCCTCCGGCGACGCACCCTGCTTCTCCAAAGCGGCCTTGGGTCGAAATTTGTCGAACAGATTCATGGATCGAACCTTCCTTCGGTGGGTGTGCATGGTCGGGCGACGCCGCGTTCAGTTCGGCTCCGCGAACACGATCGGGGGTAACTCGGTGGCTCCGTCGGCCTCGGACGCGAGCAGCAGTTCACCCGCGTCGGTGTAGGCGACGGCCTCGCCTTGTGGTTGATCGGGGCCCTCGACAACACCGGCGGGAGCGCCCGAGAATGCCGCGGCCACATCACCGTCGGCGATTTCGAAGACGAACAGATCCTTCTTGGTTCGCAGTGCCCCCACGGTGGCGTCGGCATCGACGGCTGCACCGGTGATCGGTCTGCTCGACCCGTCCGACGCAGTCGCAGACACCGTTCCGGAACGGACCAGATCGATGGATGTCGTTGTGGTGTAGATGGTTTCGTCACTGCTGTAGATCGACGCGGCCGCACCGCCCGAGACCTTGGTGATCAGCACCGGTTGCCCGGTGGGCGTCAGAGCGAACGCCTCGACGTCGTGTGCGCCGTCGGGGTAGCGCATCGTGACCGAGGTGCGCCGGTCGGTGGCCACGTCGACGCCGATCAACGTCACGCTGTCGCGGTCGTTGTCGTTGTCACCGGTGTCGGCGAGCCACACGATCCCCGCGCTGTCGACGGCGATGTCCTCGACGTCGACCGTCTCCACTCCGACGTCGACCCACCTGGTCACCTCGCATGCCCGGTCCAGCACCGCCAGCCGGTCGTCGCTGCCGCGGTCTCCGATGGCGTAGCCGGTATCGCCCCTCCACGTCAGGCCCGACAACTCGGACAGGCCCGAGTCGGTGGGGGTGCACCAGGTTTCGAACGGTGCTGTTGCGGTCGTGGGTTCGACTGCCGCGAGCTCGGTTGCCGAACACGACGCGAGGACCCCGCACCCCGCGAGAATCATGCCCACGCGTCGTCTCCGAGTATTCACCCGACCGTCGCCTACCCGCCACGAGATCGAGCGTCGGCGGTCACCGCGCGGGAGCAGCATCGGTTCATGAACGGTCGAACTTCTGTTCCCGAGTTGCTGGTCGCCACCGGCACTGCGCGCACGCTGTCGCAGGCCGCCTCCTTCGTGATGGAGGGAATGGTCCTGATCAACGGCTTGCCGCTGCGCGATCCCCGCCGCGGAGTTTCCCCGGCAGACACCCTGACCCTGCGCTGACCGCCGGGACATCACGACGATCCCGTCACGACAGGATCGTCGGCGAGTGCATCGGTGCGAATCTGCAGCCGTGACTTCAATTCCGCAGCGTCGGCGTCGATCTCCTCCTGAGTGAGCGCCGCCGACGTCGGAATGGATGCGGCAACGTCGTCGACGATGTCGAGCACTCGGCCGCTCGCCCACAGCTCGTCGTAGATCGTGCGGAAGGCAGCGTCGTACTCGTCGGTGAATTCGGTCGAGTCCAGGAACATGTCCTTGAGCGAATTACCCAACATCGGGCCGCCCTCGGGCATCCCTCCGCCTTCCGGAATCTCCATCCCCTCCGGCGGTGTGAACCCCTCGGGCATCTGCGGCATCCCGCCGCCACCTGCCCCGCCGCCGCCGGGCATCATCGACACCGCGTCGTTTGCACCTGCCGTGGAATCGGAGTTCAGAGCCAGATTCAGATCCCACGACACCACCGAGAACGTCTTCGAGTCCAAGTCGTAGTACAGGTAGAAGTTCTTTCCCGGGCCACCCATGTCGTCGCCGTTGCCCAGCAAGTTCTGCAGAGCAAGGTAATTCGCCAGTGAGTCGACATCGACATAGTCGGCCAGATGCGCATCGAACTCGGCCTGATCGGCACCGTCGAGCCACTTCAACAGCGTGATGATCGGTTGCAGGTCCGCGGTGCCGAGAGCGTTGATCTGTGTGTACTGCTCGGCGTACGTCGTCTGATCGTCTCCCTCGTAGGTGAAACTGGCCTCGGCACCGACCTTGTACAGCACCCCGTCGCCGTCCTCCAGAGAGTTGGCGTAATCGTCGTCGGGAGCGACGACGACCAGCCGCGTCGTCTCGGCCGAGTCGTTCACCGAGTACGTGGTGTAGGTGAAGTCCTGGGTCGCCTGGCCCGAGGCCTCGGTGATCGCAAGAGACACCGACTCGTTCAACGCGGGCGTATACGGCCGAAGCGACAGCGTGGTGTGACCCTGATAGGCCCGCCCCTCGGAATACTCCGCGAAGTCGATCAGAAACGGAAGATCCTCGGGCGCATCGAAACTGAGCGGCTCCCCGAACATATTCATCCCGGCACCGCCGGGCATGGCCCCACCCTCCGGCATCACTGCACCCTCCGGCATCGCCGCACCCTCCGGTATCGCCGCACCCTCTGCAGGTGCTGGTCGACCGGATGTTTCAGCGTTACCTCCGCCGCGGCCCGGCATCGAGCCGTCGTCGCTGCTGAGAGTTGCCAGTGTGGAGTTGCCCTTCAATCGGATACCGACGTCGGTGATCAGGGTTCCATCGATGGTGATGTCTGCGGGTACCGACTCCTTGACCCCTTCGTTCTGGAAGGAGTCCTTCAGTGTCTGGTAGTCGCCGGCGTCCACGTCGATCGAAATGGAGTGCGACACAGTGGGATCGAACAGATCGACCGTGCCCTGGACGTTCTCGGTGATCTCGGAGGCGATCACGGTTGCATCACCGGTGATGTACGGGCGGATCCGGGTCGACCCGAACACGGTCGCCATCACCACGACGAACACCAGCAGGGTGGCAGCAATCTTCCAGTGCTGCCGCACCGTCCGCGGTACTCGGTGGACGAGCCTCCTTCGCAGGGTTGTCGGGGCCGAGGGAAAGTTCGTGTTCGGGTCGGTCACGATCAGATGTCCGTCTGGTCGTATCCGGTGAGTACCGAGACCCGTTGCCCAGTGTTGACCTCACTGAGAGCAGCGATCAACTCGCCGGGTTTCTTGCCGGATCTGAGTTGGGCCGTGAAGTAGAGCTCGGTCAATGCACCCGATCGCACCGATTCGGTACTGACCAGCTCGAACTCCTTGCAGTACTTGATCAGTACGTCTTCGACGAGATCGGTGTAGTCGGCGTCGGGCGGCACCTGCACCTTGACGACCTGGCGCTGGACATCGAGTTTGAACCAGTTGAACTTGCTCATCACCACCATCACCAGGCAGATCGCAAACGTGGCCGCAATCGCCAGTACGTAGAACCGAGTTCCCGTGGCCATGCCGATCGCCATCACGAGGAAGATGAACCCGACGTCGCGAGTTTCCTTGATGGCGTTGCGGAATCGGACGACGGACAGCGCGCCGACGAGCGCGAAAGCCCGTGCCACGTTCGATCCGACGACCAGCATGATCAAGCTGATGACCATGCCCACCGTGACGAGGGTCTGTACGTAGGACTGGCTGTACGAGACGTTCTTGTGGGTGAGTCGGTAGACCCAGCCGATGATCGCCGACAGGACGAACGACAGTGTCAGAGACACCACGATGTCGAACGTCGAGAACGTTCCGCTCAGGTCTTGAATGTTGAAATTCATTGCATTCCGATCGAGTCGATTCGAATTCCGCACCGGTCACCGGGAGCACGTGACCCGCGCGCCGACATCCGCAACCGATGCTGTTTACCGTTTGTTCGGATGCCGTTAACCCTAGAGACAGCTGCGACGGAAATTCCACCTCAGAAGCTGGCAGTTTCCTGCCAATTCAGCCGTTCATTTGCTGGCAGCGATCGAATTTCGAACGCACACGACCCGGCGTCCCACTCGGACGTCGGTCGGTTCGACTCTTCGGTTGTGTTGTGCATCAATCGATTACGCGTAAGCGCACGTGTACGTACCGTCAATCCATCGTCGAGCGAAGTGACGGCAGAATTACTTCGTCGATTATTCGCGTTCGGTATTCCGAATCCAAAGGCTCGGCGTCCGTCAACGGACCCGTCATGATTGCGCTGAACACCATGTATTGCAGAAAGTCTGCCGATCTCGGCCTGCTCGACAATTCCCCCCGCTGGACCGCACGAACGACGACGGATTCCAGGAACCGAGCCTCGGGTTCGAGAAACGTTCTTCGCACCGCTGCCGCCAACTGTTCGTCGACCATCACCGCATGGTGAATCGCCGCGGCAAAACGTCGATCGTGCTCTGCCCCCTCGGAGATCCGGCGCATCAGCTCCACCAGATCGCCGCGAAGAGTCCCGGTATCGATTCCGGCGAACGGCGCCGGCCCGACCGATTCGATGGCGGCGACCACCATCTCCCCTTTGCTCGACCACCGCCGGTACAGGGTGGCTTTGCTGCACCGCGCTCGCTCGGCGACAAGATCCATCGACAGCGAGTCGTAACCGACGTCGCCGAGACACATCAGTGCAGCGTCGAGAAATTCTTCCTCGCGCTCCGCACTGATCCTCGATCGACGTGGAGCGTCGCCGTTCATGCGTGCCACCTTATCGAATCGAAACAGTTTCGTACCGCTTCTCGACTGTAGCGGTGACGCATAATTCTGTCACCGGACGAGCAGTGCGGGTGACCGACGTCACGGTCGTGTGCCATTGTTGAAGCCGTCGGATCGGCGTGAACGGCTGGAGAAAATCGTGACGGCCTGGTGGCGGTGGTACGCAGCGCTCGGCGCAGTCGGCTGCGCCGCTTACTTCGTTGTCCCGACCACCGTCTGGGGCCAGTCGGTCTTCGTCCTCGTCGGAGCCTCCGCCGTTGCCGCCACCGTCGTCGGCACCAGGATGCACCGGCCCCGCAACCGTACGGCCTGGCTGGCCATCGCCATGGGCACCGCCCTGTGGGTGATCGGCGACATCGCCTACGAGTGGATCCACATCACCCAGGGCAGTGTCCCCTACCCGTCGCCGGCGGACGCGATCTATCTCGTCGGCTATCCGGTCTACGGTTTCGGCCTGTTCCTTCTCGCTCGCCACAAGTGGCGACCCAGCGAACGCGGCCACGTGGCCAACAGCGCCATCATCATGGTCGCGTTCGGACTGCTCACCTGGGTGTTCGCCGTGCAGCCGTCGCTCGGCGGAGGCGGCATCTCCGGAACCGCAGGCCTGGTCGACGTCGCGTACCCCGCGATGGACATCTTTCTGCTGGGACTGCTGGCCCACTTCGTCGGCTCACGGCAGTGGCGGACTCTGTCTTATCGGCTCCTCACCGTCGCCGTAGCGCTGCTCGTGGTCACCGACACCGTGAACAACTTCGCGATCGTCTCCGATTCCTCGTCCGACAGGTCTGTGTTCGACGTCGGATGGATCATGTCCTACGTCCTCATCGGGGTCGCCGCCCTTCACCCGTCCATGCGGCGCATCACCAACCCGAACATCGAATCCGACGCCCACCTGATGGCGTCGTTCACCACTCCCACGGTCGTCGTGCTGACCGCGGCCACCCTGACTGCGCCGATCGTGATGTTCATCGAGGTCGTTCGCGACGAGCCGATCGCCCAGTGGGGATGGGCGGTGCTGCTCTGCGCTCTCGCTCTGGTGGTCCTGGTGATGCTCCGCATCACCGATCTGCTGCGGTTGTTGCACACTCAGACCGTCCAGCTCCGTGCCGTCGCCGATACCGATCACCTCACCGGACTGGCCAACCTACGCGCCCTCGAGCATCGACTCTGGGGCAATGCGGGTGAGTCGACCTTGCTCACCGTCGACATCGACCGATTCAAGGAGATCAACGACACCTTCGGACGCGGCCTCGGCGACCAGGTCCTCGTGGTGGTCGCCGAGCGACTGCGAGGCGTCGCCGACGACTCGATTCTGTTGGCGCGCTTGGCCGGTGACGAGTTCGCCCTGTGTGGAGCATCGGAGTCGATGGACCCGGCCGCGTTGGCGCACCGGATTCAGCTCCTGTTCGCCACTCCTTTCGAGGTGGGGAACATGACCCTGCTGATCGAAGCGAGCGTCGGAGTCGCGTCGAATTCTCCCGGCGACGGTGAGGACGAAACGACACCCGATCGCCTCGTACAGCGCGCCGACCTCGCCGTCCAGGCCGCGAAAGCCGCCCAGTCTCGCGTCGCGTACTACGACCGGTCGATGGACCGGGACAAGAGCGAGCAGCTCATCATGCTCGGCGAACTCACCACGGCACTGGAGACGGATCAACTGCAACTGCACTATCAGCCGCAGATCGACCTCACGACGATGACCGTCGTCGGCGTGGAAGCACTGCTGCGGTGGCATCATCCGAACGGCACCGTCCTGTCCCCCAGCACATTCCTGCCCACCGCCGAACGCACCGGACTGATCCGGCCGTTGACGAGCTACGTCCTCACCCAGGCCCTCGCCCAACGAAGGCAGTGGATGACCGATGGGCTCGAGCTGAGCATCGCCGTCAACATCTCGACCCGAAACCTGTTCGACGACAACCTCATCGAGCAAGTGTGTGCTGCGCTGAAGGAATTCGATTGTCCACCTCGCCGATTGACCGTCGAGGTGACCGAGACCTCGGCGATGACCGACCCGATCGGCGCGACCGAGACGTTGTCGATACTGCATGCGATGGGCGTGCAGGTCGCCATCGACGATTACGGAACCGGTTACAGCTCGCTCGCCTACATCGAGCGATTGCCGGTTCAGGAACTGAAAATCGATCGCACGTTCATCGGCGGCATGGCACACAACCCGGCGCATGCCGCCATCGTGCGATCGACCGTCGAGCTCGCCCGTACGCTGGGATTGTCGGTGACGGCAGAGGGAGTGGAGGACGAGGTGACGATGACGGCGTTGCGCGAACTACGGTGCGGACGAGCGCAGGGTTACCACCTCGGCCGTCCCACCTCGGCAGACCGACTCCCCGCCCTCGTCGCCGAACTGAACGCGCATCTGAATACTGCTACAGGAGAACGGATATCATGACCGAAGCAGCCCTGTCGGTGTATGCCGCGATTCGATCTCGCCGCGACGTCCGCGCCGAGTTCGACGGAACCGTCGTCGACGACGACGTTCTGCGACGAATCCTCGGAGCGGCGCATCAAGCCCCGAGCGTGGGCAACACCCAGCCCTGGGACTTCGTGGTCGTCCGCAAGCCCGATACTTTGAGCGCATTCGCGACCCACGTGGCCGGCTGCCGACAGGATTTCGCGGACAAGCTCGACGCCGAACGACGAAAGACGTTCGACCCCATCAGAATCGAGGGAATCGAGACCAGTGGAACCGGGGTGGTGGTCACCTACGATCCCGACCGTGGAGGTCGGCACGTCCTCGGCCGCGACACCGTCGACGACACCGGACTGTTCTCCGCCGTCCTCGCCATCGAAAACCTCTGGCTCGCAGCGATAGCCGAGAACGTCGGCGTCGGCTGGGTCTCGTTCTACGACGAGGCATACCTCACCGAACTGCTCGACATCCCCGCACCGGTCCGCCCGATCGCCTGGCTCTGTGTGGGTCCGGTCCAATCGTTTCAGGAGGTACCCGATTTGGAACGCTTCGGTTGGCGTAGCCGCCGTCCACTGGACGACGCCCTGCACTTCGAGCAGTACCGCCGATGAGGGCGCGCCTGGTCGCGGCGGCCACTCTCTGCCTGCTCGTCGCCGGCTGCTCTGCGGCCGAATCCCCGACCGAACCGTCCACTCCGGCAACCACTCCGGCGGCCGAGCCCGCACAGGCCCCGGATGCGGCCGACCCGATCGGTACCGTCGTTCCTCTTGCGGGTGCTCCCGAAGGTGTCGTGGTGGGATCGTCCGGGATCGCTGCTGCCGGAGTGCGGGAGCCCGACGGCGTGGTGCTGTTCGACGCGGCCACCGGTGCCGTGCGCCAGATGGTCTCGACGACGGGTGCGCCGCGACATCTCTCACTGGCCGGTCCCGACGGCCCGGTGTTGGTTCCGCTCGAGGGCAGTGACGAACTGCTCGAGATCTCACTCGCCGACGGCGCGATTCTGTCGACCGCCACCGGCGTCGGCCGTCAACCACACGATGCGGTGCAGACCTCCGACGGCACCGTCGTGGCCACCAACGAGATGGGTGGCGGAGTGATCTTCCTGCGCGACGGGGCGATCGTGTCGGAACTACCGCCGGGCCCTGTCCAGCCCGGTGGCGCTGCCGCTCTCGGTCCGTTCGCGGCCGTCGCGGATGTGCAGGGCAACGGTGTGTGGGTCTACGACGGCGCGACGCAGCAGGAGGTGTCGCAGGCTCCGATCGGCGTCAAGCTCACCCATGCGGTGACGGTGAATCAGACGGTGGCCGGGTTCGCCGACACCGACGGCGGTACGGTCCTGCTCGCATCGGTCGACGACGCCGGCGGCATTCGTCAGATCGCATCGATCGACGCACCGGGTAACCCGTACGGGCTCGCCGTGGATCTCGAACGTCGGTTGCTGTTCGTGACACTGACAGCATCGAACGTACTGCGGGTGGTCGATGTATCCGATCCCGCAGCTCCGCGAATCCTGGGCGATGTTCCGACGGTGACGCAGGCCAACTCGGTCGCGGTCGATCCGCGGAACGGAGACGTGCTGGTGACCGGTAGCGACCCCGGCGCGGCGAGTTCGATTCAGATCATCCCCCGCGCCGAGTTGCCGGTCGGTTAGGGCGTCACCACCCGTAGGAGCCCGGGATTCCCTTGAACGGACCGACGACGTCGTCGGTGATCCAGCCCTCGTAGAACCCGCCTTCCTGGGGTCGGACCGCTTCGCCGTCGATCTCGCACTCGAGGCGGCTGGGTGAGAACGCCAGGTAACCCGCGATCTCGGCGAACCGAGGGGTGGGGTTCTCGTAGCTCCACCCGGCGGCCTCTGCGACAGCGTCTCCGCCGTGGACGTCCCAGTAGGTCGCTGCGCCTTTCCACTCGCAGTGCGTCGAGCGGGCCGCCGAGGGGGTCAGCGCGCCGGGAACGACGTCTGCAGGCGAGATGTACCAGGTGGGCGGATGGCTCGTCTCGAGTACGCGGTAGGCGGCGGTGGTGCGGGCGATCACCTCGCCGCCGAGCCGGACGACGAGGGAACGGTTCGAGGCTTCGAGCTTGGGCGGACGGGGGTAATCCCAGACGGACTCCTGGCCCGGCTTCGGCTTCTCGGGAACGACGGATCTCGGCAGATGTGTACTCATCCTTCGATGGTGCCACCGGCTGTCACGGGGCGTCGACGGGATAGAGATCGTCCACACGTTCCTCGTCGAGAATCCAGCGATCGACGTCGTCGAGAGGCTCGACCGTGCGCACCGAGGTGACCGGGGATTCAGGCGGGCGGTGTTCGGTGCGGACCGGCTCGGTGAGGACGGGCTCGGTGCGGACCGGCTCGGTGCGCTCGATCGGCGCGGGTGCCGGTATATCCGGGGTGGTGAGTTCGGCTGCAGGTGTCACGGGTTCTGTTCTCGGGACCGCGATCGCCACCTCTTCGGGAGCGGCTTCTTCGGCGACGGTCTTCGGCAGTTCCGCCGGTACCCGGACGAGGATGCCGAGTCCGTGGGTCGCGGCCAACAGACTCACCGGGGCGACGGTTGCAATTGCCGCCGACAGGGCCGGATGCAGTGTGCCGGCGTCGGAGATGAAGGCGTGCATGGCATTTGCGCCGATACTCACCAGAGCTGCCGTGATCAACACACCCCAGAAGAAGCGTCGACCACTGCGTTGATCTTCGATTTGGGCCAGCGCAATCACGGAGATCGTGGCCTGCAGGATGGTGCCGTCGACGATCACCGGCCACAGCCAGGACAGCGAGCGTGGAACGCCTGCCATCGTGGCCAGATCCCACAGTGCAGCGAAACTGAGCACGAAGGACGCAATGCCGATGACGGTGGTGATGACGACCGCACTGACGAGCGTCGCACGCAGGACCTTGTTCATGGATCGTCATGAAACACGAACCCACCGACAAGTTCGGTGTGGTCGAAGCCGGCTAGCGAGCTTCCGACACGAGACCGTGCACGACGAATTCGGCGAAGCCCCGAATGTCGCTGTCGTCGAGCCCGTCGGTACCGGCGAGGGGGCTGGTCTGAACGCCCAGGAAAGACGACAGAATCATCACTGATGTCCGGGTCGGATCCAGTGTCTCCGGCAGGTTTCCGAGACTGCTCTCTGCTGCGATGTAATCCGAGAGAAGAAGTGGTGGACCGCCCGCCTCGCGCACCTTTTCCTCGAGCTGGTCGGCCGTGAGATTCGGCCGGGCAACCGGTAGCGCGTCGTTCATCGGGAGAACTGCCTCTCGAAGTCGAGAGAGTTGGGTGAACGTCTCCTCGAGCAGGTCCACGATGGGTGCCGTCCCGGCGCGCCCAGGTAGTTGCGCCATCCATTCGGTGACCTCACGCTGACCTGCGAGTACTGCCGCTGCGAACAGTGCTTGCTTGTCGGGAAAGTGTCGATAGATGGTGCCTTCGGACACTCCTGCGCGCTCGGCTATTGCTCTGGTGGTGGCCCGGTGATAGCCGACCTCGGCCACCAGCTCGGTCGTGGCATGAATCAACGCGTCCTGGGTGCGCTTGGATCGCTCTTGCATGCCCTCATTCTCCGGTGTTCGATTCCGCGGACTCTCGTCGACGGTGTTCAGTCGGTGATGTCGCGGCGTCGGAACACCGTGAACGACGCCGACAGCGCCACGATTACGTACGCCGCGCCGACGATGGACGCCACCGCCAGTGTCATTGCGGCGTTTCCGCCCTGTGCGAGAGCGGTGAGGACCGACCCGGGAAGCCAGTCCGCCGCGTCACCGGCGACCGCAGCGATGATGGCCTCGACCAACAGGACGTAACCGACTCCTACTCCGATCGCGATTCCGGCGGAGCGAGTGAAAGTTGCCAGTGCCAGACCGAGGGTTCCCCACACGAGCAGAGAGAGATACAGGTGCAGGTACGCGGTGAGCACCACGCCGACTGTGCCATCGCTCCATGCGTCGGGCGCGTACCCTCCGGCCTGCGCGGCTATCGGTGCGACCACAACGTTGACGACGGTTGCAGCTGCACTGACGGCAGCCGTGGCGGCGGCGAGGGCGATCCACTTGCCGAGGAGCAGTCGCCATCGGCGTGGTTCTGCGGCGACGAGGATGCGGACCAGTCCCGTGCTGTAGTCGCCTGCGGTCGCCAGTGCCCAGAACGCGAGAGTGACCACCCCGAAGAACGACGCTGCGGCACCGAGTCCGGCGATGATCCCGTCCGCGGACAACAGCGTCTGCGCGGTGGGGAACGCCACGCCGGGACCGTCCGTCATCGAGGTGCCGTCCTGCGGGACGACGTTGAACATGACGAAGTTGATCAACACAGCGAACACGGCTGTCAGTCCGAGCCACCCGAGGACGATGCCACGCCGACCGATGCGTACCGATTCACTGCGCACGACGCCGATCATCGTCGCGCTCCAGCCGTGTCGCGTCCGCTCAGGGCAGCGTCGCGGTCTCGAGCCAGTTCTCCGTCGTCCGAACCGGTCATGGCCAGAAACACCGCTTCCAGGCTGTCTCTGTGCACGGAGAGCGTTCGCAGTGTCACTCCGGCTTCGGCGGCAACGCGGTTGATCCTCGCCGCATCCGCGGCTCCGGCCGAAACACTCAACGTTTCAGCGGATTTCGGGGACACTGTCCATCCGTTTCGGGTCAGTGCATCACGCAGTCTCGAGGTGTCGATGTCATGTTCGGCTGCAATGTCGACTGTGGTGTCGGCGCGTTCCATCAGCTCCGAGATGGGCCCGGAGAACATCAGGACGCCGAAGCGGATCACCACGACATACGAGCAGATGGACTCGATTTCCGTCATCAGATGCGAGGACACCACGACGGTGCGGCCCTGCGTTCCCAGTCTCTGCAGCAGTGCTCGGATCTCGACGATTCCGGCTGGGTCGAGCCCGTTGGTCGGCTCGTCGAGAATGAGCAGGGTCGGGTCGGGCAGAAGTGCCGCCGCGATGCCCAGGCGCTGCTTCATGCCGAGTGAAAATCGCTTGACGGGTTCGGACCCTCGCCCTGCCAGGCCGACGATGTCGAGCACATCGTTGACCCGCGATCGCGGGATTCCTCGCAGTGCAGCAATGGAACCGAGATTGGCTCGGGCCGACAGTGCAGGAACGAAAGCGGGTGCTTCGATCAGCGCACCGACCTTCCCGGCGTATCGACTGGGACGCTCGATGCTCTCGCCCAGTACGGACGCCGAGCCGCCGGTCGGAGCGATCAGTCCGAGCAGCATGCGAATGAGGGTGGATTTTCCGGAACCGTTGGGGCCGACCAGTCCGACCACCCCACCGGCAGGCAGTTGCAGATTCAGGTCATCGACTGCGGTGAGGGAGCCGAACTCCCGTCTGAGCGTTTCCGTGCTGACGATCATGATTCCTCCAAATGTAAGTGAGCGCCCACTTACATTTACACACCGGGCTCGATCCCGCAAGGAAAAAGCGAGTGCCGAACGACCATGCCCGCGCATCCACGTTCTGCGAATGCTTCCGAAACCGCGAGAAAGGATCACCGACCGTCGTCTTGCCATACGACCGGCGGACATGGACCGAGATCGAGGCGACCGGCGACTTTGATTGCGCCGCAACACATTCAGCAGAACATCGGGATCGGTCACGAAACGCACGTGGCACTTCAGCGGAAGTGGCCGACACGAGATGCGACATCAGCCGAGCCTCCGGGGCCGACGTCGCCACCGGAAATGAAGTCCACGGCAGGCGAGCGTCGAGGGCGCAGTACCGACACGGAGGATCTAGCGTCCGACGATGAACGATTCTTCCCGGGCGCATGCGAGCGCACCGAGGCCGCTCAGGGATCAAGCGGTACGAACGGCTCCGCGGTAGAAGTCGGCGCGATCGTGTGCGGACATTCCGCCCCATACGCCGTAGGGCTCATTCGCCTCGAGGGCGTGCTGGCGGCACTGTTCGAGTACCGGGCAGCGGCCGCAGACCTGCTTGGCGGATTTCTCACGCGAGGTGCGAGCGCGGCCTCGTTCACCTTCGGGATGGAAGAACACGGACGAGTCCAATCCGCGACACAGACCGTCGAGTTGCCAGTCCCAGACGTCAGCATTGGGAACGGGAAGTTGGACCGGCCTGGCGGGTGCGCCTCGCACCATGAGCTGTCTCCTCACTGAAAAAGTGAACAAGCTCACTATCTCGCATTCGTCATACTTTTACAAGTCCTTTCGGTCATTCGTAGTACTTAAAAGCAAGCGCGCTTGCTTGAAATGTGCACGTTCAGGACAGCCGTGAGCAGATCTGCGCCCCGTTTGCGGCCCCAGGCCCGGATGAATGTCGCATTGCCGCAGTCAGACCGACTGGAAATCACATTGATCCCCCGTGGCAGATACGAAACGGCGATCAGTGACTCTCCGACATGCCCGCACGCTTTTCGAGCTCGACGAGAATGCGCTCGGCGATCTTGGTCGGCGGCGGTCCGATGTCGACGACGATCGCGTTCTCGTCGTCACCGAGTGGCTCGAGCGTCGAGATCTGCGTATCGAGCAGCGAGGACGGCATGAAGTGATCCATCCGAGCGTTGAGGCGTCCGCTGATTCGGTCCTTGGTGCCGGCCAGATGCACGAAGATCACCTCGGCCCCGTCCCTCGATGCGGCGCTCAGCACGTCTCGGTACGACCGCTTGAGGGCCGAGCACGTCACGATTCCCGACCGACCCGTGGAGGTGTGCTCGGTGATCCACTCCGCGATCACGTCGAGCCATGGCCACCTGTCCTCGTCGGTCAGTGGCTGACCCGACGCCATCTTCTCCACGTTGGCGTCCGGGTGCAGGTCGTCGCCTTCTTGCAGGTCCCATTTCAAGGCTCCGGCGAGGATGCCCGCCACTGTGGATTTACCCGAACCGGACACTCCCATCACCACGAGAACCGGATGATGTGCTCTGCCTGTCGTCTGTGCTGCCATCCCTCGATACTGCTCCATCTCGCTCGGGTGGACCGGACAGACGCGAGAAACCGGGCAAGGCGTGGGACGATCGGTCGGACATGAGCGAGACCAGCGACTTCCGCCAGCTGCACGATTCGGTGCTCGACGAGCTCGGTCGCGACATCGTCAGCGGCGCGATCCCGAGCGGGACCCGAATCTCGGCCGACGACGTCGCCGTGCGGTTCACCGTGTCACGGACCGTCGTCCGGGAAGTGGTCCGCGTCCTGGAATCGCTGGGGTTGCTCACCGTGCGTCGACGCGTGGGGATCACCGTGCAGGGCTCGCAGAACTGGAACTCCCTGGACCCGGTGGTCATCCGCTGGCAACTGGCCGGGCCGGCCCGCGCCGAGCAGTTGCTGCTGCTCAGCGAATTACGTTCGGGGATCGAGCCTTTGGCAGCCAAGCTCGCCGCGCATCGAGCAACGCCCGAGCAATGCGGCGCGCTGACGGCCGCCGTCATCGGAATGTCGTCGACGTCCCGGGCCGCCGACTCCGACGCCTACCTCGAACACGACAGCAATTTCCATCGCACGTTGCTCGCGGCGTCGGGCAACCCGATGTTGCGCTCGATGTCCGACATCGTGGTGGAGGTGCTCGCCGGCCGCACCCGCCATGCCCTGATGTCGCGGCAGGCCGACCCGGAGGCGATCCGACTGCACGGCGTGGTCGCGTCGTCGATCCAATCCGGCGACGCCGACGGCGCGCAGCGAGCCATGTTGGCCATCGTCACCAAGTCCGCCGCCTCGATGTCGGCGGCCTCCGGAGTGACTCCGTCACCCGGTCTGGTCCCCGACCAGCAGTGATACATCCCGCGCACAAAGCCAGGTACGCCGAGGCGGGGTTCATCGCCTAGATTCGACGGGTGACTGCTCTCGAATTGCCGCTCGAACTTCGCCGCGCGCTCGTTGGAGTAGCTCGGACTCCGCGTCTACTCGTCGCGTCCGATTACGACGGCACCATGGCGCCGATCGTCTCCGACCCGCAGAAGGCCTTCCCGCACCCCGAGTCGGTCAGCGCCATGCGCGGGCTCGCCTCCCTCGCCGGCACCAACGCTGCCGTCATCTCCGGGCGTGCCCTCCGCGATCTCGCGATCCTCTCCCGCCTGCCGTCCGAGGTGCAGCTGGTGGGCAGCCACGGCAGTGAGTTCGACGCCGGATTCATCAACGCCATCGACGACAACGCCAAGAAGCTCCTCACCGTCATCACCGGCGAACTGCAGGCCATCGCCGACGCCCATCCCGGCGTCAGCATCGAGACCAAGCCGGCCAGCGTCGCGCTGCACGTCCGCAACGCCGAGACCGCCGCCGGTGACGAAGCGCTCGCAGCAGTGCGATCCGGCGCGGCCGCACGGGACGGCGTTCAGGTCACCGAGGGCAAGTCCGTCATCGAACTGGCAGTCATCGTCACCGACAAGGGCGTCGCCCTCGACATTCTTCGGCACCAGGAAGCCGCCACTGCCGCAGTATTTTTCGGCGACGACGTCACCGACGAGAAGGCCTTCGGACACCTGCACGGGCCGGACATCGGCGTCAAGATCGGACCGGGAGACACCCTCGCGGAGTTCCGCATCGACAGCACCGAGCACGTCGCGCTCGCCCTGGCATTCCTACTCGAAGAGCGACGGCAGTGGCTTTCGGGAGCCGACGCCCCGCGCATCGAACGACTGACGATGTTGGCCAGCCCCAATGCCGTTGCCCTGCTGACCCCCGACGCCGACGTCACCTGGCTGTGTCACCCCGAACCCGATTCCGCAGCCGTGTTCGCACACCTGCTCGGCGGCGATCAGGCCGGCCACTTCAGCGTCGGACCCACCCGCGCATCGCTTCCGTTGAGTCAGCAGTACGTGGACGGCACGATGACGGTGCAGACCAAGTGGGCCAGCCTGCAGGTCACCGATTATCTGCCGCACGACATCGGCCAGGGCCAGACCGCGCTGACCCGCGTCATCACCGGCAAGGCCACCGCCGTCGTGACGTTCGCGCCGCGTCCGGAGTTCGGAAAGGCCTGGGCCTCACTCGAACCCGATGTCGACGGCCTGCGCATTCTCGGTACGGCAGATCCGATGGTGCTGCGTAGTCCCGGCGTTGCCTGGAACATCGTCTCCGACGGTTCGCAGCAGGCCGCGCACGCCGAGGTCGATCCCTCGAACGGTCCGATCGTTCTCGAATTGCGCCTCGGCACAGACGATCTGAGCGAGCACCCGTGGGACGAGGTGGATCGTCGCCGCGCGTCGGAGGCGTACTGGAAGGACTGGGCCGACGGCCTGGACCTGCCGCCGCTCAAGCGCGATCTGATGAAGCGATCGGCACTGACCCTCCGAGGCCTCGTCCACGCCGAGTCCGGCTCGATCATGGCCGCAGCCACCACCTCGCTACCCGAAGACATCGGCGGAGTGCGCAACTGGGACTACCGATACTGCTGGCTGCGCGACGCCGCACTCACCGCAGCCGCGCTGGTCGACGTAGGGTCGACGGCCGAGGCCGAGAACTACCTCTCCTGGATTCACGGGGTACTCGAGTCGGTCTCCGGCCCCGAGCGCTTGCACCCGCTCTACACCATCTGGGGTCTCGGGCTACCGCCAGAGGCTGTCATCGACGAGCTGCCCGGCTATGCCGGCTCGCGTCCGGTGCGCGTGGGAAATGCTGCGAATCAACAGGTTCAGCTCGACGTCTTCGGCCCGATCGTCGAACTGGTCTCCGCCCTCGCCCATGCACGCAAGGCCAAGGGTTCCGAGAACGGCCTGTCCGACGACGATTGGGAACTCGTCCGCGCCATGGTCGAGGCCGTCGAGCGTCGCTGGTTCGAGCCCGACCACGGCATCTGGGAGATTCGAGACAACCCCCGGCACCACGTCTACTCCAAGGTGATGGGTTGGATCACCGTCGATCGCGCCATCGGTCTGGCCGAAACCTTCGGTCGTACAACAGAACCCGGTTGGGCATCGTTGCGCGATACCATCCGCGAGGAAGTACTCGCCAACGGCTGGAACGAGGAAGTGCAGTCCTTCACCGCCGCGTACGACGGCACCGACCTCGACGCCGCGACGCTGTTCATCGGATTGTCCGGACTGATCGACCCGGCCGACCCCCGCTTCGCGGCCACCGTCACTGCCACCGAAGCCGAACTGCGCAGCGGCTCGACCGTCTACCGCTACCGCCACGACGACGGCCTGCCCGGCGGCGAGGGCGGCTTCCACCTCTGCGCCGCCTGGCTCGTGGAGGCCTACCTACTGGTGGGACAACGCGCCGAGGCCGAAGCACTGTTCGCCCAGCTCGTCAGCGCCGCAGGCCCCACCGGACTGCTCAGTGAGGAATACGACCCCATCGCCGAACGATCACTCGGCAACCATCCCCAGGCCTACAGTCACCTGGGTCTACTGCGTTGCGCGAGATTGCTCAGCGCCTAGGGCTCACCCCAGCTGCGTCAATGGACCACTGCATACGTCTGACCGGTGCAGTGGTTCATTCACCCACTGGGGTCCGCTGCGTGGATGGCACCCTGCATACGTCTGAGCCGTGCAATGGTCCATTGACGCGAACTGGGGCACGCGAACGGGGAGCGGGCGGGCGGCGGGGGCGAACGGGCGAGGGGCAGCTCAGGCGATAGCGGGCGGCTGTTTCGGCGGCGGTCCTGCGGTTCGTCCGCGGAAGAGTTCGGTCGGCAGAGTTTCGGCGGCGACGATGCCCGAGTGCGAGGACGAGAGCACCAGTTTTCCTGCTCGACGGCCTTTTTCCTCGGCGTCCTGGCGCACGGTGGTGAGGTTTTCGCGGATGGCGTCGGAGATGCCGTCGAATCCGGTGACCGAGAGTTGGCTCGGCACATCGATTCCGGAGACTCGGGCGAAGTTGAGTGCACCGAGGGCGATGACGTCGGTGGTGCACAGCAACGCCGTGGTTTCGCGGTTGGCCTGCAGTGCTTGGGCGGCGGCGGAGTGGCCTGAGCGAACGGTGTGGTCGAAGCGTTCGACCACGGTGAGGGTGTCGGGGTCGAGTCCGGCGTCGATCATGGCGGCCTGAACTCCGGCGATACGTTCGCGTTGGACGTGGAAGTGACTGTCCGCCAACCGCCCCGGGGGTACGACGCCATCGCGGCGGTCGCGTCCGAGCCGCATGCACAGTACCGCGAGGTGTTCGTGACCGAGCGCGATCAGATGTGCAGCAAGCATTTTCATCGCGCCGCGGTCGTCGATGGCGACGAGGGCGGCTTCGGGGATGTTGCGGGGCTGGTCGCACACGACGATCGGGAGGTGGCGTTCGCGCACTGCAGCGAGGTAGGGGTCGTCGTCGGCGACGGAGTAGACGACGAATCCGTCGACTCCGGCTTGTTGGACGACAGCGGCTGCTTGCACGTCGTCGCGTTCGGCTCCGGCGGGGATCAGCAGCAGGCCCTGTCCGGCGGCTTCGCAGGATTCGGCGAGTCCGGCGAGGAAGCTCATCGCGGCTGGGTCGCGGAAGGAGTAACTGAGCGCTTCGGTGAGGAGCAGCCCGATGGCACCTGCTTTACGGGTGCGCAACGATCGGGCGACCGGGTCGGGACCGGCGTAGCCGCGGCGTTTCGCGGCCTGGAGCACGCGTTCGCGAAGCTCCGGGGAGAGCTGATCGGGTCGGTTGTAGGCGTTCGAGACAGTGGTGCGAGAAACCTTGAGCTCGGCAGCGATCGACGCCAACGTCGCCTGACGTCGCGGTTCGCTTGACCTGGCCATAACCGGGACGTTAGTCCCACAACGCGGCGCAGAGAAACTCGAGGTCGCGTTCATCCGATTCGATCCGCCACCCCACTGCGCGCTAGAGTACAACGGTAACGGTTTCCATTAGCGTCAAGTTCCGCTCATCAGGAGTACATCGATGTCGTCCAACCATCGCGCGTCCCGGACCAAGCTCACGGCCGTACTGGGCCTGACCTGCGCCGCAGCGCTCACGCTCAGCGCGTGCAGCTCCACCGAATCCGCGAGCACCGAATCCGCACCGGCCACCGCCGTCGACGGACCGATCACGATCGTTGCATCCACGAACGTGTGGGGAAGCGTCGCCGAGGCAGTCGCAGGCGACCTGGCGACAGTGACATCGATCATCTCCGATCCCTCTGCCGACCCGCACTCCTACGAGGCCAGCCCGGCCGATGCCGCCGCCGTCGCCGAGGCGTCGCTGGTGGTCTACAACGGTGGCGGCTACGACGAGTTCATCGAGGACATCCTCGCCTCCGAGGGCCAGAACGTACCGTCCGTCGACGCGTTCACGCTGCTCGACGACAGCCATGATCACTCCTCCGACGAGCCCACCTCGGAAGCAGCAGCCGAACCGGCGAGCGAGGACGGCCATTCACACGGTGAGGTCAACGAGCACGTCTGGTACAACGCCGAGGTCGCTGCGCACACCGCCGAGGAAATCGCCGAGAAGCTCGGTCAGCTCGACCCCGACAACGCCGCGCAGTACACCGCCAACGCCGAGACCTTCCACGAGCAGGTGCACGCCATCACCGACGTGACGGCGCAGATCGCCGCCGATTTCCCGAACGCACCGGTGGCGCAGACCGAGCCGATCGCGCATTACCTCATCGAGGAATCCGATCTCGACGATCGCACTCCCGAGGACTTCAAGGATTCCATCGAGGAGGGCAACGATCCCTCGCCCGCTTCCATCGCTGCGACGCGAGATCTGTTCACGTCGAACTCGGTTCGCGCGTTGATCTACAACATCCAGACCGAGGATGCGGTCACCCAGGACATCCGTTCCACCAGCGAGGCGGCCGGCATCCCCGTCGTCGAGGTCACCGAAACGCTGCCTGCCGGCATGACGTACCTCGAATGGCAGACCAAGGCTGCAACGGATCTGCAGGCCGCGCTCACCACCGCCTCCTGACCCGAACCGGCGTGATGGAAAGCTGTAGTACATGCCTGCTGTAGAACTGCGCGATGCCGGACTGGCGTTCGGCGAGCGCACGCTGTGGCAGAACCTGGACCTGACGGTCGAGAAGGGCGAGTTCGTCGCCGTTCTCGGCCCCAACGGCTCGGGTAAGACCTCTCTGCTCAAGGTGTTGCTCGGCCAGAATCACCTCACGTCCGGCACGGCCGCGATCGACGGCAATCCCGTCCGTCGCGGCCAGTCGGGCGTCGGTTACATCCCCCAGCAGCGCAACATCGACGACGATCTGCCGCTGCGCGGACGCGACCTCGTGGGCCTCGGCTGGGACGGCCATCGGTGGGGCATGGGCCTGCGCGGCATACGAAGGCGCAAGGAGACGGTGCAGCGAGCGATCGATCAGGTCGACGCCAATTCGTTCGCGGGTGCGCCGGTCGGCTCCATGTCCGGCGGTGAGCAGCAGCGACTGCGCATCGCCCAGGCACTCGTCGGCGATCCGTCGGTACTGCTGTGCGACGAGCCCCTGCTCAGCCTCGATCTCGCCAACCAATCCCTGGTCTCGAGCCTCATCGATCGCCGACGGCGGGAGCACGAGACCGCCGTGTTGTTCGTGACGCACGAGATCAACCCGATCCTCCCCCTCGTCGACCGCATCGTCTACATCGTCGACGGCCGGTTCCGCATCGGAACTCCCGAGGACGTCATGACCACCGAGGTCCTCTCGGAGCTCTACGGCACCGAGGTCGAGGTCCTGAAGGTCCGCGGCCGGCTCATCGTCGTCGGAACCGGCGATTCCATCGATGCGCTCGGCTCGGCCGGCGCACACCACCCACCCGTGCCGCACGACAGAGAAGACAAGGCATGAACGAGAAGGTTCTCGACGCATTCTCGAAGATGCTCGACTTCGACACCACCGCCAACCTGCTGACATACGACTTCGTCCAGCAGGCACTCATCGCCGCCGCCATTCTCGGGCTGCTCGCCGGTGCCCTCGGCCCGTTGATCGTCAGCCGCCAGTGGGCGTTCGCCGTGCACGGATCCAGTGAACTCTCGCTCACCGGTGCGTCCGCTGCTCTGCTCGTCGGAATCACGGTGGGCCTCGGTGCCATCGTCGGATCCGTTGTCGCAGCGGTGATGTTCGCGCTGCTCGGCAGCAAGGCCCGCGACCGAGACTCGGTCATCGGCGTCATCATGTCTTTCGGCCTCGGCCTGTCGGTGCTGTTCATCTGGCTCTACCCCGGCCGAACCGGAACCAGCTTCTCGCTGCTCATCGGCCAGATCGTCGGCGTCGGACAGAGCGGTATCCAGCTGCTGCTGGTCTGCGCGGTGTTGGTACTGATCGTGCTGACCGTCGTCTACCGGCCGCTGCTGTTCGCCAGCACAGACCCCGAGGTGGCGCTGGCCCGCGGCGTTCCCGTTCGTGCCCTCTCGGTCGTGTTCGCCGTACTCGTCGGCGTCGCTTGTGCACTGGGCGTCCAGATCGTCGGCGCACTGCTGGTGCTCTCGCTGCTCATCACCCCGGCTGCCGCTGCCGCGCGAGTGACGGCCAGCCCGCTCAAGGCGACTCTGCTGTCCATTCTGTTCGCCGAGGTCGCCGCCGTCGGAGGCATCCTGCTCTCCCTCGCCCCGGGCCTGCCGGTGTCGACGTTCGTCACCACCATCTCCTTCGTCATCTATCTCGTCTGCCGCGCGATCGGCGGAACCCGCAAGGCCAATTCCGGACGGCTCGTCGCCGCCTAGGATGTCGAGGGTGACGTCCATCGATCTCAACGCCGATCTCGGCGAAAGCTACGGTGCATGGACTCTCGGCGACGACGACGCGATGCTCGCCCTGGTGTCGAGCGCCAACGTTGCGTGCGGCTTCCATGCCGGTGATCCCACCACTCTGCTGAGTACGTGCCGTTCGGCCTCGAACGCAGCCGTGCGGATCGGAGCGCAGGTGGGGTACCACGACCTCGCCGGGTTCGGCCGACGCTTCCTCGACGTCTCCCCCGCCGACCTCACCGCGGACGTGATCTATCAGATGGGTGCACTCGACGGCCTCGCCCAGGTCGCCGGATCGGCTATCGCCTACGTCAAACCACATGGGGCGCTGTACAACGCGATCGTGCACCATCACGGCCAGGCCAAGGCCGTCGTCGACGCCGTCCTCGCCTACGACCGCACGCTGCCGGTACTGGGGCTCCCCGGTTCGATCTTCCTCGAAGAAGCCGAGCGAGCCGGACTGCGCACCGTCGCAGAGGCTTTCGCAGACCGCGCCTACACCCCGCAGGGAACGTTGGTGTCCCGCTCGGAACCCGGCGCGGTACTGTCCGATCCCGACGCCGTCGCCCAGCGCGTGTTGACCATGATCACCGACGGCACCGTGCTGGCGGCGGACGGCTCGAGAATCGACGTTCGGGCCGAATCGATCTGCCTGCACGGCGACTCCCCCGACGCGGTCGCGATGGCCACTGCCGTCTCGGAGTTGCTCCGCGCCAACGACATCGATATCACCGCTTTCGTCTGATGCGCATCCTCTCTGCCGGCGAGGGTGCAGCACTCGTCGAATTCGACGGACTGAACGAGACGATGGCGTATTACCGGGCGCTCACGCTGGACCCACCCGCCGGCGTCGTCGATCTGGTTCCCGCTGCTCGGACCGTGCTGGTGATGTTCGACGGGCCGAAGCAACCGATACTGGACTGGATCGCGGCAGTGACACCCGCCGCGACGCCCGATGGAGATCACTCGGGGACCGTCACGATCCCGGTGGTCTACGACGGCGAGGATATCGACGACGTCGCCCGTCTGACCGGGCTGTCCACCACGGACGTCGTTGCGGCACATATCGATCAGACGTGGACCGTTGCGTTCGGTGGTTTCGCACCCGGCTTCGGCTATCTCGTCGGCACCGACGCGCGGCTACACGTCCCGCGCCGCTCGTCGCCGCGCACCAGCGTCCCAGCCGGTTCGGTGGGCCTGGCAGGCGAATTCTCGGGCATCTATCCGCGCTCCTCGCCGGGCGGTTGGCAGCTGATCGGCCGCACCGACACACCACTCTGGAACCTCGACCGCGACCCACCGGCGCTGCTCCGGCCCGGCACCACCGTCCGGTTCGAGCAGGCATGAGAGCCCTCACCGTTCTGCAGACGGGACCGCTGTGCACCGTGCAGGATCGCGGCCGCCCGGGGCATGCGTCGATCGGGGTCGGTCGCTCGGGGGCGGCAGACCTGCTCTCGCACGATGCAGCGAACAGACTGGTGGGCAACACTTCCGATGCCGCGACGCTGGAGGTGACCTTCGGTGGCCTTAAGGTCCGCGCCGAGTTCGACGCGATCGTGGCCGTCACCGGGGCGCAGGTGACCTGCCGCGTGGACGGCACAGAGCAGGGCCTGTTCTCGACCATCACATTCCGTGCCGGGCAGGTACTCGAACTGTCTGCGCCCACAAGCGGTCTGCGCAGCTACCTGGCCGTGCGGGGCGGAATCGACGTTCCTACCGTCCTCGGCAGTCGGTCGACGGACACGATGTCCGGTCTCGGCCCGGCTGTGGTCTCCCCCGGTACCGCCCTGCCCGTCGGGAACGACAAAGCCGACTGGCCTGCAGCAGAGTTCGTTCCACCGCCCGCACAACCCGGCGCACTGCGCATCACCTTCGGTCCACGTGCAGACTGGTTCACCGAGCGCTCCCGATCGATTCTGCTCGAGCAGTCATGGACCGTCACGCAGGATTCCGATCGCGTCGGGATCAGGCTGGACGGTGCCGAACCCTTGCGCCGCACGAGAGACGACGAATTGGCCAGTGAGGGAATGGTTCTGGGTGCACTTCAGGTTCCGCCGTCCGGGCAGCCGGTGCTGTTTCTCGCCGACCACCCCGTCACGGGCGGTTATCCGGTGATCGCGGTTGTCACTGCGGCAGACGTCTCCGCAGCCGCGCAGCTGACGCCAGGAACACAGATACACTTCCGCGCTATCGGTTGATCCCGGCTGCAGCGGGGCAGATCTCACGAATGCTGCGACGCAGTGCATCCGACATCCGATCCGGCAGGCCGAGCGGGCGAACCATGGCGTCGGCCTGGTGGAACAGGTGAGTCCATCCGTCGATCAGTTCGATTCCTCGGTCCGCCGCGTAGGACTCGGCGGCATTGCGCGTGTCGGCATAGACGAAGTCGTACACCGTCGCCGTTGGCCCGAGTTCACCTGCACCCCAGGCGAGTTGATCTTCCGAGCCGTCGCGGCCGATCGGCGTCGCGTTGATCACCAGGTCGTAGCACTCCAGATCCACTGCTCGATCCGACCAGTCGACGACCGAGGCGGAACCGTCGTACCCGTCGAGTTCGCCCACGAGGCTTTCCGCCGCACGACTGTCGACATCCGAGACCACCAGCCTCTCGATGTGGCCCCGCAGCGCGAACGCGGCCGCATGGGCGGCGCCACCTGCCCCGAGCAGGAGCGTCGAGCCGAAGGTACGTCCCGAGGTCGCCGCCCGTACCGCCGCGATGTCGGTGTTCATGGCGAACAGTGCACCCGATCGCAGGAACAACAGATTCGCCACCCCCGACACCACCACATCGGGATCCGCCTCGTCGGCAACCGTTGCAGCCCAATGCTTCCAGGGCATGGTCACGTTCGCAGCATCGGTACGGCCGCCCCGCAGGGCATCCTCGACATCGGGTAGGTCGGCAACATCGGCGACCTCCCAGGCGTCGTAGCGGGATGGCACGTCGGCGATCTCGAACGCACGCGTCCACAGCGCGGGTGACATCGCTGTGGACGCGTGCGAGCCGACCAGGGTCAGCGAGCTCATACCGACTTCGAGACACGCTCTGCAACAACGGCTTCTGCTGCAGGGGCGGCCTGATCGGAGATGGAGGTGACATCCGAGGAGCCCATGTTCTTCATCAGCGCTGCGACCACGGCCGAGATGATGCAACCCAGGGCCAGGTACGCCGCGACGTAGTGCCAGGAGCCGTCGTTCCAGCTGACCAGAGCGGCTGCGATGAAGGGGGTGAAGCCACCGGCGATCGCGCTGGCGACCTGGTAGCCGACACCTGCTCCGCTGTAGCGCAGTTCGGGGCCGAACATTTCGGTGAACAGCGGCTGCTGCACCGAGACCACCATGTCGTGCGAGACATTGACCAGGATGACGGCGAGGATCACGATGGCGACGACCGAGGCTGCCTGCAGGGAGAGGAAGAACGGTACGGCCGCCAGTGCGCCGACGACTGCACCGGTGACGAAGATCGGCTTGCGGCCGAAGCGGTCGGCGATGGCCGCGTAGGTCGGGATGCTCAGGATGCCGATGGCACCGACCAGCAGCGCGACGTTGAGCATGAACTGTCGCTCGTAGCCGAGTTCGTTGACGGTGTAGCTCAGGGCGAACGTGGTGACGATGTACATGGTGAACAACTCGGCCATGCGCAGCGCGATGATCTTGAGGAAGGAACCGGGGTGCTCGGTGATCGCCTGGATGACCGGCAGCTTCTTCTTCTCGCCGCTCTCCTCGACTGCCTGCTCGAACACGGGCGATTCTTCGACACCGGATCGGATCCACAGGCCGAACAGTACGAGCACGGCGCTGGCCAAGAACGGTACGCGCCAGCCCCAGCTGGTGAATGCGTCGTCGCTGAGCAGGTTGCTCATGATGGTGACCGCGCCGGTCGCGAGGATGAGACCGACGGAGTAGCCGACCTGGACGCCGCTGCTGTAGAACGCCTTCTTCTTCGCCGGCGCACTTTCGACGGCCATCAGCGATGCGCCACCCCATTCGCCACCGACCGCAAAGCCCTGGATCGCACGCAGCAGCACGAGCAGTAGCGGCGCGAACCAACCGATCGACTCGAAGTTGGGAACCAGGCCGATCAACGCGGTTGCGACGCCCATCAGCAGCATCGTCCAGATCAGCATGCGCTTGCGCCCGAGGCGGTCACCGAAGTGGCCGAAGAAGATCCCGCCGAGAGGACGGAAGAGGAAGCCGACGCCGAAGGTGGCGAACGCGGCCATCACGCCGACCGCGGGCGAGACGCTCGGAAAGAACTGGGAGTTGAACACCAGCGCGGCGATGATGCCGTACAGCAGGAAGTCGTACCACTCGACCACGGCACCGACGAAGCTGCCGATGGCAGCCTTCCGTGCTCTGGATCCGTCCGCGACTGCGACGTCAACGTTCACTTGTCGGCCCTTCGATTTTGTGCGGATAGCGCACAGTTGTTTGTTATTCGCACAACTGTAACCAGATGTGACATCTGTGGTCAAGACCACAAGCACCGAGCGATGTGATGCGGCGCGAACAGAGCAATGAGGCAGACTCGAACCATGACGGCCGAGATCGCTCCCGACGACCAACGCCCCGCCTGGTTCGTGCAGTCACTCGAACGCGGCCTGAGCGTGCTGCAGTGCTTCGACGACGCGCACCCGGCCCGCACCCTCACCGAGGTCGCCGAGGCTGTCGGAGTCACCCGAGCGACCGCCCGTCGACTGTTGCTGACGTTGGCAGAACTGGGATTCGTCCGCCAGGACGGCCGTCAGTTCACCCTCACCCCGCGGGTGATGAATCTGGGCTTCTCGTTCCTGTCCGGCATGGACCTACCCCGTCTGGCGGAACCCCACATCGAGGCGCTCGCACGACAATTGGGCGAAACGACCTCGGTGGCCATCCTCGACGGATTCGACATCGTCTATGTCGCGCGTGTTCCGTCCTCGCGCATGTTGCGGGTCGTCATCACGCTGGGCACTCGATTCCCCGCGCACGCGACGTCATCGGGTCGAGTGCTGCTCGCGGCCCTCCCCGAGAGCGACCTCGAACGCTATTTCGCCGACGCCCCCATCGAAGCCCTGACCCCGCGAACGCTCGTGGATCGAGATGCACTGCGCGCCGAGATCACTCGGGTACGCAACGCCGGCTGGTCCGAGGTGGTCGACGAACTGGACGTCGGAATGCGTGCTGCCGCAGTGCCGTTGCGCAACAGCAACGGCACCGTCGTGGCAGCACTGAACACATCACTGCACGCAAAGAACTACAGCGCCACCGACATGGTCGATATCGTCGTTCCCGCGATGCACGAGACCGCAGGCCGCATCAGAACCTAGGTCAATCCCCGGCGTTGCCGGGCGATGTCGGCCAATACGACGCCCGCCGCGACGGATGCGTTGAGCGATTCCACCGGTCCGGCCATCGGGATCGACAGGATGTGGTCGCAGGTTTCGCTGACCAGACGCGAGAGACCCTTGCCCTCGGATCCGACGACGATGACCACTGGGCCCTTGCCGTCGAAGGTGTCGAGTTCGGTGTCGCCGCCTGCGTCGAGGCCGACGACGGTCACGCCCTTGGACTGCCAATCCTTCAGTGTGCGAGTCAGATTGACTGCGCGTGCAATCGGCAGGCGAGCTGCCGCGCCGGCACTGGTTCGCCATGCCACTGCGGACACGCTCGCGCTGCGTCGCTGCGGGATCACGACGCCGTGGCCGCCGAACGCCGCCACCGATCGCACGACGGCACCGAGGTTGCGCGGGTCGGTGATGTTGTCGAGCGCGACGAGCAGCGCGGGTTCCTGGTGCGTGCGCGCGTTCGAGATCAGATCGTCGGGGTGCGCGTAGCGATACGGCGGCACCTGCAGAGCCAGGCCCTGGTGCAATCCGTTGGCGCTGAGCTTGTCCAGATCGGAGCGGGGAACTTCGAGGATGGAGATCCGCGCGTCGCCTGCACGCTGCACGGCTTCCTTGAGTCGATCGTCGCTGTCGGTACCGACGGCAACCCACAGGGCCGTCGCGGGGACGCCCGCACGCAGGCACTCGACGACCGGGTTGCGACCGAGCACCACCTCGGGACCGTCCTCGGCCTTGCGTCCTGCCGGTCGTCCACCCGCGCGGCCACCGGTGCTGCCGCCGCGGTTCTGGGAAGACTTCTCGGCGAGCTTGGCCCGACGCGCGGCAGGGTGCTTGGTGCGCTCGGAGGCGGGAGGCGTCGCGCCGCGGCCTTCGAGACCCTTCCGACGCTTGCCGCCCGATCCGGCGACCTGCCCCTTCTTGGTGCCGTCCTTGCGGATCGCGCCGCGCCTACTCGAATTGCCTGCCATCACAAACCTGCTTCGTCGGTCTTGCTCGTACCCAGCGACCATTCGGGCCCGTTGGGTGTATCTGTCACGTCTACTCCGGCCTTGGCCAGTCTCGTCCGTATCTCGTCTGCGGCGGCCCAGTCCTTGGTCGCCTTCGCCGTTGCCCGACGCTCCAGCTCGGCCTCGACGAGGACGCCGAGGGCACCGAGAGCTGCAGCGTCGGAACCACTGTCGCTGACCCAGTGCGGATCGAGTGGGTCCACGCCGAGGATGTCGAGCATCGCCCGGACGCTGCCTGCGTACTCCACCGCGGCCGGTAGGTCTCCGGATTCGAGTGCGGTGTTGCCGAGAGTGACGGTCGCGTGAATCTCGGCCAAAGCCTTGGGAACTCCGAGGTCGTCGTCGAGAGCTTCGGCAAATCCGGCGGTCCACTTACCCAGCGGCACCTCGCCGGCACGTTCGACGGCTCGTCGAACGAACCCTTCGATTCCCCGGTAGGTCACGGCCGCGGTGTCGAGTGCGGTGTCGGAATACTCCAGCATCGAGCGATAGTGCGCTCCACCGAGATAGAACCGAAGTTCTTGCGGCCGAACCTTTTTGAGCACATTGGGTACCGAGAGCACGTTGCCGAGAGACTTCGACATCTTCTCGCCGCCCATCGTCACCCAGCCGTTGTGCAGCCAGTACCGAGAGAAGCCGTCACCGGCCGCCATGGACTGGGCCCGCTCGTTCTCGTGGTGCGGGAACACCAGATCCAGTCCACCGCAGTGGATGTCGAAATCCGAACCGAGGTAGTTCTCCGCCATCGCGGAGCATTCGAGGTGCCAGCCGGGCCGACCGGGGCCCCACGGCGTCGGCCACGACGGCTCGCCCGGTTTCGCGCCCTTCCAGAGCGTGAAATCGCGAGGGTCGCGTTTGCCCTCAGCGACGCTCTCGCCCTGGTGCACGTCGTCGAGCTTGTGGCCGGACAGCGCGCCGTAGCTCGGGAAGCTCTGCACGTCGAAGTAGACGTCACCGCACTCGTCGGCGTAGGCATGGCCGCGTTCGATCAGTCGCTCGATCATCTGGACCATCTGGGTGATGTGCCCGGTGGCGCGTGGCTCGGCCGACGGCGGAAGCACTCCGAGTCGGTCGTACGCCCAGGTGAAGGACCGCTCGTACGTGGCAGCCCATTCCCACCACGGCCGGCCTGCGTCGCGTGCCTTGTTGAGGATCTTGTCGTCGATGTCGGTGACGTTGCGGACGAAGGCGACGTCGTAGTCGTGCGCCAACAGCCAGCGGCGCAGTACGTCGAACGCGACACCGCTGCGCACGTGACCGATGTGCGGTTCGCCCTGCACCGTCGCCCCACACAGGTACACCGATGCATGGCCAGGGACCAAGGGGGTGAATTCCCGCAGGGCCCTCGTCTCGGTGTCGTGTAGGTGAAGGGTCACGACCAGCAATGCTACCGGTGGTTTTACCTCGTCATGACAAGTGCGGTCGCGATGGCCGCGATTCCTTCGCCCCGACCGGTCAGCCCGAGCCCGTCGGTGGTGGTCGCAGACACCGATACCGGCGCACCGAGTACCCGCGAGAGCACTTCCTGGGCCTCGGCGCGGCGCGGTCCGATCTTGGGCCTGTTGCCGATGATCTGCACCGCAGCGTTGCCGATCGCGAATCCATCGGCGTCGAGCAGTCGTTTGACCTCGGTCAACATGGCAGCTCCGCCGACGCCGTCCCATTCCGGACGCCCCGTCCCGAACACCGATCCGAGATCGCCCAGTCCGGCCGCGGAGAGCAACGCGTCGCACAGGGCGTGGGATGCGACGTCGCCGTCGGAATGCCCGTCGAGTCCGTCCGCGTCGTCGAACAGCAATCCGGCCAGCCAACAGGGCCGGCCGGGGGCGATGGGGTGCACATCGGTACCGATGCCGACTCTCATGAATCGCCTCTCGTCAGAGCCTCGGCCAGCAGCAGGTCGAGGGGGGTGGTGATCTTGAACGCGAGGGCGTCACCGACGATGGTGTGCACAGTCTCACCGATGCGCTCGACCAGGCCCGCGTCGTCGGTGGAGATGTCGGTGGTCGCGTCGTACGCGCGGCGCAGGACATCGGCGTCGAAGCCCTGGGGGGTCTGTACCGACCGCAGGCACGCGCGGTCCGGGGTACCCACCACTGCGCCCATGATGTCGACTTCCTTGACGGTGTCGACGACCGGGAGAACCGGGATGACGGCGGAGCGGCCGGCGCGCACCTCGGCCACGACACGGGCGATCAGCGTCGGTGGGGTGAGGGCGCGGGCGGCATCGTGGACGAGCACGACGGCTGCGTCGCCCACGGCGGCGAGACCGGCGCGCACCGAATCGGTGCGTTCGAGGCCTCCGGCAACAACGGTGACGTCGTCGCCGACATGACGGCGGGCCGCGTCGAGCAGCTCGGTCGGCACGATGACGACGATGCGGTCGACGGCACCCGAGGCCCGGAGGCCGTCGACGGACCGCGTCAGGAGAGAGTCCGTACCCAGACAGACGAACGCCTTCGGCTCGTCGTATCCGAGCCGAAGGCCTTTGCCTGCAGCGGGTACCAGGGCGACCACGTCGCCGGAAGTACCGTTCACTCTAAGAAGCTGTAGCGAGAACTTCGTCGAGCATGGTGTCGGCCTTGGCCTGGTCGGTTCCTTCGGCCAGTGCCAACTCGCCGACCAGAATCTGCCGTGCCTTGGCGAGCATGCGCTTCTCGCCTGCCGACAGTCCGCGGTCCTGCTCGCGTCGCCAGAGATCACGGACGACCTCGGCAACCTTGTTCACATCACCGGAAGCGAGCTTCTCCAGGTTGGCCTTGTACCGACGCGACCAGTTGGTGGGCTCTTCGGTGTGCGGCGCGCGGAGCACCTGAAAGACTTTGTCGAGACCTTCTTGCCCGACGACGTCGCGAACGCCTACGTACTCTGCGTTGTCCGCGGGAACTCGAACGGTGAGGTCGCCTTGCGCGACCTTGAGAACCAGATACTCTCTCGGTTCACCCTTGATGGTGCGTGTCTCTATCGCTTCGATCAGCGCCGCTCCGTGATGGGGGTAAACGACGGTGTCTCCGACCTTGAAAATCATGTGACAAGTGCCCCTTTCGATTTATCAAGAATACCACGGCCAATATCAACGGTGCAGGTCAGGGGCATAGCGGTGCCGAATCAGGGGTTGACACAGAGGATTCGACGTGTATCCGACGCCACATTTTCGGTCGGTTCGTTCCACTGTCTCCATTCCCGACAGGCACCCTCACCTGGCGTCATCGGGCCGTCGGCAGACCCCACGAGCGGCCGGTGGACCAGAACTACTACTCTGCCTAGTGGACGAGAAGGACCGAGCCGGCCCGGCACCACATGGAGGACGACCGAAGTGACTGCAATCGACGCTGCGACACCGCTTGGCCGCCATCGCAGGACGGCCGCCGCCCTCGCTCTTCTCGCCGGTGGCGCGCTCGCCCTCACCGCGTGCGGCGCAGGTCAGATCTCCCAGACGGCCACTCAGGTCGCCGCGGTCAACGGTAACTCCGCCGACGTCGGAGACATCCAGCTCCGCAACGTGCACGTGGTGTACCCCACCTCCGAGGAGTACAGCATCGAGCCCGGCGGCACCGTCGAGCTCGGCTTCACGGCCATCAACGCCAACACGAGTGTGGCCGACGAGCTGACCGGCATCTCCTCCCCCGAGGCACAGGTCACCATCGTCGACGAGGCGGAAGCGGGCAGCAACGAGATCGCTCCGCAGACCGCGCTCGGCGCAGGTTCACCCGCCGACGTTCAGCTCGACGATCCACTGCTGCCGATCCAGCTGATCAAGGTCGAGATGGCCGACATCTCCGAGAACGTTCGACCGGGCCTGACGCTGCCGGTCACGTTCGAGTTCGCGAACGCGGGCGAGGTCGTCGTCAACGTTCCGGTCGATGCCGGTATCGAGCTCGAGCGCGACCCGTCCGCGGTCACCGAGCACAGCGAAGGCGAATAGCCGCCGCTCCAACCCTGTCGGTGCCGATCGTTAGGCTGCCGACGTGGTCAAACTGAAGTCGAGCTACCGCTGCTCTGCGTGCCGTCACTCGGTCTCGAAGTGGGTCGGTCGCTGTCCCGAATGCGGTGACTGGGGCTCGATGGAAGAGGTCCAGGCCACTGCGGCTCCGCTCGCGACGCGGGCAGGCGCATCATCCCTTCGCTCGGGCGGCGGAGCCATGATTCCCAGCACGCCCGCTGCTGCTCTGACGACCATCAGCAGTGCCACCTCGCAGGCCAACACCACCGGGATCGACGAGTTCGATCGCGTGCTCGGGGGCGGGCTCGTTCCCGGTTCGGTCGTCCTCCTTGCCGGCGAACCCGGAGTCGGCAAATCGACGCTGCTGCTCGAGGTGGTGCACCGATGGGCCCGCTCGGCACCGGATCGACGCGCGCTCTACGTCACGGGCGAGGAGTCGGCGGGGCAGGTGCGGTTGCGTGCCGATCGCACCGGCGCGGTACACGAACGCGTCTTCCTCGCCGCCGAATCCGATCTCGCCACCGTCTTCGGCCACGTGGAGCAGGTCAAGCCCAGCCTGCTGATCGTCGATTCGGTTCAGACGATGCTCGCCGCGGACGTCGACGGCGTCATCGGCGGCGTCACCCAGGTTCGCGCCATCACCAGCGCGTTGACCACGCTGGCCAAGACCACCGGCGTCGCGGTACTGCTCGTCGGGCACGTCACCAAGGAAGGCGCGGTGGCCGGTCCGCGATCTCTCGAGCATCTCGTCGACGTGGTGCTCAACTTCGAGGGCGACAAGCACTCCACCCTGCGGATGATTCGGGGCGTCAAGAACCGGTTCGGAGCCTCCGACGAGGTGGGTTGCTTCGAGCTCCGCGAGACCGGCATCGTCGGCATCAGCGATCCGTCCGGGTTGTTCCTGCATCATCGGAACGACGCCGTGCCCGGCACTGCCGTCACCGTCACGATGGACGGCAAACGGCCGCTGTTGGCCGAGCTGCAAGCGCTGATCGTCGACACCACGATGCCGTCGCCCCGGCGCGCGGTGAGCGGGCTCGATCACGCCCGCGTGGCGATGATCCTGGCCGTGTTGGAACGTCGATGCGGCGTCAAGGTGTCCAAGGCGGAGGTCTACGCGGCGACGGTTGGCGGGATGCGCACCAGCGAACCGTCCGCCGATCTCGCGCTCGCCGCGGCGGTGGCCTCGGCGGTTCGCGATCAACCACTTCCCGCGGGCATGGTGATTCTGGGCGAGGTCGGCCTGGCCGGAGAGGTGCGCCGCGTCGCCGGGCTGGGTCGCCGTCTCGCCGAGGCCGCCCGATTGGGGTTCAACTACGCCATCGTCCCCGAGGACGCCGGTCCCATACCCGACGGCATCAAGGTCAAGACCGTCACCAACGTCGGCGAGGCGTTGACCTACACGCGTATGCGGCCCGTATGACACCGGGCGGTATTCTTCGTCCGACCGCCCGCGTGTAGCAGCGCAGTATCCTTTGTCTGCCTGCCTGCACGTGGCAGCGCAGTACTCTTTGTTCGCACGCACAGAAATCCGCAGCCCGAGCCGTAGCCGCTGCCAAGACACGAGGGGGTTGGCCGATGGAGGGCACCACGCCGTCCCCAGCGTTGCGCGAGACCATCGCCCGGCTCGCACCGGGAACCGCACTGCGCGACGGTCTCGAGCGAATTCTGCGCGGCCGCACCGGCGGGTTGATCGTCCTCGGCTACGACGACGAGGTCGAGGCGATCTGCGACGGCGGGTTCGAGCTCGATGTCGAGTTCGCCCCAACCCGACTGCGCGAATTGTCGAAAATGGATGGTGCAGTGGTGCTTTCGACCGACGGCAAGCGCATCGTCCGATCCAACGTCCAGCTGGTCCCCGACCACAAGATTCCCACCGTCGAATCCGGTACCCGGCACCGCGCCGCCGAGCGAACCGCCATGCAGACCGGCTATCCCGTCGTCTCGGTGAGCCAGTCGATGAGCATCGTCAGCGTCTACATCGGTGGCATCAGGCACGTCGTGGAAGGCTCGGCCACCATCCTCTCGCGCGCCAATCAGGCCGTCGCGACTCTCGAACGCTACAAGGCCCGGCTCGACGACAACACCCGTCAACTCTCGGTGGTGGAGATCGAGGACTTCGTGACACTGCGCGACGCCCTGACCGTCGCGCAGCGTCTCGAGATGGTGCGGCGAGTGTCGGTGGAGATCGAGCAGAACGTCCTCGAACTCGGCACGGACGGCCGCCAGCTCGCCCTTCAGCTCGAAGAGTTGTTGGGCGACAACGACGTCGATCGCCAACTGATCGTGCGTGACTACCTGGCCGGCAACGAACCGTCGAGCACCACCGGAGTGGAGAAGGCGCTCGCCGCACTGGACAAGCTGACCGACGTCGATCTGCTGGATCTGACGACGCTGGCCCGCGCTTTCGGATATCCCGCGACCATAGAGGCCCTCGACACCCCGATGAGTCCCCGCGGGTACCGGGTGCTCACCCGAGTTCCGCGGTTGCAGTTCAGCCAGATTCACCGGCTGGTCGGCGCGTTCGGCACCCTGCAGGGGTTGCTCGCGGCCACCGCAGCCGACCTGCAGTCCGTCGACGGTATCGGTGGACTCTGGGCTCGTCACATCCGCGAAGGCCTGTCCAGACTGGCCGAGGCATCGATCTCGGGACCGTACGACTAGGACGCCTTCTTCGTTCCGGGGAGGAAGCCTGCGTCGATCACGGCCTTCACGTACGGTCGTGCGCTGGTGATCAACTGATCGGCGTCCTCGACGTCTCGCCATACTGCCGACGCCATGACGTCGGTCCGATCCTCGATGTGCCGATCGAGAGCGAGTCCGTCCTCGGTCAACGTCTCGCCGTCCGCCGAGGTGGTGAGCAATCCGCGAGTGGCGAGTCGTTCTGCAGCAGAGCCCCATTCGCTTTCGGACCACTGCCGGGTCAGCTGCGTGATGCGCTTGCCGAGTGCTCGACGGCCGGGCTGCGGGGTCGCGCGGTCGGCCTCGTGGAAGACGGCGGCTTCCGTCGGGTCGAGTTCTGCGTCGATCAAGGCGGCGAGGTGACCGTCGCCGCGCCACTCGCGTAGGACGGTGATCGAGTGCCAGAGCGCGAGATGCGGGACGTCGGGGTGCTCGGCCGAATGCCACGCTGCGGCGAGTGGCCGACCGGCGAACGAGGCTGCGTCGCCGATGACGCGGAGACGATCTGCGAGCGTGGCCAGGCCGGGGTCGGCGGCGAGTGAACCCAGCGCGGTGCCGAGGACGGAATCGAGCAGTGTCCACCGGCGATTCGACACCGAGTCCAAACCGACGGCAACAGCGGCAGGCCAGGCGCGTTCGATGAGCACCGGGTTGAAATTGTAGAACGCCGCTGCGACGACACTCGGCGCACACGGACCCATCGGGGCAGCTCGAGCCCCGACGTACCAGGCATGACCGTCGAGGCCGGTGTCCTCGTATGCCGCACCCAGTTCAGGGTTGAAGTACGCGGTGACGTGGAAGGGCTCGAATGTCTTGTAGGCGGAGCGGGCGAGTGCGGTCGAGGTGGTCATGAGATTCGACCGTACTCAGCCGGTGATGTTGAAGGGCTCCGGCACGCTCTTGAGCTCGCCGAGCTGGGCGATCGCCTGGTAAGCACCGACGCCGACGGGAATGCGCTCTTCGCCGCAGCCGGGTACCGAGTTGGTGCCGGACCACTTGACGGTGAAGCCCGCCTGCTCGCCGGGCTTGAAGGTACGCAGATCCGAGGCGGCGTTGGGGAAGCAATCGACGTTGGACCAGATGCGCTGATTGTCGAGGGTGTAGACGAGCGCCTGCTGCAACCCGGCACCGACGTCACGCTGGCATTCGGTGGAGCCGATGTTGGTGATGACCACGGTGAACACGGGCTCTTCACCCAGACGGTACGTGGCCTTCTCCGGCGTCACCTTGATTGCGAGCGATTGATCCGGGCACTGGTTGGAGATCACCGGGGCCGGAGCGCCGCTGGTGGTTGCAGCCGCGCCGCCACCGGCAGCGGAGTCGGTCGCCCCACCGGAGCCACCGGAGCCGCCGGATCCGCCCGCACCGTCGCCGGAGCCGCCCGAAATGCCGGAATCGGCGTCGGCGGCAGACGAGCTGGGTGACGGCAGGGCCGAAGTCGTTGCCGGAGCCGCAACGACGCCCGCGGGAGCAGCCTCGGTGTCGTCGGAACCGCCACTGAGCGAGGCGATGAACCACACGATCAGTCCAAGGACGACAACGGCCGCACCGATGGCGAGAGCGCGGCGTCGCCAGTAGATTTCGGGAGGCAAAGGCCCGGTCGGTTCCAACACGAATCAACCGTATGCGGCCGGAGCCACGCTATCCCTGAGCCCACGCGGCGTGTCGCGTGGGCGACCTCACCGAGGTTGGGGTTCGAGTCGGTTCAGGCGGGCATTTCGCCGATGTCGCCGATGACCTCACGCAACTGCGCATGCCCCTTCGACAGCTGGTAGGTGAGGCCGACGATCGCGAGTTCCCCGGCTTCGACCTTCTCGGCGACGATCCGCGAGCGCTGCATCAGCAGATTGCCGGTCTCCTCGACGTGGCGTGCCTCGAACTCGTCGACGGCCTGGTAGCCGTCGCGGCGGGCCGAGAGCACCGACGGGGTGACGCGTTCGACGACGTCGCGGATGTAGCCACCGGGCACGTCACCACTCTCGAGGGCGTCGACGGTCGCCTTGACTGCACCGCAGTGATCGTGGCCGAGCACCACGATCAGCGGCGCGTTCAGCACAGCAACGCCGTACTCGATGGAGCCGAGCACCGCGGAGTCCACCACGTGACCGGCGGTGCGCACGACGAACATGTCACCGAGGCCCTGGTCGAAGATGATCTCGGCAGCAACACGCGAGTCGGCGCAGCCGAAGAGGATGGCACTGGGGTGCTGAGCACTCTCGAGGCGGGCACGATCCTCGATGCCCTGCGACGGGTGCAGGACCTCTCCGGAGACAAACCGTTGGTTGCCTTCCTTGAGGGACTTCCAGGCAGCGATCGGATTCGAAGCAGGCATGAGTCTCATTGTGCACGTGGATCGAGTTACCGGCGAGTCGGGTTGACTACTGTTGGGACCGATCACAGACACGACGAGAAGGGCGACCAGTTGCCGATCGATGCCGACGCTCTGCTCGGGTGGTTCGACACCGACGGACGCGATCTGCCGTGGCGACGACCCGGTGTCAGCGCATGGCAGATCCTGATGAGCGAGATCATGCTGCAGCAGACGCCGGTGGTGCGGGTCGCGCCCATCTGGGAGCAGTGGGTGCAGCGTTGGCCGGTGCCGTCTGCGATGGCCGCGTCCTCGCAGGCCGAGGTGCTCCGCGCGTGGGGCAAGTTGGGCTATCCGCGTCGAGCACTGCGGTTGCACGAGTGCTCCCGTGTGCTCGCCGAGGAGTATGACGACGAGGTGCCCGGAGACGTCGAAACACTGTTGGGCCTGCCGGGCATCGGGGCCTACACCGCGCGCGCGGTGGCGACTTTCGCCTACGGCCAGCGAGTTCCGGTGGTCGACACCAATGTTCGACGCGTCGTCGCGCGTGCGTTGCACGGCAACGCCGAGCCTGGAAATCCCTCCACGACAAGGGATCTCGCCGACGTCGAACAGCTGCTCCCGGAGAACGTCCCGCGGGCCGCGCGCTACTCGGCGGCGTTGATGGAACTGGGCGCGCTGATCTGCACGGCCAAGAATCCGGCATGCCTGCTGTGCCCGCTCCCCGAGTGCGCCTGGATCGAGGCCGGCAGGCCCGCGCACACCGGCCCGGCCAAGAAGGTCCAGAAGTTCGCAGGCACGGATCGTCAGGTTCGAGGCAAGCTAATGTCGGTACTACGCGAGAGCACCGGCCCCGTCGAGCGGGCACAACTCGACATCGTCTGGCCCACCGACCCGACTCAACGCGACCGAGCTCTCGATTCACTGCTGACCGACGGCTTGATCGAACAAACGGAGTCGGGATTGTTCGCCCTCGCAGGTGAGGGTTCGGACGGCTGACTTACGACGGCTGCGTCGAACCACGTTCTGCCGAGCAGCAATCGGTCGACCAGATCGGCCGCCTCGATCTCGTCGATCTGCCCGACCATCGTCATCGTTGCCAAACCGTGCAACGCGGACATGAGCAGTCGAGCCTCCGCGACGGCGTCGATCCGATCCGAGCCGCTCTCCGCTGCGGCGTCGCCGATCATGCCGGCCAGAACCGATTCCAACACAGCAAGATTGGCGCGATACGCGGCCTGAGCCAGGTCAGGTTCCCGTATCGCCAGGGATGCGAACGACACTCCCAGCCGATGGAAGCGCCGGCCCTCGTCGTCTGTCGGCAACACCGAACGGGCGAACATCCGCAGGCGTCGAGCTGCCGAAGTGTCGGCGATCGCATCGATCCGGGATCGAGAGTCCGCATAGCCGCGCTCGGAGAAGCGCGTCAGAACAGCGTCGAGCAGCCCTGCCTTGGAGTGGAAGTAGTACTGAACCAGACGCAGCGACACCCCGGCTGCCGCGGCGGCGCTCCGCATCGTCAGCGCCTCCAGCCCATCGACGGTCGCGACCCGCTCTGCGGCCGCCAGAATCTGCTCTCGTCGATCTTCGCCGGCCATCTTCCGCCCACTTCCCACTGTTTGATACAACTGTATCAAGCGACTGTTATACACCTGTACCAACCGAGGGGGTCGAGCATGACGCGGGAGCGTTCGTGGGGCGTTCTGACCGTTGCGTGCCTGGCCCAGTTGCTGGTGGTGCTCGACTCCTCGGTCGTCAACATCGTTCTGCCCCAGATCGCCCGAGCACTGAACATCGACGATCGAGACGTGCAGTGGGTCGCCAGCGGCTACACCGTCGCGTTCGCGGCGGCACTGCTCGCCGGAGCCCGCGCAGCCGACACCCGGGGCATCCGCGGAGTTTTCCTCTTCGGCGTTTCCCTGTTCGTCGCCGCCAGCGTGGTCGGCGGACTGGCCCCGACCGGATGGGTGCTGGTGGCCGCACGTGTCGTCCAAGGCCTGGCGGCAGCGGTCGTCTCACCCGCGACGTTCACTCTGCTGACCGTCACCTACGCCGAGGGACCCTTGCGCACACGTGCAGTCGCGGTGTGGACGGCAGTGAGCGTTGCCGGCGGCGGAATCGGCAACATCGTGGGCGGTGCGCTGACCGAATACGTTTCGTGGCGATCGGTGCTGCTGATCAACCTGCCCATCGGCATCGTCCTGCTGATATCGGCTCGTCGATACCCTCGACGTTCGGCGAGTGGGCACCGAGGCGCATCGGCCCGGGCTCGACATCATCGGTGCGGCCTTCGGAGCATTGGCCCTCGGCGCGTCCACCGTGGCGGTCACCCGACTCGGAGCCGGCGACTCGCAAGCGTTGTCCCTGTCGACGGCCGTTCTCGCCGTGGCCGGATCGATCGGATTCGTACTCCGACTGCGTCGATCGGCAGCACCACTGATCCCGTTGCGGCTGTTCGCCGATCGCACCGTGGTCGCGGGAAATCTGCTGACACTGCTCACCGGTGCGGTGTTCCAGATACCGATCTGGTTGTACCTGACTTATCAGATGCAACAACGCCTGCAGCTCTCCCCATTGCGGGCGGCGGTGGGGTTCTTGCCGCTGACCACCGCTCTCGTGGTGGTCGGCATCGGCGTCACTCCGCGTCTGATGCGCAGATGCCCCTCGCACCTGGTTGCCGCTGCCGGCGCGACCCTGGCCGCCGCCGGCCTGCTCGGCCTCGCTGCGGCCTCGAACTCGCAGGGCTACTTCGCGGCAGTAGGGCTACCTGCGCTTCTGATCGGACTCGGCGGCGGTCTGCTCAACACCCCGCTGGCCACGGCGGTGACCAGCGGGGTGACGAACTCCGACGCCGGGGCCGCGTCGGGATTGATGAACACGTCCAAGCAGTTCGGTGGCGCGATGGGGTTGGCACTGCTCACCATCGTCGCCGGGCTCACGGACTTTCGATTCGCCTACTCGGCAATGGCAGCGGCGATGGCGCTGACTGCGGTGTGCTCTGTGGTCTTCCTCCGCACACCGTCATCGAAAGTTCGCTACTGAGCGAGAAATTCGACGAGAGTCGCGTTGACTGCGTCGGGGCGTTCGAGGTAGCCGAAATGACCGGTATCGGCGATTTCGACGTATCGAGCACCAGGTATAGCGTCGGCGACGTCGCGGCACTGCTGCACGGGGATCATGCGGTCGTCGGCGAATCCGATCACCAGAGATTTCGCCCTGATTGCCCGGTATGCAGCCAATCGGTCTGTCCCCGCTCGCATTTCGAGTCCGATCTGCGCTCGCATGCCCGCCGTCTTCTTGCCGCCCGAGTATTCGAGGATCGCCAGCCAGTCACCGATCGCGCTGTCGTCGGCCAGCGTCTTGGGCGAGAAGTTCTGCATTGCAGTCATCGCAGCCCGGTACGACGCGGGTAGTTCGACCCCGGCGTCGTGAAGGTCCTTCTCGCCCTTCGACATCTGCGCACGAAAGGTGGTGGTCCTGCCGAACGTGGCCATCATCACTGCATGCGACACCAGATCCGGCCTGGCCAAGGCCAATTCCTGGGTAACGCGGGCACCCATGGAGGTGCCGACGACGCGTGCTGCGCCGCCACCGAGGTGCTCGACGAGGGCAGCGGTGTCGGCGACCAGGTCGTCGAGTGTCATCCCGCTCGCACACTCGGAAGACGGTGCGATACCGCGATTGTCGAACGTGACGACCCGGTACCCCTGCTTCACCAGGACCGGGACCTGATGGGTTCGCCAGACTCGTCCTGGGCTACCGGTGCCCATCACCAACACCACGAGCGGGCCGTCGCCGGTGACGTCGTAGTTGAGGTCGATTCCGTTGAGCTTCGCGAGCGGCATTCGGATCATCTTAGTGCGCGCAGGAACTCCTCGACCGCCGTGCGATACCGCTCGGGAGCCTCGTCGTGAATCAGATGGCCCGCCTTCTCGATCCGAATGTGAGTCGATTCGGGCTTGTCCGAGTGCATCTGCTGCATCTGGCCGGCCGGGGTGATGGTGTGCTCACCTTCGATCAGCAACACCGGAGCGGCGACGGCCTCCCACTCGCCCCAGAAGTGCCGCGTCCCCCATTCCTGCGAGATCGCCTCGAAGAAGTCCACCTCGCCGTGCAATCGCCAGCCGTCTTCGCTGCGAACGAAAGAGTCCAGAAAATATTGTCCCGCAACATCTCCGAAGAATGCGAGTACTGCGTCGGCGTCGGGAAAGGGCTGGGGCCAGGCCCGCATCATGGCGGCCCAGTCGCCTGCGGTGCGGCCCCGAAAGTCCGGGGCGATGTCCTCGACCACGAGCCCAGTTACGAGGTCGGGTCGCTGCGCGGCCGCACACCACCCGTGCAGTGCGCCCATCGAATGACCGATCAGCACGCTGGGACCCAGCCGGTCGAGATGCTCGAGCAGGTCGGCCACGAAGTACTCGGTGGTGGGCTCCGGCGGCGGAGGGCGACGATGCCCCGGTGCGTCGTAGGTGTGCACGTGCCCGAATTCTCGAAGCCACGGAACCTGCCTACGCCAGGTGGCAGCACTGCCCATCAGCCCGTGCAGCAGCAGAATCGAACGGCCGGATCCACCCTCGTCGTAGAGCATCACCGCCGAGCATAACGGCGGAGTAATCTCGCGAGCATGGCCATTGTGAAGATCAATGCGATCGACGTACCCGAGGGCGCAGGCCCCGAACTAGAGAAGCGCTTCGCCGCGCGCGCCGGGTCGGTCGACGGCTCCCCCGGCTTCCTCGGGTTCCAACTGCTGCGGCCAGTCAAGGGCGAAACGCGCTACTTCGTCGTCACCCAGTGGGAGAACGAGGAGTCGTTCCAGGCGTGGTCGGCAGGACCGTCGCGGGAGGCTCATGCCGGTGCCCGTTCCCCGAAGCCGGTGTCGTCCGGAGCGTCGCTGCTCGAATTCGAGGTCGTATTGGACGTGCCTGCTTCTTCGTGACGCCGCTCAGATGTGTTGGCGCGCGAGCTTCCACTCGAGTTTCGTCGGCATCTCCGAATCCAGTTTTTTCACGGCATCGGCCAGGAATTCAGCGGGCATCGGTCTTCCCAGGAAGTAGCCCTGGGCACCGTCGCAGCCGAGTTCGCGAAGCGCATCCAGCGTGCCCGCGTCCTCGACCCCCTCTGCCATGACCCGTACCCCGAGGCTTCGAGCCAGGTCGATGGTCGAGCGCACGATCGACGCGTCGGTGTCGTCGGTGTTCATCTTCGACACGAACGAGCGGTCGATCTTGAGAGTCTGCACCGGCAGACTCTGCAGATAGGCCAGCGAGCTGTAGCCAGTGCCGTAGTCGTCGATCGCGATGGTGACGCCGAGGCCACGCAGAGACGTCAGCGCATTCACCGAACGCACCGGATCGGTCATCGCAGTCGTCTCGGTGACCTCGAATTCCAAGGCATGAGCGGGAACCGCGTATTTCGCCAGCGCCGCTGCGACCTGCTCGGTGAGTGTCTCGTCGAGTAGGTTTCTCACCGAAAGATTCACCGACACAGACAGATCGACACCGCGTCGACGCAATTCGCTGCACTGTGCCAAGGCCTCGTCCAGCACGAGCGCGGTGATGGCGGGCAACATGCCGGTGCGCTCGGCGTCGGGCAGAAACATCGAGGGTCCGATCAGGCCCTCACGCGGGTGCTGCCACCGCAGCAACGCCTCGACGCGGTCCACGCTGCCGGATTCCAGATCCAGGCACGGCTGAAAGAACACTCGAAGCTGGTGGTCACGAATGGCTGTGTCGAGTTCACCCAGCAACCGCATCTGATCGTGGCGGTCGCGATCCATGTCGGGTTCGTAGCGGCCGACTCGAGTGTGGCCGGCCTTCGCGGCCGTCAACGCCACGTGGGCGCGCTGAAGCATCGCCTCACCGTCGACCGGATTGGCCTCCGGATTCTCGATGCCGCTTCGACTGACGTCCGGCTCCTCGGTCGACGCGATTCCGACGACCGCGTCGAGTGCAACGTTGATGTCGTGCACGAACATCGTTCTGCTGACTGCGAATTGGAGCCGCTCAGCGGTATCCGACACGTCGATCTGGGCGGGACGCCGACGCATGGCGACGACGAACTGATCCCCACCGAGCCGACCCACCAGGTCATCGGATCGCACCGATGCGACCAGACGGTGACCGATCTCGCGCAGCACACTGTCTCCCACGCTGTACCCGAAGGTCTCGTTGATCTGGGCGAAGCGATCGATGTCCACCACGAGCGTGAAGACGTCCGACTCACCACGCGTGGCGAGCATCGTGTCCAACCGCTCTCGGAGCAGCCGTCGACTGGCCAGTCCGGTGACCGCGTCCGTGCGAGCCACGTCCTCGAGCACTGCGGCCTGCAGGCGCAGCGTGGTCAGGAAGCACGCCATGCGGCACCCGACGAGGGCGATGACCAAGGCCGACGAGGCCACGATCACCCAACCCCACTGATCGACGGGTATCCCACGGGCCAACTGAACAGCCATCACGAAGGGCGTCACGGCGACCGCGACACTGAGTCCGAGAAATCTCACGCGCCCGAATCTGAACGGGCTGGACCGGTCCACACGCGAGACCGTTCTTTCCGGAATGTGCAGGGCGATCACCCCGAAACACACGTAGGCCGCCAGCCACAGCGTGTTCAGGAGAGTCGAACGGTAGAGCTCGTGGCTGCCGACCGCCGCATAGGACGCGAAATCGGCAGCCACGAGCAACACCACTCCCGCCGTGGCTGCCAGGAACGGCACCGTGGTCGCCCGGGTCAGCAGGTACAGACTGCCGACGAGCGTCAGCAGAAATGCGTCGACGGTGAGGTAGATCGTGGCCGGCCACAGTTCCAGCGCCGACGAAAACGACCACGACGAACCGTCGGAGATGACGAAGACCCAGGTGGCGAGGCCGAAGCCGACTGCAACCACCAGACATTCGAGGAGCTCCTCGATCCCGAACACGAGCCCGTTCTCGTCGGCGGCTCGGGCGAAGCCGATGGCGATCACCAGATAGCCGATCAGGTAGAAGACGTCGGACGAGGAGAACGTCGATACTCGGCCGCCGCCGACCTGCGCCATCGACACCAACGCGTCGCCGATGCCCCAGGAGCCGACACCGACGGCCATGTACTTCCAGGTCCGCTTGTCCGGACCGGGTTCCCGACGGTAGCGGTACACGAACGCAGCGACTGTGGCCAGGAGCACGATTGCGTACAACGCACTCTGGGGTATTCCCGAAGGGGCAATTGCGTACGCCGCCACGGCGAGTGCACCGAGGCCCAGGAAGCGCGTCCACAACATGGTGGGGCTGATCCTTCCTAGGCCGGTCGGTGCATACCCCGAACGTACGCATCAGCCGATCGAACCCGACGTTTGATCACGATTCGTTGCTGATCCACCCTGCAGATGGGTCGAGAAACGAACTATTTCAAACCTGACGATTGTTCGCCAGTCTCACTTCGGGCGGTTTGTCCGTTCAGCCCTCGAGAGCCGCGTCCAGTGTGATGTCCACGCCGGTGAGAGCCTTGCTGACAGGACAAGTTTCTTTTGCCGCCTGAGCCGCTTTGGCGAAGCCGTCGGCGTCGAGACCCTCGACCTCGCCCCGCACGGTCAGCTTGATGCCGGTCAGCTTGAAACCCGGCTCGTCGGGCCCCAGCGAGACATCGGCGGTGACCTCGAGGCTCTGCGGGGTGCCGCCCGCCTCCGCGATCAACGCCGACAACTGCATCGCGTAGCAGCTCGAATGAGCCGCGGCGATCAGTTCCTCGGGACTGGTGGTGCCGTCTGCGTTCTCGGCGGCGCGCTTGGGAAACGACACATCGAAAGTCGCTGCGCCGGAACTGGACAGCTCCACCTGACCGGAACCCTGTTCCAGCGTTCCGTTCCAAGCTGTGCGTGAGGTGCGAGTTGGCATCGAACCGAATCCTTTCGTTGTCGACCCTGTGTAGGCCTGTTTCTCAGGCTAACGTCAGCGGGGTGACCGGGCTACCGAGTGCGAGGATGTCGACACGACGGGTGCGACAAACGAAAAAGTTCTCGCGCAAGGCGACGATCGCGGCAATCGCGATGCTGTCGATCGTCGGATTCTCGACGCCGACGGCCGAGGCAGGCCCCCTGACGGACTTCTACGACGCGCCGGTCACGACGGTCGGTGCCGCGTCGCCGGGCGAGGTACTCAGAACCCTTCCCGTCAACTCACCCAAGGGGTTCGGACTCGGATTCGACATCGAACGCATTCTCTATCGCTCCACCGACACCCACGATGACCCCATGGTCGTCTCCGGCTACTCGATGACACCCACAGCTCCGTGGACCGGCCCCGGACCGCGACCGGTGATCGCCTATGCGCCCGGCACTTCCGGGATGGCGGACCGTTGCGCCGGTTCGGTAGTTCTCGGGACAGTCGGCTCGTCACCGGCCATCCTGCCGCTTCTGCTCGCCGGATATCGCGTCGTCGCAACCGATTACCAGGGACTGGGCACCCCAGGCGGACACACGTACCTCAACCGAATCGCCTCGGGCCGAGCTCTGCTCGACGCCGCCAGAACCGCAGACGATGACGCCCCCGTGGTGTTGTTCGGTTACTCGGAAGGCGGATTCGCGTCGGGGGCCGCTGCCGAACTCGCCGCCACCTATGCCCCGGAGCTCAGCATCCGGGGAGCGTATGTCGGTGCGCCACCGGCAGATCCGACGCTCAACATCGAGACACTCGACAACACCGGCCTCGGCAGCGCCGTGCTCTTCGCCGTCGATGGAATGATCAATGCCTACCCGGATCGGGCGGACAGCATCCGCAGCCTCTTCGACTCCGACGGAATCGCCGCACTCGACGCCGCGCAGAATTGGTGTACCACCGACTCCGCGGCCACCGCGACAGTGCGCACGACCGAACTGACCCGCGACGGACGACCCCTCGACGATCAACTGAGCAATCCGGTTCTGGCCGAGATCATCGAGACCAACACCGTCGGGCGCATCGCCCCTGTCATGCCGGTGTATCTCTCGCACGCAGTCGAGGACGACACCGTGCCGATCGAGCAGAGCCGCACCCTGCTTCGACGCTGGAGCGATCTGGGTGCCGACATCACCTACCGCGAATACGACCTCCCGGCCATACCGGTCGAGGGCGCGAACCACCTGCCCGGAGCTCTCGCGGCCTACTCCGACGTGATGCCCTGGATCGCCGGGCTGATTCTCGCAGGAGTGGAGCCTGCAGGAACGACCCGATAGGCAGGAGTGGAGCCTGCAGGAACGACCCGATAGGCGGGAGTGGAGCCTGCGGGAACGACCCGATGGGCAGGAGTGGAGCCTGCAGGAACGACCCGATGGGCAGGAGCTGATCTCAGGTGTGAAATCAGGGTGATCACCGAGGCGTCGGCCACGATGAGGTTGGTTCACTCCAACCATGCGCATCGTCCACGCCCTGCTCACCGTCGCAGCAGTTCTTACTGCGGGCTCCCCCACCCCACCGGATCCCGGCATGGCGTCGGACATCGAGATTGTCGCCGAGGAACTCGGATTGCCGGGGGTTGCGTTCCGCGTCGTCTCCGAGGACGAGGTGTTGGAGGACGTCGAGTACGGGGTGGACGGGGACGGGGTGCCGATCGACGAGAGCACGCCGTTCGTGTGGGGTTCGGTATCGAAGTCGGTGACGGCGGCGACGGTGTACTCCCTCGCCTCGCAGCATCGCCTCGATCTGAGTGGAACGGTGAATTCGATTCTCCCGGAGTTCGATTGGATCTTCCCCGGCGATGTCACGATCGACGACCTGATCCACCACACCAGTGGACTCCCCCACGACGTCACCGAACTGGACGTGTGGGGACGTTCCGAGCGAGCACTCGACGTCGTCCCCACCCTGGACGTCACCGTCGGCGAACGCGGCACCTTCCGCTACTCGAGTCTCAATTACTTACTGCTGCAATCGATCGTCGAGAAGGTCGCCGCCGTACCCTTCGCCGACGTCGTAGCCCGCGAGACCGGAGTGCACACTGCCGGTGCCGTCACACCCGGCCACGTACCGTTCTTCACCTTCCCGCGCAGCATCGAGACCGGCATCGACTCCGCGGGATTGGGCTACGGCTATCTGAGCGGATCCATCGCCGAGCTCTCCCGCTACGCATCCAGGCAACTGACCGCTCCGGCGTCGAACAGTTCGGATACGGTGCCGAAGGGTTCGGGCACGGCGTACGGATACGGGTGGTACGTCGAAACGCTGCCCGACGGTACCGAGATGCGATGGCATTCCGGGGCCGTCCCTGGCTATTTCACTCACGTCGCACTCGTTCCGGAACGACACCTGGCCGTGGTGTTCGCAACCAACCGATACGGCGAACTCGACGCCGACAACCTTGCCTCCGCGGCCCGCTCCCTCGTACTCACCCGACTCGGTATCGACGAACCCCGCGCCGCCGGACTCGGTCTCTACGAGATAGCCCTGATCGGATCGATTGCACTCGCGATGTTGTTGGCGATATGTGTCACGAGAACCCTGCTCGGATTCGGAGCCGCTCCCGGACGATGGGCACTCGCGCGTGTTCTGACTGCCCTCGGCGCAGGCGGACTGCTGTACTTCTCACTGCCCGCACTCGCCGGAGCACCGATCTCGACCCTGGCCCGCTGGGCTCCTGACATCGCGCTGCTGTTCTGGATTCTGCTCGCCGAACTTGCTGTCATCGCTGTTGCCCTCGGCGCTCGGGTCTTCCGTCAATGGACCACTGCACACGTCTGAGCGGTGCAACGGTCCATTCACGCCCGTCCATGAGCTGCGTGAATGGACCGTTGCATACGTCTGGGCAGTGCAAGGGTCCATTGACGCGAACGGGGGGACGGGCGAACGGTGAGCGAACACGCGACGGGCGGACACACGACAACGGGCGACCCTCCGAAGAGGATCGCCCGTTGTCGTGAACTGTGAAACTTACTCGCTGTCGCTGTCTCCGGTGGCCTTGGCCAGGTCGACCGGGACCTCGTCGGGGACGATGATGGCTTTCTTCTCGCCGCGGAACGTGAACTTCGCGTCCTCGCCTGCGCCTTCGCCGTCCCAGTTCTCGACGTCGACCAGGATGATCTGGCCGGCTTCGATTTCGCCGAAGAGGATCTTCTCCGACAACGCGTCCTCGATCTCGCGCTGGATGGTGCGACGCAGTGGCCGCGCACCCAGGACGGGGTCGAATCCGCGCTTGGCCAGCAACGACTTGGCCTTCTCGGTGACCTCGATCGCCATGTCCTTGTTCTTGAGCGCACCTTCGACTCGGTTGAGCATGAGATCGACCATCTGGATGATCTCGTCTCGCGTGAGCTGGTGGAACACGACGATGTCGTCGATGCGGTTCAGGAACTCGGGGCGGAAATGCTTCTTCAGCTCGTCGTTGACCTTGAGCTTCATCCGCTCGTAGTTCGAGCCGGTGCCTTCACCCGAGGAGAAGCCGAGGCCCACTGCCTTCGAGATGTCTGCGGTACCGAGGTTCGAGGTGAAGATCAGCACGGTGTTCTTGAAGTCGACCGTGCGTCCCTGGCCGTCGGTGAGACGCCCGTCTTCGAGCACCTGCAGGAGCGTGTTGTAGATCTCCGAGTGGGCCTTCTCGATCTCGTCGAACAGCACGACGGAGAACGGCTTGCGGCGGACCTTCTCGGTGAGCTGGCCACCCTCTTCGTAGCCGACGTATCCGGGAGGAGCACCGAACAGACGCGACGCGGTGAAGCGGTCGTGGAACTCGCCCATGTCGATCTGGATCAGCGCGTCGTCCTCGCCGAAGAGGAAGTTCGCGAGAGCCTTCGACAGCTCGGTCTTACCGACGCCGGACGGGCCGGCGAAGATGAACGAGCCCGACGGACGCTTCGGGTCCTTCAGACCTGCACGGGTACGACGGATCGCCTTGGAGACGGCCTTGACTGCCTCGACCTGGCCGATGATCCGCTTGTGCAGCTCGTCTTCCATGCGGAGCAGACGAGTGGTCTCCTCCTCGGTGAGCTTGAAGACGGGGATGCCGGTCCAGTTGCCCAGGACTTCGGCGATCTGCTCGTCGTCCACCTCGGCAATGACGTCGAGGTCGCCCGAGCGCCACTGCTTCTCGCGCTCGGCACGCTGACCGACGAGGGTCTTCTCCTTGTCGCGCAGGTTCGCAGCCTTCTCGAAGTCCTGTGCGTCGATGGCCGATTCCTTCTCCCGGCGCGCGTCGGCGATCTTGTCGTCGAACTCACGCAGGTCTGGCGGCGCGGTCATCCGGCGGATGCGCATCCGCGCGCCCGCCTCGTCGATGAGGTCGATTGCCTTGTCGGGCAAGAACCGATCGTTGATGTACCGGTCGGCCAACGTGGCGGCCGCGACGAGGGCACCGTCGGTGATCGAGACGCGGTGGTGTGCCTCGTAGCGATCGCGCAGACCCTTGAGGATCTCGATGGTGTGCTCGACGGTCGGCTCGCCGACCTGGACGGGCTGGAAACGACGCTCGAGGGCGGCGTCCTTCTCGATGTACTTGCGGTACTCGTCGAGGGTGGTGGCACCGATGGTCTGCAGTTCGCCACGAGCCAGCTTCGGCTTGAGGATCGACGCTGCGTCGATGGCACCTTCGGCGGCACCTGCGCCGACGAGCGTGTGCAGCTCGTCGATGAACAGGATGATGTCGCCGCGGGTGTTGATCTCCTTGAGCACCTTCTTCAGGCGCTCCTCGAAGTCACCGCGGTAACGGCTGCCGGCCACGAGCGAGCCGAGGTCGAGGGTGTAGAGCTGCTTGTCCTTGAGCGTTTCGGGAACCTCGCCGTTGACGATGGCCTGCGCGAGGCCCTCGACGACCGCGGTCTTACCGACACCGGGCTCACCGATGAGGACGGGGTTGTTCTTGGTACGACGCGAGAGCACCTGCATGACGCGCTCGATTTCCTTCGCGCGACCGATGACCGGGTCGAGCTTGCCCTCGAGCGCGGCCTGCGTCAGGTTGCGACCGAACTGGTCGAGGACCAGCGACGTCGACGGGGTGCCCGCCTCGCCGCGGCCACTGCCGGACTCGCTGGGCTCCTTGCCCTGGTAGCCCGAGAGCAGCTGGATGACCTGCTGGCGCACGCGGTTGAGGTCGGCTCCGAGCTTGACCAGAACCTGAGCTGCGACGCCTTCGCCTTCGCGGATCAGTCCCAGCAGAATGTGCTCGGTGCCGATGTAGTTGTGGCCGAGCTGCAGTGCTTCACGCAGGCTGAGCTCGAGTACTTTCTTGGCGCGCGGGGTGAACGGAATGTGACCGGACGGAGCCTGCTGGCCCTGGCCGATGATTTCCTCTACCTGGCTGCGTACTCCTTCGAGGGAGATGCCCAGCGACTCGAGAGACTTGGCTGCGACGCCTTCGCCCTCGTGGATGAGGCCGAGCAGAATGTGCTCCGTGCCGATGTAGTTGTGGTTGAGCATCCGGGCTTCTTCTTGAGCCAGGACGACAACACGCCGCGCGCGATCGGTGAACCTCTCGAACATCGCTCTCCCTCACTTCTTGGCGGGTGGTTGCTCGCCCGCCAGTTCTTCTAGCGCTGCAGTGTCCATAACACTGCGGTCGCTTGTGCATTTGAAGGTAAGACTGCTTCTCACTGTAGTTGGCCGACGTTACGAACGCCGACCCTCCACCCCTGAAATGCTGCGCAACCGCCCACTCGAACGGACTTCCGTGGCTGCTTACTGTTCATAACGCAGGCACTATGCAAAACGTTTCCCATCGGCTGTCCGCTGCTGGCGAACAGTCCTTTACCGTCCGATCAGGTCTGGGACGGCTTGACGATCGGAAACAGGATCGTTTCGCGGATGCCGAGGCCGGTCAGCGCCATCAGCAAACGGTCGATGCCCATGCCGGTTCCGGTGGTCGGCGGCATGCCCTGCTCCATCGCGGCGAGGAAGTCCTCGTCCAGCACCATGGCCTCGTCGTCGCCGGCGGCGGCCTGACGCGCCTGGTCCTCGAAACGCTCGCGCTGGATGATCGGATCCACCAGCTCCGAGTAGCCGGTGGCCAGCTCGAATCCGCGAACGTACAGATCCCATTTCTCGGTGACGCCGGGCTTGCTGCGGTGCTGACGCGTCAGCGGGGACGTCTCGACCGGGAAGTCGCGGACGAACGTTGGCTCGGTCAATGCGTCGCCCACCTGGTGTTCCCACAGCTCCTCGACGAGCTTGCCGTGGCCGTAGATCGGGACGCCGTCCTTGCGCGGCACCTCGACGCCCACCTTGTCGGCGATCGCGAGCAGTTCGTCGACGGTGGTGTCGGGAGTGACCTCGAATCCGAGCGATTCCGACAGCGACGGGTACATCTCGAGCGTCGTCCAGTCGCCGCCGAGGTCGTAGGTGGTGCCGTCGGGCAGCGTCACGACCGTGGATCCGAGCGCGGCCATGGCCACTTCCTGGACCAGCTCACGGGTCATCTTCGCCGAATCGTCGTACGTGCCGTAGGCCTCGTACGTCTCGAGCATCGCGAATTCCGGCGAGTGGGAGGAGTCGGCACCTTCGTTGCGGAAGTTGCGGTTGATCTCGAAGACCTTCTCGATGCCGCCGACGACGCAGCGCTTGAGGAACAGCTCCGGTGCGATGCGGAGGTAGAGATCGGTGTCCATCGCGTTCGAGTGGGTGACGAACGGTCGGGCAGCCGCACCGCCGTGCAGCGTCTGCAGCATCGGCGTCTCGACCTCGAGAAAACCACGCCGTTCGAGTGCATTGCGCAGTTCACGAACGACGGCGATGCGCTTGCGGGCGGTCTCTCGTGAGACCGGGTTGGTGATCAGGTCCAGGTAACGCTGCCGGATGCGCGTCTCCTCGTTGAGCTCCTTGTGCGCGACGGGCAACGGCCGCAACGACTTCGACGCGATCTGCCAGCCGTCGGCCATGACGGACAGCTCGCCGCGACGGGAGCTGATGACCTCGCCGTGCACGAACACGAAGTCGCCGAGATCCACATCGGACTTCCACTCCGCCAGAGCGTCCTCGCCGACGCCGGCCAGGCTGATCATCGCCTGCAGTTGAGTGCCGTCACCCTCCTGCAGCGTCGCGAAGCACAGCTTGCCGGTGTTGCGCACGAAGATGACGCGGCCGACGACTCCGACGATCAGGCCGGTCGTCGTATCGGGTTCGAGCTCGGGGAATTCGGTTCGGATCTTGAGCAGCGAATGGGTGCGCGGAACCGACACCGGGTACGCCTCGACCCCGCGCTCGAGCAACGAAGCGCGCTTGGCGCGACGAATCCGTAGCTGCTCCGGGGTGTCGTCGGCCGGCTGGGTAGAAGCTGTATCACTCACGCGCAGACACTTTACAGTCCAGGACTGTCAGGACGATCAGTGCGCTGCGACGGCCTCGGCTTCACGAACGCAGTGCTTGGCCTGCGTCAACACCCCGAGCAATCCAGCCGTTTTCAGGGCCTGGTAGCCGCCGACCAGATCGGTGGCCTTGTGCAGACCCAGCAGCTTGAGCGACGCTGCCGCGAGCGAGGAGGTGTAGCCCTCCGAGCAGATGACGACCCACTCCACGTCGTGATCGACGGCGATCGCCAGGCGCGCATCGCTCGTCGGGTCCAGACGCCATTCGAGGACGTTGCGTTCGATGGCGAGCGCTCCGGGCAGGGTCCCCTCGACGGCGCGCTGCGCCTGCGGGCGGATGTCGACGACGACGGCTCCGCGGGCGACGGCGTCGCGCAGCTCGAAGACGGTCATGCGATCGATGGTCTCGCGCGCGGATTCGAGCATTTCGACGATGGTCATGGTCTGGATGGTCACAGCGTGGCCTTTTCGGGTGCGTCGGTGAGCTCGCTGCGGGTACGACGCAGCGTGGACCGTTCGGTCACTTCGTAGTAGGACATCGCCGTCAGCGGCGGCGAGTAGGCGTGCACGCTGAGGGTGGGCCCGGTCGTCGCCGACGTCGGATCGTGCATCACGTCGTGCACCCAACCGAGCGGGAACGACGCCTGATCACCGGCGTCGAGACGACGCTGCTTCAATCCTGTTCCAGCCCAACGATATTCGAGTAGCGAGCCACTCAGAACGGTCAGCGCGCCGAGCGAGCCCGCATGGTCGTGCAGTTCGGTGGAACGATCGGGAACCCAACTGATCAGCCAGACGTCGAGATCGTCATCGGAATGCAGCCTGGCGGCCCAGCGCTCGTCGGTCGGCCAGCGGCCGCCATCGGGAAGCAGGTGGTCGAAGCGGCCCTCGAGGACGTCGGATGCGCCCTGGTCGGTGATCCGCAGCAGGTCGGGTGGACGCAACCGAGTCGGCAGCGTCGAGACCGAACGCGACGACAATCGGGTGCGGGAGGGTGCAGAAAGTACAGGTGTGGAAAGCATGAAGCTCTACTCCAGGGGTGTGTTACGAACGAGGCAGGGTTCAGCCTCGACAACACTCCTGGGTGGCCATGCACGTCATCACGCCGACGATTCTGACACACGAACACCCGATGCGCTACCCCACACCACCGAAACACTCAGCGCGGACGTCGTTTTGCCATGTTGCGTTCGTAGACCAGACGCAGGCCCTCGAGGGTCAGGTCGGGTTCGTGGTGCTCGATGGTGGTCGACTCGGGCAGGATCAGCGCGGCGATGTCGCCGGTGCCGATGATCGCGACATCCGTTCCGGTCACCTCGGGAACCTCGCGTCGAATTCGCCCGACGAGGCCGTCCACCAGTCCCGCGAACCCGAAGATGGTGCCCGACTGGATGCACTCGACGGTGTTCTTGCCCAGCACCGAACGAGGCCGAACCATCTCCACCTCGCGCAACGTGGCCGTGCGAGTCGACATGGCCGACGCCGACATCTCCAGTCCGGGAGCGATGGCACCGCCGAGGAATTCACCCTTGGCCGAGACGACGTCGACGCAGGTGGTGGTACCGAAGTCCACCACGATGCATGCCGAGCCGTACAGGTCGTGTGCGGCAAGGGTATTGACGATGCGATCGGCACCGACCTCTTTGGGGTTGTCGACCAGCAACGGCACGCCGGTCCGCACACCGGGTTCGACCATCACGTGCACCACGTGATCCCAGTAGCGCGCGAGCATCGTCCGCATCTCCCGCAGCACCGACGGCACGGTGGACAGCGCAGTGACTCCGGTGATCCGTTCGGCGTCCTCACCCAGCAGACCGCGCAACATCAGAGCCAGCTCGTCGGCCGTCACATGCGGGTCGGTCCGAATTCGCCAATCGCGCAGCAGTTTCGAGTGATCACCTGTGCCGGTGAACAGTCCTACCACGGTGCTGGTGTTGCGCACATCGATCGCGAGGAGCATCGAATCAGACCAGCACGGAATCGGCCCGCAGATCGCGCGGCGTGATCAGACCCGAGCCCGCAGGCGCATGGGCCGGGTCGCTGCCGAGTTCGACCGGACGGTTCTTCTCGTCGACGAACACCACCCGCGGCGCATAGTCGGCAACCTCCTGCTCGTTCATCACCCCGTAGGCGATCAGAATGACCAGATCGCCCGGGTTCACCAGATGCGCTGCGGCTCCGTTGATTCCGATGACACCGCTGCCGCGCTGTCCGGTGATCACGTAGGTTTCCAGTCGAGCACCGTTGTCGATGTCGACGATGGTGACCTGCTCGCCTTCGAGCAGATCGGCTGCCTCCATCAGATCCTGGTCGACGGTCACCGAGCCCACGTAGTGCAGGTCTGCATGCGTGACGGTGGCGCGATGGATCTTGGACTTCATCATCGTTCGAAACATGCTGTGCCCTCAGCTCTTCGGGTCGTCGGGGTACTCGAGGAAACCGGTGCCGACGGCGACACCGACGTTGTCGATCAATCTCGTGGTGCCCACCTTGGCGGCCACGAGCAGTCTTCCGTCTCCACGTTCGGGAGCGGGGCCGAGATGCGGGTCGCGTACCTCCAGGTAGTCGACCTGCACCAGCGGTGCCTCGTCGAGGACGGCACGCGCGGTGGCGATGATGGCCTCGGGACCGCCCGCCGCAGCGTGCGCCCCGGCCACCAGCGCGGCCGACAATGCCATCGCCGCGTCGCGCTGCTCGGCATCGAGATATCGGTTACGCGAGGACAGTGCGAGGCCGTCCTGCTCGCGAACCGTCGGCACCCCGATGACCGCGACGTCGAAGTTCAGATCGCGCACCATCTGTCGGATCAACGTCAGTTGCTGGTAGTCCTTCTCCCCGAAGTACGCGCGATGGGGAGCCGCGATCTGCAGCAGCTTGGCCACGACGGTGAGCATTCCGGCGAAATGCGTTGGCCTGCTCCGTCCTTCGAGTTCAGCGCCGAGCGGACCGGGATTGACGGTGGTGCGCGGACCCGACGGATACATGTCCGACGCCGACGGCGCGAAGACCAGCTCGACGCCCTCCTCACGCAGCAGCGCGACATCGGCGTCGAGAGTCCGTGGGTAGGAATCGAGGTCCTCACCCACACCGAACTGCAACGGGTTGACGAAGATCGACACGATCACCACGGCACCGGTGAGCTTGGCCTGCCGCACCAACTGCAGGTGCCCGGCGTGCAGCGCGCCCATGGTCGGGACCAGAGCGACCTGCTTCCCGACGCCTCGCAGCGCTTTCGACACCGACGTGATCACCGCGGGATCGTGGTGAACCGTCAACTGCCCCTTGGTGTAGCTGCCCGCGAGGGTCATCGATTCCCTTCCAGAAGTTCGATCAGGTCTGCCTTGGCACCGATGCGCTGCGCCGAACGCAACGACAAAGCGCGGTATCCGGCTGCGATCCGCGCATCCACGGATTCGAGTACGTCGAGATGCTTGCCGACTGCAGCGGTGTCGCCGCGAGCCACCGGTCCGGTGAGCGCCGACTGGCCGTTGCGCAGCGCGTTGTCCAGCGCAGCTTCGAGCAGTGGAGCCAGAACCCGCTCGGGTACACCACGTTCGGAGTCCGAACCGGGAAAACCTGGTCCCGCCAAGGCAACCCGGAGCGCTTCGACCGCGTCGACCACCAGAGTGACGAGGTGATTGCTGCCATGAGCGAGCGCGGCGTGGTAGAGCGCTCGGTTGTTCTCGGGCACGTGCACCGGCTCGCCGCCGATCTCGAGGACGAGAGCCTGCGCCACCGCATAGCCGATCTCGTCGCCTGCAGTGATGCCGAAACACGCCGCCGTCATCCGGTCGGTGTCCTCGACTCCGCCGCTGAACGTCATCGCCGGATGGATGGCCAACGGCACGGCACCGAGGGCAGCCAGGGGCTCGAGCACCGAAATCCCGTTCGCGCCGGAGGTGTGCACCACCAACTTTCCCGGTGCAACCGCCCCTGTGGACGCCAGGCCCGCGACGATCGACGCCAACTCGCTGTCCGGTACGGCCAGAACGAGCAGCTCTGCTCGACGAGCAACCTCGTCGACGGGCAGAACCTGGGACTCGGGAAGTCGCTCACGCACTCGCGCGAGGGACGCATCGGACACCGCGGCAGCACCGACGACGACATGCCCGACGCGTTCGAGCGCCTCACCGAATGCGGTACCGACCCGTCCCGCCGAGACGACACCAACCGTCAGGCGAGCCGGAGACAGACCACCGGTGCCAGAAAAGGTCACCGAAAAATTCCTCTCGTTCGTTCCAGTCCCGCTCGGCGGGTACCAGACGTCCTGCACGGAACAATAGCGACCGCGACCCCTCGCAGGCCATGGGAGAGCAGTGTGATCTGGTTCTCAGTCTGCGCGACGACGACGGCGACGTGTACCCGGATCGGTCACGGCCGCATCACCAGACCCTCCGCCTTGCAGACCGGCCATGATCTCGGCAACCGATCGACCGTTCGAGTGTGCGCCCGACGCATCCTCGTCGTCGGCCGATTCCGCGCGCCTACGACCTCGCCGGGACGAGACGGCAGTGTCCTCGGCCGGTGTCTCGTAGTCCTGATCGGCCGTGAAGAACGCGTCGGCCGATTCACGCAACGAGGCGCGCGAGGCAGAGAAGGCGTCGTCGCTCGGTTCCGCTTCAGGCTCGGTTTCGTACTGTTCGGCCGGCTCCGCCGCAAACGACTGCGTGGAAAACGACTCCGTGGAATACGAACCGGCCGCATCGACGTCCGCGTGTCCGGTCTCGTAGGTCTCTTCCTCGACCTGTGGCTCGGGCTCCGCCGCCGGTTCCGGCTCGGCAACGGGTCGACGCGTCTGCTCGAAGTCGTATGCGGTGAAAGGCGAGCTGGGCGGAGTGACGCGCCCCGCAGGCCTCGGTGCGCCGTAAGGACGTGCCTGCGCCCCGGTTCGTTCGAACGAGTCCGCATCGGAGGACTCGGTGTCGTAGCTCGTTTCCGCGAACGAATCCTCGGCGTACCGATCCTGATCCGCCTCGGCGGCCGCCGCCGGTGCGGAGGCTGTGGCCTGCGGCATCTCGTCCGGATCCTCGGGGTACACCACCGAGGTCTCGGCCGTGACCGGCTCGTCGTAGGGCGTTCCGACACCGTTGAGGCCGGTTCCCGGTGCCATCGCACCGTTGCCGTTCCCGCGACCGGGGACGTACAGGCCGGACGGCGCAGGCTGGTAGCTGTCGTATCCGCGTCCGCCGAGTTCTTGCATCCTCATCGCTTCGGCCCGCAGTGCGACACGTTCGGTGGGCAGATTGCCGTCGAAGAGCACCTGGAGATTCTGGCGAAGGGCAGCGAGTTCGTTGCGCAGCGCTGCGACCTCGTCGATCTCGAGCTGCGATTCGCCACGAACCCGAGCTTCGACGCTCATCTCGTACTCGCGTCGCGCCGAGATCTCCCGAGCCAACTGCAGCTCGTAGACCGTCTGCAGGTCTTTGGCCTTCGTTTGATCTGCGGCCGCCTCACGCCGGTACTTGGTCATCGCGAACGCACCGATCACCGCAGCCCACAGCGCCGAGAGAACACCGACTCTCATCCACTGCACGCTCTCGGTGAAGAGCAACAACACACTGGCGATGATGCCGAACACGACGAGCGCCGCGAGGAACAGCTGGCTCGCACTACGCCTCTTACGGCGTCCCTTCTTTGCGCGAGTCTGATCTGTCATGTCCACAAGGGTAACTGGCAAATCGTTCGCAAATAGTCATCCTCGACCGATCACTTACACAACCGAGGTAACAATCAAATGTTTCGAGGGTTACCGAGAACGCTCGTCGTCACGGTCTTTCGGGGCACGGCAGCACTGTTCGAGCCACACCGCAGCAGCGACGACGGCCAGTCCGGCCACGAGCGCAACGACGGCTCCGGCCCGATCCGACGACGCTGCACGTATCGTCGCCGCACGCGGCAGCACGTACACCAGAAATCCGACGCACACGCCGACGACTGCAGTCCCTACCAGCATCGATGCCTTCGCCAACACCAACGCCCTGAACACCGTCAGCGGATGCAGATCGTGCAGACCGGTGCCCACCCGGTGCTCGGCGATGCGATTGCGCACGATCACCGCAGTCACCACTTGCACCACTGCCACCAGATACAACGACGCCCCGGCGTACACCGGAATCGGCGGCAACGAGCCGTAGAAGACCCGAACCAACAGCCACGTGCCGATCGCGGCCACCAGGAAAAGACCCAAGACATCCCAGACCTTGGTGGGATTGGTCACCACGACCCATCACCGACGCCGTCGTGCTCCACAGGTCGTTCCTGCAGGCTCCACTCCTGCTTCGTCACCCCGGCCCGCTCCTCCGGACTCAGTCGCGCGAGCAACTCGGACACCGAAATGTCGTCGTCGCCGACACGCAGGGTGGCGTCCGGTTCGACGTCCAGCCACGGCAGCAGGACGAACGCTCGTTCGTGCGCGCGCGGGTGCGGGAGGATCAAACGAGGGTCGTCGCTGATCGTGTTCTCGCACACCACCACGTCGACGTCGAGGCTCCGCGGCCCCCACCGCTGCACTCGAACGCGATCGGCCGCCTCCTCCAGGCGCTGACCGAAGCGCAACCAGTCCCAGGCGTCGAAGTCATCGTCCTCGGCCACCACGACCGCATTGAGGAAGTCCTGCTGCTCGACGCCACCCCAGGGAGCCGAACGGTACACCGGCGAGCAGGACACCACGCGCGAACCCAATTCGGTTGTGACAGAACGCAAGTGGGCGAGGGAGTCACCGATGTTGCTGCCGATGGACAGCACCGCGCGGGTCACACCCGCTCCCGGTACGCCACCACGGCAACGTCCCCGAACGTCAGTGGGATCGGGGCCGACGGCTTGTGCAGCACCACTTCCACCGCGTCGACGCGTGAGTCGTACGCCAACACGACCTCGGCGACCTCGGCCGAGACCGTCTCGATCAAATCCCTGGACGGGCCCGCGACGACGGCCGCAGCGTGCTCGGCCAGTTCTCCGTAGTGCAGCGTTCGGGTCAGGTCGTCGGTCTCGGCCGCGGGCCGCAGATCCATCCACACGGTGATGTCGACGACGAAGTCCTGTCCGTCTCGCTTCTCGAAGTCGAAGACTCCGTGATTGCCGCGGACCGTCAGGCCCCGCAGTTCGATGCGGTCGCCGCGGCGCGTCCCCGCGCCGGCGCGGCTGCTGATCTCGCTCATGCCCGATCACCCTGCCATGCCCGTACGACGGCGACCGCGTCGAGTGATGCGCGGGCGTCGTGCACGCGCACACCCCATGCTCCCCCGGCGACCGCGAGCGCCGACACCACGGCGGTGGCGATCTCTCGCCCGTCCGGCGGTCGCGGAGTACCGTCGTCGTCCGCCAACAGCGAGCCGAGAAAGCGCTTCCTGGAAGCACCGACGAGTACCGGGAAGCCGGCCGACACCAAGTCCGGCAGGCCCCGCAGCAGTTGCCAGTTGTGCTCGGCGTTCTTGGCGAATCCGAGGCCTGGATCGAGCACGAGCATCGCCGTGTCCACGCCCGCGGCCACCGCGTGATCGACCTGTTCGAGCAGTTCGCTGCGGACATCGGCGACCACGTCGTCGTATCGATCGGCCGGGCCGGCGTGCCGATACTCGGATCCGGCAGCTCGCCAGTGCATCAGGATCCACGGCAATCCGCCGTCCGCAACGACCCCGGCCATGGCCGGATCCGCGCGACCACCCGAGACGTCGTTGACGATCGAGACCCCGGCCTCGATCGCGGCCTCGGCGACCGAGGCACGCATGGTGTCGACGCTGGTGGCAACACCTGCTGCGGCCAGCGCGGCGATGACCGGCACGACGCGTTGCGCCTCGAGAGTCGGATCGATCCGGTCTGCTCCGGGACGTGTCGACTCGCCACCGACGTCGACGATGTCGACTCCGCGACGGTGCATCGCCAACCCGTGTTCGACGGCGGCATCGACATCGAGGTATCGACCGCCGTCGGAAAACGAATCGGCGGTGACGTTGAGGACACCCATGACGACCGGTGCCGGGGGGATGCTGCGCGCCGGGTTCATCGGGACTCGACCGGACGCGTCATTTCCGCAGGATCAGGTCCAGAGCTTCCGAACGCGATGCCGCGCTGGACTGCAACAGACCCCGCACCGCCGACGTGGTGGTGCTGGCACCCGGCTTGCGAATCCCGCGCATGGCCATGCACAGGTGCTCGGCCTCGATCACGACGATCGCACCGCGCGGGTCGAGCTTGCGCATCAACGCGTCGGCGATCTGGCTGGTCAGCCGTTCCTGAACCTGCGGGCGCTTGGCGTACATGTCCACCACGCGCGCGAGCTTCGACAGGCCGGTGACCTTGCCGCTCTTGCCCGGGATGTACCCGACGTGTGCGACGCCGTGGAACGAGACCAGGTGATGCTCGCACGTGGAGAACATGGGGATGTCGCGGACGAGAACCAGTTCCTGGTGCCCCTCGTCGAACGTCGTGTTCAGCGCCGTGTCCGGGTCGGTGTACAGCCCGGCGAAGATTTCACGGTAGGAACGCGCTACGCGGGCCGGCGTGTCGAGCAGGCCCGGACGGTCTGGATCCTCGCCGACGGCGATCAACAGCTCACGCACTGCGGCCTCGGCACGGGGCTGGTCGAAGACCGCGCCGGTGGCGTAGGCCACTGTCTGTTCCACTGCCCGCTGCTGCGCTGCTGGGACTTCTGCCGAGTCGATTGCCGACTCGTCGGTCCGGTTGACTGACACGAGAACGTACCTCCGGTTGGGCTCCGCGAATGTGACAGCTGGGCCGAACCGCACCTGTTCCTCACGGAGCAGCTGCGCCGACCTGCAGCACGGTTCGAACGACGGACTGGGCCGACCGAAAGGGTCGACCCAGCCAGCCTAATGACCGACCTAGCGGTACGAACCGCCCGGCCCTTCCCAGCGTTGGGTGCGTGGACCTTCGTCGCCGTCGTCCTCTGCTCGCTCGTCTCGGTGCGAGTCCTCGGACGGGTTGTGCGAGGGACGATCGTCTCCGGGCAGCGGATAGCTCTGCGATGGAGTCGGAACCTCCCACGTGGGTGGCGACGCCTCGGCCGGTCCGGCATCGTCCTGGTGCTGGCCGTACGGGGGCTCGTGCCGAGAGTTACGACCCTGGTCCCGAGTGTCCGGCCGGAACGGATCCGGCTGATACTGCGGCGGCTGATATCCCGGCTGTTGATTCGTCGGCGGTTGGTTCGACGGCGCAGCGGTCGGCGGCTGGTATGCCTGCGGCTGCTGGTAGGTCGGGTGCTGTCGGTACGTCGGAGGCTGACCCTGCGGCGGCTCGTACCGATTCTGGTCCGATCCCGGCTGCTCGCGGTTCGGCTGATCGTGAACCGGCGGCGTTGTCGGTCCCTGGTACCGGGGAACCGCAGGCTGGTCGCGCGGGGGCCACCCCGGAGCCGACCATCCGGCCGGGGCACCGTAATCGGGACGCGAGCCCTGGCCGGGGCCGCTCGGGCGAGGTTCCTGCCGACGCTGGCCTTCGGAGTATCCGCCCCCGTTGGGAGCGCCTCCGTTGGTCGGGCCGCCGTAACCACCGTTGTAGCCACCGCCGTTGTAACCGCCGGTTGCGGGGGCGCTGCGTCGGCCACCACCAGTGTTCGGCGCATCGACGTCCCCGGCGCTCGGTGATCCGTTGACCGGGCCACCGTTGGTCGGAGCACCGTTCGACTGGGCGCCGTTGGTGGGCACGCCGTTGGTCGGTCCGCCGTTGTATCCGTTGCTTCCGTTCGGGTAGCCACCCTTGGTCAGCTGCGGAGAACCGGCGTAGCTGGGCTGCGGAAACTGTTGCGGCGGAAGCTGCTTCGGGGCCGGCGGTACCGGAGGCCACGGCTCGCCGCGCTCGGCGGCGAGTTCGCGGGGAGTCTTGACCGGCGGCTTGTCCGAGGGCTTGCGATCACCGAAGTCGTTGAACAGGGTGATGCGCGGACGCTTGGTGACGCTGTGGAAGATCTTCTCGAGGTCCTTGCGGGTGAGCGTCTCACGTTCGAGCAGCTCCGAGGCAAGGGTGTCGAGCAGGTCGCGGTACTCGTTGAGGATGGCCCACGCCTCGGTGTGCGCCGCCTCGATGAGTTTGCGCACCTCCTCGTCGATCTCGCGGGCTACCTCGTGCGAGAAGTCGGACTGCTGGCCCATCGAACGGCCGAGGAACGGATCGCCCTGTTCCTGCCCGTACCGAACGGCTCCGAGCTTGCTGCTCATGCCGTACTCGGTGACCATCGCGCGGGCGATCTTGGTCGCCTGGTCGATGTCCGAGGACGCACCGGTTGTCGGCTCGTGGAAGACGAGTTCCTCCGCTGCGCGGCCACCCATGGCCATGACGAGACGAGCGATCATCTCCGACCGCGTCATCAGGCCCTTGTCGTCCTCGGGCACCGTCATCGCGTGGCCACCGGTGCGACCGCGAGCGAGGATGGTGACCTTGTAGACGGGCTCGATGTCGGGCATCGCCCACGCGGCGAGAGTGTGACCACCCTCGTGGTACGCGGTGATCTTGCGCTCGTGCTCACTGATGATGCGGCTCTTGCGGCGCGGGCCACCGACGACGCGGTCGACCGACTCCTCGAGCGACGCCTCGGTGATGACGGTGCCGTTCTCGCGAGCGGTGAGCAGTGCTGCTTCGTTGATGACGTTCGCCAGGTCGGCACCGGACATCCCGACGGTTCGCTTGGCGAGACCTTCGAGGTCGGCGTCCTGAGCAACGGGCTTGCCTGCCGAGTGCACCTTCAGGATTGCTCGACGGCCGGCCAGGTCGGGGGCACCGACCGGGATCTGGCGGTCGAAGCGGCCCGGACGCAGCAGGGCGGGGTCGAGGATGTCGGGGCGGTTGGTGGCGGCGATGAGGATGACGCCGGTGCGCTCACCGAAGCCGTCCATCTCGACGAGCAGCTGGTTGAGCGTCTGCTCGCGCTCGTCGTGTCCGCCGCCCATGCCCGCGCCGCGCTGGCGACCGACGGCGTCGATCTCGTCGACGAAGATGATGCAGGGGCTGTTCTGCTTGGCCTGCTCGAAGAGGTCGCGCACACGGGATGCGCCGACACCGACGAACATCTCGACGAAGTCCGAGCCGGAGATGGTGAAGAACGGCACTCCGGCCTCGCCTGCGACGGCGCGCGCGAGCAGCGTCTTGCCGGTTCCGGGAGGGCCGTACAGCAGCACGCCGCGCGGGATCTTGGCACCGAGCGCCTGGTAGCGCGCCGGGTTCTGCAGGAAGTCCTTGATCTCGTAGAGCTCTTCGACGGCCTCGTCCGCGCCTGCGACGTCGGCGAACGTGGTCTTGGGCATGTCTTTCGTCAGCTGCTTGGCCTTGGACTTGCCGAAGCCCATGACCCCGCCGCGGCCGCCACCCTGCATGCGGCTCATGACGAAGATGATCACGCCGAGGATCAGCACCATCGGAAGAATCAGCAGCAGGAACGAGCTGAACCAGCTCTCCTGGGTGACGGTGGTGTTGTAGCTCGCCAAGCCCTGCGAGTCGACCTTGTCGAAGATCTGCTCCGACGCCGAGTCCGGGTACTTGGCGATGATCTGCGTCTCGTTGTCGGTGGCGTCGGACGCTTCCCGCAGAGTCAGCCGGATCTGCTGCTCACGGTCGTCGATCTGCGCGGACTCGACATTGCGATCGTCGAGCTGGGCGATCGCCACCGAGGTGTCGACCGTCTTCCAGTCCCGCGTGTCGTTACCGAAGTAACTGAAGGCATAGATCACCAACAGAATGCCGAAAACGATGGCAAGATTTCGTATTACTGTCTTCCGATTCATACAGCTTCAGCCGAGTCGGCCGTGTCCTTTCAGTCCGCTCCCGCGCGCTGGCTGCTCCCTGCCCGCCGGATACTCCAGGCTAGCGCGAGACTCGGACATCTGACTCGCTCATACCTGGCGCTGTGCGTCCACGCACCTGTTTGCGTCGACGCTTCTTCCCCTCCAACGACTGCACTCCCCCGGCAGTTCCCCACCTGTCGGGCACACTATCCGCATCGATGGACCCTTGCACACGTCTCGGCGCGGCAATGGTCCATTCACGCGAACAGGGTGGACCGGACGAACCGAAGAAACCAGCTCAGCTGTAGACCTTGGGATCGAGCAGACCGATGTAGGGCAGATCTCGGTAGCGCTCGTTGTAGTCGAGGCCGTAGCCGACGACGAACTCGTTGGGGATGTCGAAGCCCACGTTCGCGACCTCGACGTCGACCTTGATGGCGTCGGGCTTACGCAGCAGCGTCACCACCGACAGCGAGGCAGGCGAGCGGGTCGCGAGGTTGCGCTTGAGCCAGCTCAGCGTCAGACCGGAGTCGATGATGTCCTCGACGATCAGCACGTGGCGTCCGGTGATGTCGCGGTCGAGGTCCTTGAGGATTCGAACGACACCCGACGACGAGGTGGACGAGCCGTAGGAGCTGACCGCCATGAACTCGAGCTGCGCCGGGATGGGCAGGGCCCGGGCGAAGTCGGTCATGAACATGATCGCGCCCTTGAGGACACCGACCAGGAGCAGGTCACCTTCGGGTGAGCCTTCGGGATACCGCTGGGCGATCTCTTCTGCGAGTTCCGCAGTGCGCGCTTTGATCTGTTCCTCGGAAATGAGAACCGATTCGATGTCGCCCTCGTACACGGGGTTTCCCTTCATTCGTTCTCCAGGCCGACGCTCAGCCTGCCATGCCGACGCGAGCACACCAACCTGGCGTCGGGCGTACCTCCCGGCAGCGCAACCCCGCCCTGGCCGGTCCACCGTCCGACGAGGGCGTCGACGGCCCGGATCTGCCGGTCGGTCAGCGACGTCACACCCCGGCCGAGCAACCATCGGCGCAGTACGCGGCGACGAATCGCGATGTCGAGCGAGTCGATCGAGGACACCTCCAGTTCCGACGCACCCAACCCGACGACGGATTCGGCCATCGCGTCGAGCACCCGGCCGTCCTCGCGCAACTGCTCGGCGGTCCGGGCGAGCGCAGCGGCGACACCACCGCCGAGCACGTCCTCGAGCAGGGGTAGCACCTCGTGACGCAACCGCACCCGAGTGAAATCGGGGTCGGTGTTGTGCGGATCCTCGAACGGCTCCATCCCCAACTCGACGCAGGCAGCCCTGGTCACGCTGCGTCGAATCCCTAGCAGCGGCCGACCCCACGGCGCATCGAACGCCGCCATGCCCGCGATCGACCGCGGGCCCGATCCGCGCCCCAGCCCGAGCAGCACCGTTTCGGCCTGATCGTCGAGGGTGTGCGCCACCAGCACCGACGCGTCGCCGCGCTCGCGATCCAACGCGTCGTACCTGGCCCGGCGGGCGGCGGCCTCCGTCCCACCCGAGCCGGTCACCTCCACCGGCAGCACGCGCGCATCGACCACTCCCAAGTCCGACGCCCGCGCCGCAGCCGTCGCCGCAACCTCTGCCGAGCCGGCCTGCAGGCCGTGATCGACGATCAAGGCGCGCACGTTCGGGGCCTCGGCCACGGTCGCCGCGGTCAACGCCAACGAATCCGCTCCACCGGACAGCGCGACGGCCACCGGCCCCGGATAGGCCGACAACCAACCACGCACCGCACGCCTGACCTCCAACAGTGCGGGCCCCTCGGGCATTTTGGGTCGTTCCGCAGGCTCCACTCCCTCAGGCAGGAGCACTAGCCCAGAACTCGGGCGATCCAGGCGTCCGGGTCCTCGATCTCCGACAGCAACGGCAGCGTGTCGGGCCCGGTCCACACGGTGTTGAAGCGTTCCATTCCCACCGTGGCGACGACGTGATCGACGAACGCCTTGCCGCGCACGTACTGCGCCATCTTCGCGTCCATGCCGAGCAGGGCTCGGATGACGCGTTGGAGCGGGTTCACCTTGCGTTGCCTGCGCTGATCGAAGGCGCCGCGTATCTGCGTCACGGTCGGCACGACGGCCGGTCCGACGGCGTCCATCACGTGGTCGGCGTGACCCTCGAGCAGGGTGCCCAGCACGAGGAGCCGGTCGATGGCGTCGCGCTGGGGCTGCGGTTGGGTGGCGCGCAGCAGACCGACGATGCCTGCGTCCTCGGACTTCGACGCCCCGTTCGGATTCTTGCGGGCCTTGAGCGCGCCGGTCAGCCGGTTGGCGACATCGGTGAGCGGCTCGTCCGTACCGTCGGAGAGCACCCCCACGTTCTCGCGCATGTAGCCGCCGAGCCAGGGAGCGGAGGAGAACTGCACTCGGTGCGTCACCTCGTGCAAGCACACCCACAGCCGGAAGTCGCTCGGCGACACGCGAAGCGCCCGCTCGACGGCAATCACGTTGGGCGCGACCAGAAGCAGCGTTCCGTTCTCGCCGGTGAACGGGTCGTACTGTCCGAGAATGGCGCTGGAGAGGAACGCCAGCATCGCTCCGGCCTGCAGTCCGGCCGGCTTTCCGCCGAGCAGACCCGACGGCGGCGTGCCGTCGTCGTCTCCGGTCAGGTGCTTCATCGACGACGCGGCCGCGGCGATCCAGCCGGCGCGATCGACCACCTGGGCGTCGGGCACGGGGAGTCCGTCGGCCAGACCGGTGGTCTCGCGAACCGGCCCCTCGGCCCGAATGGACGCGGCGGCAAGCTCTTCCACGGCTGCAGCGGCAGTGTAGCGAGAGGTGGCCGGGCCCTTGCGGGCCAGCTTCGCTCCGGTCTTGGCCGCAACGGACCAGTCGACGGCTCCGGCGAAACCGGAGGTGGCTGCGCTGTCGTCGGCCTTCGTTGCTGCATCCGTGTTCACTGGCAACCACACAATCTCAGGGTCGATGCGACGGCATCGAGGGCGGGGCGACTGACGTCGGGCGGCCGGTCGTTGGACATCAGGGCGAAGGTCAGGATTCGGCCGTCGACGTCGACGACATATCCCGCCAGAGCGCTTGCAGCAGAAAGGGTTCCGGTCTTGGCTCGAACCCACCCCGCTCCGGTTCGGTTCCCCGAGGCGTATCGATCCGTCAGGGTTCCGGTGGCACCGGCGACGGGAAGGTAATCGAGCATCGGACGCAGCGCCGGCTGCTCGGTTCCGGCTGCCGACGTCAACACCTGATCGAGCAGCCTGGCCGGAATCCTGCCGTCGACCGACAGCCCGCTGGCGTCCTCGAGCGTGAGTCCGGTCATGTCGAAACCTGCGGAGTACAGGGTCTGCCCGATCGCCGCCGTTGCACCGGAAAAACTTGCGGCCGTGTTCATCTCGAGTGACAGTTCGCGTCCGATGGCCTCGGCGAGGACGTTGTCGGAGCGATAGATCATCTGCTGCAGGCGGTTTCGCAGCGGCGCGGATTCGACGGATGCGATCTGATCGGCCCCGTCGGCCGCCCTGCCGGTCGTCACCGCCGCCGGGTCGACGCCCAGTCCGGCGGCCAGTGCGCGGCCCGCGTCCAGTGCCGGGGTGGTGCTGCGCGGGGACTCGTCGACCAGTGGGTTCGATCGTCCGCCGTCGAGCATGATCGGTTCGATCGGAGTGATCGAACCGGCGGCGATATCGGCGGGAAACCAACCCTGCGCCATCGTGTCACCGGAGTAGATCGAGGTGTCGACGCCGATGCTGCGCACCACCGTTCCGCTGCGCCGAATCTGCTCCACCAGGTCGTCGATGCGCGCCGCCCCGGGATAGAACCCGTCGGTGCCGACCGGCAGCGCGGTGAGGGTGGGGTCGCCGCCCGCGATCAGCACGATGTCGCCCTCGCCACTGCCCTGGACCACGCGAGTGGTGACGCGATGATCCGCCGGGAGCCCGAGCATCGCAGCCGCCGCGGTGAGCACCTTGGTGGTCGAGGCAGGTGTCATCGGGGTGTCGGGGTTCTGGGACCAGAGCACCTGCCCGGTCTTCGCGTCGGCGACGGTTCCGGTGAACGTGCCGAGGGCTGGATCGTCGACCACCTGGGCCAGCGCCGCTGCCAGACCTGCCGCGTTCGGCATCGGTGCCGATTCCGGAAACGGGGTGATAAGCGGGTTGGGCAGCACCGTCTCGGGTGGAGGCTCGATGGCGGTCTCGGCACCGTCGGACACCGACGGCAGCACCAGCGCGGCGGTCGTCGCAGCGAGGATCACCACGAACAGCGCACACAGCGTCAGGATCACGCGCTTCTTCCTGCGCCGTCGACCCGCTGTGGGGCCGAGGAACCGCCGTGTCAGCCCCGCCACCGTTCCTCCGTAACTGCCGTGGTCGTACCCATGATCGTCCAGTCAACAGTATCCTCGGGTCCGGTAGCCTTGCGCCGCCACCATCGACACATTCCCAACGACTCGAGCCGTTCCGGCTCGACGACGACAGTGAGGACTGCACGTGCCGTTCGACGTCACCATCGAGATCCCCAAGGGGCAGCGCAACAAATACGAGGTAGACCACGTCACCGGACGTGTTCGCCTCGATCGCTACCTCTACACCGCGATGGCGTATCCAGCCGATTACGGCTTCATCGAGAACACGCTCGGCGAGGACGGCGACCCGCTCGACGCACTGGTGCTGCTGCCCGAGTCGGTGTTCCCCGGCGTCATCGTCGAGGCCCGCCCCGTGGCGATGTTCAAGATGGTCGACGAGGCCGGCGGCGACGACAAGGTGCTGTGTGTTCCGGCCGGTGACACCCGCTGGGATCACATCCAGGACCTGAGCGACGTCTCGACGTTCGAGCTCGATGCGATCAAGCATTTCTTCGTCCATTACAAGGATCTCGAACCCAACAAGCACGTCACCGGGGCAGACTGGGTGGGGCGCGCAGAGGCAGAGGCCGAAATCGCTGCATCATTCAAGCGCTTGGCGGACAATCCGGGTCACTGATCGTTTCGGCACCACACACCTCGTCTCGGCCGTGGGCCGACGAAACATAGTTTGGGGAGACGTATGACCGACAGCACTTCCAACGGTGATCGGCGCAATCTCGATTCGCGACCGATTTCGGATCCGACTCAGTTTCCCGATCTGCCGGTGACGGTCGTCCTCGACCGGATCCCGGTGCCGATCCTCGCGGTCGACCCCACCGGTGCCATCGTGTTCGCGAACGAGGCCTTCGACGATCTGTTCGGTCTCGACCGCACCGAGCGGGAGGACTTCCACCTGCACGACATCTTCCCCGACCGGGCTCCGGAGGGTGTCAACGTCGCTGACATGTTCCTCACGACGGTGGCTACCCGCGCGGATTCTCTGTGGCGGATGACCGACAAGACCGGCGATATCGTGCAGGTGCGCGCCAGCAAGTCGATCCTGCGCCGTACCGAGGACACCATCGTTCTCGTCGCGTTGGAGGACTTCACCGATCAGCTGTGGAACGACCCCAAGAGCGCCTTGCGCTGACGCACGGAACACGTTCTTCCCCGAACGACGAACGGTGTACGCCGGCGGATCATTCGCCGGCGTACACCGTTGCTCTGTTTCCGCCCGCGTGCTTGGACTCGTACATCGCCGTGTCGGCGTCGAGCAGCACGTTGTGGACCAGACCGGCACTGTCACCGGACTCGCTGGCGGTGAACCATCGGCTGCCGTCGAGCAGGGCCACCCCGACACTGACCGTCACCGGCACGTCGTCGGCTGGGTCGTGAATCGACTCGAGGATCTCGTGGGCGATCCGGTGCGCGGCGGCATCGTCGACCGGTAGCGCGATGGTGAACTCCTCACCGCCGGTGCGTGCCACGCACGGCCTCGTGCCCGTGACCGCGGTCAGCCTGCGGGCCGTCCGGCGCAACACTCGGTCCCCCACCGCATGACCGTAGGTGTCGTTGACTCGCTTGAACTGGTCCAGATCGACCACCATGAGTGCGACGGAACGGTGCTCGTCCAGCGAGTTCATCATGCGTTGGAGCCGCAATTCCAGGCCGCGTCTGTTGAGCAGTCCGGTCAGCGAGTCCGTGTTGGCGAGATCGAGCTGGCGCTGGATCACTGCGCGGAACGCGAGTACCGAGTTGACCACCAGAACCGTCACGAGGGTGCGGGCGAGGATCGACGCCGGATCCTCCGGCCGCTCGACCAGGGCGAGCACTGCGAGTAGCAGAATGACCGCGTTGACGAATGCCGTGTGGAACTTGAGCACCGTTCGCCGCGAGAAGTACGCGATGTAGGTCCCGATCACGGCGAACAGGGCAGCGCCGTACAGCGCGAGATCACGGTCGTCGAAGGTCAGCAGCATCGTCGACACGCCCACGTCGGCGTACACGACGAACCATCCCGGCATGTGGGAGGCGTCCGCCGAGCGCAGCCACCACCATGCCCCTACCGGGAGAGTCGACAGCAAGACCACCAGGCACACGACAACAGCCGTCGGTCCAACAGGACCGTCCGAGGACAGCATCGCTATCGCCCCGATGAGACCGAACGAGGGCACCAGCACGGCGATTCCTCGCGCCACCCGGCGTTCGAGTCGTACCGAGTTCCGACGGGTCCCGGCATCGGACGCGAGCGACGGCTTGTCACGACCGATCGGCACAGCATCCCCTCCGTCCGCGCTTGCTCTACGAGCGACTGCGCACTGCCTCGATCGCCCCGATCGTGGATCGCCCGCCGATCAGACGCTACCTGCGCGGCGGTCGGGCAGGTCCGGCCTGATGGTTTCGTAATCGGTCAAGAATCGATCGAGCAACGTCACGAGCGATTCTCGGTCCTGCCGTGTCCACCCCTCGATCACCCGTCCGAGATTGTCGGTTCGTCGTTGCTGGATCGCTGCCGCCGCTTCCTGACCCGACGCGGTCACCGCGAGCACGAACGCTCGACCGTCACGTTTGTCGGGCAGCCGCTCGACGTGCCCCCGTTCGACCAGCTGAGCCACCTGCCTGCTCACCGTCGACGGATCGGAATTCACCATGGCGGCGAGTTCACTCGACCGCATCGGTCCGTCGCGCAGGAGCCGGAACAAGCATACGTACGCGGCACCGTCGACACCGCCCGAGGACGAGATCGCAGCGATGTTGCGCTCACGCAGGCGTTGCAGCCGAACCAGCTGCGTGCCCAGCTCCTCGGCGAACTCGACCACGTCAGTTACCGGTGAACTGCGCCGGTCGCTTCTCGAACACCGAGGTGATCGCCTCGGTGAGGTCGTGCGAGGCGAGGAAGGCGGCGTTCCAGGCCGCGACGTAGCGCAGGGAATCATCGACACCGGAGGATCGAGAATGATCCAGCACGGTCTTGATGCCCTGCACCACCAGGGGCGGATTGGCGGCGATGGCGGCGGCGCATTCGCGAGCAGCGGCGATGGCGGCGTCGTGGTCCTCGAACACGTCGTTGACCAGGCCGATCTTCTCGGCGCGCGCGGCGTCGATGTCCTTGCCCGTCAGTGCCAGCTCACGCATGTGCCCATCGCCGATGATCGCGGGCAGTCGAGCCAACGACCCCATGTCCGCGACGATCGCGACCCGCACCTCGCGCACGCTGAACTTCGCGTCGGCACTGGCGTAGCGCACGTCCGCGGCGGTGATGAGGTCGACGCCACCGCCGATGCACCAGCCCTGCACGGCCGCGACGACGGGCTTGCGGCAGTCCGCCACGGCGTTGATGGCCTTCTGCATCGTCTTGATGGTGTCGTGGAACGTCGTTCGGGGACCGGCCAGTGCCTTGTCCGCCATGAGCGGACCGAAGGTTCCTGCCATCGCGGCGAGGTCGAGTCCGTAGGTGAAGTTCTTGCCCGAGCCCGCGAGCACGACTGCACGAACCTCGGGATCGGCGTCGAGCTGAGCGAACAGCTCGGGGCTCTCGCTCCAGAAGTCCGGGCCCATGGCATTGCCCTTGCCCGGTCCGAGGAGGGTCACTTGCGCGATGTGGTCGGCGATCTCCACGGAGAAGGCTTTCCAGGTTCGTTCCGTCATGCCTGCGAGCCTAGCGGCAGAGTCGCCCATCCCCGCACCGCATGTTACGGCGCGTAACGTCTGCGCTAAGTCCCTGCTCAGCTCTGGTGCATACGCCGAATGAGGCTCACCATCTATCCATGCTGATGCATCAGGGACTCGGCCTGGAGACGTTCAACGATCTGCCGCGCCGCAAGGCGGTGCATGCGTTGTACGAGTGTTGTTGCTCGGTGGCGTGGGCGTCCAGGGTGGCGGACGGCCGCAGGTATCGCTCGCGGGCAGAGCTGTTCTCGGCAGCCGACGCGGAACTGGCGGAGCTGTCGGACGGCGACATGGACATGTTGGCCGCGACGCGTCCCGAGCCGAGCAAGGTGTGCGCAGCCATGGACGCGGATACGCGAGGCGCTCTGGTGACCGCGGCGCGCGCGTACTGCGAGCGGTTCGGCTATCCGTACATCTGGAGCGGGTTGTTCGAGCCCGAGGGCTTCGAGCCGCGCGACATCCTGGTGGATCTGGGCCATCGACTCGACAACGACGATCGGACCGAACGCAAGATCATGCGCGACGAGCTGGCGAAGATCAACCACATCCGATTGGATCGCCTGCTCGGGCCCGAGGGCGGCTGGCCGCAGTACTGACTGTTCGCCGAGTACGGACGGGCCGCCGACCCGGGATCAGCCGAACAGACCGACGACGCGACCGATCAGTCCACCGGCTATCAGGATCGCCAGCAAGGCCACCACACCGATGATGAGGATCGGCATGACACGGCTGCGCTGCGGAGGTTCGTGATTGGGGCCGCCGACTCCCGTTTCGGCGGGCGGGGTGTCTCCTGGCGTGACGCTGCCACCCGCTTCGAGTCCTGCGGTGACGTCGGGATCGGGATTCTGAGCATTCATCTCTCCCGGTTACCCGGTGCCGTGTCCCTCAATCGAGATGTGCCCTAGCTATCGCTCCCGCGAACAGTTCGGAGACCGCGTCGGCGATCGCTCCCTCGTCGATTTCCTCCGGATCCACCGAATGTTCGACGGCCAATCCGGAGATCAAGGCCGCCAGTGACGTCGCGAGGCGTCGGGCATCGAACTTCTCGCCGACTCCCCAGTCGTCCGCTCGCTCGGCGATGAGGCGTTCGAGCTCGCGCCGCAGTGCTCGACGGTCGGTGCGATAGCGCTCCGCGACGGCCGGGTCGCGTCCGGCGAGAATCCCGAATTCGACGGTCAGCAGCGGCCAGCGGGGTTCGGCGACCACCCACGACGCGATCTCTCCGCCGCCCGCTCCGGCTGCCGCGCCGGGGTCCAGATCGGAAATGTGAGCCAGTACGCGGGCCGCGAGGTCGAGGGACCGCCTGGCCAGCAGCTCGGCGAACAGCGCTTGCTTGGACTCGAAATTGGAGTAGACGGCTCCCTTGGTGAAGCCGGCGCGGTCCGCAATGTCGGTGAGTTTGGCTGCGGCATAGCCGTTTTCGGTGAACTCGTCCGCTGCGGCGGCGAGCAGTCGGTCTCGAACGTCGGCACGCTGCGGTCGTCGCTGCGACTGTGTCGACCCCCACTTTTCTTGCTCGTCGGCATTCACGATACCTAGAGTATTGAATACCTCGGGTATCGACAAGATTCAGGAGTCACCCATGCGCAAGATGTCACTGCTCGCCGCCGCGGTGCTGATACTTCAGCTCGGCTTCATCCTCAGCTACGTCTCGGCGTTTCATCAGCCGACTCCGCATACGATCCCCATCGCGGTGGTGACCGAAGCCGGCCTCCCCGAGGGGCTGGACCAGCAGACGACCGATCGCCTGAACGCCATCGACGGTGCCCCACTCGAGGCACGCACCGCGGCCGATACCGCCGAGGTCCGTTCGTTGCTCCGCGACAGGGACATCATCGGGGCCTATGTCGTCGGCGCGAACGGAACGGACACACTGATCACCGCGAGCGCAGCAGGGAGCTCCGAAGCCACCGCGCTGGAATCGATCTTCACCGAGGTCGACGCCGCCCAGGGCCGCCAGTTCGTGGTCCGCGACGAGATCCCGGTCGGTGTGCACGACAACCGAGGGCTGTCCGGTTTCTATCTCTCGGTCGGCTGGGTCGTCGGCGGCTACCTTCTGGCTGCCGCATTCGGATTGCTGATCGGGGCACCGACCTCGCGCCGCGAAACCTGGATGCATGTCGGCATTCTCGCGGCGTACTCCCTCGCTTCCGGCGCTCTCGGAGCATTCCTCACCACCCATGTACTGGAAACCTTTGCCGGCCATTGGTTTCCGCTGACCCTGCTGGGAACCGGGGTCGTCTTCGCCACCGGACTGTTCACCATGGGCCTGCGCGCCCTGATCGGTGTCGCGGCGGTGCCCGCCGCCATCGTGCTGTTCGTCATCCTCGGAAACCCCAGTGCAGGAGGCGCTTTCGGGGCCGATGTACTGCCGTCGCTCTACGCCTCGATCGGTCGGTGGATCACCCCTGGCATCGGCACCGAGGGCGTACGCAGCATCGTGTACTTCTCCGGCACCGGACTGGGGCAACCCGCACTCGGCCTGACGCTCTACATCGTGATCGGCGCGCTACTGATGGTCGCGGCAGCTCTGCGGCGTCGGTCTGCACACAACCCGATGAGCTCACGCGAGACCAGTAAAGTGTGATCCCATGACCTCCACCTTCCCGCTGCCTCTGCCCGATCTCGCTGTCCGCACTCTCGGAGGCGCAGTCGTGTGGGCGAACGACGAGACGTTCGCGGAGAAGGAGAATCTCGTCAGTCCCGGCAAGGCCGACTATTCGACCGCGACGTTCGGGCACAAGGGTCAGATCTACGACGGGTGGGAGACGCGTCGGCGACGCGAGGCAGGCTACGACGAGGCCATCGTGCGTCTCGGCGCACCGGGTGTCGTCTCGGCAATCGTCGTCGACACCTCGTGGTTCACCGGAAACTATCCGCCGGAGATTTCGGTCGAGGCCGCCGAGGTGCAGGGCTTCCCGTCCCCGGACGAGCTGCGCACGCAGACCGAGTGGACCACCATCGTCGCGCGCAGCCCGGTCGACGGCGACAGTGAGAACAGGTTCGCCGTCGCCTCCGACGCGCGGTGGACGCACGTGAAACTGTCGATCTACCCGGACGGCGGAGTGGCGCGGTTGCGGGTACTGGGCCGCGGCAAGCCCGATCCCGAGTTCCTTGCGGCCGGGCCGGTCGACCTCGCTGCGCTCGAGAACGGTGCCTACGTCTCGGCGTGTTCCAACATGTTCTACAGCTCCCCCAACAATCTCCTGTTCCCCGGCCCGCCGCGGTCGATGGGTGAGGGTTGGGAGACCTCGCGGCGACGCAACGACGCGAACGACTGGGTTCAGGTACAGCTGGCAGGCAGCGGGCTCGTTCGACTCGCCGAGCTCGACACCACCTGCTTCCTCGGCAACGCCCCTGGCGCGGCGTCACTGCGCGGACGGCTCGGTGAGGGCGAGTGGATCGAGCTGTTGCCGCGAACGACGTTGCAGCCCGACACCCGCCATCGCTTCCTACTCGACCACGAGACCCCGGTCTCGGAGGTTCGGATGGACATCTTCCCGGACGGCGGCATGGCGCGATTGAGACTGTTCGGTGATCTGGACGCATCTGCGTAAACGGTCGCGGGGCAATAGGGTTGGGGTATGTCCCGGCTACTTCATCCGAATGCAGCCCATGTTGCCGACACGCTGATTTCACGTGGTCATCACGGGGTGGTGGTCAGCAGTCCGGAGGGCACGCACACTGCCGCCGATGCCGCTGCGGCACTGGGCGTCGACGTGGGCGCGATCGTGAAGTCGATGGTGTTTCTACTGGGCGACGAGCCGGTGCTGCTGCTCGTCTCCGGTGCCCACAACGTTCATCTCGAGCACACCGGCGAGCGTCTCGGCGGCGTGTTGACGCGTGCGCCTCTGGACACGGCCAAGCATGCCACCGGCCAGCCGATAGGTGGGATCGCCCCGGTCGGCCACCCCACCAACCTCGACACGTTCGTCGACCAGGATCTGGCCGGCTACTCCGAGGTGTGGGCGGCCGCCGGCCACACCAATACGATCTTCAGGTCCACGTTCACCGAGTTGGTGCGCATCACTGCGGGTCTGGCGATCGACGTCACCTGACCCACGCGCACGTCCCGAGGACGCGAATCCTCAGGACGCGAGAGTCGGGGCGATCGGTGCGCCGAGGACCGCGTCGACGACGTCGATGTCGAGTCGGGTCCCGCGGGATTCCAGCAGCGGCAGTACTCCGTTGTTGATGAGAACCGACTGGCGAGCGACGTCGCCGAGCACTGTCAATGTCACGCCGTCGGCCACATCGGCCGCGGTGACGTCGGAGATCAAACTGGCCAGTCCCGCCGGTGTTCCGACGTAGCGGATCGACGACGGACTGCTCGGCGCATCCAGTGTGGCAAATTCCCGACGGGCCGTCCGGGCATCGGCCGCGATGTGGATCTCGAGGTCGAGAAACACTGCTGTGCTGTCGGCAGATTCGCCGCGGTCGACTGCCTCGGCGCGGAGCCGCGCGCGTTGCTGCTGGGATTCCCGCAGGTCGGAGGCCTGGATTCGGACTACATCCGTCTCGGGAGCGGCGGTCAGTTCGGTCCAACCCGCAGAGAATTCGACGGCGACGCGGGTGAAGTTGTGCGACATGAGTGGTGGTCCTGATTCTTCAGTCGGTGGCATTCGGTCGGAGCGGAGCCGAACTCGAACACGACCCGGACGCAGTGCGGCACAGATCCACATATCTGTTGCACCAGTGGCGGTTGCCCGCCCATACGACACTCACGGTCATGACGCCATGCTAACTGTCTGCGGGGGTGCACGGGGATCCAACCCCGGCGGCGCCATCGGCCACCTCGGGGAAGGGTCGCGGGTCGGGTACGGGGTTCCACCAGCCGGCATCCTCTGCGTAGTCCCAGTTCGGTCCCGATTCGACCAGGGCGGCGAGTGCGTCGACGAGTCGGTCCACATCGGCGAACGAGCTGCCGAGGCCGATGCTGGCCCGAACCGCTCCGGCCGCATGCCCCAGCCTGCTCAGCAGTGGGTGCGCGCAGAACTTCCCGTCCCGCACGCCGATTCCGTGTTCGGCGGAGAGGTACGCGGCGACCTCACCGGGGTCGCGTCCGGCGACGGTGAAGGTGACGATGCCGACGCTGTCGGTCGCGTCGGCCCACACCTCGAGCTGCTCGACGCCGTCCAGTGCGGCCAGCCCGTCGCGCAGGCGGGACGACAGTTCGCGCTCGTGCGCCTGCAGCTCGGCATCGTCGAATCCGGCAATGGCCTCGCAGGCCGCAGCCAATGCGGCAACCCCGAGCACGTTGGGGGTGCCAGCCTCGTGCCGCTGCGGTGCCGGAGCCCAATCGGTGTGGTCGATGCGCACGCTACGTACCGCGCCACCGCCGGCCAGGTGTGGCTCACCGAGGTCGAGCCAATCACGCCTGCCCACAAGCACTCCCGCGCCGAACGGGGCGTAGAGCTTGTGCCCGGAGAAGGCGAGGTAGTCCACCCCGAGTGCGGCGATGTCGACCCGCCGATGCGGAACCAGCTGGGCACCGTCCACCGCGATGCGTGCGCCGTGCCGATGCGCCAGTGCCGCGAGTTCAGCGACCGGCAGAACTTCACCGGTGACGTTCGATGCGCCCGTGATCGCAAGCAGAGCAGCAGGTTTCGCGGCGAGTTCGGCGTCGAGGCGGTCGATGGTCTCGGCCAGGGTCGACGCAGCCACCACCACTCGTCGGTCACGCCACGGAAGCAGGTTCGCGTGGTGTTCGATGTCGAGCACCACGGTCTCACCCGGCACGCATGCGGCCAACAGGTTCAGCGAATCGGTGGTGTTCCGGGTGAACACCACCACCGAATCCGACTGCGCACCAATGAAATCGGCGACGGTCACCCGCGCCTTCTCGTACGCTGCCGTGCAGACCCGTGAGGCGTAGCCGGCACCGCGATGAACACTGGAGTAGAACGGCAGCAGTTCCGCGATCCGATCGGTCACCGCCGTCAAAGCCGGTGCGCTGGCAGCGTAGTCGAAATTGGCGTAGGTGCAGGTGCCGCCCTGCACCAGGGGTACCTGCAGATCCGTGCCCGAAACAGGGGCAAAAGGAGCACAGGGGCGGGAAAGTACAGATGTCATGACAGATCAAGCCCTCACGTTCGAGGGACCCGCAACCGAAGGATGTGGTGAACGAGTCCGCGCTTGCCGCGCCGGTTTTCCGGCATCAGCCTGGTCGTCACCCGGAGCACCCCACCGCGGAGGAGGGTTGCCGACCAGCGAGCCGGGGCTTGACGCTGGTACTCGTGACCGTGGAGAAGACACTGGCAAACCCGCTGCGGTTTTGTCAAGCCGGAACTCACGCGTGGGCAGCAGTAGGATTCCCGCGGTGGGAAGGAGCGCTCGTTCACCTGCTGGCAAACAGAACGTGAGATAACCAACGGCGCTGCTCCCCAGCGGCACAGAGTCCCAGCACCACAGAGTCACTTGCCAACGAACGAGAAGGACGCCCGGTTGTCTGTGCATCAAGAGAACGATCTGCCGGGTTCGAGCGCGGACACCGCGCCTGCACCGGCGGCGTTTCTTCGCTCGTCGCTCGCCCCTCCTGCCCGGACGCTCATCGACGTTCTCCGTGATACCGCTCATCGTTTTCCCGACGCCCCCGCCATCGACGACGGTGCTGTCTCGGTCAGCTACTCCGAGTTGTTGGACGACATCGCCGAGGGCGCGCAGTGGCTCGCCGATGCCGGCGTCAGGCGCGGCGATCGCGTCGGCATCCGCATGCCGTCGGGTTCCTTCTCCCTTTATGTCGCGATCCTGTCCATCCTCGCGGTCGGTGCCGCGTACGTTCCGGTGGACGCGGACGATCCCGAGGAGCGGGCCGAGTTGGTCTTCGGTGAGGCGAAGGTGACGGCCATCGTCACGGCGGGCGGCATCGCCGCCGGTACTGCTCCCAAACAAGACGGCCTTTCCGAGACCGACCCACTGCCGCCGACTCCCGAGGACGACGCGTGGGTCATCTTCACCTCGGGTTCGACGGGCACGCCCAAGGGTGTGGCGGTCAGTCACCGCAATGCGGCGGCGTTCGTCGACGCCGAGGCCCGCATGTTCTTGCAGAAGGATCCACTCGGCCCAGGTGATCGAGTGCTGGCCGGTCTGTCGGTGGCGTTCGACGCGTCGTGCGAGGAGATGTGGCTGGCGTGGCGGCACGGTGCGTGTCTGGTTCCGGCACCCAGGTCGCTGGTGCGGTCCGGTTTCGATCTGGGCCCGTGGCTCGTCTCCCGCGACATCAGTGTCGTCTCGACGGTGCCCACCCTCGCGTCGCTGTGGCCCGCGGTGGCTCTGGAAGCGGTGCGGTTGCTCATCTTCGGCGGCGAGGCGTGCCCGCCGGAACTGGCCGAGCGGCTCGCCGTCGAGGGCCGCGAGGTCTGGAACACGTACGGCCCCACCGAGGCAACGGTCGTCGCGTGCGCGGCGATCATGGACGGGAAGGGGCCCGTCCGCATCGGATTGCCGTTGGACGGATGGGACCTGGCAGTAGTCGATGCGTCGGGCACCCCGGTACAGGTCGGCGAAGTCGGTGAGTTGGTCATCGGCGGCGTCGGACTCGCTCGGTATCTCGATCCGGCCAAGGACGCCGAGAAGTACGCGCCCATGCCCTCTCTGGGGTGGGATCGGGCGTACCGCAGCGGCGATCTGGTCAAGCTCGAGCTCGAAGGGCTCTTGTTCCAGGGTCGCGCCGACGATCAGGTCAAGCTCGGCGGTCGACGCATCGAGCTCGGCGAGATAGACAATGCGCTGCAAGCACTTCCGGGAGTCGGCGGTGCGGCGGCCGCCATCCGCAAGACCGCTGCCGGTAACTCGGTGCTGGTCGGATACCTCGCCAGCACCAATCCAGATTTCGATCTCGAAGCCGCACGCGAATTGCTCGCCGAGCAGTTGCCCGCGGCATTGGTGCCCAGGCTTGCGCTGGTGGACGAGATGCCAACGCGCACTTCGGGCAAGGTCGACCGCAACGCGCTGCCGTGGCCCCTGCCCGGTATGGCGGGCGCGTCTGCGCTCGGCGGCACGGCGGGGTGGGTGGCCGAATTGTGGACCAACATCCTCGGCGCGCAGGTTTCCGACGAGAACGCCGATTTCTTCGCCAACGGCGGCGGTTCGCTGTCGGCCGCTCAGTTGGTGACGGCGTTGCGCGAACGGTTCCCCGAGATCACCGTCGCACAGCTCTACGACCACCCACGGCTGGGTTCACTGGCGCAGTATCTCGACGATCTGAAGCCTGTCGTCGAGGCCGTTCCTCGTGACGTGGCCCCGACGTCGCGTACCGCGCAGTGGGCGCAGATCGCGGCAACGGTTCCGTTGACCACGCTGACCGGATTGCAGTGGGTCACTTGGCTCGGACTGCTGTTCAACGTCATGTCCTGGTTCGGCGACGTGCCCTGGGCCCCGACGCTGTCGTGGTGGTGGGTGCTCGTGGCGTTCGTCCTGTTCATCACTCCGGTCGGCCGGATGGCGATCTCGGTGATCGGCTCTCGCATCCTGCTGGCGGGCTTGAAACCCGGCGCGTATCGACGCGGCGGGAGCATGCACATCAGGCTGTGGGCAGCAACGAGATTGACCGATGCCAGTGGTGCGTCGAACCTTTCGGGCGCACCGTGGATGGTCTACTACGCGCGCGCTCTGGGTGCCAAGATCGGCAAGGGTGTCGACCTGCACACGATGCCGCCGGTCACCGGAATGCTCGAGCTGGGCGACGGCTGTTCCATCGAGCCCGAGGTGGATCTGTCCGGACATTGGATCGACGGAGATCTCGTCTACATCGGCGGCGTCGAGATCGGTGCCGGTGCCACCGTCGGCGCACGGTCGACGCTGTTGCCCGGCACCAAGGTCGGCAAGAACGCCGTCGTCACCGCAGGCTCCGCCGTCGTCGGACGGGTGAAGGCCGGTCAGATGTGGTCCGGTTCGCCGGCTCAGAAGGTCGGCAAGGCCGATCATCCGTGGCCCGCGGAAACGCCACCGCGCGCGACGAAATGGGTGTTCGCGTACGGCGTCGCGTCGCTGTTCCTGTCCGGCATGGCACTGTTCTCGATCGGCGTCAGCCTGGTGCTGATGGGCTGGTGGATTCACACCGCGGACTCCGTGTTCGACGCCTTCGAACGTGGTCTGGTGATGTTGCCCGTCGCGACGATGGTGTCGTTGGCGGTGTTCGCGTTGATCACCGTCGTCGCGGTGCGGTTGCTCAGCATCGGTCTCGTCGGCGGCTACCACCCGGTCCGTAGCCGCATCGGCTGGCAGGTCTGGGCCACCGAACGATTGATGGACTCCGCGCGCACCTTCCTGTTCCCGCTCTACGCGTCACTGCTGACTCCGCATTGGCTGAGGCTCCTCGGCGCGAAGATCGGCAAGGACGTCGAGGCGTCGACGGTGCTGATGATCCCCAAGTTCACCACCGTCGCCGACGGCGCGTTTCTCGCCGACGACACGATGGTCGCCAGCTACGAACTCGGCGGCGGCTGGATGCATCTGGGCGACGCCAAGGTCGGCAAGCGGGCGTTCCTCGGCAACTCCGGTATGACCGGGCCCGGGCGAACCGTCCCGAAGAACGGCCTGGTCGCGGTGCTGTCCGCGACTCCGGACAAGGCGAAGTCCGGCTCGTCGTGGCTCGGCAGTCCGCCGGTGCGGCTGCGTCGGGCCGCCGGTAGTGCGGATTCGTCGCGCACGTTCGATCCGCCCCGCAAGCTCAAGGTCGCCCGGTCGTTCGTCGAGACGTGCCGGTTGATTCCCGTCGTCGTGACGTTCGGCATCGGGCTCGGAGTGCTGTTCACGCTCACCGCCATCGCCGACTCCATCGGGTACTGGTTGGCTGCGTTGCTCAGCGGCGTCGTCCTGCTCGTCGCCGGTTTCGTGGCTGCTGCGGTGTCGGCGTTGGCGAAGTGGTTGTGGGTGGGCCGGATCGGCAAGACCGATCATCCGCTGTGGAGTTCGTTCGTGTGGCGCAACGAGGTGGCAGACACGTTCGTCGAGACCGTTGCCGCGCCGTGGTTCGCGCGCGCCGCCGAGGGCACCGCGGTGCTGAACATGTGGCTGCGGTGGCTCGGTGCGGATATCGGCCGTGGCGTCTGGTGTGAGACGTACTGGCTTCCCGAGGCCGATCTGGTGACGTTGGCCGACGGTGCGACGGTCAACCGAGGGTGCGTTGTGCAGACGCACCTGTTCCATGATCGGATCATGTCCATGGACACGGTCGATCTCGGCAGAGGCGCAACACTGGGACCACACTGTGTCGCGCTGCCTGCATCGGGTATAGGTGATGGAGCGACGGTGGGGCCTGCCTCTCTGGTGATGCGCGGCGATACGGTTCCCGCGCATACTCGCTGGCAGGGCAATCCGATCGCGCCGTGGGCCAAGGGTGATCCCTTTCCGCGTATTCGCGACGACCGAAACGAGGGGTGATCTACCGTGCCGGACAGGCTCGTGGCACCGGTGTTCGACGTCGACTCCAGTGACAATCCGATCGATACGTATCTTCCGCAGAACGGCAACCGCGGCTATCGCGTCTCGCGCTACGAACTCGATCTCGAGTACAAGGTCGAGAGCAACCGGCTGGCGGGTAAGGCGAAGATCACCGCGGTCACCACGGCGACGGTGTCGAAGTTCGCGCTCGATCTCGGTCCGGCGATGAACGTGTCGAAGGTGTCGGTCAACGGATCGCGTTCGGTGAAGTTCAGCCACCAGCGCGGCAAGCTGAAGATCACGCCCGCCAAGCCCATCGCGTCGGGTGCGGCACTGGTGGTGACGGTGGCGTACGGCGGAACCCCCAAGCCCATCAACGGTTTGTGGGGTGAGGTCGGCTGGGAGGAGCTCACCGAGGGCTCGCTCGTCGCCAGCCAACCCAACGGCGCTGCGTCGTGGTTTCCGTGCGACGACCATCCGGTGTCCAAGGCCAGCTACGGCATCACCATCACCACCGATTCCCCGTACTACGCGGTGGCCAACGGAACGTTGGTGCGCAAGCAGACTCGCGCCAGCCGCACCACGTGGGTGTACGAGCAGCCCGAGCCGATGGCCAGCTACCTCGCCACCATCCAGATCGGTCCGTACGAGCATCGCATCGTCAGCCCGGGGCCGGTACCGATGAAGGCGATCACTCCGCCGCGCCTGCGAGCGCAGTTCGATCACGACTTCGGTCGTCAACCGCAGATGATGGATACGTTCGTACGGCTTTATGGCCCTTACCCTTTCGCGTCGTACACCGTGGTGGTGACCGACGACGATCTCGAGATTCCGATCGAGGCGCAGGGCCTATCGATCTTCGGTGCCAATCACTGTTCCGGTTCCCGGTACTACGAGCGCCTGGTGGCGCACGAGCTGGCGCACCAGTGGTTCGGCAATTCGCTCACCCTCGGCAAGTGGGCCGACATCTGGCTGCACGAGGGATTCGCGTGCTACTCGGAGTGGATCTGGGCCGAGAACTCCGGCGGCGCAACGGCTCACGACAAGGCCAAGCGGGCGCACACCATTCAGCGCGGTCTGGCGATGGACCTGCAACTCACCGACCCGGGGCCCGAGCGCATCTTCGACGACCGTGTCTACAAACGCGGCGCACTGGCACTGCATGCAGTGCGGCGCACCATCGGCGACGAGCGATTCTTCGGACTGATCCAGGAATGGACCTCCAAGTACCGCTACTCGACGGTCGCAACCGCGGACTTCACCGACCTCGCCTCCCGCTTCGGTTGCCCCCGAAATCTGTGGGACGCATGGTTGGTGGACAAGCAACTTCCGTCGCTGCCGTAGGTCCCGCGGGCAATCGGCTCCCCAGTTTCGGATACCAGCCTGCAATCGGAGGCCTGAATCCAGGTCTGGGGAGCCGACCCGCCGGTCAGACCCGCCGACGCCGTTTCTGCGCGTAGCCGATGGTCAAGAAGCCCGCCGACATCAACGCGAAAAGATTGATCGGCGACGCGATCGCACGGCCGACACTCGCATCGAGTGCCACGACCTGAAACAGCACCCAACACACGATGACGCCCAGCACGGCGAAAATCGGCCAGGGTCCGGAGTAGTTGTACTTCATGCTCGCTCCCTCAGCAGAACGTTGCTCCACCGGTCAGGCCACCGCCAACAGCTCCGCCGATTGCGCCGACCAAGCCGCCTCCGACAGTACCCACGACCGGGAGCGTCACGGTCCCCACACCGGCTCCTGCGAGCCCGGCCGCGGTGCCCCCGGACACCGCACCTCCCCCGATCCCCGCCAGACAATTTCCGATACTCAGCGTGGTGACCTCACCGTCGCTGGGCACCGCGACCGCGTGCACTCGGAGGGCGGAGCCCGAAACGGCGTACTGAACCTCGACCTGACTGCCATCTGCGGCGGTGGCCCGCGTAGGCAGCGACTCCGTCGCACCTGTCTCGATATTTTTTGCCGTGGCTGTTCCGTCGTCTGCCACTGCGACGTCGTAGCCGACCAACGCCACAGAGAAGTCACTGTCACTGGTTTTGGCGACTCCGAGGGCGGGCGAATCCACGGTCTGTGCTTGCGTAGGAACTGCTGCCCCCACAATGGAGCCGAGTCCTGCTGCGGCGACGAAGATTCCGGTAGCGATGCGTGATGCGTTGCGCTTGGTCATCATTCCCCTTCGGTTTCAGCACCTCATTTCCTTAACCAAAGTATTGAAATGGCGGCGGGGCCGTCAACCCCTTGGGGTGCAAACCTGACTGTTCACCTCATCGCTACCCGAGCGAGATGATCAGCCCAGCCACGGCGAAGCCGTACAGCGCCGCCGTTGCCAGTGCTTGTCGCCAGAAGCCCGGCGGGAACGACGCCGCCCAGCGTCCCCTGCCGTCCAGTTGCAGATCGCAGGGGAAGTCGCTGATGGCCATGGCCGATCCAGGATTTTTCGAGTGCGCGAGCACCACGCCGGTGGTGAACGGCAGACCCCGAACGAACAGGTGACCGCGCGCTTCCCCGGCCCGATACCGCACCGTTGATTCGGTGACAATCCCTGTGTACCAACGCCGTTGGACGTTCCAGCCGGTGGCGTGCGCGAGCCGAAGATTGCGGTCACCGCGCAGTGCCGTGTCCACGGTCTCGACGTCGGCGATCAGTCCCCAGCGCAGCATCGACACCCACCAGGCATTCCGTCGGCTGCGAAATACCACTGCACCCAGCAGCACGATCGCGAAGACGTAGGGCACCAGAGCGGGATGCCTCGACCACCACGCAGCCGGCACGATCACCGCGACGAGAAACCAGTACGCCTCACGCCGGTTCCATACTGTGGCACCCGCGATCGCCACCGTCGGAGGCACCCGATGCGGCGGGACCGTGCGCGAGGACTGCAGCATGATGCCGCTGATCCTAGGGCCGAACCGCCCCTACGCGCTCGGCAAGTGTGCAGACGTTTTCGACCGCACCACCAGGCCACACAGTGCCGCCATCACCGCGCCGAATCCGAAGATGATCGGATACGTGACCACGCCGGGCCATGTCTCGGTCAATGCCGACAGCAGGGCGGGCACCGCGAAGCCCAGGTAGGTCAGCGAATAGAACACCGCGGTGAGGCCGGCGAGATCATCGGGGCCCGCAATGCGTTGCACCTCTTGCAAACCCGAGACCAGCGCCATGCCGTAGCCACACCCCAGCACTGCGGCCGCGATCAGGGCTGCGGCAATGGTCAGCACCGACGCCGCCCACGCCGCGACAGCCATGCCGACAACCAGCAGTGTCAGCGCAACCAGAGCGCCTCGCGCACTGGCGGGAGTGTCGATTCGACGCCCCACGGCCTGAATCGCGAAGCCGGAACCGAGTGCGATCACCGCCATCGCGGCAGACAGGGCGACGGGATAGCCGCCGCCGGGCTCGTCGGCCAGAGCGTCGGCCATCAGTGACGGCAGCACCGCGTAGGCGACGCTCGCGGCACCGAACACCCACGGGGCCAACGGGAGCACCACGAACAGGAACCGTCGATGCGATGCGGACGGAATCCGTAGGTCGTCGAGCAGCTTTTTGTTCTTGGATACCGCTGTGGCAGTTCGAGTTTCGGGAACCGACAGCATGCCGATACCGGCGACGATGCAGATCAGCACGTGCACGCTGTAGGCGAGGTGCGTCGGCCAGGGTGCCCATTGCGCGAGCACACCGGCCACTCCGGCACCGAGGGCGAAGCCCGCGGTCAGCGACATCGCCGCACGGCGCGCTCCGGCACCGGGTTTGGCGGTGGCGTCGCGGCTCGAGAGTTCCTTGACCCAGCTGCCGCCCACGGCCATACCGATTCCGAGCGCGATACCGCTGAGCACGCGACCACCGAAGAGCAGGTACGCATTGTCCGGTCCGAGTGCGATCAGAATGGACCCGGCCGCGGCAATTGCCGTAGCGGGCAACATGATCGGGCGTCGACCGAGTCGGTCGGACAGCGGTCCGCAGATCAGCATCGCCGGAATGATGCCCAGAACGTAGGCGAACAGGAACGTATCGACCACCACGGCCGAAAACCCGTGGTCGAGTCGATACATCACCAACAGCGGCGTGAACTCGTTGCCGCCCCACGCGACAGCGAACATGCCCGACGCCACCAGCAGCCAACGTCGCGCAGTCGTCTCGATGTCCCGATCGTTCGTGATCGTCTCGCTCATCGTGCTCCCCCTCTGTCCGGTCGTAGGCCGTGCACCCCGAGCATGTGTTGTTCGACTGCCCGCTCGAATCCGTCTGCATCTCCCGCCTCGATCAGGTCGGCCAGCCGGCGATGGTCGTCGACGATGCGGGAGATCTGGCCTGGGTCACGCGTCACCGAGGCTGCGGTCATTCGGCGTTGACGCTCGCGCAGTCCGTCGTAGAACGCGTCGAGCAATGGGTTGCCGCCCGCATGGACGACGGTGCGATGGAAGTCGGCGTCGACGGCGCTGAACTGCGCGGCGGTACCGTCCACGGCCAGCTGCTGCTGCAGCTGCAGGTTCTCTCGCAGCGCGGACACCACGGATTCGCGGGCTGACGCGTCGTCGATGAATGCTCGGACGCTGCCTGCCTCGACGAGTCGACGCGCGTCGACGACGCTCTCGGCCTCACCCACCGCGATCGGCACCACCAGTGCCCCGCGCTTGGGGTACAGCCGCATCCACCCCTCGACCTGCAGACGCAGAAACGCTTCACGTACGGGTGTGCGACTGATCTCGAGCCGGGTGGCGATCTCACCCTCGCTGACGAGCTCACCGCCGGGAAGTTCTCCCGAGACTATGAGCTCCTTGACCGTCACATACGCCGTATCGGCGGCAGATTTCATCTCGGACACAACATAGATACTAGATGCACCTCAACTGTGCACCAATTCGGGACCCGAGAAAGTCCACTCAACGTGACATTGACTACCGAAAAGGCCACCGAACGATGCTCCTATGTCTGTCAAGGGCTGGGTGTGGGCTTCAGTAGGCCGAATATTTCGCGGGCGATGGCGCGTTTGAGG